>JAIBEY010000084.1 GCA_019459525.1 Prolixibacteraceae bacterium
GATTCCGGGATTAAAAATACACAGTAAACTGGCCTGGGTTCAGCGCAAAGAAAAAAACGGCCTGCGCAATTATGCCTATATCGGAACCGGAAACTTCCATGAAGGAACCGCCCGGGTTTATGCGGACAAAGGATTGCTGACAGCCGATCCGGAAATATCTAATGATGTGGCCAATATGTTTGAATTCTTCAAACACACTTACCGGCATTTTAATTTCAAACAGATTATTGTAAGCCCGTTTACCATGCGTAATTTCTTTATCCGCAAAATCGATCAGGAAATTGCGAATGCAAAAAAAGGAAAGAAGGCCTATATGATCTTGAAAATGAATAGCCTGATTGATCAGATCATGATTGATAAACTTTACGAAGCCAGCCAGGCCGGAGTAAAAATACAGCTCATTATCCGCGGGATTTTTGGACTTAAAACGGGCGATCCAACGTTGAGCAAAAACATTGAGGCTTTCAGTATCGTCGATAAATTTCTGGAGCACACCCGCGTTTTGCTGTTTGCCAATGGCGGAAAAGAAGATATTTACATTTCGTCAGCCGACTGGATGCCCCGCAACCTCGACCGCCGCATTGAAGTGGCCTGCCCGATCTATTCCCCCGAAATCAGGACAGAACTTAAGGAATTGCTTCGGATACAGTTGCGCGATAACACCAAGGCCCGAATCCTGGACAACGAGCTGAGCAACCGGTACAACAATCCCAACAATGGGCAACGCCATCGTGCACAGGAAGAATATCACAATTACATCAAAAAAAGACACCAGAATAACATGAAAATCTACCACAACCCACGATGCTCAAAAAGTCGCGAAGGACTCAAGTATCTTGAAGAAAGAGGATTCGAAATTGAAGTTATCGACTACATGAAAAACGGGATTACGCCCCGTGAAATAAAAGAATTCCTGACCAAATCGGGACTTAAGGTTACCGATATAATCCGTACCACCGAAGAATTATACAAGGCGCAGTTTAAAGGGAAAGAATTTACTACGGAAGAATGGATCGACATCCTGGTTAAAAATCCAAAATTGATTCAACGGCCATTGGTAATTAAAGGCACACATGCCGTTCTGGCGCGCCCGGCCGAAGAAATCCAGAAACTGATTTGATCCATTCCACCTAAATACCTGAAACTAAATTTACCAAACCTATCGGGCATAGTTCGGGGAGCTTTCAGGAAAATTCTATTTTTGATCTCCAAACCAAACGATGCTTTTTAACTCGCTCATATTTGTTGCCTTTGCTTTGGTCTTTTTTGTGGGTTCAAAAATCATTGGATCCCGGGTAAAAGGTCGGTTGCTTTGGCTTACGGCCATGTCGTTTTTTTTCTACGGATGGTGGGATTGGCGTTTCCTCTTCCTGATCATCTTCAGTGGATTGATTGATTTTGTGGCGGCATTGGCTATGGATCGGGATGAGAAGCACCGAAAACTGCTGCTCATCCTCTCGATGATCGCCAACATTGGATCACTGGCTATATTTAAATATTCAGGATTCATTGCTCAGAACATTGATGCGTTATTCTCACTGAGTGGTTCTTATGCTTTGGCCAACCATATTCCAGAATTCTTTTGGATTACACCAGTTGGTATTAGTTTCTACACGTTTCAAAGCATGAGTTACACCATTGATGTTTACCAACGTAAGTTCGCACCCACCAAAAACATCATTCATTTCTTTGCATTCCTCTCCATGTTTCCGCAACTGGTAGCAGGCCCTATACTCCGTGCAAAAGAAATGCTACCTCAACTCCTGAAAGTCACTGTCGTTTCCAAAGAAGAATTATGGAACGGATTCAGGCTTGTAGTGAAAGGTTATTTTAAGAAAATGGTGATTGCCGACAATCTGGCACCAATAGTTGTCACGGCCTTCAGCTCACCCGAAACAAACGCATCGTCGTTTTACTGGTGGGGCATCATTATCGCATTTGCTTTTCAGATTTACTGCGACTTTGCCGGGTACAGCGACATTGCCCGGGGCCTGGCCAAATGGATGGGTTACGATTTTCCCGATAACTTTAACCACCCTTACAATTCCACTTCATTACGAGAGTTTTGGTCTCGCTGGCACATTTCGCTCTCAACCTGGTTTCGCGATTACCTGTATATTCCGCTTGGGGGAAACACGGGAAATAAGTTTCAACCCCACTTAAACATGTGGATTACCATGCTGATTTCAGGATTGTGGCATGGAGCAGCCTGGACCTATATCGCATGGGGTGGAATTCATGGCTTTTTCCTTTCAATCGAAAGAATACTCGGCTGGCCTGCTGTGTTTAATAAATTCAGCATATTAAAAGTTGCAGCCTGGTTTCTGGTTACCGTTCAGGTTCTGGTCGCATGGGTTTTCTTTAGAGCGGAATCAATGGGGCAGGCATTTGAAATTATAAAGACCATGTTTGCCTTTACCGGCCCGATTAACCCAGGCTGGGGACTGAACGGCACCCTATTCATCTCCATCATGATCATTCGGGAGTTAATCGTTGCTTTGGGCATAAAAGACAGGATCAACTGGGATTCGAAGAAGTGGATGTGGTTTGAGGTGTTTCTATACGCCGCTCTAATTACCGCCGTTATTTATTTCCGTGGCACAGGAAGCGAATTTATATACTTTCAATTTTGATAGGCATGAAGCAGAATCCAAATATAGCGCTTACACTGGTTATTGCATCCGTCTTGATTGGATCGTTAAGCTTCGTGATGCCCAAGGATAAAGAAAAATATCTCCGGGATCAATTTTGGACCCGGAAAACCTTTGCCCCAGCGGTTTACGACATTGTCATCATGGGCGATTCGCGTATTTACCGGGGAGTATCTCCCGCAGAAATGGAAAAACAGTTGCCCGGAAAGAAGATTTTAAACTTTGGCTATTCGGATGGTGGTTTAAATACCGACATGTTTGAAATGGCCACTCAAAAATTAGCAAAGAATAGCCGTGATGCGTTGATTGTATTAGGCGTAACACCGAACAGCATAACAGATTATTCGCGAAAAAATGTGCAGTTCTGGCAAGAGAAAACCAGGCCACGGGAAGACATTTTTGAACGGTTATACCTGAATGGAATACTTTACCACTTCTCGGCAACAACTCCTGAAGCCATCTGGAATCTATTGAAAAACAAAAAACAGGACAGTTATTACCGGAATGAATATTATCCCAATGGATATGTCGAATCCGAAAAGTTTCCTGCTGACACAACCGAAGCCATACCATCCTATATTCAGGATTTTACCACCTACAAAGTTAAAGAGCCATACATCCGCGAACTCATCAGGCAAGTAAATGCCTGGAATGAAAAGGGAATTAAAGTAATCGGGTTTCGCCCTCCCGTTTCGGCTCCCATGCGGATGCTGGAAGACACGATGGGGTTGTACAATGAAGCATCAATAAAAGCACAGTTTAAAGAAGCCGGAGGTCATTGGGTCGATTTCAACCCCAACCGGTATCAAACGTATGATGGCAGCCACTTAAACAAAGAATCGGCTTTAAAATTATCGAACGATCTGGCCGCTGAAATCAGGAAGTTCATGGGAAAGTAGAACCACGACACGCCAGAATCGTAATTACCGAACCTTCGATTGAAGATCCTTGATTTCTTTTTCGAGCTGAGCTTTAAGTTTTAAGGCATTCGACAAAGCTAAGGCATCTTTTACAGCCTGTTTATCAAACTGCTCAAGAACAATGTAATACATACGTTTCCCAAGAAAAACAGCCTTCAGGTTGCGATCAGCATTTTCAGCAATAAACTGGATTACGCCATTGTCTTTGCCATTTTTGTAGCTCACTTTTTCCCAATGCGTATTCATAAATTCGCTGTGGTGGTTATTCGGATCGTCCAAAGCAACCGTGTCGGTTTTAGCCTGAAAAACACCGTCGTAAACGCGTAATCCAACGTGATTTAACCACTCGGCCCCGTAATAATTACTCGAAATATAAAGTTCTCCCCTTTCGTCGAGGTGCAATTGGATAAACGATTGATTCCAGCGGCGTTCGAAGTTTTGCCGTTTGGGTATGTATTGCAGAAAACGGTCGAATTCCGTTTTCTCGGTATCGAATGATTTTTCAAGCTCAGTAAATGTAGAACTAAGCTGATCGTACTGATCCTGTTTGCGAAACAAAATCTCGGAATTGATCTTTTTGGTAAGCGATTTTGCCTTTTCAAGCGTTTCAAAAGCCTCCGGAAAGTTAAGCGGGATAGAATCGAGGTATTGAAGAGCCGAAAGCGTATCACCCTTTTCATAAAAACCGGAAGCTTGCTCAAATTTTTCGGCAGCCCGCTTTTTGTATGATTTTCCGCACGAGAAAAGCACGACAAGAAACAAAATACCTGCAACTATTTTAATATTCCCCATTGTTTTCAGTTTAAAAAACCTGTCATTTGCGTTTCAAAGAAAAAGATATTCTACGAACGATGGAAACAAATTCTGTAGTTTTTTTCAATGCCCAAAGTTATCAGGAACTGCCAAATAAACCAATTATTGCAGCCTGGCAAATCATTAATCCTGAAAATATCGGGAATCTGATCAGGCTGGCCGATAATGTTGGAGCCGAAGATGTTTATATTCTGGGCGAAGATTTTCACCTCCGAATGTCGTCAATCAGGAAAACAGCCGGGTTAAGCTTTAACCATGTGCAGCTTTCGTTTATTACGCCTGAAAATTTCTTCAGCCAGCTAAACCCTGAATACCAATTGGTAGCTATTGAGACCAGCAACGAATCGACAAACATTTTTACGACCAACCTTCCTGAAAAAATCGTATTCCTGCTGGGGAACGAGCGGAATGGCCTCCCCGATGATCTTCTGGATAAATGCAACTCACAGGTACATATACCAATGACCGGGAAATGCAAATCAATGAATGTATCGCACGCCCTTGCGGTAGCCTTATTCGAATGGCAGCGGCAAATGCTTTTCGGGAAAAACATTCAGGGAACCTAATTCTCCGCTAATTTTTATTTGCCCGCGACCTTAGCTGTGAAGTTGACTTTTTACTTATATTTAGCTGACCAAATTTAATGACACCATGATCACCTTAACCCAACTTGAATATATTGTTGCTGTTGACACTTTCAGGCATTTCGGACGCGCTGCCGAAAACTGCTTCATTACCCAACCAACTTTGAGTATGCAAATAAAAAAGCTGGAGGAAGACCTGGAAGTTATCATTTTCGATCGCAGCAAACAACCACTGATCCCAACGGATGTGGGTCGCCGGATTATTGATCAGGCCCGTATTGCGCTTCAGGAATCGCAGAAAATAAACAACATTATCAAAGAGCATAAAAACCTGATTTCGGGCGAACTTAAAATCGGGATTATTCCAACTTTGGCGCCCTATCTGCTGCCTTTGTTCATCGGAAACTACAAACGCAGGTACCCCAACATCAACATTAAGGTTGAAGAGCTGACCACGGCCAATATTATCGATCGTCTGCACCGCGATTTGCTCGATGTAGGGATTCTGGTTACCCCGTTGCACGAAGACCGCATCAACGAGAAGCCCATTTTTTATGAAGGAATGCTGCTTTACCTTCACGACGATCATCCACTCGCCCAGAAACCAAACATTAAGCTGAAAGACATTGCAACTCCCGAAATATGGTTGCTGAGCGACGGGCATTGCTTCCGCGATCAGGTCATTAACCTCTGTTCATTCAAAGGAGCTGCAAACACGGCACTGCCATTCCATTTCGAAGCAGGATCGCTGGAAACGGTCATGAACATCATCGACAAAGAAGGCGGAATGACCATTATTCCAGAATTGGCCACCATCGGAATGAGCGAAGCCCGGTTCGATCATGTGCGCACGTTCACCGACATTAATCCGCTTCGCGAAGTCAGCCTGGTATTCTCCAGACACTTTGCCAAGTATAAACTGGTGGAATTGCTTTGGAAAGAAATAGTTGCATCAATGCCGGAAAAGCTGCTACAAAAAGGGCGGGGAACAATTGTAGAATGGCGATAATTTTTTTTGCTCTTTTGTTTGTTCTTTCAAAAAACTTAATTTTCTTTGCATCGCCAAAATAAAAACGCCGGCAGCTAAACGAAGCTGAAGGATTTTTGGTAAAAAATTTCTCAAAAAGTTTGGTGGCTAGAAAAAATGAATTATTTTTGCAGTCCCAAAATCAGGGAATAAACAAGTTGGCCCGTTCGTCTAGGGGTTAGGACGCCAGGTTTTCATCCTGGTAGCAGGGGTTCGAATCCCCTACGGGCTACAAATAAATTTTAACAATTTAGGACTTAAAAGATGGCACATCATAAATCGGCAAAGAAGAGAATTAAACAAGACGAGGTAAAAACCTTGCAGAATAAATACTATGCCAAAACCATGCGTAATGCAGTAAAAAAATTACGCCTTGAAACTAGCAAAGAAGTAGTTGCTGAAGCTCTTCCTAAAGTAGTTTCGATGATTGACAAACTTGCTAAAAAGAATGTCATTCACAAAAACAAAGCTGCCAACTTAAAATCTTCTTTGGTTTTACACCTGAACAAGATCTAATAAGAGATTTTTTACAAAATCATATACAGGAACCGTCTTAGTTTTAAGACGGTTTTTTTGCTTATACAAAGTCATCGCGTGATGAAGTTTGCAACTTTGGAAGCGCAGCACGCACAAAAAAAGCCTCACAGTTTCCTGCAAGGCTTCCCTATCGTTTTATTTTTTGCTAACAGTTACACTGGTAATCACAATCGTGACATCGGCTGATTTCACCTTTCAGGCGTTTTTCAATCAACTCGTCAATGCGGTCGCGTAAAGGCTCAATACCGATCTTCTGAACCACTTCGCGGGCAAAAGCATTCATCAGCATCATCCGGGCTTCCTTCTCTCCTATTCCGCGCGCACGGAGGAAAAACAAAGCTTCTTCGTTAATCTGACCAACCGTGGCACCGTGACTGCATTTCACATCATCGGCATCAATAATGAGCTGAGGTTTGGTCTGCATCCGCGCTTTGTCGGACAACAACACATTGTTGTTTCGCTGGAAAGCATTCGTTTGCTGGGCATCGCGGGCCACATGAATACGGCCTGCAAAAGCACCGGTTGACTCATCGTCCAGTATATTCTTATAAATCTGATTGCTCAAACAGTTGGGCATCGCATGTTCGATCATCGTAAAATTATCGACATGCTGTTTTTTATCTGTAAACGAAATACCATTCACATTGGCTTCCGAATGATCGCCGTTAAAGGTAACTTTCAAATTGTTGCGGATTAGTCCACCATGAAGGCTAACCGTTCCGGTAACCAGGTTGGAATTACGCTGCAACCTGTAGAACGAAGAATTGATGGTCGTAGATTGATTGTGGTGATTCTGGATGGTATAAACATCAACCAAAGCATCTTCGCCGACAAATACTTCAGAAACCGAGTTGTACAGAAACGAAGCAGATGTTAACGTATGGTCGCAAACCAACACTTTAACCTGGCTCCCGGCTTCGGCAACAATCAGATTCCGCTGTGTGGCCATCAAATTATCGTCGGAACTCAGCAGGTTAATGATTTGAATTGGTTTTTCAATGACCGCACCTTTCGGAATGTGGATAAAAAAACCGTCTTTGGCAAAAGCGGTATTCAGCGCCACCATCGGATCGTTTGACAAGCCAGCCTGCCGGTTCAGGTAATTCTGCAACAATTCGGGCTGTTCGTTGGCAATCTGCTCCAGGCTTCCCAAAACCACTCCTTTGGGCAACGCTGCTGCCGGATTATTTCCACTGTAAAACCACCCGTTTACCAGAAAAACCAAATGTGTATCCAATTGCGGAATGTTGCATTTGAAAACTTCATTCAGGTTAATTAAACCCGACTCGCGAACCAGTTCCTGACGATACGACTTTTCAAATGCCGGTTTCAGGTTGGTATATTTGTAGTCTTCGTATTTAAAATCCGGAATTCCGATTTGGGCAAAACGTTTGACTGACACTTCGCGTATCCGGTTCAGGATAGGCGATGAGCCCTGATTCAGGATTTCTTTGTTTTGTTCAAACAGCGAAACCAACCGATCAGTTTGCGATATTTTTTCATGAATGATGCTCATGGTTATTGATCGTTCCCGTTTTTAATCCAGTCGTAGCCCTTTTCTTCCAGCTCCAGCGCCAGTTCTTTTCCTCCTGATTTTACAATCTTTCCGTTGTACAATACATGCACGAAGTCGGGCACAATATAATCGAGCAACCGCTGATAGTGTGTAACTACGATGGTAGCATTCTCGGGCTTTTTCAGGGTGTTTACGCCTTCGGCAACAATGCGCAGGGCGTCGATATCTAGACCTGAGTCGGTTTCGTCGAGAATAGCCAGTTTAGGTTCCAGCATGGCCATCTGGAAAATTTCGTTTTTCTTCTTTTCCCCTCCTGAAAAACCTTCGTTCACCGAACGGTTGGTTAGTTCAGAATCCAGATGAAGCATTTCCTTTTTGGCACGCATCAGTTTCAGGAACTCTCCGGCAGTTAAAGGTTCCAGCCCTTTAAACTTGCGGTGCTCGTTCACCGAAGCTTTCAGAAAGCTAATCATCGGTACTCCCGGAATTTCAACCGGATACTGAAAACTCAGGAACAAGCCGCTGCGCGAGCGATCTTCAGGAGAAAGTTCGAGCAAATCCTGTCCCATATAAGTTACTTCCCCTTCGAGAATTTCGTAATCTTCTTTTCCGGCCAACACATTGGCCAGCGTACTTTTTCCTGAACCGTTTGGCCCCATGATGGCATGTACTTCGCCAGCTTTTACTTCCAGATTAATCCCTTTCAGTATCTCTTTGCCTTCAACCGAGGCACGTAAATTTTTTATTGATAGCATTATAAAAAAGTTTCAAGTTTCAAGTTCCAAATTTCAAGTCTTGAGTGGCGAATCATGAATCTTGAATAAGTACACTCATCATTCGCCATTCGGGATTCTAACATTCTAATATTCCTTTTACCCCACGCTGCCTTCCAGGCTGATGGCCAGTAATTTTTGTGCTTCAACGGCAAATTCCATAGGTAGTTTATTCAATACCTCCTTGGCGTAACCGTTAACGATCATCCCAATGGCGTCTTCCGTAGAAATTCCGCGTTGGTTGCAATAAAAAATCTGGTCCTCACCAATTTTCGAGGTGGTTGCTTCGTGCTCCACAATCGACGATTTGTTTCCCACTTCGATGTACGGGAAGGTATGCGCGCCGCAGGTTGAACCCAGCAACAGCGAGTCGCACTGCGAAAAATTGCGGGCATTGGTTGCTCCGGGCATTACTTTCACCAGTCCGCGATACGAATTGTCGCTCTTTCCGGCCGAAATACCTTTCGAGACAATCGTACTTTTGGTGTTTTTCCCGATGTGGATCATTTTTGTTCCGGTATCGGCCTGTTGATGATGATTCGTCAAAGCTACCGAGTTGAATTCTCCTACCGAATTATCGCCAATCAGCACACAACTGGGGTATTTCCAGGTAATGGCTGATCCGGTTTCGACTTGGGTCCAGCTTATTTTTGAGGATTCGCCTCTGCAAATTCCACGTTTGGTTACGAAGTTGTAGATTCCGCCCAATCCGTTTTTATCGCCCGGATACCAGTTCTGAACGGTTGAATATTTCACTTCGGCACGATCCAGTGCAATGATTTCGACTACGGCAGCATGAAGCTGATTTTCGTCGCGCATCGGGGCGGTACAACCTTCGAGGTAACTCACATAGCTGTCGTCCTCAGCAATAATCAGTGTGCGCTCAAACTGGCCGGTTCCTGCTGTGTTTATCCTGAAATAGGTGGAAAGTTCCATCGGGCAACGAACACCTTTCGGGATGTAGCAGAACGATCCGTCAGAAAAAACGGCCGAATTCAACGCTGCGAAGAAGTTATCGGTGGTCGGAACGGCCATTCCGAGGTATTTTTTAATCAGGTCCGGATGCTCATTTAAAGCCTCGCTGAACGAACAGAAAATAATTCCTTTTTCGGCCAGCACCTTTTTAAAAGTCGTAGTTACCGAAACGCTGTCCATCACCACATCAACCGCCACTCCGGCCAAATGCTTCTGCTCTTCAATCGGGATTCCGAGTTTTTTAAATGTTTCGAGCAACTCCGGATCAACCTCGTCCAAACTCTGGTATTTAGGGCTGGTTCGCGGTGCTGCATAATAAATGGTTTCCTGAAAGTCAATCGGCGGGATCTTTAAATACGCCCATTCCGGAGCTTTCATTTTCAACCATTCGCGGTATGCTTTCAGCCTGAACTCAAGCATAAATTCGGGTTCATTCTTCTTCATCGAAATCAGCCTGACAACATCTTCGTTCAAGCCCTTCGGAATAACGTCGGTATCGATATCGGTTACAAAACCATATTCGTATTCCTTCGTTGTTATATCGCTTAATAATTTATCCTGGTTTTCCATGATCGTCTGTTTCTCTCTTCTGAATTACAGTGCTATTAACAATCGTGCTCACCGACTGTTTAAAATAAATTGCAAAGATAAGGAAGTAAAGCTATTTTTGTCGAAAGTTTGCAGGTAATAAATACCTACAAGTCTGAATATTTAACATGGAAAACAAACAAAAACGAACCCCTCTTGCCGAACTTGGTGAGTTTGGACTGATTGCCCGACTGACAGAAAAGATACAATTAAAAAATACCAGCTCGCTGAAAGGTGTTGGCGACGATGCCGCCGTGTTGAGCTATCCGGATAAAAAAATTGTGGTAACTACTGACCTGTTAACTGAAGGAATTCATTTTAACCTGATGTACGTTCCGCTGAAACACCTGGGCTACAAAGCGGTAGTGGTTAATCTTTCGGATGTTTTTGCCATGAACGCTACCCCAAAACAAATCACGGTATCGATAGCAATTTCATCGAAATTCTCGCTCGAAGCGGTGGAGGAACTGTATTCAGGAATTCACCTGGCTTGCGAAAAATATGGCGTTGACCTGATTGGCGGAGACACCACCAGCTCACTTACCGGACTGACCATTAGCGTAACTGCTATTGGCGAAGCCAATGAAGATGAACTGGCCTACCGCAGCGGTGCTCAGGTAAACGACCTGCTTTGCGTGTCGGGCGATTTGGGTGGCGCTTACATGGGCTTACAATTGCTGGAACGCGAAAATGAAGTATTCAAGGTAAACCCGCACCAGCAACCACAATTTGAAGGTTACGATTACATTTTGGGGCGCCAGTTGAAACCCGAAGCGCGTGGAGACATTAAAGAATTACTGAAGACCCTGAATATTAAACCGACTTCGATGATCGATATTTCCGACGGGCTTTCGTCGGAAGCGCTGCATTTGTGCAAAGCCTCGAAAGTGGGTTGCAGCATTTACGAAGAAAAAGTTCCGCTCGACCTGCAAACCAAACAATTTGCTGAAGAACTGAGCATCAACCCGCTGGTAGCTGCATTAAATGGCGGTGAGGATTACGAACTGCTGTTTACCGTTCCACTCTCCAGCTTCGATGTCATTAAAAAAGAATTCGACATTACGATTATTGGCCACATCACCCCGGAAAGCGAAGGTGCCAACCTGATTACTACCGGAGGTTCAGTCATCCCCTTGCAGGCGCAAGGCTGGAACCCGCTGAAATAATAACTGCCTTTTTGTTTTGTGAACGCTAACCGAAGGCCGCTGCCTGAATATCCCGAAGAAAACTTTGAAAACTGTGCTGATCTGTTTGGGCGTATCGAAGCCGCTGCCTGAGCGCGAAGCAGTCGAAGGCAGAAGGCTGACAACAATCGAGATTGTTTAAAACAAACATAAAAGTTCGATTGGATTATGATTTAAAATTCAGATATTTGGGAGGACCAACCGCTATAATTATTTCAAAAAAGACTTGATAATGCTTGAAATAAAAACTCAACAACTAACACCCGATATTTTACCGGTTTTCTTGTATAAGTACAGAAGTTGGGAAGACAATTACCATCGAAGGATTATAACTCATCAAGAAATCTATTTTGCCCAACCCTCAAGCTTTAATGATCCATTTGATGGAAATATACCAATTAGATGGGATTTGCTCACTTATGAAGATTGCTTTCAAAAAAATCTCGAATTAGTACAGATGTTACAAAAAGATGAACCATTACATCGCCAAAAATTGGTTGCAAAAAGAATAACTGATTCTAAACAGCTTTGGCATCCTGATACGATTAAAAAAGAATCTCCTCAGGACATTGAAAAATGGGACAGAATAATTGGGTTATTGAGTTTATCCGAAAAAAGAGATGATATTTTAATGTGGTCCCACTACTCAAATTTTCATAAAGGATTCGTTGTCGGATTTCATACAAATTCCTTACTGAATCATTATGATTTTGATTTTATTGGGAAAGTAAAATACCAAGAAGATTATCCTCTAATTAGCGGATATAATGATACTGATGAACGATTTAAAAAGAAATTTTTTACAAAATCGAATGCTTGGAGTTATGAAAATGAATGGAGACTTTCAAAGAATCATATCACGAATAGAATAATAAAATTAAAGAAAGAATCCTTTGCTGAAATAGTAATTGGATGTCAAATGGGACAAAATGAGAAAACTAAAATAATAAAGGAAATACGAGATAGTTTTGGTGATAACATTAAAATCTTGGAAGCAAAAAAGTCTGAGGAAAATTTCAAATTAGAATTTATTGAATTATAAAATTGAATAACCTTCATCTCTCGTTATGCATAAAAAAGCCGCTCCCATTCAGGAAAGCGGCTTTTGTATTTTGCACAGTTGTACGGACACGGCATGCCGTGTCCCTTCGGATCATTCCAATGAAATTCTATTCTTCGTGTGCGGCCAACAACACTTCCAGGATTTTCTTTCCGGCAGCAGCAACGCTGGTACCCGGTCCGAAAATGGCAACCACACCGGCATCGTACAGGAATTGGTAATCCTGCGCAGGAATTACACCACCGGCAATTACCATGATGTCTTCGCGACCCAGTTTTTTCAGTTCGGCGATAACGGCTGGAACCAATGTTTTATGTCCTGCAGCCAGTGAAGATACGCCCATCACATGCACGTCGTTTTCAACGGCTTGTTTGGCGGCTTCTTCCGGAGTCTGGAACAGTGGTCCCATGTCCACGTCGAAACCTAAGTCGGCATAACCGGTTGCAACAACTTTTGCACCGCGGTCGTGTCCGTCCTGACCCATTTTGGCGATCATGATACGTGGCTGACGGCCTTCCAATTTGGCAAATTTGGTAGCCAGATCCTGCGCTTCCTTGAAGGTAGAATCGTGTTTAGTTTATGCTGAATACACGCCTGAAATAGTTCTGATTACTGCTTTATAACGTCCAACATGTTTTTCGCATGCGTAAGAAATTTCGCCAAGCGATGCACGTTTCTGTGCTGCTTCAATAGCCAGTGCCAACAGGTTGCCTTCGCCGGTTTCAACAGCTTTGCTGATGGCTTCCAAAGCAGCCTGGCATTCTTCTTCGTTGCGTTCGGCACGCAATTTATTCAAACGTTCAATCTGCGACAAGCGAACGGCGGTATTGTCGATTTCGAGGATATCGATCGGGTCTTCTTTTTCCAAACGGTATTTGTTTACGCCGATAATTCCCTGAGTACCGCTGTCGATGCGACCCTGTGTGCGGGCTGCAGCTTCTTCGATGCGCATTTTTGGAACCCCGGTTTCAACGGCTTTCGACATTCCACCGAGTTTTTCCACTTCTTCGATCAGCGCCCAGGCTTTTTCAACCAGTTCGTTGGTCAGCGATTCAACGTAATATGAACCTGCCCAAGGGTCAACCGCGCGGCAGATTTCAGTTTCCTGCTGAATATATAACTGTGTGTTACGGGCGATACGGGCCGAGAAATCGGTTGGCAATGCGATTGCTTCGTCCAATGCGTTGGTGTGCAGCGATTGGGTGTGTCCCAGCGCAGCAGCCATGGCCTCGATAGCGGTACGACCTACGTTGTTGAACGGATCTTGCTCTGTCAACGACCAGCCAGAAGTTTGCGAGTGGGTACGCAAAGCCATCGATTTTGGGTTTTTCGGGTTGAACTGTTTTACCAGTTTCGCCCAAATCATACGGGCAGCACGCATTTTGGCGATTTCCATAAAGTGGTTCATGCCCACCGCCCAGAAGAACGACAAACGTGGTGCGAACGCATCGATGTCGATACCTGCTTTAACACCGGTACGAAGGTATTCCAGACCGTCGGCCAGCGTGTAAGCCATTTCGATGTCGGCAGTAGCACCGGCTTCCTGCATGTGGTATCCGGAGATAGAAATCGAGTTGAATTTTGGCATTTTCTGAGAAGTAAACTCGAAAATGTCGGCAATAATTTTCATCGAGAATTCTGGTGGATAGATGTACGTGTTACGCACCATAAATTCTTTCAGGATATCGTTTTGGATGGTTCCTGCAAGCTGATCTAAAGTTGCTCCTTGTTCCAGTGCCGTTACGATGTAGAAGGCCAGTACAGGAAGTACCGCGCCGTTCATGGTCATCGAAACCGACATTTTATCCAATGGAATCTGGTCAAACAGGATTTTCATATCCAGGATCGAGTCGATAGCTACACCGGCCTTACCAACGTCGCCAACCACACGAGGATGGTCAGAGTCGTATCCGCGGTGAGTAGCTAA
This sequence comes from Prolixibacteraceae bacterium, assembly GCA_019459525.1. GTDB lineage: Bacteria > Bacteroidota > Bacteroidia > Bacteroidales > Prolixibacteraceae > Aquipluma. Next base: position 14,556 of record JAIBEY010000084.1, read on the forward strand.
GTCGAACGCAACCGACAACCCTTTCTGGCCAGCAGCGAGGTTACGACGATAGAAAGCATTTGATTCTTCAGCAGTTGAGAAACCGGCGTACTGACGCACGGTCCAGGGCTGCATGGCGTACATCACCGAGTACGGTCCGCGCAGGTAAGGGGCAACACCGGCAGCATAGTTCAGATGTTCCATGCCTTCAAGGTCCTCTTTGGTGTAAACCGGTTTCACCGGGATCTGTTCCGGAGTGATCCAGTTTTTCTCAATTTTATTGGCAGCATTCCACTCAGCGGTATTTGGCTGGGCAGCTGCCGTTTTGATGTTTATGTCTTTAAAATTTGGTCGCATAATTATTTGTTTTAAACACGAAGGCACCAGGCTTATCTCTGTTTAACTCCTTTTAATCTCTGTTATCTCTGTGGTCAAAAGTAACCGCAGAGTTCGCAGAGTAAAAACAGAGGAAACAGAGCTTTTTCATTGTGTCTTTGTGTCTTTGCGTTTAGATATTTAACGATGCTTGATATTGTTTCAATTCAGCCAATAAATTGCTTTTTACATTGATGAAATTAGCAATGCCTTTGACTTTCAATTCTTCGGTACAGGCAGGAGCACCGGCAACCACGAAGATGGCTTTTCCGGCAACTGCTTCGAATGCAGCAGGAGCAAGTTCAGCATATTCGTCGTCGGAGCTACAAATAACCACGATAGCAGCACCAGCTTTTTGAGCAGCTTCAACACCTTCTTCAACAGTTTTGAAACCGTTGTTGTCGAGTACATCGAAACCGGCTACAGCAAAGAAGTTGCAGGCAAATTGAGCACGGGCTTTACGCATAGCCAGGTTACCAATCGTCAACATGAAAGCCAGCGGACGTTTGTTGCTTTTGGCGTAAACATCGGTTTTGTAACGAAGCGCTTCGAAAGCCTGGGCACCACGGTAAGGTTTCAGTGTTTCAATTTCAGCTTCTTCCGAAGTCAGATCAGCCGCAGCAAAAACAGCAGCATTCAGTTCAGCATCCACTTTTTCGGTAAAATTCGGGAACTGGTTTACGCCCAACAGGTTTTCGCGACGGGTAGCGATGTTCATATCGCGTTTGGCCGCCATTTTTTTAATTTCAGCCTGAATGAATCCTTCGCGCAATGCAGCAAGAAATCCACCTTTTTCCTGAACTTCGAGGAAAAGTTTCCAGGCCTGATCGGCGATGGAAGCAGTAAGTTCTTCGATGTAGTAAGAACCTGCAGCAGGATCGGCAATTTTCGAGAAATGCGATTCTTCTTTCAGCAACAACTGTTGGTTCCGGGCAATACGGTCAGAAAACTCGTTGCTTTCTTCGTAAGCAGCATTGAAAGGGAGAACAGTGATTGAATCGGCACCACCCAACGAAGCGCTCATGGCTTCGGTTTGTGTGCGGAGCATATTCACATAAGCATCGTAAACGGTTTTGTTCCAGCTTCCGGTTTCAGCGTGAATGGTCATTTTGCATGAACAATCGCATTTTGGTTCGTAAGCTTTTACAATTTGTGCCCACAACAAACGGGCAGCACGCAGTTTGGCTATTTCGAGGAAATAGTTGGCGCTAACCGACAAATTGAATTTCATTTTTTTTGCCACAGCATCCACTTCAGCGCCTTTTTCGGTCAAAGCAGTCAGGTATTCAGCACCCAGAGCCAGTGAGTAAGCCAATTCCTGAACGATTGATGATCCGGCGTTTCCGAAGTTTTTGCCATTTACGGCCAATGTTTTGAACTTAGAAAGTTCCGCAGTTGAAGCAATCATTTTACCTGCATTAGCGGCAACATGATCCAAGCCTTTGGTAAACTTTCCAGTCAGGGCAAATTTGCCAAACGGATCGTCCTCAACCGAAGCGCGAACTTCTTTCGGGTCCCAGCCTCCTTTTTTCACGTACTGAACAAAAGCTTCAGAAGCTTTAACCGAACAGCAGCCAACGAAGTTAACTTCAACCGCAGTCAAACAGATGTCTTTCAACAAAACATCCAGATCAGCTACAGTTAATTCGCCGCCATTAAATACGAAAGCCAACGAATCCACCCCTCTCATCAAATAATTCAGGGCTTTTTTGTTGGCTTCAGCAAAGTCTTTTACTACAATGCTCTGACGAACTAACCATTCGTTGTTGTTCTTTTTGGTTCCGCGAACAAAAGGGAACTCTCCGGGAAGACTGTTCAGATAATTCAGGTTTTCCAGGTTCTCGGCCCGGTAAAACGGTTGAACATCAATGCCTTCATTTGTTTTCCATACCAACTTTTTGTTGTAGTCGGCTCCTTTCAGGTCAGCAGTAATTTTGTCCATCCACTGCCGGGTGCTGACTGGCGGAAATTCTTCAAATAGGTTGTTATATTTTTCTGCCATAATAAAATGTAACTGTTTAGAAAATCGGGGCAAAATTAGTGCTTTTATCCCACTGCCGAACTTAATCCTTAATGTTATTAATCATTAAGTAACATTAGGCAGTGTTTGATTTTCAGTCATTTACGATATTTTGTTTGTAAAATCAAACTATTGCAGAAAAAAGAGTGATTTTTATCAGGAAAATAAGGCAAATCGGGCATAAAACGAACCAGTAAATCATACGAAAATTCCACTTGCTTTTCCCTTTTACATCCGACAACTGTAAAAGATCCGGATCAGAAAAACCAAGCACATTTTCTTGATAATCACATTTTATTATTGAATTCCTAAAAGGTCAGGAATAAATTCGAAACCCCATTGACCTCATTTATTTTGAGCCATTTGCTCCACCTGTTTAAATACACGAAGCAAGTTTCCGCCCCATATTTTCCGAATCTCCTTTTCGGAGTATCCGCGACGAATCAATTCACGGGTAATGTTTGGGAACTGAGCGACATCGGCACAATCGCGCAACCCGCCGCCACCATCAAAATCACTGCCGATTCCTACATAATCTACCCCAACCAAATTCTTCACGTGATCGATGTGATCAACCAGGTTCTTCACAGCAGGCATATCCGGAGAATCCATTTCCTGAATTTCTTCCCATTCTTTGTAATAAGCTTCCTTCTGAGCCTCCGTCATTTCGCCTTTAATAGTATTTCTTTTGGCCCGCAGTTGCTTCAATTTCAGGAATTTTACAGTAGTTGTATCTGGATCTTTGATGTAGGCATCGAGCAGGCAAATCTGAATCACACCGCCTTTATCGGCTAATTTCTGAATCATTTCGTCGGTCATGTTGCGGTTGTGACTGGCGATGGCACGCACCGAACTGTGTGATGCGATGACCGGGGCTTTACTCAACTCGATCGCATCAAAAAACGACTTATCCGAAGCGTGTGAAACGTCAACCATCATACCCAGGCGGTTCATTTCGGAAATTACCTGTTTCCCAAAATCGCTCACTCCGTTATGTTCTGCCGGTTTGCTATCACTCGACGAATCGCAAATATCGTTGTGGTACGAATGGCAAAGCGTGATGTAGCGGACACCCTTTTTGTAAAATTCTTCAACCCTTGAAATATCCTTAGCAAGCGGAAAGCCATTCTCCATCCCAATATAAATCGCGCGTTTGCCGGTTTTTTCAATTTTTGCCAGATCGTCGGCTTTGAGGGCCAGCGTGGCTAAATCGCTATTATGTTTCAACGAGGAATGAATAGAGTCGAGCATCTGATTGGCCAAAGCGTAAGTTTTCTGGTAGTTTTCCTCGATACGCGGTTTCTGGCCTGTAAAAACGGCAAAAAACATGGCATCCAGTCCACCTTTTTCCATACGCGGAAAATCGACCCTGTATTTGGGAGCCTCATGTTCTTCCCCAACATTGAACCCTGGTTTAACCATCAGCATGGGCGTATCGCAATGGGTATCAACCGTCAAACATTTTTCATGAATGCGCTGCACTTTCTTTTCGAGTTTTTCTGTATTCTTTTCAGGAGAGAAACTCACCAATATTCCTGAAGTCAGGCAAAGGGTTAAAGCTCTTTTAATCATGAGGTTGATCGTTTTACTATTTCAAGTTACCAAATGTAGGGAAAAACAGGAGATAACAATTTCCTTTGCCCGCAAACCTTCGCTATGTTAATAAATGATAAACTGTGCCCACCGAAGGTTTATTCCTGCAATTTTGCAAATGAATTGCAAAATTGCAGGAATAAAATATATTTAACCCTGCAATTTTGCAAATTATAGTTATATTTGCTGCAAATTAAATCGCATTTCATGGAACTTCATCGGGTCATTTTCTCCTCAATTGTAAGGTATCTGGATAATTTTCCCTGTGTTGCTTTGTTGGGGCCCCGGCAGGTTGGAAAAACGACGACAGTAAAAATGCTTCAGGCACAAATTCAAAAAGAATCGATCTACCTTGATTTGGAATCAGAAGAAGATGTTCAGAAATTAATTTATGCAGAACAGTATTTTAACGAAAGGCAGGATAAGTTAATTATTATTGATGAAATTCAGCGAAATCCGCAATTGTTCCCGCTTCTGCGTTCAGTAATAGATAAAAATAGAACCAACGGCCGTTTTATTCTCTTAGGTTCAGCATCACCTGAATTATTGGCTAAGAGCTCAGAAACCCTTGCCGGAAGGATTGCCTACCTAGAAATGCATCCTTTTGTTTATCCTGAAATCGGTAATCAGTTTGTTTTTGAAGGATTGTGGCTGAAGGGTGGTTTCCCAAATATCTTTTTACAGCAAGATCTTACCCTAAGTTTTGAAATGAAGCTGCAATTTATTCAAACTTATCTTGAGCGCGAACTACCCATACTGGGACTTTCGGCATCACCGGCATTACTTAAAAATCTGCTAAGAATGATTGCCCACGCACAAGCCCAGATTGTAAATTATTCAGAAATTTCGAAAGCTTTGGGAGTAGAGGTGAATACCATAAAACGTTATCTGGATTACTTCGAAAATGCTTTCCTGATTCGTCGATTGCAGCCGTACTTTACCAATTCAAAGAAACGGATTGTAAAATCGCCAAAGATTTTCATACGCGATACCGGCATTCTGCACACTTTATTTAACATCGAAAACAAAGAAGATCTGGACGGATTTATTGGCAAGGGAAGTTCATGGGAAAGTTTTGTTATTCAACAAATTGTTGCATTGCTAAAACCCGGAGTATCGCCCTATTTTTATCGCACCCAGGATGGAACCGAACTCGATCTGGTTTTGGCAAAAGGGGTTCAGCCAGTATTGGGAATCGAAATCAAATTGTCTAATGCCCCAACGCTAACCAAAGGATTGACGATAGCTTCGCAAGATCTGGAAGGTATTCCGATATTAGTGGTTACCCATTCAGTGTCTGAAGACTACAAATCTAACACAAATATAAAAGTGACAAGCTTTGAACGGGTTTTCGATCATCTGAAAACATACAATCTGCTTATTAACTAAGGGGATTTCCTTCCCCATCGAAAAAACAGGGAGACTCATCGAAAAAAGTTTCCGGTCGGTTTTATTCGCCCTATCTTCGGATAACGAATTAAAAACCCATGATTATGAAACTACGAAAACTACTGATCGTCTCCGGAATCCTCCTGTTCATTTCAGGATGTTCGGAGTTTGTGATGATCTGCTCGCTGAACCCGTTTTACCTCGATAAAAATGTCTCCATTGTTCCCGAAATTGAAGGGAGTTGGTCAGCACATCCGATTCAGTCGAAAAAAGATTCGACCGACAAAAACAGCAGCCATTGGGAACTGGCCGATACAACTTCTGTCTGGCAAATCAAACAATTCATCTCCGAAGAAAAGATGAAAGACAAACAGGGCAAAGATTCAACGGTTTTCAAACCACAGAATTTTTACGTGGTGGAACTAACCGGCAATCATCCCGATTCGGCGCAATACCAGTTCAGAATGGTTCTTTTTCGGGTAAACCAGTTTTTATACGCCGATTTCAGCCCCCGCGAAACGCTGGCCATAAAAAACAGCCGCATGGCCAGAGAAAACTACTTTACCGTTCATACGCTGGCCCGAATTACATTTCAGGACAAACAGCTAAAAGTGTCGTGGTTGGGTGCCGATTACATGAAAGGAATGATTGAGGAGAAACGCGTACGAATTAAATACCGCTATGTGCCCGATGCCGGACGGCTGCTGCTTACGGCTACGTCGGAAAACCTGACCGAAATGATTGAGCGGTATGCCCATCAAAAACGATTTATCGACTGGGACGACCAGCAAGCCATGCTAAAATTAACCCGGATAAACCAACTGCCATGAAAATCATCCACTTTAAGAATCAACTTTTAAGCAGCCTGCATTTGCTCTTTTGGTTTATTTCTTTCAATTTCTGGAATGTCATTCTCAACCCCGGAGTTGAATCAACCAGCGTGATTCGGGGATTCGAAGTGGAATGGGATTTTATCCTGTTGGTCAATTTTATCTTTTTGCTGTACTGTTCCCTTCCGTTTATCTGGCTGGTCAGAAAAAAATGGCTTTGGATTAAAATTCCAGTTTCAGTACTATTTCTGTTACCGTTGGGATATATTATTTTTCAATGGATTAGGCCTGACCAGAATAAAGAAGATGTTCAGGTTTTTGTAGAATACTTTGTGAAGAATTTCCTTTATGTCGTGGTCTTTCACCTGACGATTGTTGCCGCTGTTTATTTTAACCTGAAAGTTCTGATTGCCCGATTCCTGAACCAAAGCCGCTTCGGAGCCTATCTGGCATATACCGCAGGTTTGTGTTTGCTCACAGCCATTCTGAATTTTGCCCTTTTCGATTATTTCATTGATAAACTCTTCCCAAGTCTTTATTACATTTCCTATTTCCGGATTTGGGAACTTGTGCTGATTGTTGCTGGCTACCTTATTTTTACCAGCATTTTATTCCTGATCGGACAATATGCACTCATGCTGATTGCCAACCGCGATGCGGCCCGAAACGAACTTTCGGCACTGAAAGGGCAAATCAATCCGCATTTCCTGTTCAATAACCTGAACACGATTTATTCAATGGCATCGCAAAAAGATGAGCGTACTTCCGAAGTTATCCTGAAACTTTCTGATTTCCTTCGCTATATTCTTTACGACACGGGCGCTGAAACCATTTCGCTCGAAAAAGAAGTGGATATCATACGCACCTATGTCGAATTGCAAAAGGAACGGGTAAATCCGGAAATTACAAACATCCATTTCGTTACTGAAGGCCATTTTGGACAGGCAACTGTTGCGCCCCTGTTGCTGCTCCCGTTGGCCGAAAACTGTTTCAAACACGGAGTCGGGAAAAATCCGGGCGCCATCCGGATTTTCATCAGTTACGATGGTAAAAATCTGATTTTCAATACGGAAAATCAGATTGCACTTCGCGAGAAAACGGATCGCACTGAGCAAGGAGGACTTGGGATACCTAACGTTGAGAAACGATTAAACCTGATTTATCCTGATCGCCATTCTCTTGAATATCAAGAAAAAGACGGCATTTTTCATCTGGAAATGAAAGTTGAACTGGCTAAAATCTGAGGTTAATGTTTCAGGCTTTTATAATACTGACAAATGGTATTCATCGGGCAAACCTCGCATTTCGGATTGGTCGGACGACAAAGTTCTCTTCCTAAAAAGGAAATTGCCATTCCACACTCATTCCAGAATTCCTGAGGAACAGCGGCCATGATTTTCTTTTCCACCTTTTCGGGTTTGGCAGCGTCTTCCTCTGTAGCAATTCCCAATCGCGGGGCAACACGCAAAACATGCAGATCGACAATCACGCCTTCAGCCGTATCGCCCGACTCGCGGATAATCACGTTAGCCGACTTCCGACCAAGTCCGGGTAATTTGGTCAACTGGTCCATTGTTTTGGGAATATTTTCGTCTTCGCCAACAGTCTGGGCAAGTTTGACCAGCCATTTGGCTTTGTTGCCCCAGTTCCTGACTGAACCAATGTGTGGTTGCAAGTCTGCTTCGGTGGCATGAGAAAGCGAATTCATAGTTGGATATGCCGCGAAGATAGCCGGAGCCAGTTCGTTGATGTGCTTGTCCGAATCCTGGGCTGAGAGGATAACCATAACAACCAACTGGTAACGGTTTTGGTAATCGAGTGGATGTTTGCGCTTTCCGTATTGCTGAAATAAAGGTTGAAGTGCCTGGATCCAATTTGTTTCCATGATTTAATTCGTTTTCGTTACACTTAAGATTAACCAAATTTAATGCTTCTTTAGGATTTTTCAATCTCTGCCGGTTGCAGAAAACAAGAAACACCGTACCTTGTATATCAATTAGGAATCTGAATCTGAAATTTAAGACTTTATGAATTGCATCATCATCGAAGACGAACCTGCGGCACAATCGATTCTGGAAAGTTACATTTCCAGATGTACCGACTTGCGCTGTTGCAACACCTTTGCCGATGCTTTTTCGGCACAGGCTTTTCTGGATGCAAACGCTGTTGACCTGATTTTTCTGGACATCAATCTTCCTGAAATGTCGGGCGTTAGTTTCTTGCGATCGCTGGTTCATCCTCCGCTGGTGATCTTCACCACCGCCTATCCACACTATGCCGTTGATGGATTCGACCTGGAAGTGGTTGATTTCCTGCTGAAACCCTTTTCGTTCGAGCGGTTTTACAAAGCAGTAAACAAAGCCCGCGAAAAATTTAGTGTCCGCTCCCAAACGATTTTACCCGCAAAACTTAGCGTAAAATCAGGTAAACGCATCTACCAGATTATGGTTGAGGATATCCAGTTTATAGAGACCTGCGGCGACTATGTGACGATTTTTTGTGCCGACAAAAAACTGGTCGTACACGGAACCCTGAAAAGCTGGGAAGAAAAGTTAAAAGGTTCATCGTTTCTGAAAGTACACCGAACCACCATCGTCAATCTTCAAAAAATCAATCATCTTGAGGGTAATATGATTCAGGTCGGAGACCACAAATTGCCTATTTCTGAACAGTTTAAGGAGCAATTGCTGGAACGGATGGGCTGAAGAAAAAGGCTAAAACTCATTTTGTTACTCATAATATTTTCCGTAATTTAGTACAGCCTAGCATTTTAAATCGATATATTATGAGAAAAAAGATCGTTGTTCCACTCCTTATAATCTGCCTAAATTTTATACCTATCTATTCCTGGAGTCAAAAAAGAGAAATACGCGGCAAAATATTGGATAAAGAAACCCTGGAAGCTATCCCTTATTCCAGTATTTCAGTAAAAAGCACCCCTATTGGTACTTGCTCAAATTATCAAGGTGAGTTTATCTTTTATTATCCAGACAGTTTAATTAACAGCAAACTTATTATTTCGTGCATTGGTTACAAAACCCAGTCGTTAGAATTAGAATCGTTAAACGCGAACGACATTACCAATATCTATTTAGACCCAGCATCCTATGATATATCAGAGGTGACAATTCGGCCAAATCAAATGACGGCATCAGATTTCGTAAAACAAGTAATCAAGAATATGCATAAGACCTATGTGCGAAGTCCATATTATATGGAAGGTTTTATTCGTGATAAAGTGTTTAACCTATATGATAACAAAAATGTTCGATTGACAGAAGCTGCTGTTGAAATAGTGAAAAAAGAGTTTGGCGGTGAGAATCGTGCCGATCGGATAAAAATATTCGAAATCAGGAATAGTTACAATTACTCAAGATTGGGTAGCTCATTGAAAGAAAAATTCAATCAAATATTTTGGGGGTATTCCAAAAACAATCCTGCTTATATTATTCTTCAAAGCCGTGATTTTACTGACCCCACTACGTTACGCAAGTTGCTAAAAAACGAATTGTACAGCTTTAATTTTTCAGGCATGACTATTTATGATGGAAAACCGGTTCAAATCATTGACATAAAAGAGGAGTACGTTGAATTTATATTTATGCGGGCAAAAAGTATCTATGCTCATAATCTGATTCGACTATATATCGATACTGAAAGTTATGCAATGCTAAAAACAGAATTCTACTGGATTGACAAACACCCCAAAGAAATGTTTCACTCAGATCTTAACAATACCCTTTCGAATGACTCCATAATGGGTTTTGCAATAAAGCAATACGAAAAAATTAATGAAAATTATTATTTGAAGTATGCCAGTTTTCGTGGTAGGATACATGATCAGCCAGATGAGAACGAAATGGGCAAAACCCTTTATTATAACGAGACTGAATTGCTGATAAACAAAGTAGTAACAAATAAGAAAGACTTTGACCGGATCAAGCACCGGGATTTACTCGAAAAAGATGTTTCGCTTTGGGATATGAAATATGTTTATGATCCGTCGTTCTGGAAAAACTACAATATCCTTATAGACAAACCCCTAGATACAGCGGTGCAAAAAGATTTGGAGAAAGAAGCCCCACTCAACAACCAGTTTATTGATGCAGGAGTGAAAAACTCAAAAAATCCGAAATAAAATGCAACAGAACTTTGTCTCCGACCTCCTTAAAAAACCAACATGGATACTTTTTCTATGTTCCTGGCTGTTTTATCTAGTTGGACTATTTCTATTTTCGCAAATGGTATGGGATGCCAATACTTACCAATACGATTTTAAAGGAACCGACTTCGAAACATCTCTTTCAAACTGGAGAAGGATGGATATGTTACGATATGCATTGTCGCCTGTTTGGGTTATTGGGATATCAACAATCATCTTTACTTTGATTAAAACAGGCATGGTAATAATTCGTGTTGAATTCAACACCTCAATGCTGTTCAAAATCATCTTTCTTGGATTCATTTTTATATCTCTTCCATTTTGGATTAAATCGGTTTGGTTGATCTTGTTTAAAAGTGGATACACTCCCGAAGATGTCAAAAATTTCTTTCCGGGATCAATTATTCCGGTTATTGACACTTCAGGTATGAATGAAATCAGAATAAAAGCTTTGGCGCACATTAATTTGTTCCACCTTGCTTTCATATTATTTACATGTTGGCAGTTGGCTGTCAATTCAAGTCTTAGCTATTTAAAAGCTTTTCTACTTACTATTTGTACATATGGATTTGGTTTAGCACTGTTACAATATGCCAGGGTTTTGTTTTTTGGATGACAATAAGACTCCAATTTAATAAAAATCCCCTGCAAGAATTATCATTCCTACAGGGGATTTTCCTATTGATTTTTTCCTGTCTGTTTACTTCACCAATTTAGCGTCTTCCATGATCAATTCATAGAAATATCCGGCGCCAAAATCTTTCTCTAACGTAATTTTTCCTTCAAATGTAACCACATCACCAACAGCAGCTTTATCGAGCGTAGTGATGGTCAGATCAAAATTTTCTCCGTCGCTGGTTCCATCCTGAATATGAATCCAGTTTTTACCCATCACTTCTTCATTGATTTTCACTACCTGACCTTTCATTTTAACGACTTTGCCCGAATGATCTTTCTTTCCGGAATACAACTGTGCAATTGAAAAACCACCTTCAACCGGAGCAATAGAAATGCCTTCTTTCTGAGCATCTGAAGTTTTACCCGAATGACTGGCAGGCATTCCTCCACCCATTCCCTGGGCAGGTGCAGCAACGATAGGTTCTTTACTAATTCCCTGTACAAAATAAATGGTTTCGAAAGTGCGGTTAAGCTCTTTGCTATTGAAATTTTTCATTTCCAATGCTTCGTCGTAATAATAAACTTCGCCAACGGCTGCTTCCTGACGGGTTACTGCAATCCAGTTTTCGGTTCCGTTATCGGTAACCTTCAAATACGTGTAATTCGACGTCTGAACAACTTCATTAACCTTAACCTCGTGCATGGCCGGATTAGCCATATTTTGTGCTGTTGGCACTTTGTTCTTTTTTACACAACCGGTAAAGCCTACTAAAATGGCTAGAATAACAAGTAATGATCTCATAGTTTATACCCTTTTATATGTTCTGACTACAATTAATCTGGTGAAAATCGTTGAATTCAAAAACTTAGCTTTCAAACAAATTTCAAAACAATTGGTTGTAATTTTAGTTGATTTTTCAATGCAACAACGGGCGAATGACATAAATCAACCTAAAGATGACAATTAAAGAAGCAAATACGGAGTACCCGTTTTACCTGTACGAAGTTGCAGCCCATGCGTTTCACAACAATTCGAATACTGAACGCTCTTATTTACTGAAGGTCATCAGTTTGCTGAGGTATTTCCCAATAATGTCGAATTCAAGATTAACAGTTGTTCCCACTTCAAAGGTGTGAAAATTGGTTTCGTTATACGTGTATGGAATAATGGCCACCTGAAAGGAATTATCTTTTGAATTCACTACCGTTAAGCTCACTCCGTTAACTGTAACCGATCCCTTTTCCACAGTCATATAACCCTTTTGTGCCATTTCTTTATCGAACGGATATTCGAAGGTAAAATACCAGCTTCCGTCGGCCTCTTCTACTTTGGTGCACGTTGCAGTCTGGTCAACATGTCCCTGAACAATGTGCCCGTCCAAACGACCGTTCATCATCATACTTCGCTCCAGGTTCACTTTACTTCCGGGAACCAATTTACCCAGGTTTGTTTTCAGTAGCGTTTCTTTAATGGCAGTCACGGTATAGGTTTTTGCTTCGCTGTCGATTTTTACAACCGTAAGGCAAACTCCGTTGTGCGAAAGGCTTTGATCGATTTTTAGCTCATCAACAAACGAACAGGTAAGTGTAAAATGAACATTTTCCTGATCCTTCTGAATGGCAATTACTTTGCCTGCTTCTTCAACTATTCCTGAAAACATGGTTCCTTGATTTAAAATTTCGGTACGAAGTTACAAGTTTTGGGTGGAGTGGCAAATGGAATTTGATTTTTGGAAATTTTATCCCACGCCATTTTAATGCCACTTATTTTCATAAATTTATCCTGATGTTTCACAAAAAAACAGTCACTCAATAACCTAAATCAAATGAATAACAAAACAACCGACCGGATAATCAGTATTCTCTATTCCCTTTCTGCCACTGCCATATTGTTAGGCGCATTTTTTAAAATCCAACACTATCCAAACGGAAATCTATTGCTTTGGGGAGGATTTATTATTGGAACGATGGTAAGCATTTTCGATACCTTAAGGTTAAAAAAAATCATCAAAACCCTTGAAGAAAGGTTGAGTAAAGGCGAAACCCAAAAACCGGGAAATGCAAAAACATACTCGCCTTCGCAAAACACAACTCCAACTCCGATAACCGTAAAAACAACCTACCTGGGCGACTTACGCACCGAAAACATTCATTTACAATCGGGAAGCAAGATAATTACCGATGCCCCCACCGACAATCGTGGGAAAGGTGAAGCATTCTCGCCCACCGACATGCTGGCAACTGCATTAGCCAACTGTATCATGACTATTATGGGCATCAAAGCAATGGACAACGGCATTGATTTGGTGGGTACCGAAATTGAAATCACCAAAATTATGGCGAGTGGTCCGCGTCGGGTGGCCGAAGTGGTTATGGAGTTTAATTTTCCGAAGAAAGAATACACCGCGGAAGAGAAACGGCTTATTGAAAGTGTTGCCGGAATCAGCCCTGTTCCTTTAAGTGTGCATCCCGACCTGAAGCAAACGGTTGTGTTTAACTGGTAAAATTCAACGCTTTTAATTTACTGTGGTGCTATCAGGAACAAACCTTTTGGGTGCATTGTCCATGTAGTCACTCAGCGAATCTCTCAAAATCCGGTTAAACGCAAAGGCTCCTTTTAAATTTAAATGCCTGGTGTCGTAAAAATATTCGTTCGGGAAATTCATTCGGCTAAAGTCTAAAACAGCAACATTCGTGTTCTTTCTAAGCAAGGCCAAATAGTTTTCGGCATCCTGAATATTGGAATACCCGTTAAAAAAGGATTCGTGATAAGGGGTTATCACAAAAATGAACTTCCGCTGGGGGTTCGATTTAATAATCCGTCCGAGTTCGGCCTCAAGTTCGGGCTCATTTTTAAATACTCTTTCTGCTTTGAGTTGCCGGTTAATCAGCTCTTCAAAATATGCGGCTGATGTTTCAATTTTTTCAACAGAAGCTCCTTTGTTGGTATAGCGTGTTAAGTTGAGTTTGTCGTTGATGTAAGCCTTCGTGTACATCTCAAAATATCCGGAATATTTTACAAATGGAATCCGGAATATGTTTTTGTACTCCGATCCCAAAAGCGATTTAACCGGCTGGTAACCGGAGTTATAAATGTAATTCGATTGATCTCCGATTGAATAATCCAATCCATCCAAATCGAAATTGATAATAAGCGGTGTTGTTTTACCTTGCTTTTTACATTCCTCGTTCAAAAAAAAGCAGATTACATTATCCTGAGATCCAAAGATTCCGTAATTAAATCCATCTTTCACCAGCGAATCAGGCAAAAAAGTACCTTCAGCACGCGACGATCCAAAGAACCCGACCTCATTGGGATGCGTTTCCGTAATTATTCGGTTAACTTTATAAACTCCGGCATTCGCACTTCCCAAAACTATTTTCTTTTCGAAATAATAGTTGAGAATCGCAGCAATCGTAACAACCAGAATTACAAATGGAAGTACTATCCGTACAAGAAATTTCTTAAAACTGGAAATAGATAAATTCTGTTGCTCCATTTTTACCAAGAGTTATAATTAGAATGGTGATTAGTACAAGAAACAATACATTCCGGAATGGGTTTTCTTTATATTTTGGGAATGGAATGACCACCCAAAGGAAAATACTGAAAAAGGTTAGTGCCATATTTACCGGCCCCTGGTGCGCAAATATTTTGGCGAGATTCAAGGAAAAGTCAAACGAAAATATTTTAGCGATGACCTGATTCGCCTGATCAAAATTCTCGGCCCTGAAAAATATCCAGGCAAAAGTCACCAACGAAAATACAATCACCTGATTCATATATTTATTAAATACGCCTACCGAAAGCGTTAGTTTTTCCCTCACGTCTTTAGTAACGATGGCAACTATTAAATAGGCGGCATGTAGCGCGCCCCAAATAATAAAGGTCCAGTTTGCCCCATGCCATAAACCACTCAGGATAAATACAATAGTTAAATTTCGTAACCATTTCCATTTGGGTACCCAGCTCCCCCCAAGCGGAATGTATAAATAATCTCGAAACCAGGTTGACAACGAAATGTGCCACCTGTTCCAGAATTCTGAAATGGATTGAGCCGAATAGGGCTGGTTGAAATTGACCATCAGATCATATCCCATAACCTTGGCTGTTCCTCTCGCGATATCCGAATATCCGGCAAAATCGCAATAAATCTGGATGGAGAAAAAACAAACCGCCAGAAATGCTGAAATGGAGTTTGCGCTTTCAATATCGCCATACACACTATTGACATAAACAGCAAGCCTATCGGCAACCACTATTTTTTTAAAAAGGCCAATGGCGATCCAGTTTAATCCGGTAACCGCATTCTCGTAACTGAAATATTTTTTCTGATGAAGTTGCGGCAGGATATGTTGAGGGCGCTCAATAGGACCGGCAACAAGCTGCGGGTAAAACATAACATAAAGGGCGTAAATGCCCAAATGCTTTTCGGCTTTCTGGCGTCCATAATACACCTCGAACGTGTAGCTCATGGCCTGAAATGTATGAAACGAGAGCCCAATTGGAAGCAGAATTTCCAAAACAGGAAGCTTATTTTCCATGCCCAGAGAGCTGGCAAGAACCGAAACATTCTCGTTAAAGAAATTATAGTATTTAAATATAGCCAATACACCTATGTTGCTTACAATACTGGCTATCAGGAATATTTTTTTTCGCTTTTTATCCTGCTCATTTTCAATGAGAATACCCGCAAAATAATCGATAAAAATGGTAAACGCCAGAATGAGAATATACACCGGCTTAAAAAACATGTAGAAATACGACGAGGCCGCCAACAACAGAAACCATCTGTACTTATGCGGAACCAGAAAAAAAGCAGTAGTAACTACAATAAAAAAGAACAGAAATTCAATAGAATTAAAAAGCATATTCTACTTTTTGGATTTTTAGCTGTTGTTTTATAATTCTTGCAAAAAGGAGAATCGAATGCCTGAAGCCAACCCTTCTCTTTTTCTAGTTTGGTAAAGATATGTTTTATGTTTCTATTCTGTCGTAACAAACTGACTCACACCCTTAAACTTTAATGGTGGTTTAACAATCTTATCAGGATACTTGTTTAAGTAAAATAAAGACTTTTTGGAATCAACTTCATAAAAGTTAAACAGTTTTTTAAACGAGGGACTTAAATAACTCCATTTCCCAAATACGAATTTAATCTTTAATCCGGTGAACGTTGGCTTTTCTTTTGCAAAACCCGCTCAATCTTTTATCTTCGCTCTTAAATAACACGAATAAGTAAAAAAGTAACATCATGGCGGTTTCCCGTTTTGGCGTTTCGCTGGAAGAAGAGCTGTTAACTGCACTCGATCAGTATGTGACCGAAAATAATTTTTCGAACCGGTCGCAGGCTATTCGCTACCTGATTGAAAAAAATCTGGCAGAAGAAAAATGGAAATGCGACAATATCGTTGCAGGTGCCGTGGTTGTTGTTTTCCCCTGCCAAAAACCCGAAATCCGAACCCACTCGGCCGAACTTCAGTTTCAGTACCGCGATGTGGTAATTGGCGTTCAGCAATTTAACCTGAGCGAACAAAATTGCATGGAGATTATTGCAGTTAAAGGAGCATCGCGCCGACTCACCGAATTATCCGACAAACTGATTGGTATAAAAGGGATTAAACATGGGAAGTTAATTATGAGTAAAACGGAGTGATTTTTTTTGCCCCGCAAGTAACACGAATTAGATATTAAATAACACGAACAAACTATAAACCTATTCAGAATGAAGAACACATTTTTAAAATCTATCCTTTTCCTGCTCATATTTCCGGGTGTGGCAGCTACCCTAAAAGCCCAGGACATGTATGAAGACACCGTCAGGATCGAAGAAGTGGTGGTGACTGGAAGCCCTGTAAAAGTAAACCGTGACAATGTTCCCATGTCGGTTTCGGTGGTTAACAGTGCACAAATCAACGAAAGCAGCGAATCGGCGCTATTGCCTATTCTGAGTGGACGGGTTCCCGGATTGTTTGTTACCGAGCGGGGAGTTACCGGTTTTGGCGTATCGGCCGGATCGGCTGGGCAAATCACTATTCGTGGTATTGGTGGAAACCCAACCACCGGAGTTTTGATGCTGATTGACGGGCATCCCCAGTTTGCCGGAATCTTCGGGCATCCATTACCCGATTCGTATGTGGCATCCGATGTGGAACGGGTTGAGATCATTCGTGGGTCAGGATCGGTGCTTTACGGTTCAAATGCCATGGGCGGTGTAATTAACCTGATCACCAAAAAACAGGCTCAGGAAGGATTTAATGGCAATGCCCGCCTGATGTACGGTTCGTTTAACACACAGAAATACATGGTTTCAGGTGGATATAAAAAAGATAAACTGAGTATATATGTTTCGGGAAACCGCGATAAAACCGATGGGCACCGCGATAATTCGGCATTTAAAATTACAAACGGCTACACCAAAATCGGGTATGAACTGAACCCGCACCTGAAAATGAGCGGCGATTTTAGTTTAGCTGCATTCAAAGCATCCGATCCCGGCCCCGACACGCTTTCGGCAAAAAGAGGCTACGACATCGACATTACCCGTGGTTACGGGGCTTTTACTTTCGAAAATGATTATGAAAAGGTTTCCGGATCGGCTAAACTCTTCTACAATTTTGGGGAACATGATATTACTGACGGGTTTCATTCCACCGACCACAATTATGGCCTGAATTTGCTGGAGTCGCTGAAACTTTTCAAGGGCAATACAATTACTTTGGGTGTTGATTACATCAATTATGGCGGGTTGGCCGAAAACCTGAAAGCGATGAACGGCAAAGGGATAGTTTTTGCCGATACTGCGGTTCACGAACTGGCCTGGTACGGTTTCGTTCAGCAAACGATTGCCGAAAAGCTGACATTAAACGCCGGGTTGCGTTTATCTGATCATTCCGTTTATGGCGCAGAATGGATTCCATCGGCAGGTTTGGCCTGGAGGTCTGATGAAAATACGACATGGAAAGCTTCTTTTTCCAAAGGATTCCGCAGCCCAACCGTTCGCGAATTATTCCTGTTTGGCCCCAATCCAAAGCTTCAGCCTGAAACGGTTTTCAATTACGAAGCAGGAGTGCAGAGGTCGTTTTTCAACCGGAAACTAAATCTGGAACTGACCGGATTTTTAGTTGAAGGCGACAACCTGATTATTACGGTTCCGAATAAAGGCTTACAAAACGCAGGCGAGATATCCAACAAAGGGATTGAATTCTCAGCGGATGCCAATCCTTCGGCGAAACTTAATTTTCATGCAACTTACAGCTACATCAACATGAAAACTCCGGTTTATGCCACTCCTGAACACCAATTGTTCTTCAGCACGCGTTACCGGTTGAATAAAACGATGTTCATGATCAGTTTGCAGCAGGTTTCCAATCTCGATACCGATCCTTCCGCAAAAACTTTTGAGGAAAGTTATACCTTGGTCAATGCTAAAATTAGTCACCGGTTTTGCAAATTCGCCGAGGTCTTTGTCAGCGCCGAAAACTTGTTGAATCAGGAATATGAGCAAAACAGGTATTACACCATGCCTGGAACAACCGTTTTTGCCGGAGTAAATTTGAATTTTTGATTACTCAACTTGAATTGATTGATAATGTGCATTTAAATTAAAAAAACCGGTTTATTGCCGTTTTTTTTAATTTACTATATTTTAGTTCGTTAAATGCCAAAAGCTTTTTTAATCGGATCAACATAGTCGAGTTTTTCCCAGGTAAACAATTCTACTTCTGTTTCAATCCGGCCATTGTATGGCGATTCGAAAACTTTGGTAACTGTTTTGGGTTGACGCCCCATGTGTCCGTAGGCTGCCGTTTCGCGGTAAATCGGGTTGCGAAGTTTAAGCCTTTGCTCAATGGCTGCCGGTCGCAGGTCAAAAATTTCCTGAATTTTTTCTGAAATCAGGGAATCTGAAAGTCCTACAATTGCAGTTCCTTTCGTTTCCACATAAACACCAACCGGTTTAGCGACTCCAATAGCGTACGAAAGCTGAACCAGCATTTCTTTGGCAACTCCTGCTGCAACCATGTTTTTGGCGATGTGACGGGCAGCGTATGCAGCCGAACGGTCAACCTTCGAAGGATCTTTTCCGGAGAAAGCGCCACCACCATGAGCGCCACGACCTCCATAAGTGTCAACGATAATCTTACGTCCGGTCAAACCGGTATCTCCGTGAGGACCACCAATTACAAATTTTCCGGTCGGATTAACGTGGTAAATAATTTCACCAGCAAATAAATCCTGAACTCGTTGTGGCAACTGTGCTTTCACGCGAGGAATCAGGATTTCGATCACATCTTTTTTGATTTTGGCCAACATCGGTTCGTCAGCATCAAAATCGTCGTGCTGGGTCGAAACCACAATGGTATGAATCCGCTTGGGCGAATGATCGTCGTTGTATTCAATGGTTACCTGCGATTTAGAGTCAGGACGCAAATACGTCATCACCTTCTGTTCGCGACGGATAACGGCTAGTTCGAGCAAAATGCGGTGCGACAAATCGAGTGGAAGCGGCATGTAATTATCGGTTTCGTCGGTAGCAAAACCAAACATCATCCCCTGGTCGCCGGCTCCCTGATCCATTTTATCGGCTTTGTCAACACCACGGTTAATATCCGGACTTTGCTCGTGAATGGCACTGAAAACACCGCACGAATCACCGTCGAAACGATATTCGGCCTTGGTATAACCAATCTGGTTAATTACCCGTCGTGCAGTTTCCTGTACATCGACATACGTATTCGATTTTACCTCGCCGGCAAGTACAACCTGTCCGGTGGTAACTAAAGTTTCGATGGCAACTTTCGAGTTGGCATCAAAAGCGAGAAATTCGTCTAAAAGGGCATCCGAAATCTGGTCGGAAACTTTATCGGGATGGCCTTCTGAAACGGACTCGCTGGTGAAAAAATAACTCATAATTTGATCAATTTAAATACCCAAAATCAATCATAAACAGACTGATTACACTCGGATACAAGATTATACAATTAAAAGTTGTGGAATAATTGATCGAAAAGCAAATTGAAAAAGAGATTTCGTTTTAGCATTTTTTTTCGTGGTTGCAATCAGTACAAATTTATCCACATAACGAGTGCAAATTTAACAACTTTTTTAAGACAAGGAAGTCTCTATCTAAAAATTAACGTGTCAAATCCTGAAATACATTTTCAAGGCTTTGCTGCTGTTCTTTCAGGGTAAGCAAAACCAGTTGACTGGAAACCGCAAAGTGAAATAAAGCCGGACGTAAATCGGTGGTCTGATCTGATTCAGCCAGGAATGTGGTTGAGTTGATGGCCTCCAGTTTCCGAAGCCCATTGATTTTCCGGAGCAATTCCATTTCCGGAGCTTTGTTGAACTCGACCAGAACGGCTTGCTTACGTTCTATTTGTCCGGATTTTAACTCCGCAATTGATCCATCGGCAACCAGTTTACCCTGATTTATAATGATCACCCGACTACAAATGGCTTCAACTTCCTGCATAATATGGGTCGAGAGCATCACCGTTTTGTTGGCGCTGATTGCCCGGATCAACTGCCTGATCTCTTCCAACTGGTTAGGATCTAAACCGGTAGTTGGCTCATCCAAAATCAACACAGCGGGGTCGTGAATCAAAGCCTGGGCCAATCCAACACGCTGGCGGTAACCTTTCGAGAGCATACCAATCTTCTTGTGCTGTTCCACTTTCAGTCCGGTAAGTTCAATCATCTTCAGAACCTGTTCTTTTTTATGCTGAAGCTTATAAAATCCGGCAACCATCTCGAGATACTCCCGCACGTACAAATCCGTATAAAGTGGGTTATTTTCAGGCAAATAACCAATTTGCGAGCGGATGGAAATATTTTTTGTCTCAACAGTTTCGCCATTAATTACTACCGATCCACCATCAGCCGACAGATAACCTGTAATAATTTTCATTAACGTCGATTTCCCGGCACCGTTTGGGCCTAAAAAACCAACCAGCTCCCCGGTTCCAATTTCAAACGAAACCTGGTCGAGAGCCTTTTGGGTTCCGTACTGTTTGCTTACCTGCGATACACTGATACTCATCTTACCTGATTTTTCGTTCAGCAAAAGTAAAGAAATCTGTCAATTACCCATCGTTCATAAAAACGGAACAGTTTAATCAAAATTTTTAAACCCGGATACCATTTTAGGGATTAGCGTGAAAATATAACTTTTTTGTACGCTTTTTTTGACTTTATACCGCTAATGTAGGCTTTCTGATTTCGTTTTTATTTACTTTAAATTAACTTTGTCACCCATCTATACATCGGGTTAAATGAAGGATCAGAACTTTAACTACATAGAAGACTTGACGAAGTACCAACGACAGAAGACTTCGTTGGTGCAGATATTAGGCGTATTGCTGGGCGATGGAAATCCAATCCGGATACAATCCATGACTGACACCGACACCAGCGATACTGAAGCGACTGTTGATCAAATCATTCGGATTATCAAATCCGGAGCCGATTTGGTTCGTGTTACCGTAAGAGGAGTTCCCGATGCTGAAAATCTAAAAAATATTAAACGAGAATTAGTCGCCCGTGGATTTGAAAATCCATTGGTTGCTGATATTCATTTTAACCCCCATTTAGGCGAAATTGCTGCCAAATATGTATCGAAAATTCGCATTAATCCCGGAAATTTCTACGATAGGCGAGCTAAATTCGAGCAGCATTTATATACCGACGAAGAATACAAATCTGAACTTCAGAAAATAGAAGAACAATTCGTACCATTTCTTCAATTTCTGAAAGATACCAAAACCGCTCTGCGTATTGGAGCCAATCAAGGTTCGCTGTCTGACCGGATTATGAGTCGTTACGGCGATACTCCTGCCGGCATAGTGGAATCGGTGATGGAATTCCTGCGCATCTGTCAAAAACAGAATTTCCACAATGTGGTTATTTCCATCAAATCGAGTAATACGAGAACGATGGTTTATACCGTGCGTTTGCTGAATTATAAGATGCGTTTGGAGGAAATGAGCTATCCGCTTCATCTGGGCGTAACAGAAGCAGGAGAGGGTGAAGATGGTCGTATAAAATCGGCAGTTGGTATCGGCGCATTACTTGCCGATGGAATTGGCGACACCATTCGGGTTTCGTTAACCGAAGCTCCGGAAAATGAAATTGCTGTGGCAAAAAAGCTGATCAGCCACATCGAAACATACAAAGGTCACAAACCTATAAAAGCTCCGCTGTTTGCGCAGATTAACCCGTTTGAATACGAACGCCGGTCAACCAGGCCCGTATTGCGGATGGGCGATAAATTTTTGCCCATTGTAATGGCCGATTTGCGCGGAAGAACACTCTCCGAAATTCTGCCTCTGCGTGGAAAACAAATTCCGGAATACTTTTTCAACAACCACGAAGTGCTCGATTTGGAAGGAAATTCGTACCCGGTACTTACACTCGAAGAATATTTGTTTGGTGGATCGCACTGGGGACAAACCAAGTTTATCCGCACCAACAAGGAAGAGTTTGATCATTTCATGAACGAAAATCCCGAAATCATCACCAAGCTCAAACAAACCCGTAAAACGATTTTGATTCTGGAGAGTTTCAATAAAAATCCGTTTGCCGAGCTTCGCGCTTTCTTTATGACACTCGAATCGCACATCTGGAAAGTTCCGGTTGTGATCTTCCGGAAATATAACGAACGTTACCTTGAAAACCTTCAGATAAAGGCAGCGGCCGATCTTGGCGGATTGCTCATTGATGGTTATGGCGACGGACTTTGCATTACCAACGAACTCGATCAAACCACCTTTACCGACCTGAAAGATCTGAGTTTCTCTATCCTTCAGGCTAGCCGGATGCGTTTGACAAAAACAGAATTTATATCGTGCCCGGGCTGTGGACGAACCTTGTTCGATTTGCACGAAACCACCATTAAAATAAAAGCACATTTCAATCACCTCGATCACTTAAAAATTGGGGTAATGGGTTGTGTGGTTAATGGTCCCGGCGAAATGGGCGATGTGGATTATGGCTTTGTTGGCGCGGGTCCCGGAAATGTGAACCTTTACAAACGACAGGTGCTGATTAAACGGCATATTCCGTTTGAGCAGGCTGTTGAAGAACTCGAAGCCATTATTCGTGAAAACGGAGACTGGAAAGACCGTGAAGCCTAAAAAAAGTTGACAGTTGCAGTTTCCAGTCTCAGTTATTCTTGATCAGTGTCGAGATTGCATAGAGTGGAACAATTTCGATGTTTCCGTCTCTTCCAAAATTTTCGATCGACGAACGGATTCCTCTTTTCAGGTTCTTTTCCTTCATAAACAAGCGCATGCTTTGCATCTTTCCGCTATAGCCCGACTTAATTTCAACCGGGACAATTTCCGATCCCTGACGAATTACATAATCAACTTCGGCATTACTTCCCCGTTCCTGCCGATGCCAATAAAAAAGCTGAGGCTTTTCGAGGATCGATGATGCTTTCATCAATTCCAATCCGGCATAAATCTCAGCCAAACAACCCTTGTTCAACACATCCATTTCTTCAACAACCAGATATTCACGGATATTTAAACCCAAAATATGCTGAAAAATGCCCGTATCATACAGCAAAACCTTAAATTTCTTCGGATCCATTTGCGCCCCAAGAGGAAATCCGTTGGCCGAAGTATGGTAAACCGGGTAAGCCAAACCTGCCATAAAAAGCAATTCGAGCGCTTCCTTTATTTGTGGAAGGCTAGCCTTTGCAACTACATTTGAATACACGAACTTGGCGCCTGCCTGTTCTACAATGCTGGCAAACACTTCGCGAATGCGGCTTTCAGGTACGCGCTTGTGGTACTTCGAAAAATCGTCGCGCATCGACAGCGATAAATCTGCAAGCACATTCAGCCCATTGAGTGTACTTTTGTTCTCAACCACCTGCCTGACCACCTCGGGAAGCCCCCCGGTTAGTAAAAATTGTTGGAAAAGGTCGTTCAGCTTCCGGTGAAAAACCGGATCAATTGGATTTTCACATGATGCCTGATCAATAATCTTCACGTATTGATCCATCTGATGAGCCAAAAGAAATTCATTGAACGACATCGGGTACATAAACATCGAACGAATGCGTCCTACGCCAAAAGAAGGAAGCTCGGTCAAGGCAAATTCAAGCAACGATCCGGCTGCAATCACATGCAACCCAGGTATATTTTCATAGAAGAACCTAAGCGAAGAGATGGCTCTTGGACACTTCTGAATTTCGTCAAAAAACAATAAGGTCTGATTTTCATAAATTGGGACACCGTAGTATGACGATAACCTATCGATAATCCTCACCGGATCAAGATTTTGAATAAAAAACTCAGCCACATCAGTGTCTTTTTCAAAATTTACCTCAACGAAGTTGGAAAAAGTTTTCCCAAGTTCGCGTACCACATAAGTCTTTCCTACCTGGCGGGCACCACGTAACAAAAGAACCTTCCTGCTTGTGGATTCCTTCCAGTCGAGCAAATTTCTGAATATATTTCGCCTCACTACCTTGATTTTAAGCTAAAAACACCAATTTAAACAAAAAGTCAAGGCAAATATACGTCATTTTCAACAAAAAGTCAAGGCAAATTCAAGCAATAAAAACCAAAAAGTCAAGGCAAGTTTATCAAATTAAAGAAATTTCTGAAACACTTCTTCTATTTTTTGCCCTAGCTCCAACCAGTATCCCTTCAGCCCGCAACCAATGGCAGCTTCCACATTGGGTAGCGAATCGTCAATAAAAATAGACTCTTCAGGATTTATTCCAGAAAGTCGGATGATTTCCTGAAATGATTCGGGTGATGGTTTACGGCAACCAATTTCGTTGGAATAGAAGTCTATCTCAAAAAGTGATGAAACATCAAAACCATGTAGTTTTCGAAAATCGGCATGATATTGTTTGACATGAATGGCATTGGTATTGCTGAACAGATAGATTTTATAGTTATTCCGAAGATTTTTCACCAGTTCAACCCGGTTCGCCGGAAAATCGAGCAACATCGCTGTCCATGCGGTATCAATCTGATCATCTGTAACTTCTGCGGAAATTAACTGCCGGACACCATTTCGAAATTCTTCCGGAGTAACTTTACCTTGTTCCATCAGGTAAAAAATGTCGTGATCGTACGAAAGACCTTTATCTCCAATAAGTTGCTCCATGCCAAGCCTGCCAAAGGCTTCAATGGTTTTTTTAGGATCAATATTCAGTAAAACACCACCCAGATCGAAAATGATATTTTTTACTCCATTCAGGATTTCCATAAAGTCAGATTTGTGAGACCACAAAAGTCATAAAAAATCCGGAAAATGAAAGGAACACGAATGTTATGAGTAGTTTAAATGATTGGATATTTATCTTTGGGTATCAAAAAAATGTACAATCATGGGTAATCCGCAAACTATATGGTTTAACCACCAGAAAAATAGTGTAGAAACGATTGATCAGCGTCACCTGCCGTTTCTGAATCTGATTTATGAAATTGACACATTGGAAGAAGCCCGGTTCGCCATTACTGAAATGGTGGTGCGAGGCGCTCCGCTCATTGGTGTTACCGCAGCATACGGAATGTATCTGGCAGCCTGCAACTTCTCCGGAAATGATTTCAGAGCCGAAATGAAACGCGCTGCCGAATGGTTAAAATCATCGCGACCAACTGCAGTAAATTTGGCTTTTGCGGTTGATGAAGCGCTTTCTGTCGTTTCGGACCAACGTAGCATTTTACAGAATACTCAACTTTTACTTGAATATGCTGAATCGCTAAAGCAGCGCGAAATTGAATTCAGCAAACAAATTGGAATGCATGGGTTCGGACTAATAAAAGCGATCAGCAAAGCAAAGAATGGTGAGCCGGTTCAAATCCTCACACACTGCAATGCCGGGCGATTGGCTTGTGTGGAACTGGGAACTGCCACCGCTCCCATTTATCTGGCACACGAAGCCGGCATTCCGGTTCACGTCTGGGTTGACGAAACCCGTCCACGCAATCAGGGCGCCAGATTAACTGCATGGGAACTGGGTGAAGCCGATATTCCGCATACGGTGATTCCTGATAATACCGGAGGTCACTTGATGCAGCATCAAATGGTCGATCTGGTTATTGTTGGAAGCGACCGAACGACCATGAACTGTGATGTAGCCAATAAAATAGGAACGTACCTGAAAGCATTGGCCGCTGCCGACAACGGTGTTCCGTTTTATGTGGCGCTGCCTTCAACCACCATCGACTGGACTATAAATGACGGCATTACTGAAATTCCCATTGAGCAACGCAATGCGAGCGAAGTTTCGATGATGGAAGGAAAATTGGGTGATGAAATCTATGAATTCCAAATACTTCCGGAGAAAAGTCCGGTAGCCAATTACGGATTTGATGTAACTCCTGCAAGGCTGGTTACCGGGCTAATTACAGAGCGAGGCATTTGCAAAGCTACACGCGAGGGTATTTTAAGTTTATTCCCTGAAAAAAGTAAAAAATGACAGAAGGATACATCAAATTTAATTGCAACTGGGAGCAAAAAGAAATCCAGATTCAGGATGAAATTTTCGTACAACTCGAAGCTGCAAGAACCCAACTTTATGAATTAGGGTTAATTGGCATGTACCCTGACGGAATCGGATTCGGGAATATCTCAGTCAAATCTGCCGGAAGCTCATCATTCATCATCACTGGAAGTGCAACAGGCCAATTCGCTAAACTCGAACCAAAGCATTTTGCACTCGTTACCGACTACAATTTCACCCTGAACACCATTTCATGCACAGGCCAAACAAAAGCATCGGCTGAAAGCCTCAGTCATGCCGCCATTTACGAAACATTTCCTGAAGTCGGCGCTGTTGTTCATGTTCACAGCCTTTCGTTATGGGAAAAACTATTGAATATTCTTCCAACTACTTCTGCAGAAATTGAGTACGGAACTCCTGAAATGGCCAGAGCAATCCGGGAGCTAATTTCAGAGATGAAATCTGATGAAAAAGTGATTGTGATGGGTGGGCACCGCGAAGGAATTCTTGCATTTGGCCAAAATCTGGAAGAAGCAACATCTGAAATTATCAAAATCTATAATCGACTATCAAAATGACAAAAATTGCCATCATCGGCGGCTCTGGACTCGAAAACCCTGCGATTCTGAAAAATGCTACAGAACTAAAAATTGAGACTCCTTACGGACCAACCACCTCCGATTTTAAATGCGGAATAATCAACGGTCACGAAGTAGCCATCCTTTCCAGGCACGGACGCCAGCACACCATTCCGCCCACGCAGGTAAATAACCGCGCCAACATTTGGGCCATTCGCGAAATAGGATGCACACATATTCTGGCAACTACGGCCTGTGGAAGTCTGCGTCAGGAAATTGGACGTGGCGACTTTGTGGTACTCGATCAGTTCATCGATTTTACCCGCCACCGGCCAATTACTTTTTTCGAAGTATTTGAGCCCCGCGAAATGAGACACACTCCAATGGCCGATCCGTTTGATAGCTATTTACGGACAAAAATCATTGAAACAGCCCGTGAACTGAGCATGAATATTTTTGAGACCGGAACTGTGATTACCATCGAAGGACCCCGTTTCTCTACCCGTGCTGAGTCGAACATGTTCCGCATTTGGGGAGCTGACGTGATCAATATGTCCACAGCTCCGGAAGCCATTTTAGCAAACGAACTGGGAATTCCTTATGCAGCCATTGCCATGAGTACCGATTACGACTGCTGGAAAACCGATGAAGCCCCGGTAACCTGGGGAGATGTGCTTAAAGTTTTCAACCAGAATGTCAGCCACGTAATTGATTTACTGGTTCATACCATTGAAAAGATTTAATTTTCCGATCGGAATCTGAAAAAAATATTTTTTTCTTGAGAAATTGACTGCAAAAGTTCAGCTTTTTGGCACATGTTTTGTAAAAGAGAAAGCATATAAGTTGTATCAAAGCCATGAACAATTTTTAATTCGATCGGTCAATTTAGAAGGGTAAGAGAGAAAAGGTTTTTTTAGGTTGACCCGATGATATACATCAATGATAAATGCCATTCCGGAATTTTCGGAGTGGCTTTTTCATTTTAGCCCCTTTCCGGATCTCCAATAATAAAAAAAGCCCCTTTCGGAGCTTTCAGTACTATTATTCGTTGGTATGAATCCAAACACCCGATTGTGGACTTTGGTACAGAATGGTGTTGAGTTCCTTCTGAGCCTCTGCGATACTCGTAAAACCTTTCATCGCCACGCGGTGCAGTCCTTTGAAAACACCTAAATTCTTTCCGGAGTAGCCTTGTTCGCTTAATTGCTGAAGATATTTATTGGCATTTGCTTCGCTTTTAAAACTTCCGCCAATAATGTAATACTTAAATTCTTCTACAGATGCGGGAGTGGCTTCAACATTAAACTCAGCTACATTTTCTTCCTGAGTCTGAACGGAGGCAACCGGAGCGCTCTGGGTAATCGCTTCCCACAAACCCATATCCGACTTCGACAGGTATTCTTTGTTGTTCTTCATCGGAATCAACGCCATAGCGATCAACAGCGGAACAGCTACCACGAGCTTTTGCAATTTACGTTTCTGGAAAATAACCGGAACCGGTTCTTTGTATTCAACTTTAAATGCCGGCTTCGGCATTTGGCGCTGATAAAGCTTTTCGTAAGAGAAATTCTGCAAGCCGTATGATTCAACCAACAGGTTTTGTTTCAATTGTGGTTCGAATTGCAGATTCTCGTGCGAATCGTAATGCAAATATCCAACGCCATCGAAATAAACATTGCGGTTTCTCTCCAGATTAAGCTGGGTTTCTTCTACAAAATTTTCGAGCTTTTGCTTTGCTTCGAAGTAATTAATTCCTTCGCTATCCGAAATGTAGGTAATAAGCAATCCATCGTTGGAAATCAGTTTGTTGTTAAAAGCGATTTCTTTCGTCGGCGGGAAAAATTGATTATTCTCAATCGTAGCAGGCTTATAATTGGCTACAAATCCGCCAAATTCCGGAATGATTACACAATCATTCAGCAACAACAACTCTTTTATGTATTGATTAATCTCCACGCTTTACTTGTTTAAACAGTCAAAAGTAAGAAAAAATGACATTGCTTCAAGACAAAGTTTTCAACAATAGCCCAACAATTATAGTAAACAAAACTTAACGCCAAGGTAGATAATTGCTATGCAGATAATTCCTAAATTTGTCGCTCAACATAAATACAACTTAACAAATGAAACAAATTTTAGTTACCGGAGGCACCGGGTACATTGGCTCTCATACCGCAGTAGAATTGCAAAATGCGGGCTACGAGGTGGTTATTGTTGACAATCTTTCGAATTCAAGCCTGGAGGTATTGGACGGGATTGAAAAAATTACCGGAATCCGTCCGGCATTCGAACAGTTCGATTTGATTGAAAAAGATAAAGTGAACCAATTTTTTACTAAATATCCAAATATTGAGGCCATCATTCATTTTGCAGCTTCAAAAGCGGTAGGCGAATCAGTTGAAAAACCGTTGTTGTATTACCGCAATAACCTGGTTTCGCTAATCAATTTGCTGGAAGCAATGGATCAATTTAACGTTTCAGGAATTGTATTTAGCTCATCGTGTACAGTTTACGGCCAACCCGAATCGCTGCCGGTTACCGAACAAGCCCCTATCCTGAAAGCCAATTCGCCCTATGGAAATACCAAACAGATTTGCGAAGAGATTATTCAGGATACGTTAGTTGCCAATCCAAAATTAAAAGCCATTGCTTTGCGCTATTTTAATCCGGTTGGGGCTCACCCAACAGCACTAATCGGAGAGCTTCCGCTGGGAGTTCCTCAAAACCTGGTTCCTTTCATCACCCAAACTGCAGCGGGCGTGCGTCAGCAACTCAGCGTTTTTGGCAGCGATTACAATACTCCCGACGGAACTGCCATCCGCGATTATATTCATGTAGTTGATTTGGCCAAGGCTCATGTAGTTGCCGTAAGCCGTTTGGTTGAAGAAAAAAGTAAAAAGCAGTTTGAAGTTTTCAACCTGGGAACAGGTAATGGATTAACTGTTCTGGATGTAGTTAGTTCATTCGAAAAAGTTTCGGGACAAAAGCTGAATTACAAAATTGTTGACCGCCGCCCGGGCGATGTAGAGAAAGTATATGCCGACACCACATTTGCCAACGAAGAACTGGGTTGGAAAGCCGAAAGTTCGCTCGACGATATTCTGGCTTCGGCATGGAAATGGGAAAAAAAGATTCGTGGAATAAAATAGAGTCTTTTGAAACTAATACTAAGGGTCTGCTAAATAAATGTAGACCTTTTTCGTTAATACGACACAGATATTCTTTCTAAACGCGTATTTTTGGTTATAACTGATAAAACAAAATAAATGAAAACAATTCTGATTACCGGCGGAGCCGGATTTATTGGCTCGCATGTTGTGCGGCTTTTTGTAAACAAATACCCTGAATATAAAATCGTAAATCTCGATAAACTCACCTATGCCGGAAATCTGGCGAACCTAACCGATATTGAGAACAAACCCAATTACGAATTTGTAAAAGGCGACATTGTGGATGCCGATTTTATAATAAAGTTGTTTGTCGAAAGGCAATTCGACGGAGTTATCCATTTGGCCGCCGAATCGCATGTTGACCGTTCGATTAGCAACCCTACTGAATTTGTGTTCACCAATGTGATTGGAACCGTTAATTTATTGAATGCTGTTCGCCAAATATGGAAAGACAATACCGAAGGGAAACGTTTTTATCATATTTCTACTGACGAAGTTTATGGAAGCCTGGGTGCTAATGGCATGTTTACCGAAGAAACCGGTTACGATCCACATAGTCCGTATTCGGCATCAAAAGCCAGTTCCGATCATTTTGTGCGCGCCTACCACGATACATTCGGAATTCCGGCAGTAGTTTCCAACTGCTCAAACAACTACGGTTCGTTCCAGTTTCCTGAAAAACTGATTCCACTTTTTATCAACAACATCAAGTTTAATAAAGCTTTGCCGGTTTATGGAAAAGGCGAAAACGTACGCGATTGGCTGAGGGTTGAAGATCAAGCGAGGGCCATTGATGTGATAAATCATCAGGGCAAAAACGGCGATACTTACAACATTGGCGGACACAACGAATGGACCAACATCGACCTGATTAAAGTAATGTGCCGCATTATGGACCGCAAGCTGGGTCGCGAAACCGGAGAATCAGAAAAGCTGATCACTTATGTGAAAGACCGTGCCGGACACGATTTGCGTTATGCCATCGATTCCACCAAATTGCAGAAAGAGTTGAACTGGGTGCCAAGCCTTCAGTTTGAAGAAGGTTTGGAAAAAACCATAGACTGGTATCTTGCCAACACCGAATGGATGGAAAATGTGACCAGTGGCGACTACCAACGCTATTACGAAAAGCAGTACCAGAATAGGTAATCGGTATTTGCAATATAATATGCAGATCAAGTCAGGGTTTCACTCAAGTGAAGCCCTGACTTTTTTATTTCTGAAGAGATTTTTTCTTCCGGTAGCCTATCCACCAAATGAAGAATCCGCTGATCAGCACAATCAAGATGCAAATTCCGGCAAGCGGAACGTAAAGAATATAAAACATGCCCAAAAGTGGTTCAAAGATGCGGCCGGTATGAACTTCCAGCGAGAGATTCCAAAGTGAGATTGGGCTTTTATCTGTAATTTCAGCACTCATTTCGCCAAACAAAACGGCATTGCGAATGGGTAAAACACCCTGATTGTAATCGAAATAAAATTCATTTCCGGAGCTATCGGCAAACCAACCGTCGATCATGTCTTTCGAAACCGGAGGGCCTGCAACCTGTGGCGCCTGGTAAAGGCTTCCGGAGAGGTAATCGAAAACCTGCCCACTGAGTGGATTCCACAAAAACAGGCCGTTGAAGGAACCAACCAAATATATGTTTTCGCCCTTTTTCTCCAACACATTGCAGCCCATCACACTCACCGGTGGCTGATTGGCCAGTCGGCGCATGGGTTCCTGAAAATTTTCGTCGATAAAATAAATTCCTTCGGACGTTGAAAACAAAAAAATGTGCTGCTGCTCGTCGTACAAAACACGGCGAAGCTTGTCGTACCAAGGATTTGGAGAACTCAGCACGGTTCCCGGAACGGGCGAAACAACCGAATCGGCAATCGCAATCAACAACGGCGGACGCAAAAACATACCGGTAATCGTTACGAAAATCAGGAATGGAATAAAAATCCAGCCTAACCGGTTATGCCATTTCAGGTTGAAATTTCGTGCAGCCACATGAGCTGCGTTGTCTTTCTGTTTTGCTTTCCGGCGTTTTAGCCAAGCCGGAAAAATAAAGTGCATTAAACCGGTGAATGAAATAATCAGGATGACTATTCCAAACAGATCGACAACCAATTTCCCCGCAGAGCCCCAGATTTCGCCGCTGTGCAGCAACCACAACGTTTTAAACAGGCTGGCCTTTCTGTCGTAATCTTCCGGAGCCGGGAGAACGACCGGATAAAAAGTTGTCCCGTCGTCTGACTTCAGTAAAAACGAGCGGGTTTGAACCAAAAGTTCATTGCCTTTCAAGATGACATCAGTGATTCGCTCTTCTTCAATCGGAAGCGGTATTTTCAGCCACTTGACTTCTTGTGCCGAATATCGATACAGCCCGAATAATGTTCCGGCAAACAATTGGCCATCGGGAGTTTTCAGTATTTTACTAATTTTCCGGTTATCGATACCTTTTGGAAAGCCAGCGTTCCAATCCTGAAATGTCTTGAACTGATCGGTACTGAGCCAGACTCCGATGTTTCCGTAAACAAGGGCAGAATCAGGACTCCATTGGAAAACTGATTTTACGGCTCCCTTATTCCAGTTCTGGTAGCTGTAATCGTCAGGCAGTAAAGACCTGTTGATATCGATGGCCGAAATCGGTCCACGGTGATTCATGAAAATTCCAGAGATGGAAAATAGGATTACAAACAGCGTAATCACGATTCCCGGCCATTTGTGGAACTTCCGAAGTATTTTCAGTATTTTATTTTTAGTCATTGCAGGTAATATTACACCCTCAAAAGTAGGATTTTAAGCGGGCGTAAACTGTAACAATCGTTACAAACCAAGAGTTTCCGGATTTTTACGTTTTACTGTACTTTGTTACTGGTTTCACTGCCTCATTTTTTTATTTTTGTCCATCAAAATTAATTCATCATCCTTATGAAAGTTTTCAAATTTGGAGGTGCCTCGGTTAGTTCTGCCGATGCTGTTCGTAATTCGGTCAATATCCTGACCATGTATCCCGGGAACAAGGTTTTGGTTATTTCGGCCATGGGCAAAACAACCAATGCACTCGAAATTGTTGCACGGAAATATTTCAATCAGGATCCTGAAGTCTGGACTATTTTTGAGGAAGTGAAAGCTTATCATGATGGTATCATTGCTGAACTTTGGGGTGAACCAACGGAACTTCCGGAGGTAGAAAAATTGTTTGATCAAATAAGCAGCCGCATAAAAGGAGAACGATCACTGAATTTTGATTACGAATATGACCAGATTGTTGCTTATGGCGAACTGATTTCGACACAGATTATCAGTCTTTATTTCAACAAAATCGGGTTGAAGAACCGTTGGGTTGATGTCCGCAATTGCCTGAAAACCGATGATCAGTTCCGCGAAGGAAATATCAATTGGGAACTTTCGGTTCGATTGGCCAAACGGTTGTTTACGTTCGAATCGGAAGATTTATACATTACCCAGGGGTTCATTGGCGGAACGTTGACCAACCAAACCACTACACTGGGGCGCGAAGGTTCGGATTACACCGCAGCCATTCTGGCTAATTTGCTCGATGCCGAAGAGGTGAGCATCTGGAAAAATGTGCCTGGAATCCTGAATGCCGACCCCGACTTTTTCTCCAACACGCAAAAACTCGACGAATTATCCTACAAAGAAGCCATCGAATTATCGTATTCCGGGGCAAAAGTGATCCATCCGAAAACGATAAAACCACTTCAGAATAAAAATATTCCGCTGTTCGTAAAGTCGTTTCTCGAACCCGAAAAACCAGGAACGATCATCCACGCGGTAGAACATCCGCTGGAGCTGGTACCGGTTATCATTGTAAAAAAGAATATGGCCCTGATTACTTTGTCGCCAAACGATTTTTCGTTCATCAGCATCAACAGCGTTTCAGATGTGTTTAGCCTGTTTGCCAAATATCGCCTGAAAGTGGGACTTTTGCAGCAATCGGCGCTCGATCTTTCGCTGGCTTTTGACGAGCCAGAGCAAGGAATTGAAGGCCTGATCAGCCAGCTTCAGCAAAAATTTGAGGTCAAATACAACACCGGTCTCGATCTGGTAACCATTCGCTATTATTTACCCGAAACGGTAACACAAGTTTCGACCGGGCGCAAAGTTTATGTGGAACAAAAAAGCCGGAGAACCGCACGAATGTTACTGAAATAATCTCTACTGAGCGCAGGTCACAGGAACTGGGTTTAAATGTCGCATTTTTACAATATCAGGAAAAACGGCTGAACTACTTTTGAATTGTCGAACTTAAAAAACAATGAACAATGAAAAAGTTAATTACCTGGGTTGATATACCCGCAGTTGATTTTGACCGCGCTGTTAAATTTTACAGCAATCTTCTAAAATTAGACCTCGAAATTTTTGACTGTGACGAAGAAAAAATGGCCTGTTTCCCTTCCGGGGAAGGAGCTATTTCTTTAGCGCCTGGTTTTGTTCCTTCAGAAAATGGCCCGATTATTAATTTCAACTGCGAAAATGATCTGGATGGCGCAATTGATCGGGTCGTGCAGATGGGTGGAAAAATCGTTCACCCCAAAACTAAAATTGAAGTAGAGGGACGTGGATATTTTGCCCTTTTTATTGATTCGGAAGGCAATCGCCTTGGCCTTTACGGCGATTAAATTTGTTTTTGCGGATTACAACTTCTTTGCACTGAGGTTGTAATCCGTTCTTTCTGGTTTATACCAATCATTCGATTTACAATGAGCTGACTCAATGGGATTTTACTTTGCCAAACCATCAACGCTTTTATCGCCCTACGTGAAACAATACTGGGGACTTGAAAACTGCCTGAAGCCGGGCGAGGAGCATATGCAGCGCATTGTTCCCAATGGGCTGATGGAACTCACTTTTTACCTGGGTGACAAACCTCAACTAATCAACCACCACCAGGAAGCACTTGCACACAGTGTTCTGTCGGGTCATTGCAACAGTCCATACGATTTGGTTGTTACCGGAAACCTTCAGCTATTTTCAGTATCGTTCAGGCCATTGGGCGCATCCATGTTTTTTAATTTGTCCATGGGCGAACTCTTTGGCTGCCTCGCTCCGGCCCGGTATTTACTCAACGAGCATATCGACAGGTTGGAAAATTCACTTTCCGAAACAGCAGATTTTAACAATAAAGTCCGGCTGATCGAAGAGTTTTTAATCGACCGGCTAACTCAAAAGGATCATGCTTCAGGACAAAAAAGACTGAAAGAAAGCATCAGCCTGATCAACAAAAACAAAGGAATTGTGGAAGTAGATGTACTGGCTTCGTCGGCTTGCTGGAGCAGAAAACAATACGAACGAAACTTTCAGGAGATTGTGGGTACATCGCCCAAACAATTCATGCGGACCGTGCGGTTTCAACATGCGCTTCATTACAAAGGTCAATATCCGGAAACCAAGCTGGCCGAACTGGCCTACGAATGTGGTTTTTTCGATCAGTCGCACATGATCAACGAGTTTCGCGATCTGTCGGGAGTAACGCCCAAACAATATTTCGCCGAATGCGAACCCTTCTCCGATTATTTTTCGGAATGAAAGGCATTTATTTTTTGATCAATTACCTAAATAAAAGCACGTACACAGAAAAGGAAACTATTTCGCCAGAATGTTGTCATCCGGCGATTTACTTTTGATGCTACTCAAAGCCTCTTTAATCAAAACTTGTTCTTCGTCAGCGTATTTCATCCAAGTCAGGCACCCATCGAGAGTACGAAAGATTTCGAGTTCCATTTTAAGCAGTTTTGCAATGGGCTTATAAATATTAAGCAAAAACTCCTGATTTGAAGTTTGGTACATGATACCAAGGCGAATTTTCTGCTTGAGGCTAACCGATTTTTTAAAGAATTCGACGTAATCCATTAAGTCCATTCGAAACCCGATGGCCAGGGAATCCCTAAAATCCATGATCACATCGTAGGAGGAATCGTAAGCTTGATCTGCTATAAATTTCAAATTCAATTGTATGACATCATCAAGCTGAGTTTTTCCCTGAAAATTAGTCACAATCAGTCTCAGTTCGGGTAAAATCACATATGAGTTGAAATTTGTCACAACCAAGTGTTTTTAAGTTGTATTAAGGTATAACATTTAATTCTTAAAATTTGATCACTGCATTACAAATTAAATTACCTATTCGATATTTTGCTTCATCCCGACACAACTAACCACATCACTTTAAACCCATTAACGAATCACATTTATGAATAAGCAAACGATTTGAACTACGAAATGTACTTTCCTTACTTAAAATCACCTGAAACTTCCGGAAAAATAACTTCTTTTAATGACAACTTACAGCGATTAAAATTTGGCTAAATTATAAACACCTGTCATGATAAAAATTGTATCTCAAATCATTACTATCGCTCTTTACACCATCGCTTTGATTCCATTCATCAGTTGTACAAATGGAACTGCCAGCAGCGAGATATCTGAACCGCACCACAAGTTCGAGCTAAATATTCCGACGCAGGGCAACAGCTGGGTGATTGATAACCCATCTCAAAACAGCATCGTAATAACCGAAAATGGCATTGAGCAATGGAACAATAGTTCCTCCGTAATAGCTACATTCTTTAAAACCACAACCACTGGGAAAATGCAAATAGGCATACGGGCCAAATCCATTACCGGCCCATCGAAGCTGAAAGTAAAATACAACAACAAAGAAGTTCTGGTTGAAGTGGCATCGAATACTCTAAAAGATGTTTATGTAGCAACCTTCGATGTAGTATCGGTAGGTTACCAGAAAATTGAATTGCATGGAGTTGAAAAATCGGGTGCTTGTTTTGCTGAAATCACCGACCTGTTGGTTGGTGGCGAGGTATGCCGGCAAAAAATATATTGGGTGAAAGACGATTTTTATTGGGGCCGACGTGGACCTTCTGTTCACCTGAATTATGAAATACCTCAAAATAGTGGCAATATCAAATGGTTTTATAACGAAGTTTCTATCCCGAAAGGAGAAGATGTGTTGGGCTCCTATTTCATGGCCAATGGTTTTAACGAAGGTTATTTTGGCATTCAGGTAAATTCGGATACCGAACGCCGCGTTCTATTTTCGGTGTGGAGCCCATATACGACCGATGATCCAGGTTCTATTCCTGATGACTACAAGATCAAGTTGCTGAAAAAGGGGTCAGGAGTCCATTCCGGAGAATTTGGAAACGAAGGTTCCGGAGGTCAAAGTTACCTGGTGTATAACTGGAAACCCGGAGTTAACTATCGGTTTCTGCTGAAGGTTGAACCTGCTGGGGGCAATACGACGGATTATACCGCTTATTTTTTTGATCCGCAAAAATCACAATGGGAACTGATTGCCAGTTTTCGGCGCCCTTATACCAATACGTATCTGAAAAGTCCGTATTCTTTTCTTGAAAATTTCATGACAGAAACCGGCCAGTTTGCACGCAAAGGAAATTACACCAATCAGTGGGTGTGTAACACCAATAGTGTCTGGTTCGAAATGGTACGTGCCCGCTTTACAGCCGATGCCACTGCCCGCAAGGAATCTCGGATGGATTACTCCGGAGGTATTGAAAATGGTGTTTTTTATCTGAAAAACTGTGGGTTCTTTAGTGAAACAACCCCATTGGATATTTACTTCAATCGAACTGCAACCGGAATGTCGCCGGATATCGATTTCAGCAAGCTTCCGTAACACATTGAATTAATGTCAGTTTAATCAACTTCGTAATAAATATCAGAAACTTACTCAAAAACTTCTTTCAAGAGCCCTGAAAGCATATCCATCGTTCCGGACATCAGCATTCAAAAACAAAACCTCCTGACATAAAAAAAGCAAAACTCTGTAAATAAAGTTATTACAAAGTCTTGCTTTTCAGTAGTCTCACCGGGAATCGAACCCGGATCTACGGTTTAGGAAACCGCTATTCTATCCGTTGAACTATGAAACCATTTTCCAAAATCTTGAGTTACGAATTTTGAGTCTCGAATAAAGCCTCATTCTGCGTTTCTCCGGAAATGGAACATTCCATTTTCTTTTCTGCGGAGCTTTGAGCCTTTACGGCAATTTTCAAATCCGCTGCAAAAATATGCAAATATGCTGTTTATGCAAAAACCGGCCAACATATTTTTCAGTGGTGTGCAGGTCGCTTGTAATCGGCCAATCTTAACATTATACAAACTTGATCGATTTATATCGCGCAGTTTCTGCTTAGAAACATTATAAATTAGTTATTTTACACTTCTTTTTATTGTATGTGATGCCCGTTAACTCTACTTTTGTGGCACGAATAAAAATGAATCAATTATTAAAATAAAAATCTGTTATTCTATGAGCAATTTACTGACTGCCTCTATTGGACGGAAACTCCTGATGAGTGTTTCAGGTTTGTTCCTGATTTTGTTCCTCCTGGTGCATTTAACGCTGAATTCGTTCCTGCTGCTTGATAGCTGCATGGGATTTGAAGAAGGCCAGCTATTTAATGCCGGGGTTCATTTTATGGGAACCAACCCATTAATTAAAGTCATTGAGCCCTTACTGGCTTTAGGATTTGTTGTGCACATTGTTTATTCATTAATTCTGACCCTTCAGAACATGAAAGCACGTGGTTCACAAAGTTATGCTTCGGGCAAAAAAACTACTGGTGTCGAATTCGCATCCCTCAACATGTTTCCACTGGGTATTGCTATTTTTGCTTTCCTGGTCATCCACATCATTAACTTCTACATGAAAATGAAAGGTTTCATTCACTGGGAAGGTGGCGAAGTTGAATTCCCATTCTTTGGTGCAATGGCAAAAGGCGAAAATGCGTATGCTTTGGTCAACGAAACATTTCAAAACCTGTCAATCGTTCTTATTTACATTGTTGGTTCGGTAGCCCTTGCTTTTCACCTGGCTCACGGATTCTGGTCTGCTTTCCAGACTATTGGCTGGAACAATACCATTTGGATGCCTCGCCTGAAAGTAATCAGTAATGTTGTTGCCATTATTTTAGGTGGTGGTTTTACTGTAATTGCACTGGGCCAATACCTGTTTTTCTAATTCTTAATAACTGAAACATGAGTAAATTGAATGCAAGGATTCCTGAAGGGCCTCTGGCTCAAAAATGGACCAATTATAAAGATCACCAGAAACTGGTGAACCCTTCCAACAAACGCAAACTGGATGTAATCATTGTTGGTACCGGTTTGGCCGGCGCTTCGGCAGCTGCTTCGCTTGGCGAAATGGGGTTCAATGTTAAAAACTTTACTATTCAGGATTCACCACGCCGCGCGCACTCGATTGCCGCTCAAGGTGGTATCAATGCTGCAAAAAACTATCCAAACGACGGTGACTCTGTTTTCCGTTTGTTTTACGATACCATTAAAGGTGGTGACTACCGTGCACGCGAAGCCAACGTTCACCGTTTGGCCGAAGTAAGTAACCTCATCATCGACCAGTGCGTGGCTCAGGGAGTTCCATTTGCCCGCGAATACGGTGGCTTGCTCGATAACCGTTCATTCGGTGGAGCACAGGTAAGCCGTACGTTCTACGCAAAAGGACAAACCGGTCAGCAGTTGTTGCTGGGCGCTTACCAGGCGCTGATGCGTCAGGTAAATCTGGGAACCGTAACTATGCACACCCGCACCGAGTTGGTTGACATCGTAATTGTTGATGGTAAAGCCCGCGGTATTATTGCCCGCGATTTGGTTACCGGCGAACTGCAACGCCATTTCGGACATGCAGTGGTTCTGGCTACCGGAGGCTACGGAAATACATTCTTCCTTTCAACCAACGCGATGGGATCAAACGGATCGGCTGCCATTAAAGCTTACCACAAAGGCGCTATGTTTGCCAATCCATGTATGGCCCAAATTCACCCAACCTGTATTCCGGTTCACGGCGAAAATCAAAGTAAACTGACATTGATGTCGGAATCGCTGCGTAACGATGGACGCATCTGGGTTCCGAAAAAGAAAGAAGATGCCGAAGCCATTCGCAACGGAAAACTAAAACCGACACAAATTGCTGAAGAAAACCGCGATTACTACCTCGAACGTCGTTACCCGGCATTCGGTAACCTTGTTCCCCGCGACGTTGCTTCACGCGCTGCCAAAGAACGTTGCGATGCCGGTTTCGGCGTTGGTGCAACCGGATTGGCTGTTTACCTCGATTTCAAATCGTCGATCGAACGTTTGGGACAAAAAACCATTGAGGCCCGCTACGGAAACCTCTTCCAGATGTACGAAAAAATTGTTGACGAAAATCCATACGAAACACCGATGATGATTTATCCGGCTATCCACTACACCATGGGTGGTATCTGGGTTGATTACGAATTACAAACAACCATCCCCGGATTGTTCGCTGCCGGCGAGGCCAACTTCTCCGATCACGGAGCAAACCGTTTGGGAGCTTCGGCATTGATGCAGGGATTGGCCGACGGCTATTTCGTATTGCCATACACCATTCAGAATTATCTGGCTGATGATATCGCAGTAAAACGAATGACCACCAACGAGCCTGAATTTACTGAAGCCGAAAAAGCGGTAAAAACCCGTTTCGAGAAGCTGATGAACATTAAGGGAAATCGTTCGGTTGACAGCCTGCACAAGGAACTTGGTTTGGTGATGTGGGATTTCGTTGGAATGGGTCGCAATAAAGAGGGTTTGCAAAATGCCATCGACAAAATTGCAGCCATTAAAAAAGAATTCTGGAGCAACGTGCGTATTCCTGGTAACACAACCGGAATGAACATTGAACTGGAAAAAGCCAGCCGTTTAGCCGACTTCATCGAAATTGGCGACCTGATGGCCCGCGATGCACTGAACCGCGATGAATCGTGCGGAGGTCACTTCCGCGAAGAATACCAGACTCCCGAAGGCGAAGCACTTCGTCAGGACGACAAATTTGCATACGTTTCCTGCTGGGAATTCAAAGGCAACGATGTTACTCCTGAACTTCACAAGGAAGCTTTGGTTTACGAAAGTGTAAAAATGGTTCAGCGTAATTACAAGTAATGGCTTTTTAAAAGGACATCAATCATGGAAAAAAACATAAATATCACACTTAAAGTATGGCGTCAGAACGGTGCTAAAGCAAAGGGCCGTTTCGAAACCTACAAAGTTGACAACGTGTCAACTGGCAGCTCATTTCTCGAAATGCTTGATATGCTGAATGAGCAGCTCATCAATGAAAATAAAGAACCTGTTGCTTTCGACCACGATTGCCGCGAAGGGATCTGCGGAATGTGCTCGTTGTACATCAACGGCCGCCCACACGGACCAGACGATGATGTAACTACTTGTCAGTTGCACATGCGTAAGTTCAAAGACGGGCAGACCATTACCATCGAGCCCTGGCGTTCGGCTGCGTTCCCGGTGATTCACGATTTAATCGTTGATCGTCGAGCTTTCGATAAAATTATTGCTGCTGGTGGTTACGTTTCAGTAAATACAGGTGGAGTTCCTGATGCCAATGCTATCGCCATTCCAAAACCTGATGCCGACGAAGCCATGGATTCAGCTTCTTGTATTGGTTGCGGTGCCTGCGTTGCAGCTTGTAAAAACGGATCGGCTATGTTGTTCGTTTCAGCAAAAGTTAGCCAGTTGGCTTTGCTGCCACAAGGACGTGTTGAAGGCGCCCGCCGTGCCAAAGCGATGGTTGCAAAAATGGACGAACTGGGTTTTGGTAACTGCACCAACACCGGCGCCTGCGAAGTGGAATGCCCGAAAAACATTTCATTATCGAACATCGCCCGCCTCAACCGCGAATTTTTATACGCCAAACTACAGGATTAGTCTAATCGCTCACATTAATTATAAAGGCTCCGGAGATTCATTTCTTCGGAGCTTTTTTTATGCTTTTGTCGAATCTCCTGACCTTCAAATTATTGATTTTACCATTAAAAAAAGATCTTTTTACCTTCCTGATAACCAAAAACATACGGTTTAAGCGCCAAAAACAGGTAGTTTATAAGCAATGTGCTGTTGATATCTCTTCGGTAAAAATTCACAACAATCAATATATCAACAAATTAGATGGTCTTTTAAACAATTGAATGTTGATTAGTTATTTTGCGAAGATCGGAATAATGTACAGCGAATTTGTATATTCGCAATAGTGTACCTAAAATCCACAATATGCCTTACAGGAGATTACCGAATACAGATGTGGCAAGGCTTCGCGCCATAGAAGCCGGACTGGAACTTGGTAAAAGAACAGCATTAACGAAACTGGCATTCAGCCAGCAAACACTCGAAAAATTGCAGATATTTTATCCGCATTTTTTGGGCGCCATCCGTCAGTTGAATCTCTCCAAGCAAAATCAGTTCGACCGTTCCAAGGAGTATGGCGAAATTTTCAGGAAAGCAAAATTGTATTTATCCCATTTTCTTCAGGTGGTGAACTTTGCCATTTTACGCGGCGAAATGAAACCTGAAGTCATTGAATTTTATGGGTTAAAAGCAAATTCGAAAGCTACGCCTCCCCTCAACCTGGAAGCGAATGTTTTAACCTGGGGCGAACGGATTATTGACGGCGAACAAAAACGGATTATGAAAGGCGGAAGCCCGATTTACAGCCCATCGATAGCGCTGGTAAAAGTACACTACGAAGAATTTAAAGATGCCTACCGTCACCAAAAAATGCTTCAGAATATTACCAACCGTGCCTCAACAAAAGTTGCTGAGTTGCGCGAGCAGGCTGATGAGCTGATCCAGACGATGTGGAATGAAGTTGAAAACTCGATGGTTCATCTTTCTGATGATGAAAAAAGGGAAAAAGCTTCGGAATACGGGATCGTTTACGTTTACCGTGCTTCTGAACAAAAGAAAATGGAAATCGAAAACTTACAGCAAAGTATTGTCTTTTCTTAATAAAAATCAATCAATTCGTGATGCCTGTGAATCCACCTGATTTACGGGCATTTTTGTTTT
Source organism: Prolixibacteraceae bacterium (assembly GCA_019459525.1). Classification (GTDB taxonomy): domain Bacteria; phylum Bacteroidota; class Bacteroidia; order Bacteroidales; family Prolixibacteraceae; genus Aquipluma. The sequence goes on from JAIBEY010000084.1 coordinate 57,632, forward strand.
GTGGAGTTCGCTGCGGTATATCAGAAAAAGTAAAAATCCAACAATAGCCATACTGAAAATAGCCAATGGAAGTTGTTCGGTTCCTGTGCCCCATTCTTCCACATCTTTAGAAATAACTCCTTTCCCAATAAAATAATAGCCCAGTACACCCATCGCATTATTTACAAAATGAGCCAGAATAGGCACCCACATCGTTCCGGTCCAAACCAAAAGGTATCCGAACATCGCCCCCAAGGCCATTCGTGGCAAAAAACCATAAAACTGCATGTGCATGGCGCTAAACAAAAACGCAGTGATCCAAATCCCCCAATGGTAATTTTTAGTCCAATTGGTTAAAATGCGTTGAATAACCCCGCGAAACATCAATTCCTCACCCAACGCCGGAAGGATGGCAATCATAAACAGATTAAACATTAATCCGGGAATAGTCTCTACATTCATAAATTTTTCAACCATCAGTTCGGCTGCATCTTCCATTGTCCGCATCCAGTTCTCCAACCCGGCAAGAGATTCAGGAAACGACATTTGACTATTAATAGCTCCTAAAAAATTAATAAACGGGATGACGAATAATAAAGAAATGGCTGCAAAAAAATACGAATTCGGTTTGGTCGAACGGTTAATCTGTAAATATTCGCCAACGTTTTCGTGATAGAGATGAGCCAGAATAAAAGGTGGCACTACAAACAATCCAATTGATTGAACAACCTGAAAATATTTAAGAAAATTAATGCTTTCCGGAGTATTTGCAGTAGCCGAAATGCTCGACATCATTCCTTCCATTCCAAAAAAAGGAATGGCAACCAACATGGCCACCACCATAAATATTAACACTGAAGCAACCATTACAAAAAGGGCAAACATCAATTGGGGAAAGGGTTTCATTCCGCGAAAGGCAGTAGTGGCCATAGCATCGTTTTTTATTCAGGAGCAAAGATAAGTTTATATAAATACCAAAACATCAGAGGCCCGAAGTCCCTAAGTATTTCTTAAAGTTGAGTTGCTTAACGTTGTTTTTCTATTGCTTTGAGTTGATCAAAACTTCAATCTCTTTCAGGTGCAACTCAAAGTGAGGTAAATATCCTTCAATGTTTTGGCGCAGCGAAATAAGTTCCGACTCACTGCTTTGCCATTGGTTCTGGAGTTTGGCCACATCCACATTTCGGATAACATGAACCAGATGCAGGTTGGTATATTTCCAAAGGTAAACCAGCGTTGCCCAGTCTTCGTGCTGGTAATCCTGAATAGCGATCCATCGGTCGTTGTTACCGTGGGTGGCGTAATTGGGGAAAGAACACGGATCTTCGCGGTATTGCAGATGGATGATCCGGTGGGTATTGTTAGATGCAGAATCGACCAAATGACCTAGAATCTGACGGATACTCCGGTTCTGGCTATTCTTCCGGTCGGTAATGATTTCTTCTGAAAGTGCCAGCAATCGGGATTCCCATTCTTCCAATAAGCGAAGAATGATTTGACATGAGGTTTCGAATGGATTCATAATTGATTCTTCTGATTGAAGTTTTTGATTTCAATATTATTTTGTACTTGCGAGACTAAAAATAATCAAACTTTTCATACCCTCCCTTGTTTACTTGTATTTACATATAAAAACAGAAAACATGAAAGCGTACAAGTTATTTACGCCTGAAAAGGTAGGTTCTATTGAAGTCAAAAATCGGATTGTAATGGCTCCAATGACCCGGTGCAGGGCAATTGGAAATGTACCCAATGATTTAATGGCAGACTATTATAAACAGCGTTCCGGTGCAGGTTTAATTATTACCGAAGGAACTTCCCCATCACAGAACGGGCTGGGATATGCCCGCATTCCAGGAATGTTTAGCCCGCAACAGGTTGAAGGCTGGAAAAAGGTAACCCATGCCGTACATCAGGGAGGAGGAAGAATATTTGTTCAATTGATGCACACCGGGAGGATCAGTCATTTGCTTAATATGCCTGAAGGAGCTGAAGTTTTGGCTCCATCGGCTGTAAAACCTGGCGGACAAATGTGGACTGACGCAGCAATGATGCAGGACTTTCCTGTTCCAAAAGCGATGACCACGGAAGATTTGGCCAGCACAAAAGCCGAATTTGTGGCGGCATCACAAAATGCCATGAAAGCAGGATTCGACGGGGTAGAGCTACATGCCGCTAACGGCTATTTACTCGAACAGTTCCTGTCGCCTGTAAGCAACATCCGGACCGATAATTATGGTGGAAGCATCGAGAATCGCTGTCGGTTTGTTATTGAGGTGGTTACAGCAGTCGCCGAAGCTATTAGTAAAGACAAAACTGCCATACGGTTATCTCCGTATGGGGTGGCCAGTGACATGCCTCATTACCCTGAAATTGATGCGACTTACAATTACCTTTCAGGGCAACTCGATAAGCTCGGAATCGCTTATATTCACGTGGTCGATCATTCGGCGATGGGCGCTCCTGCGGTGCCAGAAGCGGTGAAAAAGATTATCAGGAATAATTTCAAGAACACGATTATTCTTTCCGGTGGTTACGAAAAAGAACGTGCAGAATCTGATCTTCAAAGCGGATTGGGAGACCTGGTAGCATTTGGCCGTCCATTCATCAACAATCCTGATTTAGTAGAAAGGATGCAAAACAATTGGTCTTTATCTGAAACACTCAACATGGACCAGTTCTACACTGCCGACGAAAAGGGCTATACCGATTATCCGTTATACCAAAACTAACTGTAAAATACATGCTCGGGTGGATCGATTGATTGAAAATCGTTTCACCCGATTTTTCATTTTTTTTGTTTCCGTATTAAATTGTACTTTTGCGCCGAGCTTTCGGGTGAAAGCCGTGTACTTGGTAACCACGTAAAAAACAAGAAAATGAAAAGAGAAGTATCTGTATTGTTTATGCTTGCTGGCATTTTATTTGCCACCTGTTTGTTGATTTCCAACATTCTAGCCACCAAAATTTTATTGATTGGACCTTGGGCAGCACCTGCCGGAGTGCTTATTTTCCCCATTGCTTACATCCTGAATGATGTGATTACGGAAGTGTGGGGCTTCGGCAAAGCGCGCTTAATTATCTGGACCGGTTTTGCCGTAAATATTCTGGCTGTACTGTTCTTTACTATGGGAATCGCTATTCCCGGAGCGCCTTTCTGGCAAAACCAGGAAGCATTTTCAACTGTTCTGGGCAACACTCCCCGAATTGTTGTAGCCAGTTTAAGCGCCTATTTAATCGGCTCGTTCCTGAATGCTTTTGTGATGAGCCGGATGAAAGTGGCCACCAAAGGTAAAGGCTTTTCTGCGCGGGCCATTTTGTCAACCTTGGTTGGAGAAAGCGCTGACTCGTTGATCTTTATAAGCATTGCTTTTATCGGAGTCTTTCCGATTGGTTTATTAATCACCATGATTTTTACCCAGGCTATGCTAAAAACGGTTTACGAAATCCTGATTTTACCGGTAACCATCGGGGTAGTCAACTTCGTGAAACGAATTGAAGGAACTGACACATTCGACACCAACTTATCTTACAATCTGTTCAGGGTAAAAGAGATTTAATCATGAGTAAAGCATTAGTTGTTTTTTCCGGAGGACAGGATTCAACCACCTGCCTTTTCTGGGCATTGAAGGAATTTAGTGAGGTGGAAACGCTGTGTTTCGACTACGGTCAACGGCACAGCATCGAACTGGAAGCAGCCCGTGGAATTGCTGAAAAAGCAGGTGTTCCGTTTACCTTGCTGAACCTGGATTTACTGAAACAAATCACCCACAATTCGCTAACCGACAAGGCAATGAATGTGGAAGAAAATAAACCGGACAATCGTCCGCCAAACACGCTGGTCGAAGGGCGTAACATGCTGTTCCTGACGTTCGCGGCCATTTTTGCCAAAGGGAAAAACATTCCAAACCTGGTTACTGGAGTGGGACAGGCCGATTACAGCGGTTACCCTGATTGCCGCGACGAGTTTATCCGTTCGTTGAATCAAACGCTGAATCTGTCGATGGACTACGAGTTCACCATTCATACGCCTCTGATGTGGAAATCGAAACAAGACATCTGGGCTTTATCCGACGAGCTGGGCGTATTTGAATTGGTTCGCACCCAAACCGTAACCTGCTACAACGGCATTAAAGGCGACGGCTGCGGCCATTGCCCGGCTTGCCAACTGAGGCGAAATGGATTGGAAAACTATTTACTTCAAAGAACCCAGTGAGGGCTTCACTCAAAGTGAAACCCTCACTACAAAATACAATACTTTGATTCTTAGTGTCTTTGTGGCAGAATTAAAAATTTAAACTATGAGTGAATTAAAAAATCTCGGAAACGAAAGCAAATACCTGTTTGAATACAGCACCGAAATGTTGGAAAGCTTCGACAACAAACATCCGGAAAACGATACTATGGTAAAGTTCAATTGTCCCGAATTTACCAGCCTCTGCCCCATTACCGGCCAACCCGATTTTGCGACCATTTATCTGAGTTACATTCCAGACCAGAAATTGGTAGAAAGTAAAAGTTTAAAGCTCTACCTGTTCAGTTTCCGAAACCATGGTGCTTTTCACGAAGACTGCATGAATATCATCATGAAAGACCTGATTGCGCTGATGGACCCCAAGTACATCGAAGTTTGGGGAAAATTTCTACCGCGCGGAGGTCTAAGCATCGATCCCTACTGCAACTACGGAAAACCTGGCACTAAGTACGAGCAAATGGCAGAATACCGTATGATGAACCACGATTTGTATCCGGAGAAAGTGGATAACCGATAACTTATTTTTCGCAAAAAATGCGGCAAATAAATCGATTATTTGCCGCATCAGGATCATTAAAGTTATTTCGTTATGAACGAGAACGTTCCTACATTTTGAAGATTCCATCCACGATTCCGTATTCGACTGATTCTTTAGCGTTCATCCAGTAATCGCGTTCAAAATCTTTTAAGATTTGTTGGAGAGGCTGGTTACAGTTTTTTGCCAGAATCTCTGCCGATAATGTTTTCGTTTTCAGGATTTGTTTGGCATGAATCTCCAGATCGCTGGCACGGCCCTGTAGATAACCAATACTGGGTTGGTGGATCATCACTTCGCCCAACGGATAAATGAACCGCTGACCTTTTTCTCCGGCAGATAAAAGCAAAGAACCCATGGATGCAGCAAGTCCCATACAAACGGTTGAAACCGGCGAAGAGATCAGGTTCATGGTATCCAAAATTGAAAATCCGGAGGTAACCATTCCTCCCGGACTATTAATGAAAAAGGTAATTTTTTCTCCCGGCTTATCCGATTCGAGGTAAAGTAATTTGCTTACGATGTCCTGAGCCGAATCATCGTCAACCTGACCCCAAAGGAATATCTTGCGCTGCTCCAAAAATTTCAACTCTACTTTTTTCTGGATCGATGGTTTTTTCCCTGTTTCTTCAGGTTCTTCATCTTCGTTCATTTTTCTGGCTTTCATGCTTATTATAAATTAGTTAAACATCTTTTAAACACAGATACAAAAGTAAATGCATCCGAATCATCAACTTTTCTTTGATGAGAAAGAAACTTGAATCGGATTTTAAAAGTACGATTATTTTCTGATCAGAGCCGAAGGTAAGGAATTGTTTTTAGATGTTTGGCCTAATAAACAACCGGAAATAGCACTTAATTTTTCTGAATCAACAGGGTAATCAACAGATCTTCAGCGTTAGAATCTGTTCCGAATTTGGGATAGGGTTTGGCATCAACAATCTTCATGGTAAACCCATCAGGTACTTTTTGCTGGTCGCTTAATACCGTGTGCAATTCAAAAGTAGATTTGTTCTGGTTAACAGTCAACTCACCTTTCACGGTTACTTCTCCCGACCAAATACAGACCACTCCTTCCGGGCAGCGCGAATCGCTGATTTCCTTAATCTGTAAGGTATATTGGCCGTCAGCCGAAGTGTAAAGCTTATTGACACGGAAAGTTGATTCTTTACCAACTGCAAATACCGGGTCGAGAACAGTTTCTTCGCAACCCATTCCGGCAAAAAGGAAAAAAACAAGGAGATATTTGATGGCTGACAGTGTTTTCATTTTGAATGTGTTTGGTATGGACTAAGACGACAAAAGTGACCTCTTAGTTGCGTAAAGGTATCGAAATTAATGTACATGGGCGCAAAAGACAAAAGGACATAAATCCGAAATTATCTGAATTTGAATTTTATGCTCAAACAATTGGGTGCGTATGTACTTGTGAACTCTTTAAACTAACTTTGCACATTCAAATAAATACAGAACTGTGAAAATCGGAAATATTGATTTAGGGGAGATGCCGCTGTTTTTGTCGCCTATGGAAGATGTGACATACAAATCGTTTCGGTACATGTGCAAAAAGTATGGAGCCGATGTGATGTACACCGAGTTTGTTTCGTCGGAAGCGCTGATCCGCGACATTCAGAAAACCAAACAAAAAATGACCTTGTTCGATTTCGACCGACCTGTGGCTATCCAGATTTACGGGCACGACATCCATTCGATGGTTGAAGCCGCCAAGTTGGCTGAAGAATCGCAGCCCGATTTTATCGACATCAATTTTGGGTGCCCCATGAAAAAGATTGTCAAGAAAGGAGCCGGGGCATGTATGTTGCAAACCCCTGAGCTGATGCAGGAAATGACAGCCGCTATTGTAAAAGCTGTGAAATTGCCGGTAACAGCTAAAACCCGGTTGGGTTGGGACGAAAACAATAAGATTATTGTCGAGGTCGCCGAACGAATGCAGGATGCCGGGGTTTCGGCATTGGCGATTCATGGCCGGACCCGTAGCCAGTTATATACTGGCGAAGCCGACTGGGCAATGATTGGTGAAGTAAAAAACTGCCAGAGAATTCATATTCCGATCATTGGGAATGGTGATATCAACGGGCCGGAAAAAGCCAAATCGTCTCTGGAGAAAAGTGGGGTAAACGGATTGATGATTGGACGTGGGGCGATTGGCCGTCCATGGATTTTCAATGAAATAAAACACTACTTTAAAACAGGGGAACTGTTGCCCCCTCCTTTGGTTTCGGAGGTGGTCGGGCATGTTCGCGAACACCTGGCCTTATCTGTCGAATCAAGAGACAACGCTCTCAGCGGAATTCTGATGATGCGTCGCCATTTTGCCAGATATTTTCCGACATTGCCCAATTTTCGGGAGCATCGAATCCGGTTGCTCCAGGCCGGAACACTCGAAGCAGTTCAGGAATCGCTGAATTTAATAGAAGAACTTTATGGCGATGTTCGTGTTGATTATGAAAATGTAAGCTTAAAATAGCAGGAGGCAGAGAGCATGGAGCATGGAGCAAAGAGCATGAAAAATGAAAAAATTTAGGACCATACAAATCGGGGCCAACCTGTACAGCCTGTTTGCTGATGAATTCAAATCGGCCAAATACCGGAAACATTATTCGGATACCTCATTTTGGGATAAACTGAAAAGGGTCGCGAAAGTTTCCGGAATGAAGGTGGTATATCCGGCACTTTTGCTGCATTACCTCATGAAATCGGACGATGTGCCTCTTAAAGCCAAACTGATTTTATCGGCAGCTTTAGGTTATTTTATCCTACCCATCGATTTTATTCCCGATTTTGCGCCCTTGCTTGGCTTTACTGACGATTTGGGCGTATTGCTGCTGATTATTCGGCAAATGGCTGTTTACATTACGCCAGAAATCAGGAAACAAGCCCGCGAGCATGTTCGCAAATGGTTCGGAGAAACCGACAGCACCGAATTGGATATGCTGGATAAAGAGTACACGAAATCTTAATACATGGAACTTCTCTCCTCGTTACACATCAACACCCTCGAATGGACCATTATTATGGCTTGCGGTATGCTCATTGGTATGTCGAAAGTGGGGGTTCCCGGCGTTTCGATGATTGCGGTTCCGGCGCTGGCTTTTATCTTCGGGGCCAAACAATCAACCGGCGTATTGCTCCCCATCCTGATGATGGCCGATATTTTTGGCGTGGCTTACTACCGCCGTCATGCCAACTGGGGGCACCTGGTCAAAGTCATTCCTTGGGCCGTTGTTGGATTGATTCTGGCCCTTTGGATTGGCAAAATGGTCAACGACGAGCAATTTAAAAATTTGATTGCTATCCTCGTTTTTTTAAGCATTGGGTTAATGTTGTGGCAAGACAAACGAAAATCCAAAAATCTATTTCCGGACAAGTGGTGGTTTGCAGCAGCCATGGGTATTTTGGGAGGTTTTGCTACCATGATTGGCAATGTAGCCGGCCCCGTCTTTGCCATTTACTTATTGGCCATGCACCTACCCAAAAACAGTTTTATTGGCACCAGCGCCTGGTTTTTCATGATCATCAATTTCACCAAATTTCCGTTACAGCTTTTCGTTTGGGATAATATCAACACCGAAACACTGATGATTGACCTGGTAACTCTTCCGGCTATCGCGCTGGGCGCGTTTATCGGATTCAAAGTTGTTAAAATCATTCCTGAACATACCTACCGCGGATTCGTTATAGTGATTACTGCAATTTCGGCATTCTTACTTTTAATCTAATTATGGAACAACTTAAAACATTTTTCTCCGGAAAATCCATCACTAAAGTGTTGGATATCGGCACCGGAAACGGAGATTTTATCAAATTAATCAGCCCCGATTTTCCTGGAAACGTGCACATTACAGGTATTGATCCGAGCAACGAAGCCCTGGAAGAAGCACGCAAGGGAAATGCTTCAGCCAATGTTGAATTTATCCGGATGGAAGGCGAAAAGCTGGATTTTCCGGATCAAAGTTTTGATGTGGTTTGTTTGTCGAACGCGATGCACCATTTGGCAAATACACAAACAACCTTCGCGGAAATGAAACGGGTAGTCAAAAAAGATGGCTGGCTGGTAATCGCCGAAATTGTTTCGGACGGATTGAACGAAGCGCAGGAAAACCAGAAGATGCTACACCACTTCAAAAGTTATGTCGATCGCAAATCGGGCATTACCCACCGCGAGACCTGGACCGAGGCCGAAGTTCTGGAGATAATCCGATCAAACGGTATTCATGCGATCCTCACTTTCCCGTTTAACCGAATGGATTCGCCGGTAACCGATCCTGAAAAATTGGGAACATGGATTCAGAACTTCTCCGGAAATTTGAACCAATTGGAAAATCAACCGGAATACGCTGAAAAGGCTGTTCTTTTTGAACAATTCAAAAACCGACTCAACATACATGGGTTTCAGCTTGCTCGTCAGGTTGTAGTAATTGGGCAAGTGGAATAACCATTATTTTCTGGCTCCGAACCGAATAGACTTTTTCAGTTTTAAGAAAAGCAAGAAGGGGTTTCGTTTTGAACGAAACCCCTTCTTTATGACTGAATTGCAATTACCTGCAATCAGCTTTTTAGCGATTGAGTAAAATCATTTTGAATCTTCATCATATTCGAAGTGTAAATCAGGATATTTCTGGTCTCGCCCAATATGGTCATTACCAGCATACTGTTTTTTGTCCCGATTTCATTCTTCTTGATGGACTTGATCAGGTTTTTACGTGCCTCTTTATTCAGTTCAATAATCACCGACTGCTCTTTGTAAATTTCCTCCAGTTGTTCGTTGTTGTTATTGTCGAGTGTCCGAATAACCAGGTTGATGTATTTATCCACTTCGGCAACCAAACCATTTAATTCTTTGGCCTGTATATCGGTCAATGGTTTGTGGTTGTTATCCACATGCTTATAAACCGGATCGATCAGGAAAGAAATACAATGGGCAATTTCTTTCATATAGTCGAGAACCAGAATGTAATAATGAGTGGCCTCAACGGTGTCGGGCGAAGGTAATGCTGATATGGTTTGATAGGTATTACTTCTCTTCTTATCAAGTTTCTTCTCCAGATCGATTGATCGCTGAAGTTGTTTCCGCAAACCCTTATGATCTTCTTTGAGCAGAAGCTGGATCGTATTGCTGTACAAACTGTTGACTTCGTTTAACGTCTTTACAATTCCATTGTTGCATTTTTCGAACATTGTTTCGGCCGAAATTAAATCTTCAACCTCTTTCTCCGATTCATTTTTTTCGCTTTCACGTTTCTTATGGGTAAGATGGGTACGGTAAAAGGCAAATACAGCTAAGCCTGCAAGTATGATTACCCCAATAGCATTGGTATATCCAAGGAATGTTGATAGCAGAAAAGCAACCGTGAAAGCCGCAAGTCCGGTAACAAACCATCCGCCAATTACGGTAAAAACACCTGTAATCCGGTAAACAGCGCTATCCCTTCCCCAGGCTCCATCAACAAGCGAGGTACTCATAGCAACCACAAACGTAACATAGGTGGTTGAAAGTGGCAGTTTAAATGATGTACCAATAGCAATCAGGATAGAGGCAACCATCATGTTTACCGCCGCCCGTACCAAATCGAACATGGGTGGGTCTGATTCCTTTTTAAGGCTATTCTCCAATTCGGTTCTGTCGAAACGACTACTGATTTTTTCCACAATTGAAGCCGGAATGACATTACTGAAGAAAGTAGAAGTATTTACAACACGCCGAACCAGGTACCGTGAAAAAGCCGATGATCCGAAACGCTCCGAACCTTCATCCTGACGGCTGAGTTTTAATTCGGTATCGGCAACGGTCTGTGCCTTCTTCGAAAACCATAAAGTAAGGACCATGATAACACCTGCTCCAAACAAAAAGTACATGGGCGTTTTAATTTCAGCAAGCAAATTACCCATTAATAAGTCGGATCCATGGTTGGCCACATATGTTTTATAGGCTTCAAACCCGGCAAGTGGAACACCTATAAAATTAACCAGGTCGTTTCCGGCAAATGCCATGGCCAAGGCAAATGTTCCGGCCAATACTACAATCTTAAGAGGATTTACCTTGAAAATCCAACTGAAAACCTGTAAAAGAACTGTCCATAAAACAAAACTTCCAATAATGATTGCAATTGTATTTTTCTGTATCACCTGGTAGTTTTCATCGGTCATAAAAGAAGCATCCTTCAATCCTTTTATCAGGATAAAATAGGTAATGGCCGAAATGGCCAGGCCGCCCCACAACGATCCGTAGTATTTGATTGTTTTTTCAGTATTAAAACTAAAAAGTAAACGACTGATCCATTGAATAACTACCCCAAAAACAAATGAGAACGCCACAGATAATAATATTCCTGAAATGATTGCAAGTGCTTTGGACGAATTGATAAAATCACCGATTTCAGCAATTTTCTCCACACCATCAATAACGATTGTTGCGCCATCACCAACCTTAAAAAGTGCCATTCCCACCGCGGCGCCAAGCAACCCGAAGACGAGCGAGACCGTGGTTGAAGTGGGCAATCCGAAGGTGTTGAAGAAATCGAGCAGGAGCACATCGGTAAACATGACGGCCAGGAAAATAATGATCACTTCGGTAAACAGGAAATACTGCGGATGAAAAAGTCCTTTACGGGCGACCTCCATCATACCGTTGGAAAGCAGTGCACCGGCAAGAATCCCTAAACTGGCAATAATCATGATTACCCTACGTTTAGCCACTTTGGAACCAATGGCCGAGTTCAGAAAGTTAATGGCATCATTAGCAACACCAACCATCAGATCGGAAATAGCTAAAAGAAACAGGACAGCAATAAAAAGTACATAAATACTCATAGTGTAGATATTAAGATCATTTTCCGTATTAATTTACGGGGTAGAATAACCACCCTCTTTACATTCTAAATACAAACTGGCCTTATAAATCTGACAATCAATAAACTGATTTTCCACCTGGCCGTAAAATTCGCCGCAAAATTATAGAAATATATACGCAAAGCTCAAATTATAGTTAATCAAAATAGGGTACTTTCGGGTAGAATGTCACAATTAACTGTTTTGTAACATCCATTAATCGTTTTGTAATATCTATTGTTAAATTAGTGTAGATTTCGATTCCATCCGTTATTCGGACCGTATCAAAGGGATATTTTCCACGTCCCCGATTTAATCATTCCTTAACTTAGCCAAACCCACAATTAAAACTCTATTTATTTGATTAATTGACGATTTAGTGATCAGAATTCATTACAGACCTGTTAAAGTAATTATTCTGTAATCAATATTTAATTTGATTGTAATTGTAAAACCGCAGCTTTGCAAAAGTAATTAAAGGATTTTAACAGATTCTCCGATTCAAATTTTAATTAACTTGGCATCAGTTAATAGCTACGGATGCAAAAACATAACAAGAAACAGATAATGAGCGATACCTATAAAATACTGGTTGTTGACGATGAGAAAGATCTGTGTGAGATCCTTCAGTTCAATCTTGCAAGCGAAGGTTTTGATATCGAAGTTGCTTATTCCGGAGAAGAAGCACTGACGAAATCCATAGAACGCTTTGACCTTTTGTTGCTCGACGTTATGATGGGTGGAATGTCGGGATTTAAATTGGCCGACAAAATCAGGAAAGAACTTGGCCTATCTGTCCCGATCATTTTTTTAACTGCCCGCGAAACCGAAAACGATATGCTTACCGGCTTTAATGTGGGTGCCGATGATTACCTTTCGAAACCCTTCTCGATTAAAGAACTGGTTGCCCGGATTAAAGCAGTACTCCGTCGTGGAAAATCGGTTGAACTCAAGCCTAAGCTAATTACCGTTGACGCAATGGAGCTTGATTTAAACAGAAAATCAGTTGTTATTAACCATGATCCTGTTTTACTAACCCGTAAAGAGTTTGAAATATTGGTGATGCTCATTACAAACAAAGGCAAATACCTGAGCCGTCAGGAAATTCTCGACCGCATCTGGAGCGACGATGTGATTGTGACCGAGCGAAATGTTGACGTAAACATTGCCCGGTTAAGAAAGAAGATTGGCGATTACGGAAACTACATCAAAGGCCGATCTGGTTACGGATACAGCTTTGAAAATTAAGATAGTTAACCTTTAAAAATTCGAATTTTGATCGTTCAGCGTACCTTCCGGAAAAGTATATTCCTAAATTTTTTCATCATCTTTTCAATTTTTACGGTTTCTGTCCTGCTGTATCAGTACGATCGCGAAAAAGATTACCGGATAAAGCAACTCGAACTAACACTCGATAATGTTTCAGAGGTTGCGCATCGGTATATTGAACACCGGAACATATTTGATTCCGGCGATTTCAGATCACTTGATACATTGAAAAGCCTGATTCCCATTTCAAACACGAGATTAACGGTTTTAAATTATTCAGGGGAAGTTCTTTACGATAGTTTTGTTCCCGAATACAGCAAGCTGGAAAATCACCTCTCGCGCCAGGAAGTTCAGCAGTCCCTTAAAGAAGGGCGCGGATCTTCTATCCGGCTATCGAGTTCTACCAACCAGGAATTCTACTATTATGCCAAAGATTATAAAAATTACATCATTCGTTCTGCAGCAATTTACAACATCGAAATAAAAAACTTCCTAAAAACGGAACGGATCTTTCTGCTTTTTGCCCTTTTCCTGTTTGTACTGATGTGGGTGTTGCTCCATTTTACCACCTTACGGTTGAGCGAATTTATAGTCAAACTCAAAGACTTTGCCCTGAAAGCCGGGAATAATGAAGACATTGAAGTGTTGGACAGCGACTTTAAGGATAATGAATTGGGAATCATTCGCAAACAGATCATTCAGATTTACGATAACCTTAAAAAGACCAAAGACGAGCTAACCATTGAACAGGAAAAACTATACGACCACCTACAGGTACTCGACGAAGGAATTGCTATTTTTTCGCCCCAGAGGAACAAAATATTAGCGAACAGTCACTTCATTCAATTCATTAATATCATTTCGGAGGCATCGACTATAACTGCCGAAAACATTTTTCAAATACCCGAATTTGAAAGGGTCGTTAATTTTTTGGATCACCAAATCCGGAAACAGGAACAGCCTGCCGGGAAAGAGCTGTCGCAGTTGCTCTACAATATCGAGAAGAACGAAAAATATTTCCAGATCAAATGCATCGTATTTTCGGACGAGAGTTTTGAAATCATGATTAGTGATATTACGCGTCCCGAAAGGCGTCGGCTACTCAAGCAACAGTTGACTTCGAATATTGCACACGAGTTAAAAACGCCGCTGGCGTCCATTAAAGGATACCTCGAAACGATTCTGAACAACCCAAGTATTCCGGCAGAGAAACAAACCTATTTTATGGAAAAGGCTTTTGCGCAGTCGGAACGCCTGACTGATTTGCTTAACGACATTTCGTTGCTCAACAACATCGAAGATGCCGGAGAATTGTTTGAATTTAAGCAACTGCCACTCCGTCCGGTTATTCGTGATGTGATTGAGAACCTTCGCGTTCGTATGACACAGAAACACATAAACTGCCACGTTGAGGTAGGCTCCGAAGTAACCATCAACGGAAACGAATCGTTGCTTTTTTCAGTTTTTCAGAACCTGCTTGAAAACTCGATAAATTATGCGGGCGAAAACATCACTGTTCTTATTTCCAAATACCTGGAAGACGAGAAATACTACTACTTTAAATACTCCGATTCCGGACCTGGAATTTCAGAAGAACACCTCCCCCGTATTTTTGAGCGTTTCTACCGGGTCGATTACGGAAGATCGCGTGAAACGGGTGGTACCGGGCTGGGACTTTCGATCGTAAAAAATGCAGTCCTGCTGCATAAGGGCGAGATTTCAGCACGGAATAAAGCTGAAGGTGGTTTGGAATTTTTATTCTCCTTATCAAAAAAATGAAACGCTGAAGCACTTATAAATTCAGCCATTTGAGACTCAGTTAGTTAATCTGAAATATTTTCTGCACAAATATAATCCCGGATTTCACCGGAATTTCGTTTATCCCAAAGCCCCATTTTTCGTTCAAATCTTTTACATGTTTGAAAGTACCTTTTAAATCATTTCTGAATATTTTTTTTAAATTTAACAACAAGCCTTTATAGCAGTTGTTATCAATTTGAAACGATTTAAAAATGGATATAATACACATTAGTGCAGAGTGTTATCCGGCCGCAAAGGTTGGTGGGTTAGCCGATGTTGTGGGTGCATTGCCCAAATATCAGTCATTGTTGGGGCATTCGGCAACCGTAATTATGCCGTTTTATCACGGGAAGTTTAGCAAGTCAAACGAGTTTACGGTTGTTTTTTCAGGTTATGCGCGGTTAGGGCACGCCAATCTGGCGTTCAACATATTAAAACCGGTAAATAATAACCTGGGCTACGACCTGTTTTTTGTTGACATTCCGGGCTTATTTGATCGCGAAAACGTGTATTCTTACCACGACGATACTGAACGGTTCATTACCTTCCAGATTGCTACACTAAACTGGTTGAATACACTTGAAAAAACTCCTGATGTGGTACATTGTCACGATCAGCACACGGGCTTCATCCCGTTTATGATGTCGAAGGTTCGCGAATATTCCAGGTTTGAGCAGGTTCCATCAGTTTTTACCATTCACAACGGGCAGTACCAAGGGCAATTCGGTTTCGATAAACTGTACTTTCTTCCGCCATTTCATTCTTATTTCAACGGGTTGGTCGAATGGCATAACCTGATTAATCCACTGGCTTCGGCCATCAAATGTGCATGGAGAGTAACCACTGTTTCACCAAGTTATCTTGACGAGATTACTTATGAAATGAAAGGAATGGAAGAACTCCTTCGGAACGAAAGGGGAAAATCATACGGCATCCTGAATGGAATTGATGTGGAGGTATGGAATCCGGAAACCGACCCAATGCTGGAACAAAACTTTGGATTAAAAACATTGGAACAAGGTAAAAAAGCATGTAAAGATTCCCTTTGTAACCAGTTCGGACTGAACCCAGATAAACCGCTCTTTACTTTTATTGGCAGGTTGGTTGGCGAAAAAGGCGCCGACGTGCTGCCCGAAGTCATATACAACGTCTCGAAGTATAATCCAGGCGAACAAAACATCCTTATTTTGGGTTCAGGCGAAAAACATATCGAAAACTCGTTACTGCATCTGGAGTCGGAGTTTAAAGGAAGTTATTGCTCATACATTGGCTACAACGAAAAACTATCGCATATGATTTATGCCGGGGCCGATTTCCTGTTAATGCCATCCCGTGTTGAGCCTTGTGGACTGAACCAAATGTACGCACTCCGGTATGGCACTATTCCCATTGTAAGGCGAACCGGCGGATTGCGCGATACGGTGATTGATATTGGTGACGATGGTTTTGGTATCTGCCACGATCAATGTTCAACCTTCGATATTATCCATTCCATACAAAGAGCTAAAACGTTGTATAAAGATAAAAGAACCTTTAAAAAGGTCAGAAAAGAAATTATGCAGATTGACCATTCGTGGAACAAGGCCGCTGCAGAATATGTAGAATTATACCAATCACTTAAATTATAATTTATGAAAAAAGAAACATTAGCAATCATTCTGGGAGGTGGTCAGGGATCGAGGTTGTCCCCGCTGACCGAAAACAGATCGAAACCAGCCGTACCCATTGCCGGAAAATACCGGTTGGTCGATATCCCCATTTCAAATTGTATTAATTCTGATATCGACCGCATTTTTGTACTGACCCAATTCAACTCGGCTTCGTTAAACAAACACATAAAAAACACTTACCAGTTTAGCTTCTTCAGCAATTCGTTTGTCGATATTCTGGCCGCCGAACAAACTCCCGACAACAAATCCTGGTTTCAGGGCACTGCCGATGCTGTGCGCCAGTGCATGCAGCATTTTGTGAATTACGACTTTGATTATGCCCTGATCCTGTCGGGCGACCAACTGTATCAGATGGATTTCAATGAAATGATCGAGGCCCACAAAAAGGCCGGCGCCGCAATTACCATTGCCAGCTTACCTGTTGTTGCCAAAGAAGCACCCGAATTCGGTATCCTGAAAGCAGATTCGGATAATTTAATTACTGAATTTATTGAAAAACCGGCTCCGGAATTGTTGCCTGAATGGACCTCGGAAGTAAGCCCCGAAATGGAGCGTGAAGGCAAAATTTACCTGGCTTCGATGGGTATTTATGTATTCAACCGCGAATTGCTGGTTCAATTGATGCAAGATAAAGAAACCAAAGACTTTGGCAAAGAGATTATCCCACACGCCATTAAGGACCATAAAGTATTGAGCTTTCCATACGAAGGCTACTGGACCGATATCGGTAACATCGACTCGTTTTACGAAGCTAATCTTGGTTTAACCGACGACATTCCGAAGTTTAACTTATTCGACAATTCAAAGTTAGTTTATACCCGTGCACGATTACTCCCACCTTCAAAAATTTCGGGTACTCAACTGGAAAAGACGGTCGTTTCCGAAGGCTGTATTATTCATGCCAGCCGCATAGAGCACTCGGTCATCGGAATCCGTTCGCGAATCGGGAAAGGCACCACCATTGCGCATTCGTACATTATGGGTAACGATTTTTATCAAAACCTTGACGAGATTGATACCAACTACAACAACGGTACCGTTATGGGCATTGGCGAGAGGTGCCATTTAAACAACTGTATTGTCGATAAAAATGTACACATCGGTAACGACGTTCGTGTAAACGGCGGGAAACATTTACCCGATTCGAACAACGCACTCTACTCGGTAAAAGAAGGAATTGTAGTCGTTAAAAAAGGCGCGGTTCTCCCCAACGGATATGTAATTTGAGCTTGCTGATTAGATTCAGGTTTCAAAAACAGCCACAACTAATTTGTATTAGTAGTGGCTGTTTCTTTTTTGTAAAATGTTATGATTTTAATTCCTGAAATACATATATTTGATAACATAAAAACACAAACACTTATCCCCAATGAGAACAAAACTGATTTCCCTATTTATTATCACATGTTTTCTTGCAGTAAATAATGCTGGTGCTGCAAACAAAGTGCTGTTACGGCTTAATCTTCAGAAAGGAAGTACCTATCAAATGACAATGGTTTCGACCAACCAGATTGAACAGGAAATGATGGGCCAAAAAATGAAGATCGACCAGAACATCGAAATGAAATTTTCATATACTGTTTTGGATGTTTTACCCGACAAAAATTTCCTGATTGAATATTCATTCGTGAAAATGAAGCTGGATATGGATATCAACGGGCAGAAAGTTGTAATGGACTCTGACGGTGATAGCGCCGATCCGATGAATGCTTCCATCAAAGATCTGATTTCACTTAAATTGAAATTAACACTGAACCCCAAAGGAGAGGTTCAAAAAGTTGAAGGATTGGAAGAATACGGTAAAAAGCTCTCTGGAAATCCGCAAATGGCGCAAACCATGCAAATGTTTTCCGACGAAAATAATTTCAAATCGTACTTTGGCCAAACATTCAATTACTTTCCTGAAAATGAAGTTGCTGTTGGCGACCAGTGGAAAACAAGCATAAAACTGCCAGCCCTGATGAACGTGGAAATTGCCATGGCATTTGAAGTTGCTGCGATAGACAAAAATCAGGTTCATTTAAATGTCGTCTCCGACGTTGACATGGAAGCTCCGGTTGAGCAGATGGGAATGAAAATAAACGTAAAAATGACCGGAAAACAAAGTGGAAAAATGACCATCGACACCACCGATGGCTGGTTAACGTCTTCAGATTTAATCCAAAAATTTGATATGCTTATGAAAATGAAAAATCCGCAAACCGGAGAAGATATGGAAATTCCAATGATTATGAATTCGGTTGCCAACATTGCCGTCATCAAAAAATAATACGATCTGGTATTTCAGGACTATAAAAACATTGGGGTTTAAATCAGTTTGATTTAAACCCCAATGTTTTTATTCCTGCAAAGAATTATTGCCCCTGTGCTGTTTGATAGTAAAAGAACTCCTCAGTTGATTGTATCCTGATCTGACCATGATGACCGCTATCAGCCCATCCTGCAACAGATGGCCCCCATTGACCACTGGAGCCACTGTTTCCGTTTGGGTTTCCGTTTCCTCCTCTTCCGCCAGAACCTCCATGTCCACCAGAACCATGCATGCCGCCAGAACCTCCGTCGCTGTGGGCAACAATCAAATGCCGATAGGGCATCGCATCAGCGGTGAAGTATAGCGTGATATCTCCTCCATAGCCGCCAGGGCCTCCCAGTCCGCCAGCACCACCCCAGCCGCCATTGCCGCCATCACCGCCAGGGCCTTGTTTCACTTCTTCCACAACAACTTCAATAACCTCGTCAACATAAACCGTTTCGGCAACTTCAACATCTACCTCAACTTCATATTCTTTTCCCTCGCTATCGGTTTTCTTCTGCTTTTCTTTACGGACCACAATTTTTGTTACCGGTTTTTTAACCGTCCGCTTTTCGATGTGTTTTTCAATCCATTTTTCACCTTCTGGTCCATCGCCACCATTGCCACCCCTACCGCCAACTCCGCCAGAACCTCCGGAACCTCCGTTCGACGAAACATCAAGTTTTCCTCCGTCAGGATTAATCAGGTAACGAAATTCTTCACCAGACCAAAGGTTTTGGGCGTAAACATAGAGCAAGTCGCAGTTTAAAACAGAATCGCGGTACAGATCAGTCCATACACCAATTTCAGGACCATCGCTGCCTGATTCGCCATTTTGCCCATCCTGTCCGTGGTATCCATGATTGCCCGAAGAACCGGAACTTCCATCAGCCCCCCAAAGTCCGGCACCACCGGCAGAACCTCTGAAATGCAAATCGTAGGCATGCTTGTAGTCCAACCGTACCGTAAAAGTATCAGCAACCGATTCATTCCTCAACGAATTAACAATAAGAGCAGCACGGTGATCCACAATCCTGGTAAAATCAGGCTCAATCGTAAATCGGCCATTCTTCCATAAGCCACCATCAACAGAAAACTGGAAAAAATCTGCCTCCCGGCTGTTTCGCAAATTAGTGCATATTCTTTTCTGACCGTTATTAAATTCGGTGAGCAACTCACCTTTAATCTGTGTTCCGGGAGCTTTATCGAACCCAGTTACCGGTCGGTATTCAATTCGAGTTTCGTAATTCAGAGGTAGTAAAAGCTCTTTGGCCAGTTCGGGCTGCTTTCTCGGATAAGCTTTAATATCCAAATATTTTCCCTTTGATGGCACAAGCTGCTCATTAACCTCAATCCGGCCAGAAAAATTAGTTCCACCTGAAACATCAACCTTGTACCTCCACCACCAGGCGTTTCCACCACTCATCCCAACTGTTTTCCTGATTTTTCCGTTTTTATAATACGAGATAATCCCGATCCGGAACGATTCACCCGGAAGGATCAATTGCTGATCATCAAAAACAATTTGGATGGAATCCATTTTCGGGGTAAACGAAAACCCCGAAACAGAACACCCCATTCCGGAAATAAGGTAAAAAACCAAAGCAATGCGGAAGATTCTATTTTGTTTCATTTTGCAGGGGATTTGGTTTTTGTATTATGCTATGCTAAATATCAAAAACCGTTCCGTTTAATAACTCCGCAGAAACAGATTTTGTAATCTATCCTTTTATCTGAGCCTGAAATCATCCGGATGCAGAAAACTTATTTCGCGCGGAAATGCCTGTTTGCAATTGAGAATGAATAAAAACTATCAAACCGACGTTTTTTCTTCTTGAAAACATGAAAAATATCGTTAGTTTTACTCGCTTTTTTAAGAAAAATATGTACCAACCACCTTTATACGGAAAAGAATGGAATTGGCGTAACATTAAAATGGAAACGCGAGAATTAACTATTGATTTGCAGTCGTAAAGGCTGGGAAAGGGACTTTCTGCGTGTGTGCAGAAAGTCCCTTTTCTATTTCTCAGATCTGAAAATGGAGCAAAAAAAATAAATTGAACTACTAATAAAAATGTAAAATCATGACCAGACAAAAGAAAATTTACCTCGACGAATCGGAAATGCCCAAACAATGGTATAACCTTGCACCCGATCTACCCACACCAATGAATCCGCCGTTAGGTCCCGATGGGAATCCTGTTCGCCCCGAGATGCTTGCCCCGGTATTCCCAATGAACCTGATAGAACAGGAAGTTTCTCAGGACCGCTGGATTGATATTCCTGAAGAAATTCGCCAGATACTGTTTCAGTGGAGGCCAAGTCCACTGATTCGCGCCTATGAACTGGAAGCCGCCCTCGGCACCCCTGCAAAAATTTATTATAAAAATGAAGGCGTTTCGCCTGCCGGAAGCCACAAGCCCAATACAGCCGTGCCACAGGCCTGGTACAACAAACAATTTGGTATCAAAAAACTGACTACCGAAACCGGAGCCGGACAATGGGGATCGGCACTTTCGTATGCCTGCGCCCAAATTGGGGGTATCGAGTGTAAAGTGTATATGGTTCGTGTAAGTTTCGACCAAAAACCTTTCCGCAAAATGCTGATGCAAACCTGGGGAGGTAAGTGTGTGGCCAGTCCAAGCATGGAAACTCAGGCCGGTCGCGATATTTTAGCCGAATATCCGGATACCCCCGGAAGTTTGGGGATTGCCATTTCAGAAGCTATTGAAGAGGCCGTGAGCGATTCAACCGGAAAAACCCGTTATGCACTGGGCTCTGTGCTGAACCACGTGATGATTCACCAATCCATTATTGGGCTGGAAGCAAAAAAACAATTGGCCAAAGTGGGGATCAATAAACCCGACATTGTAATTGGCTGCTGCGGTGGAGGAAGTAATTTCGCCGGAATTTCGTTCCCGTTTATGTACGATAAAATTCACGGATCCGACATTCAGATTATTGGAGCAGAACCATTCTCCTGCCCCACACTAACCAAAGCCCCATTCATATACGACCACGGCGATGTGGCTAAAATGACCCCGTTAATGGCGATGCACAGTTTGGGCCACAACTTTGTTCCGGCACCCATCCATGCCGGAGGGTTACGTTACCACGGAATGGCCCCGTTGGTAAGCGCAGCTTTGCGCGATGGTTTGATGGAAGCGCAGGCCATTCACCAAAGCGAATGTTTCGAAGCGGGATTGCTGTTTACCAAAACCGAAGGTATTATTCCAGCCCCCGAAACGACTCATGCTATTGCAGCCACTATTCGCGAAGCGCTGAAAGCCAAAGAAGAAGGCAAAGAAAAAGTAATCCTGTTCAATTTCAGCGGACATGGTTTGATGGATCTCGTAGGCTACGACAAATACATGACCGGCCAGTTATCGGATTACGAATATCCGGAACACGAAATTGAAAAAAACCTGGCCAAATTGGTTGGTTACCCAATGCCAAAATAATACAGGCAAAGTAAGTTGGTTCTACGCATTGTAAAATACAGAGAGGTTGTTGGTTACGGCAACCTCTCTTTTGTTCCTGCAGAATCTTAACTTATTCTTCTTTATTGGTATTTATTTTCAGCAAAGAATAAATTAAACAATACCTGAAAATGCCCGTTGCCAAAATCACAATTCCTATAAGCCCCCAGTAGCTCTCAAAAACAACACCACCGATGGCCAGACCCAAACCAATAACGATGCGGAAAACACGATCGATTGAACCCACATTGCATTTCATAATCCATAGATTTATAGTTCAATCATGATACGGGTAAAACAAAAAGTGGTTTAGAAATTCTGCTCCAGGATTTCGGCTGAAGATGCCACCAAGCCACTGCATACAGTATCGAACAGATTCTTCTCGTTGGCCTCAGCTGATCCTTCGGGAGTTGAAATGTTTACTCCGAGCAATTTTTTACATTTTAATGAGCCGTGTTTGGCAATAAACAATTCGTTGAATTTTTTAACAGCCACTTTGGTTTCAGCCTTTATTTCCTGAATAGTTTTCCCTTCAGCTTGTGCTTTCAGGCCCAAAACCATGTATGCCCCGGTAACGGCGCCACAAGTTTCGGCCATGGCCATTCCTCCGCCAAAACCGGCTGAAATTTTCAATGCAGTCATTTCATCAAGGTTTAAATCCTGAGCAAAACTCAACAACACAGATTGGGCGCAATTCAGCGTTTTGAAGTTTTCGATGGCTAGTTCTGATTTTTTCATGATGGTTGTTTTTTACCCCTGACGGGGGTAGGTGACTAAAGTAAAAAACCCGAAGCAACGACCCCGGGTTTTCTGTATTTGAGATTGAATATTTTTATTCGCCTCTTACTGCAGCAACTCCGGGAAGAACCTGTCCTTCAAGGTACTCAAGCAAAGCACCACCGGCAGTTGAAATGTACGAAACGCCATCGGCAAAACCGAACTGGTTAACACACGATACTGAGTCGCCACCACCTACTAAAGAGAAAGCTCCTTTAGATGTAGCTTTTACAATAGCTTCGCCAACAGCTTTTGAACCGACTGCAAATTTTTCCATTTCGAAAACACCAACCGGGCCATTCCATAAAATAGTTCCTGAATTTTCGATTACTTCTTTGAACATCGCGATGCTGTTTGGGCCCGCATCCAAACCCTGCCATCCGGCTGGAATTGCGCTGGCTTCAACAACCTGGGTATTGGCAGTTGGGCTGAAATCATCAGCAGCAACCACATCAGTTGCCATAAAGATTTTTACACCTTTTTCAGCCGCTTTTTTCTCGATGGCCAAAGCAGTTTCAAGGTATTCCAGTTCGCAAATAGAGTTACCAACTTCGCCGCCATGAGCTTTCACGAACGTATAAGTCATACCGCCACCCAAAATCAGGTTATCCACTTTATCGAGCAGGTTTTCGATAATAGTAATTTTCGATGAAACTTTTGCACCGCCCATAATGGCAGTCAACGGACGCTGAGGATTTTTCAGAACTTTATCCAAACTGGCAACTTCGCTTTCGATGAGGTAACCAAACATTTTATCGTTCGGGAAAAATTTAGCAATAACAGCAGTTGAAGCGTGTGCACGGTGTGCAGTACCAAATGCGTCGTTAATCCAGCAATCGCCATTAGCAGCCAGTTGTTCAGCAAAAGCTTCGTCGCCTTTTTCCTCTTCCTTGTGGAAACGAAGATTTTCGAGTAACAGCACTTCGCCTGGTTTTAAAGCTTTTGACATGGCCAAAACTTCAGCGCCAATACAATCTGGAGCCATTTTTACTTCGCGGCCAAGCAGTTCGCTCAAATGGCTAACAAGGTGACACATCGAATATTTAGCTTCCGGCCCAGCTTTTGGGCGGCCAAAGTGCGACATGATAATGGGTGATCCACCTTTTTCAATTACTTTATTGATGGTTTCAACCGCTGCACGCATGCGGGTATCATCAGTAATTACAAAATTTTCGTCGAGTGGCACATTAAAGTCAACACGGATAAGTGCTTTTTTGCCAGCGAAATCATAAGTTTCAATAGTTTGCATATATTTTATTTTTAGTGTTCAAAAATTCACACCAAATATAAAAAAAAGATCAGTGCGTTTATTTTTTGGCCTGAATGCTTTCCCGAATTTAATGTTTGGATAAAGTAATTTGAAGTCGGAAGACCAGAGTCCGAAGTTGCTCCCTGTTTCTTCGGACTGTTGAAATCTAAATTTCGTATGAAACTGGTTTTCGCGACTGGAATTGTTATTTTTGGACTCCACAATTTATAAAGTATGTTTTTCAAAGAAGTTATCGGACAAGAGGCTACGAAACAACGGCTGATTCAGTCGGTTGGAGAAGAACGGGTTAGCCATGCGCAACTTTTTGCCGGGCCTGAAGGAACGGGCAAGCTGGCCCTTGCAATTGCTTATGCGCAATATGTGGCCTGCACAAATCGTCAGGCTGATGATTCGTGTGGCGAATGTCCGTCGTGCAAAAAATACCGAAAGCTGATTCATCCCGACCTTCATTTTGTATTCCCGGTAATTAAAACGCCTAAGTTTAAAGAGCCCGTTTCCGATAATTTTCTGGAAGACTGGCGCATGATGATTGGCAAAAATCCCTATTTCAGCATCGACCAATGGTTCGACCAGATCGGTGTCGAGAATTCGCAAGGATTAATCTATGCCCACCAGAGCGAAGAGATTATCCGGAAACTGAACCTCAAATCATACGAATCGGAATACAAGGTCATGATCATCTGGTTTCCGGAGAAAATGCATGTGGCCTGTGCCAACAAATTGTTGAAAATGATTGAGGAACCGCCCGTAAAAACGTTGTTTATCCTGATTACAGAAAACGAGGAAGATATTATCAGCACCATCCGTTCCAGGTGCCAACTGATCATCATTCCTCCCATCGATCCGGATGCAATGACAAAGGCCATCACCCAATTACCCGAAGCCGAAGGATGCGACATCCGCAACATTGTACACCTGGCCAAAGGAAATTTTGGCAAAGCTATTGAGTTGCTTCAACCCGACGAACAAACGGTTTTTAACCTCGAACGGTTTAAAGAACTGATGCGGTTTTCGTATGGCCGAAAATACGGCGACCTGTTTAAATGGGTCGATCAGGTTGCAGGCGTTGGCCGCGAAAAACAGAAAAGCCTGCTCAATTATTTTCTGATTATATTACGCGAAAACTTCATTTATAACCTGAAAAACCGCGAACTGACCTTCATGAGCGATCAGGAAGAAGAATTTTCAAAACGGTTTTCGCCTTTCATCAACGAACGAAACATTCAGGAATTGACTGAGGTTTTTGAAACCGCTTTTGCTCATATTGGTATGAACGGAAATCCCCGGATTATTTTTACCGATGTGTCATTTAAAATCGTTAAACTGATCAGAAAATAAAAAGGAGGATACCGCTGTCGTTTGCTGCAAAAAGGCTCAGGTAATCAGCAACAATTACTTTTGCGGGCACCCTAAAAGCCTCTTTTTTTATCGGGTATAATAACTATTTTTGCATCATAACGAACGTTTGGTCCGAACTTCAATTTTCATTTTTTCGGTCAGCAAAATTTACTACTATGGATGATCAGAATTTGGTTGATCGCGGCTGTTGTGGCGGCCACGGGGGCACCTGCTCGAAGCTGAATGTTTACGATTGGTTAGACGATGTGATCAACATTGCCAATCCGACTGATTTGGTTGAAGTTCGTTTCAAGAATACGCGCAAAGATTATTTCAGGAACGTAAACAACCTGAAGCTGAATACCGGCGACATCATTGCTGTTGAAGGCAATCCGGGGCACGACATCGGAATTGTTTCGTTAACCGGCGATCTGGTAATCGAGCAGATGAGGAAACACAAAGTGACCCTGATTAATGGCGAGGTTCGTAAAATATACCGCAAAGCCAAACAGGCCGACATCGACAAATGGAAAGAAGCCATTGCTCTCGAACATCAAACCATGCTTCAGTCACGCCAAATTGCCCTTGAACTTAATTTAAACATGAAAATTGGCGATGTGGAATACCAGGGCGACCGCACCAAAGCTATCTTCTATTACCTGGCCGACGACCGTGTTGATTTCCGCCAACTCATTAAAGTACTGGCCGATACATTCCGGATCAGGATTGAAATGAAACAAATTGGAGCACGACAGGAAGCTGGGCGCATTGGAGGTATTGGCCCCTGCGGACGCGAAATTTGCTGCGCTTCGTGGATCAATAATTTTGTTTCGGTTACCACGAATGCTGCCCGTTATCAGGACATTTCGCTCAACCCGCAAAAACTGGCCGGGCAGTGCGGAAAACTCAAATGTTGCCTCAACTTTGAAGTGGATACCTACATCGACGCCCAAAAAGATTTCCCGCCAACCAACATTTACCTCGAATCGGAAAACGGAACCTATCAATATCAGAAAGCCGATATCTTTGGCCGGATATACTGGTACACGCAAATTGGCGATAAGTCCGGAACTTTTATCCCCGTACCGGTCGATCGGGTAAAAGAAATTATACAATACAACAAAAAAGGAAATAAAGTTGCCCGTTTGGTTCAGGAAACGGAATCCAGGCCAAAAGTCGAAAAATTCGAATTCGAAGCCGGTTCCGACCGCGATTCCTTGACCCGTTTTGATGATCCCAAAAGCCAGGGTGGCAAAAAACGTGGCAACAATAACCGCCGCAGAAAATTCAAACCAAAATCATGAAATGAGCATGATTCACAAAAACACCAATTGGAATGAATATCTCTCTATCATGCAAATTCCATTCGACAATTAAAAAACAAATTATATACGGATGAAACAAATTTTCAACTATCTGATAAGCCTGGTTATCCTGGCAGGTATCATCTCGTGCGACCACAAAAGGGTTTTCGAATCGTACTACGAACTGGATAAAAAAGGATGGCACAAAGATTCGGTAGTGGTTTTTAATGTGCAGCTCACCGACACCACAAAAAACCACAATTTGTATGTAAACATCCGGAACAAAGGGACTTACCCGTACAGCAACCTGTGGCTCTTTCTAACAGTAAATTCTCCTGACGGAAAAATGCGGACCGATACGGTTGAATTTAC
This sequence comes from Prolixibacteraceae bacterium, assembly GCA_019459525.1. GTDB lineage: Bacteria > Bacteroidota > Bacteroidia > Bacteroidales > Prolixibacteraceae > Aquipluma. Next base: position 84,822 of record JAIBEY010000084.1, read on the forward strand.
GCTGGCCGAACCTTCGGGCAAATGGAAAGGCAGTGGCATTGGTGGCTTACACGACAACCAGATTCTGTATAAAAACAGTGTTTATTTCCCGCGAAAAGGAGATTACACGTTCAAAATAAAGCAAGGCATGCGCGACAACCTGCTGGAAGGAATCCGCGACATCGGCATCCGAATTGAGAAAACGTATTAAACGAAAGCATAGTGGGGAAGAATAAATTATCGAAATTTGCCGATCTGGCAACCTATGAACACGTAGTTCAAATCACTTACAAAGCATTGCAAGCCGAAGAATTCCGCTTCAAAGGAAGGTGGAGCAAAGCCTTTTTTGGAAACAACAACCCGATAATTTTGGAATTGGGCTGCGGCAAAGGCGAATACACCGTAAAGCTGGCCGCTCATTTTCCTGAATTCAATTTTATCGGTATCGACATTAAAGGTTCACGGATGTGGAAAGGCGCCACTCAGGCTAAAGATTTGGGCTTGAAGAATGTAGGCTTTTTACGCACCAACATCGAAAATATCCGGATGTTTTTTGCCGCGGGCGAAGTGTCCGAAATCTGGCTCACTTTTCCTGATCCGCAAATGAAAAAGACCCGCAAAAGATTAACGGCAACCAATTTCATCGAAAATTACCGCCAGATTATGACTCCAAACGGAATCATCCACCTGAAATCGGACAGTAATTTCATGTATCGATATACCGAAGCGATGGTTGCTGAAAACCAATTTGAAGTGATTTGCCAAACCGATGATTTGTACCACTCGGAATTGCTCGACGAAGTACTCTCTATCCAGACTTTTTACGAAAAGCAGTGGCTCGACCGCGGGTTGAGTATCAAATACCTGGCCTTCCGGCTCAGTCACCAAAACCCACTTCGCGAACCGGAGGTTGAAATTGAAAAAGATCCGTACCGCAGTTTTGGCCGCAGTGCAAAAGAGTAAGACACCAAAAACGGAAACAGGAGGCCGAAGTCAGAAGAAATCAGCACAAATTTGATTCTTCTTCCAAGTCCCATTGGGACGGCATATTTGTAGCCCCGGCTTTTAAGCCGGGGAGGATGCGACGAAGAGAGTTTAAGCGCCGGTTCGCCTAATATGAGCGAAGCAATAATCCATTTCCGGCGTAATGGCTCAAATTTAAAAATTGAGGTTTTTATCTATGAGTGACTTTTACAACAAAGTATATGAAGTAGTCCGTTTGATCCCTGCTGGGAAAGTAACCAGCTACGGAGCCATTGCTACTTATCTGGGCACCGCGCAATCATCGCGCATGGTTGGTTGGGCGATGAACAATGCAGGATCGCAATTCCCCTATGTTCCGGCTCATAGAGTGGTAAACCGAAACGGATTACTAACCGGGAAACATCATTTTGGTGCACCAACCATCATGCAGGAATTACTCGAAGCCGAAGGAATTCAGGTAATTGATGATCAAATCATTGACTTTGAAAAACACTTCTGGAATCCGATGACTGAACTTGATATGGAATAAGTTGTTTTAAAGACAATCAATATTCAAACAAATACTAAAATCAAAATATAATGACAGAAATACCACGTAAATTAATCGTTCCCAAAAATATTACCGATGCCCTCCGTACTGTTATTTTCCCCGGCGGAAATCAGGATGTTGTTTCGCTTGATATGGCTCAGGAAATACGTGTAGCCGGGAAGAAGGTAACCTTTTCTCTCGTCTTTCAACGGTCCGATGATCCGAATATGGCGGCAGTTATTGCGGCCTGCGAAGAAGCTATCCAGTCGCAACTGGGGCCCGATGTTGAAATTAAAGGCAACATCACCGCCAAAGCCATTCACCAGATGGAACGGCCCATTTTACCCGGAGTGAAAAACCTGATTGCAGTTGCTTCAGGAAAAGGCGGAGTAGGAAAATCAACCGTTTCGGTGAATTTGGCCATTGCTTTGGCCAAAACCGGCGCTAAAGTCGGTTTGATTGATGCCGATATTTTTGGGCCGTCGATTCCCAAAATGTTCGGAGCCGAAGATATTAAGCCGGCTGGTGTCCGGGTTGACGGGAAAGAACGGATTCAGCCAATCAGTAAATTTGGTGTCAGCTTTCTGTCGATCGGCTTTTTTGTTGCTACCGAAGATGCCGTGGTATGGCGCGGACCAATGGCTTCCAACGCCTTGAAACAACTGATTACCGATGGAAATTGGGGATCGCTGGATTATTTGCTTTTCGACCTTCCTCCCGGAACCAGCGATATTCACCTCACCCTGGTGCAAACCGTTCCGGTAACCGGGGCCATTATTGTTACCACTCCTCAGGATGTGGCTTTGGCTGATGTGATTCGTGGGGTAAACATGTTTAAAGGGAAGGGCGTTGACGTTCCGGTACTCGGTCTGGTTGAAAATATGGCCTGGTTCACCCCGGAAGAACTTCCGGAAAACAAATACTACATCTTTGGGCAGGATGGCGGCGTTAAACTGGCCGAAAAACTTGAACTGCCTTTACTCGGACAGGTTCCGATTGTACAGGGAATTCGCGAGGGCGGCGATTCCGGCAATCCGGTAGCATTCGATGAAAACTCGATTATCGGGAAAACGTTTGCAGAAATTGCAGCCAACGTAATACATGAAGTAGATCACCGGAATACCAGTTTAGATCCTACAAAAAGAGTAAAGGTCAGTCGGAAATAATAAGTTCATTATCCCAAACTTATAGCGGGACATTTGGTCAATCTTATGGACAAATGTCCCGTTTTTTATGGACGTCATCCCCATATAAAAAATCATCAGCCTTATTTTCAGGTTGTTGTACCGCACAAGGTTTTTCAAGCGCCTCTCTCCCCAACCCAAACCTCCGAGTTTTAACCAACTTAATTCTTATTTTTGGTTATTCCCGAAATCTTAAAACTAACAACTTATGACTAATCAGCCAAGTAGTAACCTAAGGATTGGAATGTCTTTTATGGCATCTATTTTCTTCATCTTTGGGTTTATGACCAATTTTAACATTGCTATGAAAGATCAGGTGCAACTGGCCTTTGATCTGAGAACCCTTTATCCCGGGTGGGAAAACTTCTTTGCACAACTCGTTAATGGAGTTTTCTTCTTTGCCTATTTCTGCTTCAGTTTTCTGTGCGGCATGATCATCAAGAAAGTAGGCTACAAAAATGGTGTTATTGCCGGATTAATTCTTGTTGCTACCGGAAGTTATATGTTCTTCCCTGCAGTTTCAATGCTGTCATATCCACTTTTCCTTGCTGCTATTTTCGTAATGGCAACCGGAGTTGTTTTTCTTCAAACGGCAGCTAATCCTTATGTTGTAGCTCTTGGTCCGCAGGAAACCGCTCCGGCAAGGCTCAATCTTACACAGGCATTAAATGGGGTGGCTACTACCATCGCCCCCTATATGGCCGGAATCCTGGTTTTGGCGCCTGCTGTTTTAGCTTTGAAAAACGGCGCTTCGGCACAGGAAGCAGCCAACTTTGTTAAAATGCCATTTGTGATAATTGGATCAATCGTTGTGTTGATAGCTATTGGCATTCTGTTTATCCGCTTGCCTGAAATAAAAGGTAACGAAACTGTTGCTTCAATGTCGGCATTAAAAAAGCCACAGGTGTGGCTGGGTTCCATCGGTATTTTTTGTTACGTTGGCGCCGAAGTTGGAACGGCATCACAGCTAACCAGTTACATGACTAATTTACTCGACATAGCCAAAGACGAAGCAGTTAAGCTTACAGCTATTTATTGGGGTGGAAATATGATCGGCCGTTTTTTAGGCTCTGTTTTGCTCGGTACACTTTCTAAAAATTCGAAATTCACCTATTCACTTTTCATCCTGGCTTTTGCTTTTGTTGTAGGGTGGTTTATTTTTTCAGCCGGAGTTAAAGACGGCCAATTTATTTTTGAATCAAAACCGGTGTATGGCTTGATTTTCTTTGGTATTGCGCTTGTAAATTTTTTCCTGATGTTTCTGGGGAAAGGAATTGCCAATGTTTCGCTGGGAATTTTTGGAGCTGCCAACATGCTGCTGGTTCTTTGCGGATTTTTATTACCCCCCCAAATCGGGATGTGGTGTTTGCTTTCTGTCGGTTTTTTCAACTCCATTATGTTTCCAAGCATTTTTTCACTGGGAGTCAGCGATCTCGATCCTTCGGAAATGCCCATTGCTTCAGGGATTATTAATACGATGATTGTCGGTGGTTCAGTGGTTCCTGTGGTTATGGGAGCTATTACCGACTCGGTAAGTTTGACAAGTGCATTACTGGTTCCAATAATTTGTTACGGCTACATTACTTTTTTTGCCTTAAAAGGAAGTAAAATACGATAAACAACTTAATTTAGGTGGCTCAAAATAAATTTCTTATTTAACGTTTATATAGCTGATAATCTGAATAGATTTTAAAATTAAGTAGTTTAAATTACAAATTAAAAATATCCTTGAATGAAGAAAGTAGCAATTGGCGTCGATATTGGCGGCACAAATACGGCAATCGGAGTTGTTGATGATCTGGGTAATGTTATGGTAAAAGACAACATTGTAACCCCTTCGCATGGCGATATTGACCGATATATTAACGAATTGGCACAGGCCATTCGCGAATTAATCAAGTCAGTTAAGCTGCTCAATACCGACATCGAAATCCTGGGCATCGGAATCGGTGCGCCAAATGGTAACTACTACACCGGTACCATAGAGTATGCGCCAAACCTATCTTTCAGGGGAGTAGTTCACCTGGTTAAACTTCTCCAGAACCAGTTTCCTGAACTTCAGACGATTGCTTTAACCAACGACGCCAATGCCGCTGCCATGGGCGAAATGATTTACGGTGGGGCAAAAGGAATGAAAAACTTTGTGATGTACACGCTGGGAACCGGAGTAGGAAGCGGACTTGTGGTAAATGGCGACCTGGTTTACGGACATGATGGTTTTGCAGGCGAATGCGGGCATACCATCCTTATTCCGGGCGGACGCATGTGCGGCTGCGGCACTCCGGGCCATCTCGAAGCTTATTGTTCTGCTTCAGGAATGAAACGTACAGCGTTTGAACTTTTGGTCAAGTACAATGCAAACGACAGCTTACTTTCAGACAAATCGTATCGGGAACTGGATTCGAAAATGATTTTTGAAGCCGCAGAAAAGGGCGATAAAGTAGCAATCGAAGTTTTTGAACTTACCGGCAAATGGTTAGGACAAGGTTTGGCCGATACTGTGCATTATTTAAGTCCGGAGGCTATTTTCCTCTTTGGCGGGCCAACTGCTGCCGGCGACTACATATTCAAACCAACCAAAGAAAGCATGGAGCAACACTTGCTTCCTATTTATCAAAATAAGATCAAAATTTTGCCTTCGCAGTTAAAGCAAGGCGATGCTGCGATTGTTGGGGCAAGTGCATTGGTTTACAAAGAACTCGAAAAAATAGAACAAATCTAATCGACTCATATACAGACGAGAACAATCTGTATAAATAAAAACACCAAAGGGAAGAACGCCTGAAATATGTCGTCTTCCCTTTGTTCGTTTTTATTAAAATTTGTTAATGGCTCAGGTTGTCTGGTTCAATTTTTATAGCTTCACCAGCGAAACAATTAAAACAGAAGCTTGAAATACATTAAAAAACATATCTTTTTTGTTCTGATTTTCCTCCTTCCGCTGAGTTTTATTTCCCGAAAGGCGGCAGCATCAGGAGCTTTAAAAAAAGTAAAATACAACTACCTGTTGCACGTTCCGGAAGATTACGACAAAGACCCCAATAAAAAATGGCCCGTTATTTTTTACCTCCATGGCCGACATGCCAGTGGTAAAAATCTTCAAAGTTTACAGCGTTACGGATTACCTTATTACATCTCGAAAGGCAAAAAAATGGACTTTATTGTGGTTTCCCCGCAATGTCCGTGGGGAAAAAACTGGGCATCGGAAGACTGGTTTAACCCCGTTTACGATGAAGTTGCCACTAAATTACGCGTTGATGATTCGCGCATTTACCTGATCGGAATGAGCATGGGCGGTTTCGGAACCTGGGAAATTGCCAACCGGATGCCAGAGCGGTTTGCAGCTATTTCGCCCATGTGTGGTGGGGCCAACGTGAAATGGGTTGAACAACTGAGCAAAATTCCTACCTGGGTTTTTCACGGCACTGCCGACCGACAAATTCCGATTAGCCGATCCGAAGTGATGGTAAAAGCTCTGGAAAAGTTAAAGGCCGATGTCAAATTTACACGTCTCGTTAATCAGGGACACGACATCAGCAAACAATTTAACAGTGACGAACTATACCGTTGGTTACTTAAACATTCGCTCGAAAGATTGCCTTTCTGGCAAGAATCTCTGCCTTTTATGAAAACGATCGCAGCGAAACGGGTCTCCGTCACACCGCCTTTCCGGCTACAACCCGGCTTGGCCTTAATCCCATGAATCCAATTATCAAATTCATATTAAAAGCATTGGGTTGGATGCTTATGGTACCGGTTTATTTCTATAAATATGCCATTTCGCCACTCACATCCCCTTCATGCAGGCACGAGCCTACTTGTTCGCAATATGCCATAGATGCCATCAAAATTCATGGTCCATTCAAAGGATTCTGGCTGGGAACCAAACGGATTTCAAAATGTCATCCGTGGGGAACACATGGTTACGATCCGGTTCCGCCGAAGAAAGAGAAAAAGCAGGCTAAATAGTTATTATTGTTCGTATTGTGTTTAGGTTATCGTTGTTGTCTGATGGCCTTGCAGTGATGTTAAAACCTGCAAATTTTCAAATCTTCTCATTTTCAAATCTTCTTTCCGGAAATCGAACTATCTTTGGGTTAAAATGTTTAAATCGCTTCACAGTAAAAGCTAACATGAAGAATTACATTTATCTGATGGTTTTCGTCTTGTTTGCCTGCCAGGCCAAACAAAAGGAAACAGCAACCATGGTTTCGGTAAGTATTTTGCCCCAGCAATATTTTGTAGAACAACTGGCAGGTGATCTTTTGCACATCAATGTGCTGGTACCACCAGGATCGAGCCCGCATAACTATTCGGTATTACCTTCGCAGATGAAAGATTTGGCCAGATCGAAAGTTTGGCTGCAAATTGGCCTGCTTACTTTCGAAGAAGCATGGAAAGATAAGTTTGCCGAAATCAATAAAGACCTGTCCATTGTAAACTGCTCGGAAGGAATAGTCCCGATTGCCGGTATTGAATGTGAGGAAGAGGGCCACGATCATGAACACGAACATGCTGAGGCATTTGACCCACATAGCTGGCTGGCCCCTGCCGATGTAAAAATAATTGCGCAAAATACGCTGAAGGCATTAAAAACGAATTTTCCGGAACACGCTACCACTTTTGAAAGCAACTATTCCCGGTTTATCACTAAAATCGACTCCCTTTCGGCGCATATCGATCGGAAACTTTCGCCATTAGCCAACCGTCATATTTTGATTTTTCATCCGGCACTGGGATATTATGCCCGCCAATTTAAACTGGAACAAACACCTCTGGAGTTGGATGGAAAAGAACCTTCGCCTAAACACATGAAAACGATTGTGGACCTGGCGCGCTCGCAGAATATTAAGGTTATCTTTATTCAGAAAGAGTTTGATGCCGAGAATGCTTTGCAGCTTTCGCGCGAAATTGGCGGCGAGGTAATGACCATTGATCCGCTCGATTACGATTGGGAAAAGCAGATGCTGGATATTACCGAAAAAATAGCAACTCAGAAATGAAGAAATTGCTTGAAATAAAAAACCTTTCGGCCGGATACGACGGAAATATGGTACTCGAAAATGTAAACCTTGAAGTTTTTTCGGGCGACTTTATTGGCATTATTGGCCCCAACGGGGGAGGAAAAACCACGCTGATCAAAACCATCCTTGGCCTGATCAAACCTTCATCCGGAGAAATGACTTTACACATCAGCAAAACAAATATTGGTTATTTACCCCAGGTAAACCAAATCGACAAACGATTCCCGATTTCGGTAATCGACGTGGTGCGATCGGGAAAAGCAAACACCGCCCTGTTTTCATCGTTCCACAAAAACTTAGGTGAAAAACAAAAGGCAGAATCGTTGCTGTCGGAAATGGGTATTTTGCATATTCGGAATAAAGCCATTGGTGAACTTTCAGGAGGACAAATGCAGCGCGTATTTTTGTGCCGTGCTTTGATGAATGAACCGGAATTGTTGGTTTTGGATGAGCCCAGCACGTATGTTGATAACAACTTTGAAGGCGAACTTTACCTGAAATTGAAAGAGTTGAACGAACAAATGGCCATCCTGCTCATTTCGCACGATGTGGGAACCATCTCGTTTTTTGTAAAAACCATTGCCTGTGTAAACCGGCATTTGCACCACCACCCCAGCAATATCATCAGCGAAGAACAATTGGCCTCTTACAATTGTCCGCTGCAAATTATTACCCACGGAAATATTCCGCATACTGTACTGAAATTACACGACGAACACGAACACCATGGACACCATCATTGAGCTGTTTTCCTATGATTTTTTTGTTAATGCCTTTCTGGCATCATTGCTGGCGGCCATTTCGTGCGGAATTATTGGCACTTACATTGTTTCGCGCCGGATTGTATTCATTAGTGGTGGCATCACACATGCTTCGTTTGGCGGCATCGGGATGGGCTATTATCTGGGCATTAATCCGCTGGTTGGGGCGGCCATTTTCTCCATTTTATCCGGAATGGGGATTCAACTTTTCAGTAGTAAAGGGAAAGTGCGCGAAGACTCATCAATTGCCATCTGGTGGTCGCTTGGCATGGCTATCGGCATCATATTCGTTTATCTGACTCCCGGCTATGCGCCCAATTTACTAAGTTATTTATTTGGAAGTATCCTGACCGTTTCAACCGGCGAAATCTGGCTCATGCTGGCGCTCGTTGTACTCATCGTCTTGTTTTTCACCCTGTTTTACCGTACCATTTTATACATCGCTTTCGATGAAGATTTTGCAAAAACATCCGATTTACCCGTAGGCTTGTTTAATTATTTACTGATGATCCTGATTTCGCTGACGATTGTGTTGAATATACGCGTGGTCGGGATTATCCTGATTTTATCGTTGTTAACCATTCCACAAGCTACTGCCAATGTGCTAACCCGGGAATTTGGCCGGATGATGTTTTATTCGGTAGGTTTTGCTTTCCTGGCTTCTTTCATCGGGTTGCTGATTTCGTATTTTGCCGACATTCCTTCCGGGGCGACAATAATCTTTACCCAGGTGGTACTTTTCGGATTCGTTAAGCTGATTAAAGCTTTCTGATTCAGACGGAAGCAATACCGATAACGATGGAGCAAAAAAGCAATACTGTTACCTGCACCCACTGCGGAAAAACATGGGACAAAACGCAGTTAGACCGTTCGTGCGGCAACTGTTTTGCCTGCACCGGTTGCGAAGCTTATATTTGTCCGGAATGTAGGTATGAGATTGTGGTGATACCCATAAAACCTATGAAACGACAGTAAGGATATAAAATCGTATTAGTTGAAGATGCAATTTTGGAGGAATCTTTAAGAAGAATGTATTTACAGCCCATAATTTACTATCTAACAATAGGTTACAGATAAAGTTATAAAACAATTTATAAAATAATACATGACTTTTTCCCATAACGAAAATAGATAAATCTTCCGTTTTTTGATTTTAATATTGATGTTATATTAACATATATGTAATACACTTCTGATTGTTATTGGTTTTATTTGCGTTATTCATAATCAATCAAAAAAATTATTGAGCAGTGTTTATAAACTGTTAGTAAACATTTCAAAAAAGACCCCCAATACGTTTTCAAAAATATTAATTTGGAATTCATATATTACGATTATTAAAACCATCAATTCTATGAAAACAAAACTCTTAAAATTTACTATTTATGATTAAAAAAATCAGGTTTTTATTAGTAGCGCTCATTGTTTTATCAGCTACTATTATGCAAGCACAGGTAACTTCATCCAGTATGGGTGGACGTGTTACTGATGCAGAAGGAGCTGTGGTAGGTGCAACGGTGATTGCTACACACACACCTTCAGGAACAACTTATGGTACTGTAACCAACATGGAGGGCCGATTCAACCTAAACGGTATGCGTGTAGGCGGACCTTATACTGTAGTAGTTACTTTCATTGGATATGGTGCGTACACACAAAACAACATTACGTTGAGTTTAGGTGAAAACTATGTAATGAATGTTGTACTCTCAGAAGAAACAACATCATTAAATGAAGTTTTGGTTACGGCAACCCGCACAAAATTTTCTAATGAGAAAACCGGAGCAGTGACCAATATCACAAACAACCAGATAGAAAATTTGCCCATGGTGAGCCGTAGCATTACAGAAGTTACCCGCCTTTCACCTTATGGTGGTAATGGGATGAGCTTTGCCGGTACAGATGGTCGTACGGCTAACTTTACAGTGGATGGAGCTAATTTCAACAATAACTTCGTATTAATTGATAAACTTCAAGGTGGAGGCAGCGCAATTTATATTGAAGATATTGAAGAATTGAAAGTTGTTATTGATCAATATTATGTGCGTCAAAATAACTTTATTGGTTTTGGATTA
>JAIBEY010000070.1 GCA_019459525.1 Prolixibacteraceae bacterium
TGTTTGCCCTGACTACTGAGGTTAAAAATGCAGGATAAGGTTTTAAAACCTTATTTTTCTCGGGCAACCTAAGTAGAAATGGTATGCACAAACATATCTAACCTTATTAGTGTACTGTATTTCAGTCATTAAATATCGGAATTATCGGATATATGATTGATTTGAATAGCAACGGCATTTATGCCGTTGAAAGATGAATAATTCGTATTTTGGCTTTAGCCTAAACATTCAATTATTTTGGCTAAAGCCTGGATTTGTCTGTTTCTCATTTTTCCCAGACCTAAAGGTCGGGGCTATTCATAACCTATAAACCGATAATTCCGTTAAATATTCAATTAAATATTGAACTCAGGTTATTTGATGCTGAAAATTCGATAGTGTTTATTTCAGGATATGGGTCGCGTTCGACTGCTTTCCTTCGACTGCTTCGCGCTCAGAAACCACGCTACCCTTCGACACGCTTTGCTGCTCAGGGATCTGTTCGGCGCTGTTCCGGCGAAAGCAGGTTGGTTAACCGATGCCCCCGATTCTTTATCAGGCGTTCCATTTTTGTTTGATTCCGGAGAGGTAGCCTTTACCAAAAACGATACCTGTTCCGGCAATAGCTCCCAAAAACAAGCTGATTAGTACAATTATTTCCTTTTGGGGTTTCGATTTTTCGTTTGGCACAACAGCCGGTTCGAGTACCGAAAATACCGGGGTTTCTTCTTTGACCTGAATCTTGGCCTGTTCCAGTTGTTTGGCCAGTTCGTTATATACATTCATGGCAATGCTGAATTCACCCTGCAACCGTTCTTCTTCGGTTTGGGCCAGGGCGCTCGACATGTTCCGGTTCTGGTCGCGGTAACGGGCCAGTTTTTCCTGCGCCTGTTCAAATTCTTTTTTCTTTTCCTTGTAACGTTCTTCGATGAAGTTCAGCTTGTCGGTTGTCTTTTCGACCTTAAACCGGGTAATGTATTTTTGCAACAACTCCCGGGTCTGGTCGGCCACTTGTGCCGAAAGCAGGGCTTCAGGAAACGAGGCCTGCAAGGTTAAATAACCCTGTTTGGAATCGATGGTCAGGTTAATTTTCTCTTTCATCATTTTGCTCACCTTCTCCTGCTTTTTGGTAAAAGCTATGGGCCCCTTTTCTTCCGAGCCCGGTTTTGTACTGTTTTCCCCTTTAATGGCTTTAAGGATTACCCCGGGTAGCCCAATGGTGTATTTGCCTATCAGGGCTAAAGTACCGGGTTTAGCTATTTCGCTGTAGTATTCGTAGAGGCTAACCGGATGATCAACCCCAGCGAAGGTAAAGGGGGTATTCATCAACTCAAGTTGAAAGGGTCCTGAATGAAGGATTTGAGGATAGACCATGGGCGATAAGGCTTCGCCTGAAGTAGCCATGTCTAAATTAAATCCGGCCATAGCTGCCAGCGAAGAAAGCCCGCCGAGTTTACTCCCTGACGACGACGTTTGGGGTACCATGGTTGTTGATGCCATATATTCTTTGGGTGACAGCAGGGCAACGCATACTCCCAAAACTCCGGCTACGAGCATGAATATTAAAATTGTTTTGCGGCCGTTCCAAAGAGTTTTGGCCAATTCCAGTAAATCAATTTCGTCGTCGTTTGTAGGAGTTACAGTCGAAGGTTTTGTTTCAGGATTCATTCAGTCGATGGTTAAAGATAAAATAATCGATGGTTTTTCTAACGCCGTGAATGGCTAAACGGATGTATTACTTGAGCAAGGTAGAGATGGCAATGGCTACGGTAGCCATCGTACTGGCAATTCCCAGCCATTTCCCTGTGCTGTCCATCCGTTGTTTCTCCGGTTTTTGCGGAACGATAATCTGGCATCCTGGTTCCGGAGAAGGATAATGTTGTCCCAGGAAGTTTTTGGTTACGGAACTGGTTCCGTCGCTATAGACCACATAAACTTTTCTTTTTTGTGCTTTCTCAGTAAATCCGCCTGACCGGTTGATGTAGTATTTGAGTCCTTTCCCGGTTTCGTAGGCCATTCCAATGGGGTTCAGTATTTCTCCCGAAATACGTACTTCCTGGGCCACTTCCGGAATAAAAATCTGGTCACCATCTTTGAGTATGTAGTCGTAAGAAGATCTTGGATTCTTCAGGATACTTTCGAGGCGCAATTCCAGCTGATCGTTATCGATTTGGTTTTCCGCTTTGGCGATGAGGCTATCGGGTAAATTGTTGCGAATAGCTTCCAGGGTTAGTTCAACCTGCTGGTTGGCCCGTTTCATGCGGGCGCCTTTTACAAAAGCATCGGGCATTAATCCGCCGGCACGTTGAATCAGATCAGATATCCGCTCGTTTTTGGAACTGATGCTGTAAGCGCCGGGATAGCGTACTTCCCCGGAAATGGTTACTGTCCGTTGTTCGTGGTAAGAGGGTGCCCGGCGTACATAAATATAGTCGAAAGGATGTAAAACGAAAGATTCATCCTTGCTGTCCAGTTTCAATTCCCGGTCAATGTCAAACTGAAATAATTTAACAATCTCATCGCTTAGCTGGCTCGATTCTGCGTAATTGCGGCGGCGGGCCAGTTCGATGTACGATTCGCTGGCTGCTTCCTTAAAACCGCCCGCCCTAAAAATAAGGTCTTTCAGAGTCATGTTGTCGGTGAATTCCAATTCACCCGGATGCTGCACTTCCCCAAAAATCTGTATCGTTCTTTTCTGGCGCATGTTTGTGATGTCCTGAATGATGACGGAATCTTCCCTTTGCAGAGGTATATCTGTTTCTCCTTTTAGTATTTCATCTACGTTGAACGGTACGGTCATTGGCGACAGGTTGTTTTGAAGACGAACAATCAATCCACGGGTGCTGAAATAATCTTCGGTCACGCCTTGTGCTTTTTTAATCAAGCCTGAAAGCGTCAGCCCCTCGGTTAATTCATACGTGCCCGCGCGAAATACAGCTCCTGAAATTGTAATCCGGTTTTCGTAACGGTTGATGATTTTGGAAGCTACCAGGGAGTCGCCATTTTTGGGAATAAAACTATCGTAAATGGATTGACTGATGTCGATCACTTTTTTTTCGGAATCGGTGATCCGGGTCAGCGATAATTGAGCTTTGAATGCCTGATCCGTGAATCCGCCCAGGTAGCGGACCAAATCAGAAAGATTTTCTTTTTCCGTTAGTTCGAAAATACCGTTGCGTTTGAATGCTCCACTGGCTTCAACCCGTTTCTGATAGGTTGGAATGTAAAGGACATCCTGTTCCCGGAGCTGGATGTTCGCCTGGGTGTTGCCGTTGATCAGGTAGTCGTAAACGTCGATGGTGGTGAGGAGTTTGTTGTCGCGCAGCAATTGAATGTTACGGAACGAACCGTTCTCGTTGGGCCCGCCTGACAGGTAAAGCGCGTTAAAGGCCGATGCAGTTGAAGGGAGGGTATAGGTTCCCGGAACCATTACTTCGCCAATGACATTTATTTTAATGGAGCGAAGGTTGCTGATGCTCACTTCGGCAAAGGTGGTCGGATTAGGTCCATTCATGCCCTGGTAAATGGCAATCATTCGTTTTTTGATCAGTTCCTTTGCTTTTGAAAATTCAATCCCTGAAACATATACCGGGCCAATATCCGGAATGTTTACGGCACCATTCGATTCCACCTGGAGTTGATAGGATTGTTGGCTGGCTCCCCAGATGGAAATGAGCAATTCGTCGTCGATGCCCAACACATAGTTTTGAGGGGTTGGGATATTTACCGGCGGTTCAAAACTCAGGTTTTCGGAGTTGAATAGTTGAAATCCGAAGATGCGTTTCACCTGGGTAGAATCCTTAAATACAGCCTTTGGAGAAGATAATTCCCGCGGCGTGCTTCTCTTTTCCCCGTCAGGCATAACCGAATTGAGGGTTGATTTGCCTTTGGAAGAATTGAGTTCCTGTATGCGTCGTTTGAGTTGTTCTATCTGAACGGTAGTGGCTCCCTGCATTTGTGCCATCTGCGCCGCCTGGTCAATCGTCAGGCCTCTTGCCTGAACCTCGGCGGCGATTTGCTGAATTTGTTGGTCTGATAATTTGTTTACATCAATAGTTGCCGGGTTCTGCGCCTGCAAACAGAGGGCGGACGCCAGAAATAGTACGGTTATTAATGTGAAAAGGATAGACTTTTGCATCATGTGCGGGTTTAATAGGGTAAATGTGAAATGATGATTGAATGGAATATATAAATGAGTCCGAAATTTAAGGGTTAGTTTTATCAGCCTGCCAGATTAATAAAACCGGTTTGTTGTTGTAAAACTGAAGCAATTCTTCCTGGGTAAGAATAATGTATTTGATCCGGCGGCTAATGTATGATTCTGCTTTTTCAACGAGTCGGTCGATAAATGCCCGGTCGAGTTGTTTGCCGACCAAAGCCATGTCAATAATCTTGGAATCTTTACCAATTGCAAAATCGCTGGTCAGGTATGCTGCCTGAAGGTTGGGTATTTGATTGGTAATTTGTTCCAGGATCTGATCGACCCCAACAAATTTCTTTAAAATATTGTGAATGTCTTTATATAGCGGATGTTTGGTGTTGGCTGAGAACATTTTTTTATTGCCTTCTGTGGAAGCAATCAACAGTCCTGCATCTTCCAGACGGTTCAACTCTACCCGGATGGAATTGGTGGATTCGCCAAATTCACTTTCCAAACTTCGCAAATAGCTTTTTGTTTCAAAGTTCAAAAAGAATTTGAGTAGTAGTTTGACTCTGGTTTTTGATGTTATGAGACTTTCGATCATGCAGCGACGACTATTGGCAATGCAGGTGCATTTCCTTGATATGACAGGGATTGGTATAGATTTTCTGAGGGTTTTCGTCCGGATATTGTGGATGTCTTTTCACAGCTTCGCCCCCTCAGTCACAGAATTTGATTGAGCATTGGGCTGAAATAATTAAGTTGGCCAGGACAAATCCGACAAATAGTTAAACAATAATGGTCTTAATTTATTCCAGATTGAGTACAAAAGTAACTCAATGTATTTTATCTGACTCGTTTTTTATCTTAAAAAAATGATATTTTATGTGAATGTGCCGATATTTAGTATGAATGGCTCATTTTAAATCATGAAACGATAAAAAATGCCATTAAAGTATGCGAGTTGCCTTTTAAGTAAAATCTACGATCACTTTATATTCTTGCTGAGAATTTATTTTTCTGAATAAATTATAACGGAATTATCGGATATATGGTTGATTTGAATAGCAACGGCATTTATGCCGTTGAAAGATGAATAATCCGTATCTCGGCTTTAGCCGAAACATTCAATTATTTCGGCTAAAGCCGGGATTGGTCTGTTTCTCATTTTCCCCTGACCTAAAGGTCGGGGCTATTCATAACTGTAAACCGATAATTCCGAATTATAAAATAATAAACCTTCAATTCTTTAACCCTATCCTCCAGCCGGACGAGCTGTTATTTTTTCCCTTAGGCGGTTCAAGATATGACGTTGCGGTGGTTTATTCTGTAACGCTTGCGTTTAACTTATTCGAAGCGGGTGCGTGGGCCGTCAAAACGCCCGGGGGAGGGTTCGTTTTGACAAGATTTTTGCTTCCTTTTCATCGATTGGAAAAGGAAGAGCCAGTCCGGCTTGAGGACAAAAGATTCTGGTACTTAATACACGCAGAAGATCTTTTCCCCACAATAAAATGAATGGATGCTATAAAATGTAGCAGTAAAACATAGGGGATCAATCGGGAATGTTGTGGAGGAGGATAAAAGTTTTTTTCTTTGAAGGAAAAAACGAATGGGATCAGCAGCAGACAAGAATTTTTTGGATTTGATTTTACCCCAAGGGATATTAGAATATTTTTTGCTTACCGATTTT
>JAIBEY010000116.1 GCA_019459525.1 Prolixibacteraceae bacterium
AGGTTGTAGAAGGTACTGATCCCGCGAACTCCGACATTTTGATCGGATTTCATTATTACGACAATGGCATTCGCGACCAGCAGGCATTTGGAATCCTGCATAACTTCGGCGACTGGCGTGCATGGAAAGATGAAGTAGCGAATTTCAACATTCAGGAAATGGGATATAAAGGCAATATTGGAGCCAGAAACGGATTTTTGCATGCGGGAAAATATGTACTTCAGGAAGCTCAAATTACTTCGGGCGATTGGAGTAGCTGGCGTTTGTTGTTGGGAAACGGAGCCTTTTATTACACTCTGCAACCGGAAACTCCCGGGGGCTCAATTTCATTTGCGAATCCGGGTATTACTATGATTGAGCCCGACAAATTTGCGGTCACAAGTTTTATGCCTTCCCAGGGAAATAATAACAGTGAAAAGGGAGAGCTTTTATATACGGTTCATTTTTAAATTTATTATGAATTATTAGCAACGTATGAACATGAAAAAATTAGCACACCGGTTTGTATTTCTTTTTTCTTTTTTATCAATCGGCCTAAATGGTATAGCCGTAACTCCGAATAATCCCAAATATAAATGGGCCGACGAACTTGAGCTGTTGAAACGGGTTGATTTGCTGCCTGCTTACCGCACTGGCCAGTTGGTAGAGCAATTATCCAGCTACGACCGGACAGGAGGGAATGACGACGGATTCTCGGGGAAGTATTCTTTTCTCCGGAAAGAGGATGAGCAACTGGTTTTGGCCGATTTAAAAGGCCCCGGTGTCATTCAACGGATTTGGACACCAACTCCCACCAATGATACGTTATCATTTTTCTTCGACGGAGAAAAAACTCCCCGGATCGTTATTCCCTTTTTGGATCTGTTTTCAGGAAAAGTATTTCCTTTTGTAAAACCGGTATGCGGCAACGAGGTTGGAGGCTACTATTGTTATATTCCGATTCCATACAGCCAATCATGTAAAGTGGTTTTTAGTGGAAAAAAAATCATGTTTCATCAAATCCAGTATCGGAATTTGCCCGGTGTTGATGTAGAATCGTATTCGGGTCATTTTAATCAAGACGACAAGAAACTGTTGACTGAGGTATGCGGTTTATGGTCGGGTATCTCCCCTGTAATAGCTGATTTTAAATGTGGACGATCATCAGAGATATTGACTTCAAAGAAATCATATACCATCAATCCTGGTGAAGAAATCACGTTCTTCGATTCGCAATTGCCCGGACGTATTGTAGGTTTCGAGGTGGATGGAGGTAATTCATTCGAAGGTTTATATAAAGATGTTATTCTGTCTGCTAAATGGGATGGAGAAGCGGTTGAAGCGATTTATGCCCCGTTGGCCGATTTTTTCGGTTATGCTTACGGGAAAGGGGCCATGCGAAGTATGCTGATTGGCAAAAATGGCGATAAAAACTATTGTTACCTGCCCATGCCTTACGATCGTTCAGCGATCATGAAACTCATCTACAAAAAAAGAGATGGGGTAAAACAAAACCAGCTTGCCGTAACCATTACCGTTTATTGCAATCAAAATCAGCGAATAGCTCAGTCCGAAGGTAAATTTTACGCGACATGGCGTAGGCAAATAAATGCACCCAACGGTGAATTTTATACTTTCCTGAAGACAGAAGGGAAAGGGCATTACATCGGCACGGTGCATCTGGCTCAAGGCTTAAGACCGGGCATGACTTTGTTTTTTGAGGGAGATGATTCAACGGCTGTGGATGGCAGTATGAAACTGCACGGAACGGGATCGGAAGATTACTACAATGGCGGTTGGTACGCTTTATTGGATCGTTGGGACCGGGGAGTCAGCCTTCCGCTTCATGGTTCTCTGGATTATTCACTTCCGATGAACCGGACCGGTGCTTATCGATTTTACCTGACCGATAAATTGTCGTTTGAAAAGGAAATTTTTCATGGAATAGAACATGGACCGGAACGAAATGAATTTCCGGTTGATTATACTTCGGTAGCGTATTTTTACAGCGACAGACCGCTGAAAGTAAGAATGGATCCAACTCCCGAATTGCGAACCGTTTATCTGCCTAAGGAGCACATTTATTTTCCGCAATTAATGGATGTAACTCTTGGCGGGAATGTGCAGGTTAATCAGAATCGTGGATTGCGTATTTACACCGAAAATGAAGGAATGATACGCATCATGCTCAACGATATTCCTGAAGGAAAATATCAGGTGCTCTTGTCTTATTTTGATAAACCTGAAGGAGCTGATTTTCGAATTTGGCAGCGCCAGAAACAGTTAACAGACTGGAAATCGACAAAAAGCAGTATTGAGAATTTGAAAGAACGGGTCGCTATTGGCGAAATTGAACTGACCAAACAAACCAATTCTATTTCGGTGCATGTGCGAAAAAGCGACAAGGGCAACCAATTCGAATTGGATCGAATCATTTTAATTAGGGTGGAAGAATAGTGCTGCTTTTTGCTATAAAAATAAACTGGCTGTTCCCAAAGTTGAAATATTCTAGAATCTGGCTATCCTGAATTTGTTTATTCTTCTGGAGTTCATTGTGATGTGATTAGGTTTTACGACTTTTGAGATAGCCTCATTTTTGACGAATGATCATCATGCCGGGTTCCCTCAGGCAATCAATCAACGTTAAAATCCATTCAGTTGCAGAAGCACTGTCGGAATCAACAATAAAGCTCCCAGTGTAATCAGTATTAGCATAAGTGGGCCAATCCATTTGAACCATTTCTCGTAGGGGATGCGGGCAATTCCCAATACGCCGATTAATACTCCTGAAGTGGGGGTGAGCATGTTGGTAAACCCATCGCCGAACTGAAAAGCCATTACCGTTGCCTGACGTGAAACTCCAACCAAATCGGAAAACTGTGACATGATAGGCATCGTTAAGGCTGCTTTGGCCGATCCTGATGGAATAATCAGGTTGATGCCATTCTGAATTAAATACATGATTTCTACCGATGCGATTTTTCCGAACCCTTGCATCGATTGCGCCATGTAGTATAAAATGGTGTCTATAATCTGTCCGTTTCTCAGTATAACGATAATTCCGCCAGCCAATCCAACTACCATTGCCGCTGATAAAATATCTTTTGAACCTTCAATAAATAATTTGGTTAGTTCGTTGGCTGTTTTTCCCATGCTAAGTCCGGCCAGCAATCCCATAGCAAAGAATAATGCGGCGATTTCCATCACATACCATTCGTATCCCATTACTCCTATAATCAGGAAAACAATTGTAAAAGCCAATAAATTCAGGATGAAATAATGAACCGTTTTCCGTAGCGATAAAAAGCCTGAGATCAGAAACAGGGCTGTACTGATTGGGACAACCGGTAATTCGATGCTGCTGTTTCCGACTTTGAGTTCTGAAACCGGAAAAAGGATGGAATAAGCGATGAGGGCAGTCGAAGTGAGCAGAAATACAACCCATGCGCGGAGCGGCGTATGAAAAATCACCTCTTCCGTTTTTATGGCATTCCGGTTTCTCCAGTAAGCATCATCTTCGTAAACGAGCGATTTCTCCGGATTTTTCTTTATTCTTCTTGCATACCAAAGTACGTAACTGAAGCCGGCCAGGTTAATGATTAACCAGCTGAACAACCGGTACTCAATTCCGGAGAAAAGCGGAAGGTTCGACAAACCTTGTGCAATTCCGATGGTAAACGGATTTAACACCGCCCCGGCAAAACCCAGCGCAGCAGCCACAAAGCACAAACTAACGCCAACGATAGAATCGTAACCCATCGAAATGGCCAGAGGTACAAATATGATGGTGAAGGCGATGGTTTCTTCGCTCATGCCGAAAACTGCGCCAAACACACTAAACAAGAGCATGATGAGGGTGATGATGATATTTTCGACACCCAGTTTGCGGATTAAAGTCCAGTGTTCCAGCTTTTTTGTGAATTTCAGGAACGAAAAAATGCCCACATCAATGGCTTTGCTGTCGTTCATAATCCAGAATGCACCTCCAATCATCAGGATGAAAACAATGATCTCGGAAGTGTTGCAGAACCCATCAAAAAAAGCTGAAAAAATCTGCCAGGTTTGTGGTTGCTGCTCTGTAAAATGAAACGAATCGGCTTTAATGATCTCGCGGTTAACGCCATTTACAGTAACGGTTTCGCGTTCGAAACTTCCGCCGGGAACAAACCACGTTAATACGGCTGAGAACAGGATGATGGAAAAAACTATCACAAATGTATGGGGAACTCGTTTGATCATCGTAACTTGGTATTAAAATCTGCCCGAAAATAGGAACAAATTTGGCTGTATCCATGACCAAAGACATAAAAAACTTAGATCGACTTTGCCTATTTTGGAAGCGGAAAGCAGCGTGAAACTTAAGAAGGCAACCGAACAACGGAATCCGGGAAAAGGATTTAGAAAACAACAGCGGGAAAACTGTCCGTACAGGCTTTCGGTAATTCAATCTATCGTTCCTTAAAATTTAAATGTACCAAAATATGAGACTCATTCTTCAGAATATCAAAGAATTGGTTCAGGTCGATCCCCAAAACCGATTGTGGGTTGCGGGAAAATCGATGGCCGAAGTTCCGACCATCAAAAATGCTTTTTTGGTTGTTCAGGACGAGCTGATTGAAAACTTTGGCCCCATGGAAAAGCTCGGGGAGACTGATTTTGAATCGGATGACATGATTATGGAAATTGATTGTTCGGGAAAAATGGTTTTTCCGAGTTACTGCGATTCACATACGCATCTGGTTTTTGCGGCAACGCGCGAACTGGAGTTTGTCGATCGCATCAAAGGCCTGACCTATGAGGAAATCGCCCAGCGCGGAGGTGGAATCCTGAATTCGGCCAACCGCTTACACGACATGCCGGAAGACGATTTATATGAACAAGCCATGGTGAGGCTCGAAGAAATTGCAGCCATGGGAACTGGAGCTGTTGAAATTAAAAGCGGCTACGGGTTGACCACCGAATCGGAACTGAAGATGTTACGAGTTATCCGCCGCATGAAACAGCACTCGCCGCTACTGATCAAATCAACGTTTCTGGCTCATGCTTTCCCAATGGAATTTCGCAACAAACGCGAAGAATACCTGAGTTTACTGATCAATGAAATGATACCGCAAATTGCATCGGAAGAACTGGCTGACTATGTGGATGTATTTTGCGACCGTGGTTTTTTTACTATAGAAGAAACCGACCGAATCCTCATGGCCGGCATGAAACATGAAATGAAAGGGAAAGTACATGCTAACGAACTGGCTAATTCAGGCGGTGTGCAGGTGGGTGTAAAATACAATGCGTTGTCGGCCGACCATTTGGAATTTGTTGAGGAAGAAGAAATTTCGGCCTTACTCGGAAGCGAAACCATGCCAACTGTTTTACCCGGAGCTGCCTTTTTCCTGAACCTGAAGCTGGCGCCAGTCCGCAAAATGATTGATGCCGGATTACCGGTTGCCATGGCTTCCGATTACAATCCGGGTTCGTCACCTTCCGGAAATATGAATTTTATACAATCGTTGGGCTGCCTGAAATACGGTATGTCGCCTGAAGAAACCATTCACGCTACCACTATCAATTCGGCATATGCTATGGGAATCAGCGAAAGTTACGGCAGCATTGCCAAAGGAAAAGTGGCCAATTTGTTTATTACCAAAGAAATTTCGAGCTATGCCGTTATTCCGTATTCATTTGGTTCCAATCTGATTGAAACAGTGATCCTGAACGGTGAAATACAGTGAAATTCTAAGTTTCAGGTTTCAAGTTCCAGGTGTCTCCACCTGGAACCTGAAATTTGGAACCTGGAGCTAATCTTTTGTCTAATATCTAACATCTTTATTCTACTTGAATGAAACAACTGATTGAATGTGTTCCGAATTTTTCGGAAGGAAGGGATGAAAAAATAATCCGTCAGATAACCGATGCCATCCAATCGGTTGACGGAATCAAATTACTGAATGTTGATCCGGGAAAAGACACCAACCGTACGGTGGTCACTTTTGTGGGCGAACCTGAACAGGTGATTGAAGCTGCTTTTCAAGGTGCGAAAATGGCAGCGCAGCTTATTGACATGAGCAAACACAAAGGTGAACATCCACGCTTTGGAGCCACCGATGTTTGTCCGCTGGTGCCCATTGCCAACATTACCATGGAAGAAACCGTTGTTTATGCACGGCGTTTGGCGCAGCGAATGGGCGAGGAACTGGGTATTTCGGTATATTGTTACGAATTCGCAGCAGCAACCGAAGAACGACGCAGTCTGGCCAATTGTCGTGCCGGCGAATACGAAGGTCTGAAAGAAAAACTTCAGAAACCCGAATGGAAACCCGATTTTGGTCCGGTTGTGCTGAACGAACGGTCGGGTGCAACTGCTGTTGGTGCCCGCAATTTCCTGATAGCCTACAATGTAAACCTGAATACCACTTCGGTGCGCAGGGCAAATGCTATCGCGTTCGATGTGCGTGAAGCCGGACGTGTGGTTCGCGAAGGCGATCCGATAACCGGTAAAATTGTGAATGACACGAATGGCGAACCGCTTCGTATTCCCGGAACACTGAAAAAAGTCCGTGCCATTGGCTGGTTTATCAAAGAATACGGAGTGGCGCAAATTTCCATGAACCTTACCGATATTTCGGTAACCTCGATGCATCAGGCTTTTGATGAGGTGGTTGAACGTGCCCGTGAACGCGGAATCCGGGTGACCGGCTCCGAATTAATCGGTGTTATTCCTTTACAGGCCATGCTCGATGCCGGAAAATATTTTCTCCGGAAACAGGAACGATCGCTTGGGATTCCGGATGAGGAAATCATTAAAATTGCTGTTAAATCGCTGGGTCTCGACGAACTGTCGCCATTCGATCCGAAAAAGCGTATCATCGAATACCTGATCGACGATCAGCCAAATAAATTGGTTGATCTGAGTTTATCCGGATTTTCAAACGAAACGCTATCAGAGTCGCCAGCTCCCGGAGGAGGTTCTGTAGCGGCTTATGTTGGTTCTTTGGGTGCGGCGTTGGGGTCGATGGTGGCCAACCTTTCGGCGCACAAACGTGGTTGGGACGATCGCTGGGAAGAATTCTCCGAATGGGCTGAAAAAGGTAAACAGGCACACGATCGCTTGCTGAAACTGGTTGATGAAGACACAGCCGCTTTCAACGCGATTATGGATGCTTTCGGCTTACCAAAAAATACAGATCAGGAGAAAAAACAACGTTCAGCGGCTATTCAGGCAGCAACCAGGCATGCCATTGAAGTGCCGTTTGAGGTGATGCAAACCGCTTACAGTTCGCTCGAAGTCATTCAGGCAATGGCCGAATCGGGAAATCCGAATTCGCTGTCGGATGCCGGGGTGGGGGCGCTGTGCGCGAGAACTGCTGTTTATGGAGCCTACCTCAATGTCCGCATCAATGCTGGTGGGCTTTCGGATAAAACTTTTGTTGAAGAAATATTGCTACGCGCAACCGAAATATTGCAGAAAGCAAAACAAAAAGAAGCTGAAATATTGGGTCGTGTTGAAGCAAGGATTTGAAAAGGAGATAGTTTAAAAATCAATTTCCTTTTTGGAGTTTGATTTGGCTGATGATTTTCTTACGCACATTCCGGAACGTGGAATGCTTTTGTTGTTTAATAAAGATGGTTATTACAAATAAATTCATATTATTGCCATTTTTCAGGCTTCAATTTCATGATTCTATAAATTGCTTCATTAATGAATCATACCGGTACTGTTGGTTTTCATGACCTATAAAATTAATTTTACTTTCAGAAGTTATCATATAGCGCTCAAAAAAAATGAAAACAAATTAAAAACACATAGCTATGAACTGTTTATCGATACTGTTTTTGTCGTTTTTTATTTTTAATGTGGCTGTAGCACAAGAAGCCGCGGATACGCTTAAACACTGGAAAAAGGGTGGTGATTTGTCGATTAGTTTTAGTCAGGTCTCCTTCTCAAACTGGGCAGCTGGGGGAAAAAATTCGGTTTCCGGAGTTGGTATGTTCAACTATTCTGCCAACTATTCCAAAGATAGGATTAGCTGGGATAACTCTCTAAATATAGGTTACGGTTTGCAAAAAGAGGAACAACGCCGCCTGATCAAATCGGAAGATAAACTGGAATTAAGCTCAAAGGTTGGGTACAAAATGACCGAAGAGGGAAAATGGTTCTTTTCAGGATTGACCAACTTCAGAACTCAGTTTGCTGATGGGTTTAATTATACCGATGTTAATAATCCAGTGCGTATTTCCAGCCTTTTAGCTCCGGCTTACCTGACTTTTGCGGCAGGGTTCGATTATAAGCCCACCGATAAATTCACTTTATTCCTGTCGCCGTTAAGCAGTAAATTTACGTTTGTTGCTGATAATGATTTATCTGCTATCGGAGCATTTGGGGTCGATCCGGGGAAAAAGTTCAGGGCTGAAATGGGGGGAACTTTGAAATCGGAACTGAAATTTGCTGTGGCCAAAAATGTTGATGCAGTAACCAACCTGAACTTGTTCTCGAATTACCTGAAAAACCCACAAAATATTGATGTGAATTGGGATTTCAGGCTGAACATGAAAGTGAATAAATTTCTTTCGGCTAACCTTACAACCAACCTGATTTATGACGACGATATTTTAGTACCGGTTGACCTGAATGACGATGGTGTTGTGGATAGCAAAGGGCGCCGGGTTCAGTTGAAACAGTTGTTTGGTGCCGGATTGAGCTTTAAATTTTAATTTTTCGGAATGAAGCGTGAATCAAAATACAATTTAAAAAAGTTATTCAGACAACGGATAAACATTCCCATAGAAGAGCTTGAGCCTATCAAATGCGAAAATTGTGGCTATGAATTTAAAGGCCATTTTTGTCCGAATTGCGGGCAGGAAGTGGCCGAATTTAACCGTCCGTTCGGATTTGTACTTTACGATTTTGTGGGTAATTTTTTTGCTTTCGATACCCGGTTTTTCCAGTCGTTTAAATATTTGTTGTTTCGTCCGGGGTTTTTAACCACCGAGTTTTTTCAGGGGAAGCGTGTGCGCCATTCCCCACCTTTCCGGATTTTTGTTTTTTTGAGTTTTATCCTCTTTATCCTGCTGCAATCGCTCACCGAACGCGGGTTGGATGCTTCAACCGATTCCATTAGTACCGATTCCTCAGAACCGGCCGAAACAAGTTCAAATCTGGTTTTCAGATCCAATATTTCTACACAAACCGATTCAACCAATATCCTTAATCCGGATTCGCTGGCGATGTTCCCGATTGTAGCCCAGGATTCTATCCAGACCGATGACGACGGTTTAAATCTTGATCTGGGCATGTTTGGTTCCGGAAACGTTCGGGATAATCTTGCTGAGCTGGCCAATCAGTTTCAGGATAAACTCGAACGGACAACCGATCCTGAAAAACGGAAAAAATACAGTTCGTACATTGCCATGTGCCGTGCACCCGAAATGGTTATTTCCAACATTATGAAATACATGTCGTGGGCTTTCTTCATCCTGTTGCCGCTATTTGCGCTTGTTCTCAAACTATTTTATATTCGTCGTAACCAATTGTATATTAAGCATCTGTTGTTTTCTATTCATCTGCATTCGTTCCTGTTTTTTGTCCTGATTTTGGTAACCACTCTCAAACTTTTGTTTGATGAGGGAACCGGGACGATTATTTCAGTGCTTGTGTTTTCAGTTCCAGTCTATTTTATTTTGGCTTTGCACAAGTTCTACGGACAAAGCTGGGGCAAAGTCGTCCTGAAATTTTTGGGCGTTTCGTTCATTTATAATGTGATGTTGTGGACGGCAGTGATCGTTGTTTTTATTAAATCAATCGGGTTGACATAAATATCGAACTGTATTTTTGGTCCAGTTTAAAGAGTAACCAACTACATTCGGCTTATCATGTCATGTCTTATTCACCGGCTTTGGTTTATCGATTCAGTTATTTTCTTCATTTTTTCTTTTTAAAACTTAGCTTTGCGGTCAAATTTAGATTTACAAATCATGAGTGTAGAAAAGGAAATTCAGGCACGGAGCGGTTCGAAATGCGAATTCTGTGGAGCAACCGACGATCTGAAAGTTTACGAGGTTCCGCCAACCTATAATGCAAAGGCTGATCAATGTGTGTTGGTTTGCGCTACTTGTCTGGAGCAGATTGAAAATCCGGAGAAGATGGATGCCAACCACTGGCGTTGTTTAAACGATAGTATGTGGAGCCCGGTACCAGCCGTTCAGGTGATGGCCTGGCGCTTGTTGCACAGGCTAAACGCTGAGGGCTGGTCGCACGATTTGCTCGATATGCTTTACCTCGACGAAGAAACCCTGGCATGGGCACAGGCTACCGGTGAGGGAATTTCGCCAGACGATGTAGTCAGGCACATCGATAGCAACGGAGTTGTTCTCCAAAGCGGCGATACCGTGGTGCTGATTAAAGATTTGGATGTTAAGGGAGGTGGTTTCACGGCCAAACGCGGAACCGCAGTTCGCGGAATTTCGCTGGTGGCCGATAATCCCGACCAAATTGAAGGTAAGGTTAATGGCCAGCAACTGGTACTTTTAACCAAGTTCGTGAAAAAATCAACTTAAAATACGCGTGATTGAATTTAGTCAGGGTTTCACTTTAAGTGAAGCCCTGACTATAAGTCAGAAATTTTCAAATCAGCAAGGATGTTTTGCGGTTTTTCAATCTGAATGAAGGGCTTCATTCCCTCCGAATTTTTTGCTCCCCATTGTGCCAGTGCAAATTTTACATTGGCGGACGTAGCGGCCTGGTAATCGTAAATGGTATCGCCAATGTAAATGGCTTGTTCCGCCAGAATACCTGATTTTTCAAGGAATTTCAGGATTGGATCGGGATTGGGTTTGTGTTTGGCTGTATCGTCGGCGCAAACGTAAAAGTCGAGGTATTTCATTAGTCCAAACGGTATGAAATCATCGCGCAGTTCGATGCTGGTTTTCGATGTCACAATGCCTGTTGTAATACGCTTTTCTTTTAGTTCTTGCAGGGTTTCTTCAATTCCGGCAAATACAGTCACCTGATCTTTGTAGTCGATCATGTATTTGTTCCAACGGCGACTGGTTTCCTGAATGTTCCGGATACCAAACTTTTGGAGGGTGACATGCCCCGGAATGCCCAGGATAAAATCCAGATCGGGAAACGAGTATTCTTTTTGAGTTTCTTCGAGCAAAATTCGCTGTAGCGATTTTTTCACCATGACCTCGGTGTCGATCAGAGTCCCATCAACATCGAATATGACACATGTAAGCATAATTGAATTTTTTAAGTAAAGGCTTCTCTAGCTTATATCGCCCGCATGTTTATCTACATAATCGCTGGCGCTCATCCCAAATTCCTGTTTAAAGCATTTGCGGAAATGCGACAGGTCTTTAAATCCAACCGCATACGCCACTTCCGAAATATTTAACCGTCTCTGAACCAGCAATTGTGCCGCCCTTTTTAAACGGATATTCCGGACGAACTCTTTGACAGTCATCTCGGTCAGGGCATCGAGTTTTCGGTACAACTGCATCCGGCTTACGCCAATTTCGGCTGCAAATCGTTCGATGTCCAGATCCGGATCGGAAATGTTTTTCTCAATCACTTCAATGGCTTTTTGCAGGAATCGTTCGTCGGGCGAACTTAGGATTATATTTTTAGGCTGAAGCAGCATTTCGCTGGTGTATTTCTGCCGGAGCGACTGACGTACCGACAAAATATTCTCGACCTTGGTTTGCAGGATTACCAAGTCGAAAGGTTTGGTAATGTAATCGTCGGCACCGTGGCTCAGGCCTTCAATTTCGTGTTCGCGCGATCCGAGTGCGGTCACCAAAATAATCGGAATATGCGAAGTCCGCTCATCTTTCCGCACTTTCCGGCAGAATTCAAAGCCATCCATATCGGGCATCATCACATCGCTGATAATGATATCCGGAATGGTTTTCAGGGCAATATTCCAGCCTTCCAAGCCATTTTCTGCCTCTAAAACCTGGTAATTGGCTATAAAATGTGACTTGATAAAATACCTGACGTCCGAATTGTCATCAACCAAAAGCATAATTTTCCGACCAGTCATTATGGGTTCTGCCGGTTGCTCTTCCAAAAGCTTTGCTCCGGGTATTTCGCAGGGTATTTCAGCTTTTTCGGTTACAGCAATAGCCTGATTGGAAATATCTTCGTAGGGCAGGTGAATGGTAAATTTGGAACCTTTCCCGGGTTTGCTTTGTACCGAAATGCTTCCGTTGTGTAATTTAACCAGTTCTTTGGTCAAGGCCAGCCCGATGCCCGTTCCGGTTTGTTTGGCTTTATCGTCAACCTGGAAAAAGCGGGTAAAAATCTTTTCCATATTCGAATCGGCAATGCCTATCCCGGTATCTTTTACAGTAATTTCAATGGTTCTTTTATCAGCCGATTCGCCAATCGGATCGTTATCGTCCGAATCAAACACCAAGGCCAGATTAACTGATATTTTCCCGCCTTTACCTGTAAATTTAAACGCGTTCGACAGCAGGTTATTCATGATTTTACCCAGCTTATCGGAATCAAAATTGGTAATGATTTCTTTTTTCAGCGAGTTAAATTTCAGTTCAATCTCCTTTTCTTCGGCATATTTATCGAACGACCCGACAATTCCGGCCAGAAACGAAACCAGGTCGCCACAGGTTAATGTCAGCTTCAGGTTACCGGTTTCCATTTTCCGGAAATCGAGCAACTGATTAATGAGTTGATGCAGTTGACTGGCATTGCGGTGCATAACTTCTACATGGCCTTTGATTTCGGATGCCGGAATGGCATTGCTCCGCATTTTTTCGAGTGGCCCCAGAATTAGGGTAAGTGGGGTGCGGATTTCGTGCGAAATATTGGTGTAAAACCGCAGCTTCATCATGTCGAGCTCATGCAGTTTTTTTGCTTTTAGCCGTTCAAGCACCAAATCGTTCTTTAGTTTTTCTTTATTCAGCAAAAACGATATCATAAAATAGAACAAGGCCACAATCGCCAAAAATAAGAGACTGCGGAACCACCAGGTTTCCCAATAGGGTGGAAGCACAATTATTTTAAGCATAGGTCCCGGATTGCTTTCTTTCCGGTCAATCGATACGGTTTTTACCTGAAAGAAATAATCACCCGGATCGAGGTTGGTATAAGTGGCCGAGCGGTTTACTGAGGGTTCGTTCCAGTCTTTGTCGAACCCTTCCAGAAAATAGGAATATTGAATTCCCAAACTGTTGGCATAATCGAATGAAGCGAAATCGAGTGTAATTGAATTCTGGTCGTATTTCAGGGTTATTTTTTCGGTTTCAGAAATACTTTTAGTTAATACGTTTCTTTTGTGGTCACCAATCTTTACCGGCTTGTTGAAAATTCTTAGGTCGGTCAGCACAATGGGAGCAAAATAGTCGCCCGATTTAATCTTTGTCGGATTAAAAATATTGAATCCAGATATGCCACCAAAAAGTAATTCCCCATCGGCAGTTTTAGCGGCAGCCCCGTAGGTAAACTGGTTGTTCTGAAACCCGTTTTTGAGTGAGAAATTATGAAAACGTTCGGTTTCAGGGTCAAATTTCGACAGCCCGTTGGTGGTGCTGATCCACAAAAAATGTTCGTTATCTTCGAGTATGGCAAGTGTTTGATTGTTGGCCAGGCCATTTTTTTCGGTGTAGTATTTAACGATGCCTTTGTCTTTCGTAAATAGTGCAAGCCCACGGTTGAGTGTCGCCAGCCAGAACCTGTTTTTCGAATCCTGAAGCATGTAACGGGTTGATTCCTGAATTCTTGTGTTTTTTTTGTCAACCGGATTATACAGAACCAGTTCATCGGCGCCAATCCACAAGCAGCCGTCACTGTCTTCAACCAGCCAATTTACCTGCTGTCCGTCAATCAGGTTCCGAAAATGCGTAAACGATTGGGTATTCGGATCAAATTTATCAAGCCCGTTGCTGGTTCCTACCCAAATGTCTTTGTTGCTATCCTGAAGTAGCGCCCAAACACGGTTGTCAGATAGGCTAGCCGGATTATCCGGATCATTCCGGTAGTGCCTGAAGGTATTGTTTTGCAGGTTCATCACATCAATCCCGCCCAGGAAAGTGCCGATCCAGAGGTTGTTTTTACCGTCGTCGAGCAAGGCTTTAATACAATTGCGTGATAAGGAATTCGGATTTCCTTTTTGTGGTAAAAGATATCTGAAACGCCCGGTTTCCCTGTTCAGGATGTTTATTCCGCCGCTTTCTGTCCCGGCCCACACATCTCCTTTGGGGTCAATCCAGAAGGTATATATTTCGCTGCTGTTTAGATAACGGTCGTCGCCCGGCATAGACTTAAAACCGTGAATACTTTGTCTTTCTTCTATCAGGAAATTAATGCCGTTTCGGGTGCCAATCCAAACATCGCCTTTCCTGTCGTGTACAATGCATTGTATCGAATTATTTACCAGGCTTTTGGGTTCTCGCTCGTCGCGGTAATAAAAGGCCGTAACTCCTTTGTTTTTTTCATAAATGTATAGTCCGCCGCGGGTCCCAATCCAGTATTTCCCATTTCTGTCTTTAGCAACAGAACGTACCGTATTGCTTCGGTCGTTATTTGGGTCGAGAATCAAATGTGTGGCTTCCAGCGAAATAGGATTAACTGTAAACATCCCGTTGGCGTAGCTGCCAACCCAAACAGTGCCATCAGTATCAAACGCGATTTCCCATATCTCTTCGTTCGACGATGCCGTTTGTGGAAGCCTGATTTTTTCAACCAGGTTATTGTCCGGATTATAAACAAAAAGTCCATTGTTCGCGCCAATCCAGATTTTTCCCGACTGGTCTGACTTCAGTACCCTGAAATAGTCGGAAAAGGCAGTTCGGTTGGCCGGTTTTATTTCGGTTAGCTTATTCTCATTGTCAATCCGGTATAAGTTGGTTTCTGTACCCACCCAAAGAATTCCGGCAGCATCTTCGTGAATCGAAGTTACTGAGGCATCTTTCAATACCGCATTGGTGCCATTATAAAAATAGTGCCGGAAATTTTCTTTTTCGCGGTTAAATTTATTGAGGCCTCCGTTCTCGGTTCCAACCCATAGTTGTCCTTTGCTGTCTTCGAGAATAGCTCTTACCAGATTTCCTTTTAAGCTGGCAGTATCTTCGGGTTCGTTTTTAAACACGGTAAACCGGTAGCCATCGAAGCGGCAAATACCTTGCGATGTTCCGAACCACATCCATCCTTTTTTATCCTGAACGATGCAATGAATCTGATTGTTTGACAGTCCGTTTTCCTGCGAGTAAAAATCAAAATTCAGGTTGTTTACGGCATCAATTCCGTTTGGTCTGGATGAAATGGAAATGAATAGCAGAGCGGAAAGAATAAATAAAGTCTTTCTGATCCGGCGAAGGTTTGAATGAGCTTTATTTTGGAATATGGTTCTTTCAGCAATCATATCGGTCAGTTATTCGGTAGGCTACTAAATTACAATGTTTTTGCTGATTGTCGGAAAAATGATCAGGTCAGCAACAAAAACTTATTGCGCATTACTTGTTTTGATCCGGTTGACTTTCACCAACAATACCGAAATTCAGGACATCAAAATTACGCTCATAAGAAGTGATAAATAAACCCTGATTTTCAAGCCCCCCCATTGGAGCCACTTTCTTTAAATTAAACGACATTTGGGTCAATTGCATGGGGTATTCCGGAAGGCAATTCCTGAAATCCCTTCCGTAAACGTATAAGGCGCTCAGGAAATAGTAGGAAACATCAAATCCCTGGAAACTAAATTGAGACGGTTCTGCCGCAAAGGTTTCGCGATACTGACCAACAAACCGGCGAACCAACGGGTTATTATAATCGACGAAATACGGTGATAAATAGCGCAACCGGATACGATGAAAATTTTCGGTCGGAATACTTTTTAACTTAGGCAGGGCAGGGGTTCCCATTAAAACAATATTGTAGTGTTCTGCCAAAGCATTCAGATTCGTGACAGCAACACTCACCTGGGCCTCATTATCGGTCGGGATAATAAAAATGTTTTCACCTGTTTCGTCAAGCATCGGTTTAACTCCGCTTACCCCCTGTTTCTGGAAGTTATACTGGTGAAACAAATTCTTTTTTGCTCTTCCGGCCAGTTTTTCTTTTGTCAAAGCAGCCAGTTTTGCTTCTGCTGAACTTGAATTTCCGCTAAGCTCCAGTAAAACAATATTTTTGTCGGCAAGTTCTTCGGCAATGTAACTGGCCGTTCTTTCAATTTGATATTCTTTATGCGGATTAACTTTAAAATAATACGAATTGTTATGTTCGAAATTTCCGGACTGGGACAGCGGAGACACCATCGGGATGCGGTTTTTGGCAGCAAAAGAAGCTACTGTTTCCTGAAGTTCGGGATATACCGGGCCTATAATCAGGTTCAGGTTCCGAAATTCTTCCAGTTGCAATAAGGCATTGATCATTTGTTGGTTACTTACATCAAAAACATACAATTCAATGGTCATTCCTTTGCGCTGGAGGCTATCGATAGCCAACAAAGCTCCTTCGTAGAATTCAAGGAACCCGACTGCCTTCTGGTCGATATTGGTTCCGTTCACAACTGATGTTGTATCGGCACTGATCAGTGGTTGGCTGCTCAGCCTGATTTTGCTGAGTAAAAGCGCTTTATCCAGTGTTGCCGGATTAACCTGATCGTTTCCGGAAAGATGCAGTGGCAATAAAAGGCCTGCCCTGAATTTTTGTGTATTTCGTCCGGCAACTGGAGTACAATTCCCTGTTCCCGAAACTTCTTCAATGTGCGTGGATGTAATTTTTTCTTCACCGGCAACTTTGGCCACCGGGGCTGTATTTTGCGGAATCACTATCGTTTCACCGGCTTCCAGGCTTCTGGAAAGCAGTGATGGATTAGCCTTTTTCAGTTCATTCACTTCAACACCAAATCGTGTAGCTAACGAAAACAGGGTTTCACCTTTTTCTACCTGATATCGGGTCAATGACGGCTTACCCGAAACCGATACTGGGGCTGACGTCGCTTTTTTTACCGGTATTTTTAATTTCATACCAGTCTTTAATCCGTTCTGAAGAGCCGGATTATACTTCAGCATTTCTTCGTGCGAAATTTCATACCGCTGTTCCAGGCTATACAACGTTTCCCCAGCAACCACCGGATGTACCGAATAATCACTTTCATTTTCAAGCTTATTTTCTGCTTGTAATGATGGGGCAACTGTATCATCTTTTACATTGGCGATACTAACCGGAACTTTTACAATCTGCCCGATAACCAATCCGTTCGATAGTTCCGGATTGTTGCGAATCAGGTCATTGGCCGTAATTCCGTATTGCCTGGCTATCGAAAAAATAGTTTGCTTTTTATTGACTTTATGGTAGTAAAATTCTTCTTCAACTACGGCAGGTTTGGTAACTTCAACTTTTTGTGGGGCTGCGGCTACTGTCTTGGCAACCGGAATTTTTACGGTCGTTCCGGTTTGCAAAATGGCCGATAATCCCGGATTGGCCTGAAGTATTTCTTTCTGGGTAACTTGGTATCTTTTACAAAGACTAAAAACCGTTTCGCTCTTGGTTACGGTATGCATAATGTACTTTACGCCCGATATCTCAATCTCTTTCTGGGCATAACCAGTTATACAGTTGAACCCGAGCAAAGCAAAAAGGCAAATTGAAAAGAATAACTTCATGGTTAAAAGTAAAATTAAACACCGGTCAAAAGTAGAACAAATGTTTGTTCTTTAAAAACCATTGTTTTTCCGATTTATTTTAGCGTGTGTTGTAAAAAACAAATAGTTGCTTCTTTATGGTCAGTTGAAAAACGGCAAGGACTGGTATGGAAAAGTGTATGAATTTAAAACGCTTTTTCACCAAAATACTTCATAAACTGAACCCGCTGCCAAGCTTGAGTTGACGAGGACGAATGACTTAACGATCCTTTAAAATCAGATAGTGTGCCGTATCCTTTCCTGTCCATATAATCAGCAATTCCCTGATTGAGTCTTGAGATTGCCGATGGCCCATCTTTATAAAGTACCGAAGCCACCTGAACGGCAGAGGCCCCTGACAGTAGGAATTTTATAGCTGTTTCGGAAGTATGTATTCCGGTGGTAGCCGCCAGATCGCACGATAGGATGCCTGACAAAAGGCCGGTCCACCTCAGCGGCATTACATAATCGTGCGGGGAACTTAAAACATCGGCAACACCAACTGATTGCGATTCAATATCGATATCCGGGCTGTAAAAGCGGTTAAAAATGGTTATCCCCGAAATCCCGGTTTGAGATAACTGCTGGATCATTCCGGCCAGATTGGAGAAATAGTGGCTGATTTTTATGGAAACCGGAATTTTTACAACCGATAGCACGCGGCTGATGGTTTCGAAATAAAACTGCTCATTGGTTTCGGCCGATTTTAAAACATCTGCCGGGCAAGCATACATATTTAATTCCAAAGCATCAGCTCCGGCCTCCTCAATTTTATGGGCAAACAAAACCCAGTCGCTCGAACTGATGCAGTTAATGCTGGCCACAATGGGCACATCAGTTCTGGCTTTTACATCCGAAATTAGTTTTAGGTATTTGCGAATGCTTTCATCTTTAATTACATAGTCGAAATAATCGAGGTATTCCGGATCAGAATGCAGATTGTCGCGTAAGCTTAGTTCTTCCTGCAATTCATGATAAATTTCTTCTTCAAAAATTGATTTTAGTACAATGGCTCCAGCACCGGCTTCAGCCAGTTTGAGCACTTGTTCTGCATGTCCGGTCATGCTGCTGCTTGCTGCAATTACCGGGCTTTTTAATTCGAGTCCGAAAAATCGGGTTGATATATTTGCCATAAAAATTAGATTTAAAAGTAAAGTTATTTAAGATCAACGATTAACGAAGCAGGAGCGTACACCTTTTGTTGTTCGTTAATCGTTATTCGGCAATCTAAAATCATTCTTTAGGTTTTCCCTGAAGGTATTGGTCCATATTTGCAGCGGCTTTGCGCCCGTCGCCCATTGCCAGGATTACGGTTGCACCTCCCCGCACAATATCGCCACCGGCAAACAATTCAGGAATCGAACTTTGCATGGTTTCTTCGTTAACCTCGATGGTTCCCCATTTACTAACTTTCAACTCTTTAACTTCTGAAGGAATCAACGGATTTGGAGACACACCAACAGCCACTACAACCAGGTCAACCGGGATATCGTATTCGGAACCTTCCAGAACGATGGGCCTGCGACGACCCGAAGCATCAGGTTCTCCCAAGGTCATACGTTGAATGCGCATCCGGTTTACTTTGCCTTTTTCATCAGCAAAATATTCAATCGGATTAGCCAGGTTCATAAATTCGATGCCTTCTTCTTCGGCATGATGAACTTCTTCTACACGGGCAGGCATTTCTTCGCGCGAACGACGGTAAATGATCATTGCCCGTTCGGCACCCAAACGTTTGGCCGTGCGCACCGAGTCCATGGCTGTATTTCCGCCACCAATTACGGCCACATTTTTCCCTTTTATTACGGGAGTATCAAATTCATCGCTGGCAGCATTCATCAGGTTAACGCGCGTCAGATATTCGTTCGACGAGAGAATCCCATTGTAGTTTTCGCCCGGAATATTCATAAAACGTGGAAGCCCTGCGCCGCTGGCCACAAAGAAAGCTTTAAATCCTTCTTCCTTCAAATCGTCGAAACTGGCTGTTTTCCCTACAATAAAGTTCCTGACGAACTTAACGCCCATTTTTTCGAGATTGGTCAGTTCAACATCCACAATTTTGTTGGGCAACCTGAATTCAGGAATACCATATTTTAATACGCCGCCAATTTCGTGAAGCGCTTCAAAAACGGTCACATCGTAACCTAGTTTAATCATATCGCCGGCGAACGAAAGCGAGGCCGGGCCTGAGCCAATGGCGGCTACTTTAATTCCGTTAGCCGGGGCAACTTCAGGAACAGACATGAATCCGCTTTCGCGCTCGTAATCGGCAGCAAAACGTTCCAGGTATCCGATAGCTACAGGGTCTTTCTTCATTTTCTGAGTATAAAAACAACTGGCTTCGCATTGTTTTTCCTGAGGGCAAACACGCCCGCAAACTGCCGGAAGGGCTGATGTTTCTTTCAGCGTTTTTGCCGCTTCCAGAAAACTTCCCTGCTCAATGTATTTGACAAATTTTGGGATATTGATACTTACCGGGCAACCGTCGATACAAGTTGGGTTCGGGCAATCGAGACATCTCGAAGCTTCAGCCTGCGCCTGAGTTTCGGTCAAACCGGTATTTACTTCCCGATCCTGATAACGGATGCGTACAAACGGATCCAGTTCAGGCATCCGGGTTCTGATCATGGCAGTACGGTCTTTATTTGCTATTTTCTTTCGCAGTTCGGCACGCCATTCTTTTTCGCGCTCTGCCTGAAGATATTCTTTGTTCGTTGACATTTCTTTGGGTTTATTGGGATTACAAATACCGTTCGTTGGCCATTTTTTCTTCATCAGCATATCCGCCCAGTCGCATAATCAATTCGTCGAAATCAATCTGATGGGCGTCAAATTCCGGTCCGTCAATACAGGTAAACAAGGTGCGTCCGCCCACACTAACGCGGCAGGCACCGCACATACCGGTTCCGTCAACCATAATGGCATTCAAACTGGCCTGAGTTGGTATCTGATATTTTTTGGTTAAAAGGGAGGTGAATTTCATCATTACCGCAGGCCCAATGGCAATACATTCGTCCACTTTTTCGCGCTGAATAACAGCTTCAGCGCCGGCAGTAACCAATCCTTTGGTCCCGTATGATCCGTCGTCGGTCATCACGATCACTTCGTCCGACCATTTGCGGATTTCGTCTTCCAGAATAATCAAGTCTTTGTTTCGGGCAGCCAAAATGGAAATGACACGGTTCCCGGCTTTTTTGAACGCTTCTACAATGGGCAGCATTGGGGCAACGCCAACACCACCACCACAAGCCAATACTGTTCCGGGCTGGTGAATATGCGTGGCTTTACCGAGCGGACCAACCAAATCGAGAATATGATCGCCAACATTAAGCTCAAAAAGTTTGGAAGAACTTACTCCCATTTTCTGAACCACCAAGTCAATGGTTCCTTTAACGGGGTCGGAGCCGGCAATGGTTAGCGGAATTCGTTCCCCTTTTTGATCGACCCGTAAAATTACGAAATGGCCTGGCTTGCGCGATTTGGCTATACGTGGTGCATCAACAACAAATTTGGCTACTTTTTCAGAAAAAAGAACCTTTTCAATAATTTGGTTCATCGAGACAATATTTAGTTAGCGATTTTTCGAATAGATGCCAAAAATAGCAATGTGCAAAGAATATACATCTAAAAAACTTTTCTTTTTTAGAGGGTAAATTAATTTGGAAGAAATCTTAATTGAGTGCTAAAAATAGAATGGAATTGGCAGAAAGAAAAGCAGTGAAAAGTTTAATCGTGCGTATTCTTCAGAAGTTTAATTTTAACAAGCAGTTCTTCTAATTACTAATTGATTCCAGAAGTTTTTTTGGATCTTGACGATTATCCCAAAACGCTGTGATGATTAACTTATCCTTGGTCAGTTTGTAGTAGATACTAAAATGCCCCATCGCAGACACCCTCGTTCCCTCGTAAGTTGTTGATTTAAATGATTCCGGATGGTTAAGTATGATTTGTATCTGGCTGGCCGTTATACTAATTAGTTTCTTCGCATAACGCGTTTAACCATTATGCTTTGTCCAATGTATTAAAATTTCCCTTCGTTGCCTGGCCACTGTTGCTGTCCAAACTACTGTTCGCTTAGCCATTGTAAATCATCTTTGTCGAGTTGGTAATGGGCGATTAATTTCCCATTTACTATGTCCTCATCACTTAATTGGAGCATGGTGACTTGCTCCTCAGATAATTGTACCGTATCCTGACCTACTGTGCTATTATTGACTAATTGATAAAGCGCTAAAAGATAATCCTCATTGGAAATTGTCAAGAGTTTATCGATGATATTATTCCTGATCAAATCTGTTGTGCTCATCTGTTTAAAGTTTCTTCAAATATGGAAAATTCCTGTCTGAATACAAAATAGTTGGTTTTGAATACTTCGAAAATTCCAAATACTTCAAGTTTTGCGATCAGGTAAAAGGTGCGTTAAAACGCAAAAACAGCTACCTCTTGTTGTAAACGGAGCGGATCTGGTTCTTTTAGCAGAATAATGTACATGCAGGCCACATACAATATCTGCAAGTTTCACCGTTTTTTTAATCTGCTCTTTTTTCAAAAAAAAGCTTCAAACAGAAAGCAGAATGACCTATCTTTAAAATTTTGTTTGCGCTCCAAAAAGGTGCGCGAAAAAATGGTCAGAAGGAAACAACAACTTAATAAAAATCAGAAAATTGGTTCAGGAGTTTATCATTGGGTTTACAGAGCACCGGGCTGTGGGAAATATTTTTGTCCCGCTGCTGATAGAAAAAGAACGCTCGTACTACACCGTTAAAAAGGTGGTAAAATTACGCGATTACAAAAGCGGGGAAGTACAATTGAACGAATCGGAACTGGAATTGCTTAAACTGATAGAGAATTACAGTGATGAAGCCATCATGAAAAAGTTCTCGAAAAAGGCAGCCAACCCGAATTTCTTTCAGCAAATGGATCCCGACCTGTTTCAAAACCATATCAGTCCGTATATCGATAAGTATATGTATAAGTGTGTGTTACTCCTGATGAAGGGAAACACCCGACTTTTTCTGAAGCAGGCAAAATATTCGAATCTTTATGATGAAGATCTGGTTAAAATAAACCCTACTTTTTCTGAAAGCGTATTTTATTTTAACCGCGACGAAGCCGGAACGAAATACCGACTGAAAATTAGTCACGAGGGGCAGCCAATCGATTTGTTGAAGAAAAACATCAAAATGGTGTGTACTCAACCTTGCTGTTTTGTTTATCTCAACAAACTTTTTGTTTTTAAGGGTCTTTCGGGGAAAAAACTGATTCCGTTCCTGACCAAAGATTCGGTTTCGATTCCACGACAAGCTGAAGATAAATACTACCAATCGTTTATCCTGAATACGATTAAAGAGTCGGAAGTAAAAGCTACCGGGTTTGATATCATTGAAAGCCGTCCGCCGCGTAAAACAATCCTTTCGCTGGAACAGGATTTGACGCTCCGGCCTGTAATAATCGTAAAATTCAAATACGAAAATAACCTTTATCTGGCCGATTCGGTGTCGAATGTATTTGTCAGTCTTGAAAAAAATCAGGGGAACTACGCTTTCAAGAAGTTTGTCCGCGATCGTGTTTGGGAAGATGAACAGCTCGGTTCGCTAAAAAAACTCGGTCTGAAATACAAAAACGGAGTTTGGAATCCGGAAGAAAACAAACAAAAGCCCGAAACAGAGAATTATTACCGGGCTATTGAATGGCTTTCTGAAAATCATACCGAACTGGAAAATAGAGGATATCACATTTTACAGAATAAACTCAATAAAAAATATTTTACCGGAACGCAGACGCTCGATATTCAGATTAAAAACAACGAAGATTGGTTTGATATCTATGCCATGGTCAAATTTGGCGATTACCAGGTTCCATTTATCAGGCTCCGGAAACTTATCCTGAATCAAATCCGTGAATTTGAGCTGCCATCCGGCGAGATTGCCGTTTTGCCGCTCGAATGGTTTTCGTCGTACCGCGATCTTTTTCCGTTTGCCAAACTTGATGGCAATATCCTGAAACTCAAAAGGCATCATTTTCAGCTCCTTCAGGACAAAGTAAAAGGCATCGACCGCAATTATTTCAGGAAACTGGAACAAATAAATTCGATTACCGACCAGGCTATTGATGTGCCCGTCGAGCTAAAAGCCGAACTGAGAAGTTACCAGAAAGATGGATTTTCGTGGATGTACCAATTGCGCGAAAACCAGTTGGGCGGTTGTTTGGCCGACGACATGGGGCTTGGTAAAACGATACAAACGCTGACTCTTTTGCTGAAAATCAGGAAAAAAGATACCCTGTCGTTTTTGCCGGACCCGGAATCTGATTCCAAGGTACAATTGTCTCTTTTTGATCCGCTTCCGGCGCCTTCCGAAATTCAGCCAGCTTCCATGATTGTGATGCCCACTTCGCTGATTCATAACTGGAGCAATGAGATTCAGAAGTTTGCTCCATCGTTAAAAGTTTACAAACACGTGGGGGCCCTTCGCAACAAATCGAGTATGGCTTCGGTCATCAGAAATTATGATGTGATTTTGACGACCTACGGAACCATGCGGAACGACTCCGAAATGTTACGTCCTTTCGAATTCCATTACTTGATTCTCGATGAAAGTCAGAATATTAAGAATTCATCTTCAAAAACGTACAAAAGTATCATCGAAATAAAGTCGAAACACAAACTGGTGATTACCGGTACGCCAATTGAAAATTCGCTGTCGGATTTATGGTCTCAGTTCAATTTCCTGAATCAAGGTTTGCTGGGTAGTTTGCCGTTTTTTAAACGCGAATTTATTACCCCGATTGAAAAAAATAACGACGAGGAACAGCAAAAGAAATTGCAAAAACTGATTCGTCCATTTGTGCTCAGGAGAACCAAAGAAGAAGTAGCCAGCGATTTGCCTGCCCTGACCGAACAAATCAGGTATTGCGAAATGACCGACGAGCAGCGGGAAATTTATGAGACCGAAAAATCGGCTATCCGGAATACGATCCTGAAAAATATTGAGTCGAACGGCATCAAAAAATCGGCGCTTGTTGTTTTGCAGGGATTAACCAAACTCCGTCAACTTTCCAATCATCCATCGCTGGTAACCAAAGAAAACGAAACGGAGTCGGGGAAATTTAACGAGATTTACCGCTGTCTCGAAAACCTGTTGGCGGAAAAGCATAAGGTCCTTATTTTTTCGTCGTTTGTAAAGCACCTTGAATTGCTGCAAACAAAAATTGAGGCCGAAAATTGGAAGTATTCCCGACTTACCGGAAAAACAACCAATAGGCAGGAAGTGATTCAGCAATTTCAGAATGACCCGGATAATCATATTTTCCTGATTT
Source organism: Prolixibacteraceae bacterium (assembly GCA_019459525.1). Lineage (GTDB taxonomy): Bacteria > Bacteroidota > Bacteroidia > Bacteroidales > Prolixibacteraceae > Aquipluma. Next base: position 24,937 of record JAIBEY010000116.1, read on the forward strand.
CGCTGAAAGCCGGTGGGGTAGGCTTGAATCTGACTTCGGCTGATTACGTTTTTATCATCGACCCGTGGTGGAATCCGGCAGCCGAAAATCAGGCGATTAACCGCGCTCACCGCATTGGTCAGGATAAAAAAGTTTTCGTTTACCGATTTATTACCGAAGATTCGATCGAAGAAAAAATTCAAACCCTGAAATCAAAAAAATCAGCATTAGCCGAAAAATTCATCAGTTCTAACAATCCGATAAACGCCATTACCCAAGAGGAAATCATGAGTTTATTCAGCTAATTACAGGTTTTACCGATTGATTTTCAGTTTAAATTTGCCTGCAATTTTAAAATAACAATAACCAAAATCACATGAAGCATATTTTTATTTTGCTGTCGTTTTTTCTGTTCCTAATAAATGCCAGCGCCCAGCAAACCATGAGCTTAAAAGATGCTACCCTTGGAGCAGGTAGTTACCTGAGACCCGAAATGCCTTCGCAACTAAAGTGGAAAGATAACGAGCATTATGTGATGGTGAAAAATAATAGCCTGGTTGAAGTTGATATTAAAAATGAGCAGCAAATGGAACTGCTTTCGCTGGCTGAACTTAACACCATTTTGGCTGAAAAAGAATTGAAAGCGTTTCCTGCTTTTACATTCATCAACGAAAATCAAATCTGGTTTTATGCTTCCAATCGGTTGTTTATCCTGAATCTGAAAGAAAAGTCGGTAGTGAAAAGTATTGATATTCCGGCCGAAGCCGGGAATCGTGATTTTAATACTGAAACTCAGACTTTGGCTTTCACCCTGAAGAATAATTTGTATATCACCGGAACTTCGGGCAACAATCCGATTACGAACGATTCGAATCCGCATATTATTAATGGAGCCTCTGTTCACCGTAATGAGTTTGGCATCGATAAAGGAACTTTCTGGTCTCCATCGGGCAATCGTCTGGCATTTTACCGCATGGATGAAACAATGGTTGGCGATTATCCTTTGGTTGATTTTATGGCACGCGAAGCCGAGCTTGACAACGTAAAATATCCGATGGCCGGAATGACGAGCCATGAGGTGAAACTTGGAGTTTACAACCGGGAAACCCAAACGGTAGTTTATATGAAAACCGGCGGCCCAAAAGATCATTACCTGACCAATATCAGTTGGAGTCCCGATGAGAAAACCATTTTCATTGCCGAGTTAAACCGGGAACAAAATCACATGAAGCTGAATCAATATGATGTTGCGACTGGCGATTTGATCAAAACTGTTTTGGAAGAAAAGGATGAAAAATATGTGGAACCACTGCATCCGGTTGTGTTTTCGAAAACCGATCCGCAGAAGTTTTACTATCAAAGCACCCGAGATGGCTTTAACCATGTTTACCTGTGTTCAGTAAATGGAGGCGTATTGAGCCAGATTACGAAAGGAGAATGGGAAGTGACCGAGATGCTTGGATTTGATAACGATGAAAAGAACCTGTTTTTTGAAGCGACCAAAGAAAGCCCTACAGAACGGCATGTTTATCAAATTAATGTGAAGTCCGGAAAAATAAGTAAGTTGACCGAAAAGGCAGGCACGCACTCCGGAATGTTGTCGCCCGGTCATAATAAACTCATTGATCGCTGGACGAGTACCGATGTGCCCGGCCGTGTTGATCTGGTTTTCGTTAAAGATGGTCGGGTTAAAACTATTCACGAAGCGCCAAACACGCTGAAAGATTATGAGTTGGGTGAGAACACTGTTTTTACAATTAAAGCTGCCGATGAAACCACGGATTTGTATTGCCGGATGATTAAACCCCGGAATTTTGATCCAACAAAAAAATATCCGGTTATTGTATATGTTTACGGAGGACCACATGCCCAGCTTGTAAATAAAACCTGGCACAACGATGCCCGCTGGTGGCAGTATTACATGGCCGAAAAAGGTTACATCGCCTTTACAGTCGATAGCCGGGGATCGGCCAACCGCGGCAAAGCATTCGAAAATGTCATCCACCGGCAATTGGGCGTAGTTGAAACTGCTGACCAAATGAAGGGGATTGAGTACCTGAAATCGTTACCGTTTGTTGATGCAGGACGGATTGGTGTACATGGTTGGAGTTACGGCGGATTTATGACTTTAAATTTGATGCTGAAGCACCCTGAAACATTTAAAGTAGGCGTAGCTGGCGGACCTGTTGTTGACTGGAGCATGTACGAAGTTATGTACGGCGAGCGCTACATGGATATGCCTGACGAAAATGCGAAAGGTTACGAAAACTCGAATATGCTCAATTACGCCGATCAGCTTCAGGGTAAATTATTGCTTATTCATGGCGTTCAGGATCAAACCGTGGTGATGCAGCATAGTATACAGTTCCTGAAAAAATGTATTGATTTAAATAAGCAGCCCGACTTTTTTGTATATCCAACTCACGAACACAATGTACGCGGGAACGACCGGCTTCATTTGATGGAGAAAATAAGTAACTACTTTCTGGAAAATCTGTAGCGAGAAATTACTCGAAACTTAACGGTTCTGGCCCTCGGGGCTGAAACGAATAGAACCGGTTTTTCGAAACTTCGTCGAGAATAAATCCGATGGAACTCACATCGCTCGGGTGATTGGGATAATAAGCCAGCCTGATCTGGATGGTTTTAAAAATGAGGTTTTCATTTCGGATACGAAGTCCCAAACCCAATCCGGCGTAGTAACTTTGTTTGAAAATGGATTCGTTAGCGGGTCCAACAATTCCAGCATCAAAAAAAGAGAAAAATGCGGTCTGGAAATTCAGGATGGATCGTTTCTGAAAAAAAACATTTTCCACATTCAGCGTTAAACGCTGTTTGCCTTTGCCAATGCGGCTTCCAAATCCACGGATGCCATCACTGTTTCTCAGCAAAAGATCTTCAATTTCGAAACGGTTTATTCCCAGGGTGTAATTTAATTTGATAAACTGACGGGATTGATTTCTCCAAACCTGAAATAATGGCGATATGTAATTGATTTTTAAATCTGCCATGCCCTGTTCTGCTCCATCCGGTTTCCAAAAGGTCCCCAATCCAAAAGAGGTGAAAAAATAAAAAGGTTTGTTTTTAAAAAGGTTTCCTGTTGACAGATACAAATGCGAGTACCACCGGTCTCCAAACTCATTGTGGTCATATCCGAAAACCAATTCGTGCAGGTAACCTTTAGGGATGTCTTCGGTAATTCCATAGCTGTAAATCAGGTAATCACGAACGTACGACCTTCTGGAAAAACTTAGGCTGCCCAAATAGAATGTACTGTTTGCAAAGAATTGATTGCCGTCGTTATCTGGCTGTGGGCGGTCGTAAAAAGAAGTATATCTGACTCTTCCTGAAATATTTATCTGGAAACGGCTGTCGTTTGGATTTGTCGCACGTTTTAAACGCCTACCATACCAGGTATCCAGAAAAAGGTAATCCAGCGGATAGTCAATCAGCACATGATCACTCAGATTAATGCGGTCCGATCTAAAACTTCTCAAAAAAGTCAATCCCCCGGCATAAACCGATTGGGGTCGAAGAAAATCGCGCTCAAAGGAAAAGAACATTCCTTCGCGGAGGTAAGTATTGGTATATCCAGCCGAAAAATCGAAGAATCCTCCCTTTACGTTATTGATTGCATAGTAGGCTTCAAATCCGATATGAGGTGTCAAATCGGTATGTGCTATTAATTTTGTGCCAATTTCATGACCTACACCTAGTATATTTTTGTCATAAATGCCGATTTCGCCTTTATTGATACTCCCAATATTTCCTGAAATGCCTAAAGAAAAAACATCTTTGGTGAGAATAAGAATGTCAACCATGTTGTCGTTAAATGGATGCGGCTTAATAATTATTCTGACATCCTTTAAATAAGGTAAACTTCTCAGCAGACGTTCATTGTCCATGATAAGGTCCGGGTCAAGCTCTTGCCCTTCTTTTATCCATAGATTTTTTCGTATAACATAAAGGTTCGATTTTGAGTGTAGTTTGTTGGCCCATTTTTCAAGCCAGATATTGGTAATCTTAGCTGTATCAGTAAAATCAGGACCAAAAACGTCAAGAGATTTTATACTGATTGAGCCTATGGTTTTATTCTCGAAAGTTTTATAATATTCATAAGAAGATAAATCACCGTTTACGGTTTGGTTTTCGGTGCAAATAACCCAATTGTATAACCATTTGGTTACTTTGTGGCGCGAGGCTTTCATTGCAAGGCTGTCATAGAACAACTCCGGACTATTTTTCACGATTACTACTCCTAATGAGTCATTTTTTAACATAGGAATATCCTTACCCTTCAGGGATAACGCAGAAAGAATCAGGAAAGTAATCCACATTAATCTCATCATATACCAACGACCTTTTCGAATTTTAAAATTATTCAATTAATTTAAAGATAAGTGTTAAAAAAGCATAAGTCAGATTAGGCGATTGGGAAAAGAATTTATTTCATAGTAACGATTGATTTTTACTTACCGATAACCGTTTTTACTAAATTTGCGCCTCCATGTCTAGTATCAAAGAACTATATCGCAGAAATGTATATGGGGTAATGGGCACCCTTATCTTCCATATTTTATTGGTCGCCGGATTTCTGGTGGCCGAGTTAAACCTGAATGTTAAAATTGAAAAAGAGGAAGCCATCTTGCTCGATTTTACTGCTGCTCCTGAAAAAGAAGAAAAAATTCAGGAACCGGAAAAATCCCCGGAAAAAAGAGAGGCCTCGGAAAATAGCACCTCAAATGACCGGAGTTCCGGGAGCAACAGGGCCGTAAATGAAGCATCGAAAAAGGACAAGTTTTTTGATGCTAATTACAATCGGGATGTTGAGGAAGCAAAGAAACTGGTTGCCGATGTGAATAAACAATTGTCGAAGAAAGTGGCTCCGGCAAAGAAATTTGAAATGCCGGAAGAAACTACTGAAGGACAGGACCCCGACTCGATAAAAAATGTTGTTTATTCAGGAAAAAGCAATATTCATTATTTCCTCGAAAACCGATATCATACCCGATTACCTATTCCTGTTTATTTGGCCAGGGGTGGTGGTACTATAACAGTTGACATACAAGTTGACCGATCAGGGAGAGTGATCAAAGCAGAAGCGAGAGCTGCAAAAAATCTTAATGATCCGATGTTACCGGTTTATGCCGTTCAGGCAGCAGAACGTACCGTATTTAACTCAGAATCAAAAGCTCCTGCTGTTCAGCGAGGAACAATTACTTACCAATTTGTTGCGCAGTAACATTTAATTGATGTTTAGGTCACAATAATTTCAATATCATTTTACAATTATTTTCGAATTGTTTCGACTCAATGGCGTAAATTTGTAATACATTTTTTTTCATAAGTTTAGGTTTAGTTAGGTTAGTTAGTTTAAGAGAGAAAAGGTAGGACAGAGGTTCTACCTTTTTGTTTTTTACGACCTTATTCTCTGCATCGAAAACGTAGTCTTGACCAATCATCAGTTCTTAATAATCAGATAAGTTTAACATCATTTAACGATTGTTTTGATATTTTTTGAATTCCATAAAGTAGATTTGTAATACATTTTTTTTCATAAGTTTAGGTTTAGTTAGGTTAGTTTAAGAGAGAAAAGGTAGGACAGAGGTCCTACCTTTTTATTTTTGCTCCAATTCTGAATCTTTCCGCAAACCTAAGTTGGAAATCTGCAAATATACTTCGGAACAATATTACTTCATTACCGCTTTCTTTTTTAGTTATAAGTAAATTCGCAGAGCCTATGGGTTCAATGTAAGTTCTTTACCGAATTGGTTATGGAAAAATGCTGCTAGCGTTTGTGTAGTGCTTATGATACGTTTATTTTCGGAATAAAATATATTTGAATTATTTGTTTTTTCAACATTTTATACTGATTTTTAAAAATCGAAAAAACTTCAGATTCAACTAAGTTTTTACGCCGGGAAACGAAATCTACTTTTGCGATGATTGATTACTCAAACCAGGAACTTTTAAATGGGATTCTTCGAAATGATACGATTGTTTTACAATCCATTTATAAGAATTTCTATTCGAAGATTAATTTTTTCATCAAAAAAAACAATGGAGATGATGATGATGCAAATGATATTTTTCAGGAAGCAATCATTATTATCTACCGTAAACTAAAGGCTAATGACTTGGTCTTAGATTGTACCTTTGAGACATATCTATACTCTGTTTGTCGTTTTTTATGGCTCAAACAACTGGAACGACGAAAACTGGAAAAGGAAAAGATCAAGGATAATCACGAATATAACGAAGACATCTACGATGATAATTTAGAAAAAGTAGTTGATTTAAACGATCGCTATAGATTGTTTCAGAAACATTTTGCCAATCTGGGCAAAGATTGTCAGAAAGTCTTGCAATTGTATTTTGACAAGGTCCCACTGAAGAGCATTGCTCAGATTATGGGTTTTAAGAGTGAAAAGTATGCTAAAAAACGTAAGTTTAAATGTAAGGAATACCTTATCAAGAGCATAAAGCAGGATTTAGAGTATAAAAAGATTTTAAGTGGAGAACATTAGATTAATTTGCAGACCTCGATTTTCGGGGTCTTTTTCGTATATACCAATCGGCAAAAAGTAATAACCCGGCAACTATTATAAAAATAACGAAATACACGCGTTTGCTTGTATAAAGTGGTTCTGAATTTCCGATATTCACGTATCCTAACCAATAGTGTGGATGAGAAGTGAGTGGGTCAGAAGCACTGAGGTGTTTCAGTTTTGCCATTCTTAGGGCAACATCTTTTCGCTTTCCTTTGGATAAAAATGAGTAAAAGTCCTCCATGATTTTTACACCTGACTTATCTTCGACTTGCCAAAGAGTCATCACAATAGACGGGCACCCGGCAAAGATAAAACCCCGAGCCATGCTCATCACACCTTCCCCTTTTTGCAATTTACCGGTACCAGTCTCACAAGCACTCAGCACTGCCAAACGGGCATTAAGCTTCATGTTATAAATCTCATAGGTATTCAAATAACCATCTTCACTAAAATCAGGCTCAGGTTTAGTAAAGACAAGTTTAGAAAACATGGGTAGGCTATCGTTTATAATGGTGTGCATAGCTAAATGCAAAACATCATAATTGGCGGCCTTGTCTTTAAATGTTTGCTCCTGAGCGAACTGGTTTGTGAAGGTGTCGGCATTTATAAATCTGGAAATACTTTTGACTTCTTCGTTTGCGCCAGGTAACGGAGCCAGATGTCGTGTGATCATTGTTTCCGGATCAGTATAAGATGTATTAGGGTCATAGAGCGGCGAGAATACAAGCAAGCTTTTTTTGCTTCGTTTATTTTTATAAGCATAGTCGTATAAGAAAGTTGCGGAATAACTGTAGTTTATGGCAAAATCGCGAATCAAATATTTTAAGTCTCTGAAATTCATTTGACTTGTGTCGGGCAATTCAGTCAACAATGCATCAAAAGGGATATACGAAAGCTTATCTTGGGGAATGATAGTCAGGTCCTTCCCGTTTATTCTGCTTTTCAGTGGTTCTAGCAGTTTGGCATATAAGCCATAGCCAGATGTCGCATATTTAATGAAATCCTTCTTCTTTGTAAATAAATAGTTGGGGTTTGTAAGGAAGTCGAAGACTATTTGGATGTTATTTCCAAAAGAGGAGTCGATTTGCTCCATAGATAAATTCACCGAGTCTTTCGTAATCAGAAATCGGTAAAGTTCCCCATGAGATGTTCCAACTTCCGGTTCGTTTACAAAGAATTCAATCAATGCCTGACGAGTGCTTAAATTAGCCTGAATTTCATTTACACCAACAATTTTGTTCTCATACTTCAAAGCATAGTAACTGGGATAAAGTTTTTCAAAAGAATTTATAAGCTTATTGTAATCTTCGGTGTATCTGAAAATTTTAGAAGAGTATAAATTCACTTTTTGCGAATCAGGTTTCTCAGCATGATTTTCCTGGATCAACATGGATGTGTAGTTTGTAATGTTGTTCTTAAAATAGCTTTCCCGTTTTAACAGTGAATCCGGTATCCCACCAAACTCTTTTGCTTTTACATCTTTAATTGATGCCAGTAAATTAGACGATCTGCTTCGTTCCGAGAATTCAAATGCGTGATTAATATATTCCTGATTCTTGGTTTGATTATATAGCTTATATGAAATTCTTATGGCATCGTAATAAATGGATCCGAAATTCTGAGTAAGAAAATATTTGCTATCCTCACTCTCAAATCCAATCTGGAGACGATGAATTACTTGTGTTGCTTTGTTCAAAGAACTTAAACCAGCGTCAAAGAACTTTTTTGAGTTTCTTTTGTCAAACTCCGACAAATAGATGTCAGCCAATTTGTCCATTGCAATCGCCTTTTTTCTGAAGACCTCAATCAGTTGATACTCTGAAATTACATTTTCCAATTTTGGATTGACAAACGGATCCTTTATATCGAAAGAATCAACTAATGCCACTATCGCATTTTGATAATATTGAATGGCTTCATTGAGGTATTTTTTTCGTTGAGCTCGAAAATCATCAATCTGGCTGGCTTCCAGGTTCTTCATGAAATAGTAATCCCCAAAGATTTTTTGAACTTGAGCAAAAGAGGAGCTTTTTTTTCCATAAAACTTTAAAACTATAGCTTTTGCCTTGGAAGAAAACAAGAATGCGTTATTGTAATCTTTTATGGAAACTAAGAACGAAGCGTAAGATAAGTATTGGTCACCCAATTCAACATTATTTTCTCCATATAAATCGATCCAAGCTTTTATGGCATACAAATAATTTTGAGTTGCTAATTCATATTCTCCTTGTTTGAAGTAAGCTAAAGCAATTAAATCATAAAACCGAGGCCTAAGCTGAGTTGTAGTATATTTTAGATTTGATTTGGCAAATCGAATTGCTTCCTTGTTCTGTCCGAGATTTAATTGTGTTTCAACCAAGTTGTATTTTAGGGATTGATATGCCGTCGCATATTTAATGGAATCTTTGCTAAGTATCAGAAATCCAAATTTTTGATATTCTAAAGCTTTGTTGTAGTCACCCTTTAATTGGTGTATGTTCCCTAAATTTGAATATACCTTACCGAGCTCAGGAGAATCTTTCCCAAATTCATTTATATATAAAGATTCTGCTCTTTTATAAGCCTCAATAGCTTTTTCTATATTCCCGAGATTTTTATATTGTATTCCGATATTGTTTATAATTGTAGCTAATCTATAACTATTTGCTCCAAATATTTTTTCACGAAGCTTATATAGCTGTTCAAAATTATTAATAGCCTCATCAAAGTCCCCAATTCTTCCTGCTTTTGTACCTTTCTCGATAAGCTTAATAGACAATAAACTGTCCTGAACAGATAATCTATATTCTTGGGCATATGCTAACGAAGAAAAGAATAGCACGATTACAATAAAAACAACTCTTCTCTTCATCATTTTAATTCTAAGTGAGTATGTAAAATAAGGTTGCAGATAACAGTAAAAACTAATTCTGAAATTTTTCTAAATATGGGGTTACCTTTTCTAGTTTTTGGGAATAAACCATCGAACAAGAATAATTAAGGAACCAGTATTAATCATTAAATTCAAAAGTAATGAAAACTTTATTTGCGAACAACGAAACAAAAAATTTTGATTCTTTCTCTTTCGACGTTTTAACTTCAGAAGAATTGTCTTTGGTAAAAGGCGGCAAATCGGAAGACGTATATGGTGATTTGGACTAATTCTGTTCAGA
>JAIBEY010000035.1 GCA_019459525.1 Prolixibacteraceae bacterium
TTTCAGCCCAAAACCCTTTTCTTTTCCGGCCTGAATGGCTTCACCGGCTTCCAAATACGATGCGCCCTTCGTTGAGCCATCGGCATCTACAATGACTTCATTTCGCTGAATATCGCGTTCGCGGGGCAAAAACACCTTGGCACCGGCATTTTCGAGCATCGGCGTGATGTACGGAACGACAAAACTCATGGTCCATAAATCTTCGACAGTAAGGAAAACCCGCGCACGCTGCCATTCCCAACGGTCGAGCGTATTTTCGTAATACCAGCCATGACTGTGCCACATCGCCACATTCCGGTTGCTCAATCCCTTGGTTGGATTTTGATTTTCGGAAATATTTCGTACAATCGGGATCACCTGTTTGGCAGGAAGGCTCAATCGGCTGGCATCAACAGGAAACGCCGTACCGCGGTAAAAATTCGGGATCAGTTCCGAAATTTCTTTGCCCATACTCTCGATGGAAACTGAATAGTTTTTGAATTTGCGTCCCAATAAATCTTTGTACCAGTGGTAATATTCAGTCGTATTGTCGGGCCGGAAAGGGATATAGGCAAATGCTTCCTTCATTTTCAGGTTGACTTTTTTAGCCGGTGCATCTACCACAACCGTATCAGTCCTGAATTTGTAAACTGTTCCTTTCGAGGCTTTTCCGGCAAATTCGACAGAAGCTTTGTTGGCCTTTTTCTGGAGGCGTTTGGTTTGTACAAGACATGATTGCGAAGCCATTCCAAGCAGGATGAGCAGAATGAGCATGGGGGATTTTAATAAATTCCAAAATCTCAATGAATTGCTATTTATTTGATTCGTTTTCAATATTATTATTGTTTTTGTTTTCTGAATAATACTGGTTGTCAATTCCTTAAACCTTATTCCTCAAGGCTACCTTAGTACAAAATCCACGCTCACAGCCCACAACCTTATTACCTTATTACCTTATTTAGGGTTAATCGTCTTTTGATAGAACTTGAGAAATGTGCGATCAGGTTGTTGTATTCAACTTTCATAATAAGTTAATAAGGTTTGGTTATATGGGTTATTTCCTTCTACTAAGGTTTCTTCTTTAAAAATAAGGTTATCTAAAACCCTCCGCGAGAATAAGATGAAACCTTACACTTTTATAAAAATCTTCTTTTTGAATAACACATAGCCAATCATCCAAAAAATGATCACATGCGAAATGGCAAACAACAGCGAACCATTCAATTCGCCAGCCAGCGGGACAAAAACCTGCTTGTACAGCCAGGCTGAACCACTAACCGAATCACCATCGGCCATCTGAATCTTGATTAACCGTCCCATAATCTTGGCCCACAAACCTGACAGTGCAAAAATGAACAACGGATTCATGCCAAAAACCACAAAAAACGACGTCCATTTTGAATAACCTTTCAGGTCGATAATCCAAATTAACAAAGCCAGAACCAAACTGGCCCATCCGGCGGTGTAAAGCACATACGAACTGGTCCAGATGGGTTTGTTGATTGGAAAAACCAATCCCCAGATCAATCCGGATGCAACGAAAACCGTTCCGGTTAAAATCAACTTTTTAGGAACTGATATTTTCTCGGTTTCTTTCACCAGCGCACCAATCAAATAACCAATAATAACAGTTGCTACCGCAGGGATCGTTCCGAACAAACCTTCCGGATCAAACGGAATTCCGAATCCTTTATAGAGATGCGATTCGCCCAGGATAGCTTTATCGATTACCGAAGTAACATTCCCTTCGAGCGAAAACGGATCATTTCCTCCCAGCCACGAAAGCAGGCCCCAATACAGCAACAGGATACCACCTCCAATGTAAGGCAAATATTTACGCGGCGATGCCAGTACAATCACAGCGCCAATTCCGTAGGCCAGCGCGATACGCTGCAACACTCCCAGAATCCGCAATTTAGAATAATCGGTTGCCCACTGCGGAAACGAGTTCAGGAACAGACCGATGGCAAAAATGAGCAGCGTGCGTTTGCCGATTTTCAGGAGCGATTCCGTATTTAACGAGTTATTGTATTTCGAAAACGAGAAAAACATGGAAACACCCACCACAAAAAGAAAGAACGGGAATACCAAGTCGGTTGGCGTACATCCGTGCCATTTGGCATGTTCAAGCGGGGCATAAATATGCGCCCAGCTTCCGGGATTATTGACCAGAATCATCAAGGCGACGGTCATTCCGCGTAAAACGTCGAGCGCGAGATAGCGTTGCGAGCTTTTCATTCCGATTTAGTTTTTTTTGTTAGCAACCAAAGGCCGGTAAACATGATCATTCCATTCAGGAGCAACAATTCGAAACCAAACTTGTAGCCTCCCAGCCAGGCTTCCGAATTAATATTGATGATGTAGGTAATAACCGGTGAAAGCAATCCAAGAACGGGAACATACCGGTCGTGAACCTGCTTTTTAGTCAGGATTCCGAAGGCAAAAAGTCCCAGCAACGGCCCGTAAGTGTAACCGGCAACTTTAAAAACGGCTGTTACCACGCTCTCGTCGTTAATCAGGCGGAAAAGGATGATGACCAAAAACATAAGTACAGAAAAACCAATGTGCGTTTTCATGCGAGCCGATTGGCTGTTCGTGCTCTGGGGGTCGAGTTTCAGAAAATCGATGCAGAAAGAAGTGGTTAAAGCTGTCAGTGCTGAATCGGAACTGGAATAAGTTGCCGAAACAATTCCGAGCAAAAACAGAACACCAGCAATGGTTCCGAAGTGGCTGAGCGCCAGGAAAGGGAAAAAATCGTCGGTTTTTTCCGGTACTGGTATTCCTTTCATCTGCGCGTAAATGTAGAGCATCACACCAAGACTCAAAAACAAAAGGTTGGTCACAATAAAGGCCAGACTGAACCAGAATAAGTTTTTCTGCGCTTCGCGTTTGTTTTTACAGGTAAGGCTCTTTTGCATCATATCCTGGTCAAGTCCGTTCATGACAATAACAATCCCCAAACCGGCCAGAAACTGCTTGAAAAAGTTCGTTTTCGAACGCCAGTCCCAATCGAACGTTTTGCTGAACGGATGCTCGTCGATGGCTTTTACCATGTCGCCAAAATTCATATCGAGCTGCCTGGAAATCAAAATTGTGGTCAGAATTACCGAAGTTACCAAAAAAGTGGTCTGTAAAGTATCCGTATAAATCACGGTTTTAATTCCGGCGCGATGGGTATAGGCCCAAATCATAAAAATGGCAATGGCCACCGTAACTACAAACGGGATTCCGAGCGCATCGAAAAAAGCCAGTTGCAGCACCCCCGCTACGAGATACATCCGAAAAGCAGCGCCAATGGTACGCGAAACCAGAAAAAAGAACGAACCGGTTTTATAGGACCGAACGCCAAAACGCTGATCGAGATACGTATAAATGGATACCAGATTTAGCTTGTAATACAACGGAATAAGCACAAGGGCAACCACCCAGTAGCCTACAAAATTTCCGAGAAGAAATTGCAGATACGTCCAGCCCGAATTGCCAACTTCGCCCGGCACCGATATAAATGTGACTCCGGAAATGGTGGTTCCGATCATGGCAAAAGCCACCACGTACCAGGGCGATCTGCGGTTTCCGGTAAAAAAGGTTTCGTTGGTTGCATTTTTCGAGGTCAAATACGAAATGCCAAACACCATTCCGAAAAAGATAACCAACACGATAAACAAAATAGTTGCGCTCATAAAAAGTTTCAAGTTTCAGGTTCAAAGTTTGAATTAGTTATAGGTTCCAAATTCCAGGTTCCAAGTCTGTCTTCGCAGCTTAACTTGAAATTTGGAACTTGAGACTCATTGGTATTCCACCTTCATATCCCAGCTCCACTGGTTAAAATAGAGGTTGCCTCCCTCCCATTCCAGTTCACCCCGCTGAAAATCGATCGGTTCGCTTCTCGGATACCGTTTTTTCGGAGTCAATTCCTGGCTGTAATCGTCATTAACAATCAGCCTGTAAGCATCGATTCCGGAGCTGTAAAATTTCCTGATTTTCTCATCGGCACTAATTTGCAGGCCAAACGACTGATCTACAGGAACCCAGCCGACACCTTCAAAATAAACCTCGCACCAATCGTGCAGGTTTACATGACCGGGATGCAGCATCCAGCCACTTTGCCATTTGGCCGGAATGCCCTGCAACCGAACCAAAGTCATAAACAACAAGGTCTTCATTCCGCAATCACCATGTCCGTATTTCAACACATACTGCGGAATATTTGGGATCGTGCCGTATTCGAGCGCCGATGCCCACGGAATAGTATCGCTGATCCAACTGAATATTTTCTGAACTTTTAGCAGCGGATTCGTTTCTCCGGCTACAATCCGGTTCGACAAATTTTTCATTTCCGGCGAAAAAAGGATGTGCGGCATCCTTTCCGAAGTAAATTCCCGGTAAAGTGCACTTTCGGTTTGATACGGTTTTATTTCTTCGGGTTTCAGGTCAAAGTACTGCGCAGCGGTCTCTATTTCAAATTCGATACGAAATGTTGTGGGAAGATCTTTAACCGCCTTTTGTTCCAGATAGACCGACCGCTGAAGGTCTGCATTCGGGGCAATCCGGGCATTCGATGGTTCGGAGTTAATCAGGCGCACCCGGCTTTGCCTGGGATTTTCCTCCCTCGGGAACGGCATCCAGCAACGAATAACTTTTCCTTCAGGCACAGCATTGATATCCACATCAATCATGTAACTTAACTTCATTTTGGCAGGCAGCGAAACTGTTCCTGAAGATTTGGTTGCTGCAATGACATCGGCAGTATGTTTTAAACAAAAAATATCAAGAGAATCCACCTGGATGCCATCAATTTTTTCCTTTTGTTTCCGGGCTTCAGCATCGAGCCTGAACAAGTTTGGAACGGCATTTCTAAAATAGCGTTTTTCGCCATCAATGATCCGGTTTTCCAGTTTTTGAGTGGTTTCCCATTTCATTAGTTGAACAGAATCCAGTTCGGCAAAATAGTTGGAGAGTTGTTTTTTCACATCAGCTTCACTTCTCTGGAAATCAGAACGAATCCGCATGCCCATGTCCACTATCGAGTCCATTTTTTGCAGGTCAGTCTGGCTCCAAACACCTTGAGTTTTTAACGAATCAACCAGCCCTTCAACTTTTTTAAACGCTCCGGCATCCATCATGCTTTCGATGGCCGAAAAGTCAAACGTTTTTGGAGCATTGGCCTGGCACGACCATAAAAGCAAAACCAAAGCAACAGATTTAAGCACATTTTTCGCCTGCCTGACAAATTGGTATGACAAAAATAGTTGGTCCAATCGATTCATTTCAGTCCTATTTTTTTATTAAAAACGTTCTGTTGAGTATCCTTTTTTCTTCAGAAATACAAGTAATTCGTTCAACCGGTTATAAAATTTATCCGTTCGCTCGGACACGGTTCCCAAATGGATCAGCATAATGCTGCCGTTCAACCCATTCGGGTCGGTCTTTTCAAACGTTTTAATGTCGTTCATAATGGTTTCCGACGAACGGTAACTCTTCATATCGGGTGTGGTATAATCGGCATTCGAGCGGATTCCCGGGGTAAAATTAACCACCTTTAATCCCATTTGACGGCTCCAATCTACGCTTTCCGCATTGTACCATTCGTACGGTGGTAAATATACAGGCGCTTTTTCAGGCGTGATGCCAAATGCGGCCATCTTCCCGTAGTTCGCTTTCAGATCATCGGCAAACTGTTGCCGACTAACCAAAGTTGAATCGCGCCGGGTCCAGTCGGCATACAATAAATGAGCATCCGAATGCGCTCCCAGGTAATGTCCATCGGCCTGTAAGCGTTTGATTATTTCCCGGTTGACCTGATTTTCGTAAAACTTTCCGGTAAAGAAGAACGAAGCTTTGGCTTTATTTTTCTTCAGGCTTGAAGCAATTGCCTGTCCGCCTTCTCCATATTCATGAGCCGAAAAAATAAGGTAAACGCTCTTAGCCTCAGGATTCATTCGAATACATGCACCCTGACTATCGGAAACGTCCTGTTTATCGGCATCCGTTTCGAGCGACGAAAGCAAATAACTCAAACTTGCCGTGCCGTCCATCGTTGGTTCGTTGGTCGAATAATCGCCCATATCGTCGTGGTAAACAGCCTTTCCGTTCTGGAATTCAGCATATTCATCGGCTTCGTGCAAGGTAATTCCGATCAGGCTTTTGTAAATATGCGCATACACCGGGCCGTCAACCAATCCGCCGGTAGTGGTTTTCTTCAGGATATGGGTTAACGATGAATGCGGAATTTCAGGATAATCGCCACCTGCCGGAAGTCCACAGATCATGGATGTTCCCCACGGATTGCATCCCAGAAGCCAGTCGGTCAGCGCCACTTCCATATCTTCGAAGCTGGTATCTCCGGTTATTTTCCGGTACAATTTGGCCTGAGTTGCAGCAGCCGCCACAAAATTATTGTAACAC
>JAIBEY010000039.1 GCA_019459525.1 Prolixibacteraceae bacterium
TGCAATACCCTGGTTGTCTGTTTATTTGGTTTCCAAAGATCAAAATCCTGCATCTTTTAATTTAACGCACGCTTTTAGTCCAAACGACAGGGTGCGCCTGTTGCTGAAAAATAGCCTGTACGAATAGTCGGCATAAACTCCTGTCTGTTTTATGGGCCCTATGCGGTCGTAAATGAATGATAAACCAAGCCCGGTATTCGTTTCCCTGATGGGCGAATGTATGGAGAAGGTGCGCGATACCGGGGCATCGGGTAAGGTTACCCATTGATTTCGCGATACAACCATCATGCTCAATAAATCTTTTGAACCCGCGTATGCCGGATTGACAGTAATCAGGTTTTCCATATATTGGGTGTACATAGCATCTTGCTGCGCAGAAGATTCCCAGGCAAAAAACAGAAGTATAAATACCAGAATGATTCCGGAATACAGTTGTTTCAGATGACTTATGTAATTATGTATGCTCAATTTTATTTTATTCAGCTTTTAAATCGTTTTTATACTATCGTTTTGCAACAGCTTTTACCTATCCAGGTAAATCGACCCGTTTATGTTTTCTTTACCATTCAGTTTCAGGATAAAATAATAGGTGCCTGTTGGTACAGGGCCCGAACCAATTCGTAATCCTGATGAGGCTGTTCCATCCCAAAATCCATCCTTATTCGCTCCTTCTCCGTAATTTTTGGATTGATATACCGTATTTCCCCACCGATTAATAATCTCGATTCCGACGGTTTGATATTTATGTAATCCTTTGATCTCGAACCTGTCATTTTTCCCGTCACCATTGGGCGAGAAAGCATCCGGGATAAAGAATGGGACATCGTTAATCAATACTAAAACCTTAGCCTGGTCGCACCGTTTGAAATAATCGCAAACCTGATATACAAATTCGTCCTGTCCGATGTAGGATTCTTCGGGTAAATACAGAATCAGCGAGTCGGCATCAACTGTTGCGATACCGTGCAATGGCGGTGTTACAATGGAGATGCTTGACGGATTTATTGAATTGGCTGGCTGATCGTTTTTAAGTACATTAATAACCACACTTTCATTTACTTTCGTTTCAGCGGTGTCGTTTACCGCCTGAATATACAACCCAACATTTACCGAGTCTTTGCTCGAACAACCCAACGAGTCGGTTACCTGAAGGTAGTACATGCCCAGTCCGCTAACCTGCGCCGTAGGTGTCGTTTCTCCATTCAGGATAATTCCTTCTTTCGATAACCACAAATAGCTCAGTCCGGCACCGGTACTTTTGCTACCGCTGAGCATAATGGTTTCGTTGGGTGTTTCAACAAAAACGCTTTTTTCGGTTACTGCCAATGGTGCAGGCGCAACCACCACCAACACCGAAGTTGTATCTTGTTCTCCTTTGCTATCGGTTACTGTTAATTTGTAACGGGTGGTTTTGCCCGGGCTAAAGACTGGTTTTGAGCTGGTGGCATTGTCGAGATAAATAGTCGGAGTCCAGCTAAACGAGAGTCCATCGCCTTTCGAGCTGCTTGCATCCAGCACTCGTCCCTGGGTATTACAACTACCAACTGTAAGGTATGGAGCTCCCTGTATGCGAGCTTGAGCCCCTCTGGAAACTACTGATTTTACTACCGAAATGTTGTTGTCCAGATTTGGATCCCATTGCAAACTAAATACGGTTGCGACGTTTTTCAGGGTGTCAGGTGCACTTGCCGAAACCATTCCCGAAATTTCGAGACTGAATGTTTCGTTGATCTTCAACTCGTTTAACTCGTAATATCCCGACCAATCTTTTGCGACAGTGTTTCCGTTAGCCGTATATTTTGGATTCTGTAAGGCCGCCGGAAGAAAATCGTTGATCTGTACCTTGGTGGCCGTTTCTGTTCCCAGGTTGGTTACCGTTAGCTGGTAATTGATAGCTGCACCTGGAGAAACTGTTGCCGGGCCGGTTTTTGTAATGGCCAGATCTGCCGAGTTTGTTGGGGCTGCTTTAACCACTACATAAATCGTTGCTTTATCGCACAAAGCCAGCTGTGTATCGCAGATTTCGTAAACGAACTGATCGGTTCCGGCAAATCCGGAAATGGGTTTGTAGTTAAACACACCATTATTGCCAATTGAAACAGTACCATGAGCCGCTTTTAGCGATGATGTAGCGTTAATAATGAGCGTGCTTAACGATGGATAAACGTCGTTGGCAAGCAGGTTACCCTGCAGAACATCTCCTTGCGAAAAGAAAACATCGTCGGCAGCGAATAATTTAACCGTTTGGTCGTTTGAAACCGTTATTGTAACTCTGGCCTGAGAACAATACCCCGAAATGGAACCGCACACTTCATAAATAAAATAATCCTGACCGGTAAATCCTGATTTGGGTTGATAGGTAAAACTTCCGGAATCGTTCAAAACCAAAGTTCCTGATTTAGGTGCCACTTTCGGGACTAAGTTCAGTATTAATTCTTCGTCTGAAATAGAAAGATCGTTGGACAACACGTTTCCTTTGGCCACCGTATTCGACAGCGATTGTATTTCATCGTCAATGGCAATGGGGGCAACCATCGAAAGTACATCGGGAATCACCTGAATGGTAACATTTACAGTATCACAATCAGCCGGATTTACTGCAGTACAAACGGTATAGTAGAAATTATCGATGCCTGTATAATCCTTTCTGGGTGTATAGGTATAATTCCCATCAGCATTTAAGTTCAGGGCTCCGTTAACCGGATTCAGAAAAATGGATACGCTTGCATTGTAATTGTAAAATCCGGCATCGTTGGTTAATACATTTCCTGAAACGGGTTTGTTTTTTAGTGTGATGTTAATATCGTTGGTTGCGAGTCGATCGTAAACAAGGGGGATTTCAGGATCAATTTTTATAGTCAGGGTTCCCTGGGTACAAGCTGGTGTCGTGAAATTATCACAAACTTCATAGATGATCTGATCTTGTCCGAAGAAACCAGCGTTGGGCGTATAAGTATATGAACCGTCAGCCTCCAGTTTGATCGTTCCATTCGAAGGTCCGGAAATAGGGGCACGTTTTAATATCAGTTGATCGCCGCTTAGGTCGCTGTCGTTGGTCAGTACATTACCCGAAACCGGGGTATCTATTTTTGTGGTTTTGGTATCGTCAGTCACAATCGGACCCAAATTGGTTAATTGAATCAGGACTTGGGCAGTAGCGCATTGAGCAGGAATGCCTTTGTCGCAAACCAGGTAAGTAAATGAATCGTTTCCTCTGTAACCAGATTCCGGCGTATAGATGAAAGAACCGTCGTAACTAATTTCAACCGTTCCATGTGCAGCAGCTAGAATGGGTTTGTAGGAGTAGAATAGCGTTTGCCCGTCGGGGTCAGAGTCGTTCAGGTTTAGCCGGCCGGTAATTACGGTTCCCTGTGCTACTAAATAATCATCAGTAACCGCTATTGGAGCGTGATTATTGAAATCAATCGTCACTTTAGCCTGGCTGCAAGCAATCGGAATTCCATTGTCGCAAACTTCGTAAATGAACTCATCGGTTCCCGATGCTGTTGGCAGAACTACATAAGTAAAAGACCCATTGGGTTGAATGGTTAACGTTCCTTTTGTTGGCGCTAATACGGGCGTCGTGTTGTAAGTGAGCGAACCACCTTCCGGATCGATGTCGTTAATGGCCAGGTTACCCGAAATATTTTCACCGCTGGTGGCAAAATAATCATTTTCGGCAACGGGCGCCTGATTGGTATAAATGGTCAGTTCGTTAGTGGTGGTATCGGTTGACGAAAGTCCCGAATTGCTTGTCGCTTTAGCAGTTACTTCATACGTATTGGCAGTCAGGGTATGTGCAGCAGGAATTTGTAAACTCCAGGTTGTTCCTGAAAGTGCCAGGTTTCCATCGCCAACCGTGTAAGTAATTCCATTGACGATTACCGTCAGGGTTTCTTCCGGACCGAATGTTGCAGTTCCAGTTATCAGCGGGGTGGTATCGTTGGTTGTTAAGCTGGCAATTGTTGGGGTAACCGGTACATCATTATCGGCGATGGTAACTGTTGCTGTTGTCGTTAACGGATTGGCTGCAATCGGGAATAAAATCTGATCGCTTCCGGTAATCGAGATAATCACTGTTTCGTTGCTTTCAACCAGTAAGTCGTTAATGATGCCGCTGACATCAATCGCAGCAGTTTGCGATCCGTTTGGAATAACTATGCTGGTTGGAAGTGCAGTGTAATCAGTGCCCGCAGTTGCGGTACCGGTAACCGTTAAGCTAATCGTTACATTTGCCCCGGTAGCATTTACCGAGCCCAGATCGACCATAAACTGCCCCTTGTTTCCGGCATTTTCGCTGGCATTGGCCATGCTGGCGGTAATTGTAACTTCTGTTCGGGCAATAATCGTTTTGACTATAGGTTCGGACAAACAACCAAAGGCATCGGTTGCCTGAACCCACAGCACATAACTTCCAGGATTGGCAAAAGTAATGTCGCCACTCGAACTCCCTGTAGAACTGAGTGTTTGAACGGAATGGTCGGGATGAGTGAGTTTCCAGACATAGGTGTTGCCTGCTGCTCCATTTACAGAAAATGCTTTTAAGTCTCCCTTAATGGCATACTCTGTACTCTGGGCCCATATGTTTTGATTAAAACTTATGGCACAAACAATTACTACTATGGTGGATAACCATTTCTTCATTCAACTATTCTTGCGGGGGAAAATCTTATGCTATTAACCCTGATATGTGAAAACAAAACTTAAACAATGGCAGGCCGAAGCCTGCCATTGAAAAGAGATAAGTTAGAAGGAGATAATAGGTGTTGTGTGTAAGATTGAATTAAATGTTGTAATCCCAGTGGAAGAATCACATTTTATGTCAATAGTTTCAGCACCAATTTTCAAACTTGTTAAACTTGTTACAATTGTTTCATCTGCTCCCGAATCGTTAGTAAAGATTGCTGGTAGAGGAGAACTTCCACCAACATAACTTACAGTTATTTCGTGATCAGTATTTCCGGAACCATCTACAGTAACATCTTCTGATCCATTATAAGTAGATGCACCTTTGGTAACAGTATAGTTAACTGTATAATTGCCGTTAGCTACACCACCAGTAATTAAAACATGGAAAACGATGTTATCACCAGTTCCGCCATCAACAGTTCCTGGATTGGAAGGAGAGGTTGAGTTTGCTATCAATGAGCAGAGTGTTGTATTCGCAGGAGGATTTCCTCCACTAGTTCTGTTGTCAATACATATTTGAGCATCAGTAACCGTAACTGACATTGTAATTGGTTCTGTCAAACAGCCATAAACATCAGTTGCCGTTACTGTAAATGTATAAGTCCCTGCTTTTTTCCAGAGAATAACTTGATCTATTGTATTATCAAGTCCACTTCCACCATTTGCGGACCAGTCAGTACCATTCGCTCCTGTCAGTGCCCATAAATATGTCGGAGTTCCTCCTGTCCATTTCCCGTTAGTCGAATTATTCGTCACCTTATAAGTAGTAGAAAAACCGGTAGAAACAGAAGGCTCATTATCTGCAAATGCAGTATTTGTCATAAAGAGTCCCAGTCCAAGGACGAAAAGAAAAGATAAAATTTGCTTTTTCATGTTTTGTAATTTTTGAGTTAAACTTTTAATTGTTAATTATTTATATTTATTTTTTTTCCTTTGTTCTTTTACGTTACTAAAACTGTATGCTGGGTTTGGCAAATATTTTCACCTCATCGGTATCGTCGGTTGTGCTGGTTTCCTTGTTTCCCAGAGCGTCGGTTACATCATAAATCTCGAACCGGTAATTCTTTTCGCTCCCATCGCCAATATTTACCGTGTAGCTAATAGTTTTCGATATTACCGTTACTCCAGATTCGGTTCCGGTAGCTATTACGGTTGCCCCAAGTTTGATGCTCCAGTTAAAACTCCAGTTATAGGTTCCTCCAAGCATCGAGTTGTTCGAAAGTTCAACAATCCAATCAATGATGGTTTGTCCGGTAACATTATGGCACGAATTTCCATAGTCTTTTACAAACGGGTTGAAAACGTTAAGTACCTTCACATTCAGGGTTTTTGTAGCTTCGCAGTTGGTCGAATTGTTTTCTTTAACCACTGTAATCCGGTAATTCCCTGGCATGGTGGCGGCGCCCCAGGTAATGTTTGCAGTTGCAGATCCTTGTCCGGTAATGAGCGGACTTACAGCACTGTAATTGCCCGATGATATTTCTTTTTCAACACTCCAGGTAAACGTGTAACCAGCTTCAGCCGGTACGCTGTACGAATGCGTAGAACCCTGATCGGGCGTTAAACCTGAAGCATCGGGAGTAATGTCTGCCAAAGCAGGGTTTTCATTTACCGTAATCGTGAAGGTATGTGTTTCATAATTTCCGGATTGGTCGGCAACCGTGTAAACCACCGTTGATGTTCCTAAACTGAATGAGGTTCCTTCGGCCAGATTACCGCTAACTGAAGCACCTCCATTAATCGTGTAGGAAATTGCCAGATCTCCAAATACGGTTGTGCAATTATCGGCAACATCTTCATTATTAAGACGGATATTGGTTACGCTTACCGCAGTTGCGCCATTTGCAATACAAATGGTTTGGTTGGCAGGGGCATTACCGATAACAAACACAGGTTTGGTCACATCTCTGAATTTGAGCTCGTTGGAAATAGATGTGCAGGAAACATTACTGAAATCGGTTGACTGAGAGATGATCAGCCGGTATTGATCGCCCAGATTGGCCAAAGTTCCGGAGTAAGAAGGAGTGTCTCCTCCAATTGCGGTCCACGACGAACCATTAAAAGCTTTGAATTGCCACTGGTAGTGGGTTGTGCCGCTATACGAATTGACTGACGAATGAATTGTAAATCCACTGCCCGCACAGGTAATATTGAATCCCGGAGAAGTTATGCTGACTGTTGGCGGAGAAATAATTGTAAATACCTGATTGCAGGTAGCTGTATTTCCCGAATAATCGGCGATCTCGTAGGTGCGGGTAATTGTACTGCCTGAGGTAACCTGAGCAGCAAGGTGGAATGTTCCTTCAGATAATCCGCATCCGGAGGCCGCATTATCGCTGGCAGTTCCACCGGCAGCCTGAAATGCTGCAAATGTGGCATAAGCCGCCGGGATATTGGCAGCACAGAATATCGTCTGTCCCGGAGGACAGGTAATTGACGGTGGAGTGGTTTCTCTTACCAGTACTGTAAATGTACATCCGGTAGATACGTTGCCATTGTTATCCGTAGCGGTAAGCGTTACGGTTGTTGATCCGATCGGGAAAGTTGAGTTGGTTTGACCATCGCTGCGGGTAAATTTTATTACCGGAGCTGTATCGCAATTGTCGGTAGCAGAAACAGCCGGTGACTGACCCCAGGTAGTTGTGTTAATTGATGCAGAGCACAAACCGGCATCAGGGGCAAAAGTTAGTGTTCCGGTAGGGCAATTCGCCAAAACAGGTTTTTGCGAATCAACGGTAATTGCAACAACATTTGATTCCATACTGCTGCAAGAGCCACTGGTAACCCTTGCCCGGTAAGAAGTGGCAGCTACAAGATTTGGCGTAACATAAGTAGCGCTGGTAGCTCCTGAAATGTCTTGCCAGGTTCCGCTTGCATTGGTTTGCCATTGTATTGAACCGACAGAACCAACCAACGTTAAAGTTGTTCCTGAATTGCGGCATACTTCTGTAGAACCTGCTGAGGCCGTACCGGCTACTGTTGAATATCCAACAGTTATGGTAACTGGATAATCTGTACTGAAACAATTCGGAGAATAAGTCCTTATCTTTAATGTAGCGTGGTAAACCCCTACAGCGATATTATAAGGAACATTAATCGGGATATTCCCCGGGGCCGAACCAAGAGAACCATTCTGAGGATTATTAAATCCAGCAGAAACGGCAGCCGCATCGAAGGTCAATATCCAACCACTCGGATTACCTGTTGTTGCTGAAAAAGGTAACGAGGTTGATGTGATTGTCTGGCAAACTTCAGGATTGGCTCCCAAAGTAATCGTCAGCGTTGGATTCACAACGACTGTTTGAGAGGTTGAATAAACGACATTACAATTACCGCTTTGAACAACAGCCCGGTATTCCCAGGTTCCACCTGATGTTGGTGTATCTGTAATGATGGTTGTTGTTTGAGCAACCGTTTCCCAACTACCCGATCCTAAACGTCTTTCCCAGCGAAGAATAGCCCCGGTACTGCCATTCAGTGTCAGAGATACATAGCTTCCTTCACATATGGGATCTGCATAACCGATTGAACCCCCTACTGAAGCGGGATCAACCACAATGTTGGTAACTGAAGAGTAAGCTTCTGAGCAACTGCCGTTTTTTACAACCACCCGATATTGCCATGTTCCGGCTGAATAAAAGTTAGGCTCAGTAAATGTTGTACTTCCTGCGTTTCCAATATCTGTCCATCCATTCGAGTTTATGTTACGTTCCCACCTTACAATTGTTCCCAGATGGCCAGATAAGGTCAGCACTCCGGAATTAGAATTCAGACAAGTGGGTGAAACTACTCCGGAGATCGTTCCACCTAAAGTTGATGGATCAACGGTAATTGTAGCACTATTTCCAAAGTCGGTTCCAGTACAATTAGCATCACTAACCGAAGTAACAGAATACGTTTTTGTCGTATTCGGGTTCACGCTAACAATAAAAGGACTCGTTGTCTGGCCTGTTACAGAAATGGGTGTTGTTCCATCGGTATAAGTAAAGCTCCAGGGACCATTGCCTGTTAGTGAGATCGATAAATTGGTACTCGTTCCATTACAGATCGTGGTGCTGCCACTCACATTTGCTGTAGGTAACGCATAAATATTGGCGGTTGTTGTTGCGGTAGTTGAAGATAAGCTATAGTTGTTGGCAGCAGCACCACCAATTGTCAGCCCAGTTGCCGTAACTGTTTTGCCATTTCCTGTTGCAGCATTATTAAAATTAGCTGAGCTTACGTTCAATGTAACTACATCAGGGGCAAAAGTTCCAGTAACACTCTGACTACTCAAAGTGGCAACGGAGAGACCATCAAAGCACTTATTATTAGCTGTTATGACTGGTTGTAATGGAGCTTTGTTAATTGTAAAGTTTGCAGTGTTGTAAGTAATTGTATAGTTGCTCAACACAGCGGCAGGGCTAAGGGTTGCACTAATGGTATAGGGGCTGCCCGAGACTGTTTCACCCGTAGTTCTGGCATAAGTAGCCGTTACATTATCTGTGGCGATGAATCCGTTGAGTGTTCCTGAAAGAGCAGGATCAGCAGCACCATAAATTTTGCTTGAAGCATTTGGAGTAACAAATGCTGTTTTCTTAGCAATGGTGAATGCCGTTGCAACCGAACTGGCTGAATTATAATTGCCATCAGTACTTGCAGCTACAGTGGCAGTAACGGTATAACTTCCTACATTGGTAGGAGGTGTAGAGCTTGGTCCGTAGGTAGTTCCACTAACACCAACATAACTATACGAATAGCTTGTCCCCGTTCCTGTGTTTGTTGCTGTATTAGGTCCTTGCGGGGTGCGGTTGTATGTGTAGGTTCCCGCAGTTAGAGTTACAACCGGTGTTGCTTTGTTAATTGTAAAGTTTGCAGTGTTGTAAGTGATTGTATAGTTGCTCAATACAGCGGCAGGGCTAAGGGTAACACTAATGGTATAAGGGCTGCCCGAGACTGTTTCACCCGTAGTTCTGGCATAAGTAGCCGTTACATTATCTGTGGCGATGAATCCGTTGAGTGTTCCTGAAAGAGCAGGGTCAGCAGCACCATAAATTTTGCTTGAAGCATTTGGAGTAACAAAGGCTGTTTTCTTAGCAATGGTAACAGTCACAGGTGTTCTTGTAGCACTTACGCATCCGGTTACCGTATTTCTCGCTTCTGCCCACCTGGTATAGGTACCCACATTAGTCCCCATGGGGGCGGTCGTAACACTTCCTCCAGTTGATGCTGTATACCAGGTAACAACTTCATTTGCACCTACAGAAGCAGATCCCGTATGTGATAATCCATCATAGGTAACTGAAACATTATTGGCTACAGGAACTGGCAGTGGGTTTATAGTAACTGTTGCACTTCTCTCAGGTCCCCAACATCCACCCGAAGATCGTGATCTGAAATAATAGGTTCCTGAAGCAGTAACGGTTTGACTGCTTGATGCTGTCGCTGTTGATGTTCCACCACTGGTAGTTCCCTGAAAATAAATGGTTCCGCCTGATCCCCCGGAGGCAGTTAGTGTTGTGCTACCGCAAAAAGTGCCATTCCCGGCAACCGTAACCGCCAAGGGATAATCTTCCACGGTAACATCCACTGAGGATGCTGCTGATGCAACTGGCTGAAAAACAATATCGTCCAAAGCAAAGTCATTACCTCCGGCAATCGTATTTTGATTGACAAGGGAAAGGGCTGCAGAAGTACTTGTTCCTGAATTCCAGTTATAGGTAAACTGTGTCCAGACACCGGTAGTGGAGTTCGCTGTATAAATAGGACCGGCGGCAACTCCATTTACATATAGTTGTAATCTGGACGGATTGGCATCGTTTCCATTTACAACACTTTGTACCCAATAGGTAAATTGGTAGTCATTTCCCTCAGTTACAGCAACCGTTTGCGACCACACTTTTAGTCCAGGTGTAATCGTCCCGTTAATTACCATTTGTAATCCCGTTCCAGAGGTATGATCCCCACAGGAGCAAAAATTTCCGTGTCGTGATGATGGAGATGTAACTACATCATATGTTCCTTCTGGATTAAGACCTGTTGATGAAGAAGCTGCAGCAGTGTATTCAGTAGTAAATCCAGTTTTCCCCGATTGAAAGGTTCCGTTTGTTACAAGATTAATTCCACTTAATCCGCTTCCGGTAACAGTATAAGTACCCGACATGTCCGAAGTAGCATTACTAATAACCGGATTTTGTGCTAATGAGTAAAAATTGTTTGGCCCGGTCCAATACCGATTAGAAATATTTGTACCCGAGCTTGTCAGATTAATAGTCGAACCAACGCAAAAAGTTCCGCTTCCGCCAGCACTAATCGAGGGAGTTGGTAATACATAGGTAACAATAACCAACCCATTTCCACCGCCACCGCTTCCTGTGGTAGTATCATTTTCACCTCTTTCTCCTCCACCTCCGCCAGGAAATGCGCCGGATATACCCGGATTATCTCGACTTCCACCAGCTCCACCACTAGCTCCACCACTAGCCCCACCGCTTCCACTACCAGAAGCTCCTGCACTTCCGCCAGTGTTATCATTCGTGTCGCCTCCATTACCTCCAGCCCCACCTGCTCCGGCAGATCCACCACCTCCGGCACCTCCTCTACCAGTGCTCAAACCTCCATTGCCACCAGCACGAATAATAGTACCTGTGCTGTTTGCTACAGTTCCTCCATTCGCTCCAATCGCCCCTGCTGCAACTACCAACGAACCAAAACTTGAATTTTGGCCGTTAGCGCCAGATCCAACAGCGGCACCAGCTCCTACTGTAACAGTATAAGTGTTCCCCGGAGTAACCGGAACTGAGTTATTCGCAGCATAAGCGCCTCCGCCTCCGCCTCTATCATTACTATTATTTCCCCCTGCCCCGGAACCCCATGCCTCTACTTTAACGCTGGTTACCCCGGCAGGAACAGTAAATGTTCCACTGGAAGTAAAGGTTTGAGAAATTTGACCATTGGTACTCTTGTTAACAAGTAAGAGCAGTGCAGCAAAACTAAGGGTAAGAAAATATTTAAAATACGATTTAAGTAAACTTCTTATCATACGCTTTGGGGTTTTTGGTTAAGAACTGGATAACCCAAAGCAAAGTGAGTTGGTGTATGAAATATGAAAAAATAGAAAGGTGACTTTCTGGAAAAAAAATCTATTTTTAGAATAAAAGATAGAGATATCTCTATTTTTTTGGATGTGTTTAAAGTGTTTTGAAAAATAGAATAGTACGATGTGGATAATTTCTTCATTCTTCCATGCGCTTATTGGCAGGGTAAAAATAGTTTTATCCTTCTAATAATAAAACATTAACGGGCAAACAGTGCTTACTAATTAGCAAAATAGGCGTTTCAATTATCAACGATTAGAATAATTCTAATTACAAGTTAGAAAAAGTGCTTAAAATTAGAATTTCAAATTTTGGAGGATGACAAATGACTACCCGTGAGATTAATTTCGGGCGAACCGATAACAGAAATTTACAGCAGAAAGGATGGTGAAAAGGAGATCATTTAAAGTTGGTGCCTGATCGGATAATTGCAAAGCGTGCTATTCATATCCGGATGGCAATGTTAAATGTCGTTTAATTACCGCTTCATTTTTACTATTCAATTCTGATTTTATAGTCAAATACTTCAATCAGATCACCTGTCCGTAGTTTGGCCCTTTTACGGAATTCCTGCTCCCCGTTGCGAAAAACGATTCCATCTTCAACCATCATTTTGGCCTGGCCTCCTGATTCACTGATCCGCATGGTTTTCAGTAACTTAATCAATTCTATATATTCTTCTCCTTTTAAATCGTATGTTTCCATAATTTTCCTCCGGTATTCCTGATTATTTCGGGTACATGTATCCGTTTATTTTTCCCTGCCCAGTTCTTCTTTCAGTTTCCGGGGTAATTTATCGACTACCAACTGGTAGGAATGATCAACCAGCTCCAGAATCAGTTTTTGCGACAGGGAGCCATCCATCATAATGGTGTTCCAGTGTATTTTGCTCATGTGATAGCCCGGTTGTATAGCCGGATACGTTTCCCTCAACTCCAAAGCCCGGTCCGGATCACACTTCAATGCCAGAGTCCAGTCGCCATCCAGATTAGTTAAGGCAAACATCTTACCCATTACCTTAAATACCAGGGTTACCTCGTCGAACGGAAATTCTTCCGTAACACCCGGTTTATTCATACAATATTCCCTAAATGTTTCGATGTTCATTTTTACTGGTATTTTATGGGCTCAAATATAGTAAAATGGACGATTTCAGGCCAGATAAAAAAGCCATACCAGAGATCTCCCTGATATGGCTTTTGGTAGGATTGAATGATTTTGAACTAAATCAGATGAAAGGCCCCCATAGCATATTTAAGCAACAACAAGGCAGCAATAAATGCTACGAGGCCTAGTGCCAATACCACAAAATCGTTCATTTTTTTCTTTTTGGGCTCGTTGGCCATATTTTGATTTTCCATTTTATTAAATTTTACGTGTTATTGTGCCTGAATTCCTGTAGAAAACAGGCAATCAGGAATTGTATTCACTCCAATCCGTAACAACAAGAATCCCAAAACCTCAGTAAGGGATAAGTATCAGAATCTGCTTTTGGAACAACGGTTGTTTATCCAGCATTTTACGGAGACCAAAAGTGAATAAAGGCTAATGCCGGAGTGCATGCCCTTTGATAAAGATGGGAACTGGAGAACTAAAATTGACAGGTACCGGAATTAAAGTAACTCTCGAAAAGTTATGATTGGTCGGGATAATCCGGTTGGACAGAACGAACAATGAAACCAACCGGTGCACTTCGGTGACTGTATGCCCAAAATTGGTTATTTCAATTTCAAGATAAATAGGCTGTACCGGATTTTGAAGTTCGGTAGCTTCGATGGTAAGTGATGCATCGATTAAGTCGGATGGAATACGGCTTTGCACACTGTTGCTAAATGCAAAAGCATGGCATGCAACAATCAATGTCAGCAAAAAAGATAATCCTATCGTTCGTAAACCGTTCATATTTTCGAAATTCGATCCAAATTTATTAAAATATTGCTATTCACAACACCGCAGCGTGTCAATATTTTGCGCAGCACAGGTGTGCTAAACTCTACGATTCCGGCTTGGCCCAATACGAACCATTCTTAAGAAATTAAGAAGTTCGGGGCTGAAGTCTGCAACTTTGTCGTAAAGGAACCGACATGTACATAACTTTGCCCGGCATTAATAGTGCAATTATTTAATTACCTGTTGATATGTCGGGGAAGAAACACCATTCAGCATTGAGCAAAGTCACTTTTGCCGGACTTTTAATAACCGTTGGAATCGTTTTTGGAGATATTGGAACTAGCCCTTTGTATGTAATTAAAGCTATTATTTCCGGAGCCGAACGATTCGATAAACTGTTGGTGTACGGAGCGTTATCCTGCGTGTTCTGGACATTGACTTTACAAACAACCCTGAAATATGTGATCATCACCCTACGGGCCGATAACCATGGCGAAGGTGGAATTTTCGCCTTATTTGCCCTGATGAAAAAAAAATCGACATGGGCTGCGACGTTAACCATGATTGGCGGAAGTGCCCTGTTGGCCGATGGCGTCATAACCCCATCCATTACAGTCACTTCGTCTATAGAAGGGCTGCGGCTGATTAATCCTGAAATGCCTGTATTGCCAGTCGTTTTGGTAATACTGACGGTGCTGTTTTTTGTCCAGCAGTTTGGCACCAAATTCCTCGGAAAATCGTTTGGCCCCATTATGGTGGTTTGGTTTGGAATGCTTGCAACCCTTGGGTTTATTCAGTTAATTACTTATCCTGAAATACTAAACGCACTGAACCCGATTTATGCGTATGATTTTCTGGCCAATTATCCCAAAGGTTTTATTTTGCTGGGGGCTGTATTTCTTTGTACTACAGGGGCCGAAGCATTGTATTCCGATCTGGGTCACTGCGGGATCAATAATATCCGGATTTCGTGGATATTTGTAAAAATCGCCCTTTTGCTCAATTATTTTGGACAGGGAGCCTGGCTAATGAATCATCCGGTGCCAGTTGCCGAGTTGAACCCTTTTTACTCGATTATGCCTACCTGGTTCCTTTTTCCCGGAATATTGATTTCAACGGCAGCCGCTGTTATTGCCAGTCAGGCATTAATCACAGGTTCTTATACGCTGATCAGCGAGGCTGTTTCCTTAAATTTCTGGCCAAAGATTAAAGTATTGCACCCAACAACCATTAAAGGGCAGGTTTACATTCCGTTTGTTAACTGGCTGTTATGGGTGTTGTGTTGCTTTGTCGTTGTTTTCTTTCAGGAATCGTCGAACATGGAAGCTGCATATGGGCTCTCCATAACCATCACCATGATTATGACATCGATGCTCCTGATTCATTACCTGTACCAGAGAAATGTTCATGTTGTTTTGCTCGTATTGTTAGCTTCTGTTTTTGGCGCCATCGAAGGTTCATTTCTCCTTGCTAATTTGCACAAATTCTCGAATGGCGGATGGTTCTCCATTGCATTGGCTTTTGCCTTTTTCCTGGTTATGCTCGGTTGGTTTTTTGGTCGCCGCATCAAAAACCGTCACATCAGTTTCGTTAACGTGAATAAATACCTTCATTTATTCGAGGATCTGAGTAACGATAAAACCATTCCGCAAATAGCTACGAATCTGGTTTATATCATTAAAGCCAACAATATTCATCAAATCGAATCAAAAATTATGTATTCGATTTTCAACAAGCAACCCAAACGGGCGAAAACCTACTGGCTATTGCATGTGAATGTAGTTGACGAACCGGATGCATTCAATTACGAAGTCAACCAGATTATACCCGGCATACTTATCCGCATCGATTTTCATATTGGGTTTAAAATCGAACCACGTATCAATCTGTATTACAAAGAAGTGTTGAAAGATATGGTTGCCAATGGAGAGATCAAACTGACAAGTTCTTACGAGTCGTTGAAAAAGCATCATTTCCCTGCCGATTTCCTTTTTATAAACCTTGACCGCATTATGACCCAGGATTATAAATTATCGCCCTGGGAGACGATGATCATGGGGCTTCACGCTTTTACCCGGAAGTTTAGTATTAACGATGTGAAAGCGCTTGGGCTGGATACCAGTTGCGTGATAGAAGAGAAAGTGCCGATTTCGATTGAACGGCCATTGAACCGGAAAATACAGCGAATAGGTTGAATTTTCAGCTAAATGGTCGTAGGTGAAAAGCGGATACGTTGCAAAATATTATTTTCTATCCGGAAATAGGTTCAGCACGACTCGGGTTAGTAAAGTGAGGATGATAAAATAAACTGCCGGATTAAACTGCTGCCCCGACACAAAAGAAAGAAGTAAGGCGGCGCCTGCTATCCAAAAATAGTAACGCGTTTTCGATCTCCATTTTTTAATTGCCCATATTCCGGCAAAAAGCAGGTTCGTGGGGAGCGCCCATAATAGGTTGTAATTGGGACTTACAGCGGGGTGTTCCGAGAACAACGTAAACCATCCGATAATCAGGCCATCAAGGCCGGTCAAGGTAAACAGGAGATAATCGGGCCAATAAATTTTCTGTTTTCGGAGGTAGCTCCGAATAGAAATTCTGGCAACCAACAAGAAAATGATTCCAAAAACAAGGGTAGGCCAGGGTAGGCTTGAGTTAAGCTTATTATTGGGGTATTCAAACAAGGCGCGTGTTTCGCGAACCAGTGGCTGTGTTTTTCCGTCCATTGTAATTTCTGCCCGGGCAAACTGATCCATCAGGTATTCGGGTAAAAACATCTGCCCGTAGGCTGTAACTGGTTGTTCTGCTTTTTTCCCCACCAGGAGGTCAATTCCCAGATCGAACCAACGAAACGAATGATGGAATTTTTTAATTAAGTCGCGGTAACTCTCCATCGGATGATTATCGGAAAACTGCACCGGAACTCCTGCGTTTCGCTCAATCATGTCGCGCACACGGGTGGCACAATTATCCATGAAAAAATTGTAACGGTATTCGCGGTTTTCAGGTTTGGCATTTTCCATCAGGGCCTGAAAAAGTTTATCCTTTCCTTCAGCCGGAAGATTGAGCACTTGCTCATAAATGGTACGTTTGCTTTGTTCGTATTCGGGCCAGAAACTTGAAAATCGCAGCCCGATCATCAGGTAATCGGTTTGCCCTTTCGCAAAGCGATACAAAAAATGAGGCTTTTCAAAACTATAAACGCCGTAGTTGAATACTGCATCGATCCCTGTTGCCGGGTCATTTACCCTGATGGCAGAGTGCCCGTACATTTCAGCCACATCATTTCCCGGATTGCAGGTCAGGATACTGACAGTAGCATCGGGGCTCAACTGCTGAGCCTTTGTTTGGGCCTGAAAGATCAGTGAGATCAGGCCGATAAGCAGAAAAATACACCTATTCATAATCCGGAATTTTGACGATAAAGATAGCTGTTTTGAGCATATGACTGAAGGAAGATAAGGTTAGATCGTGCAAAATGATAAATTCAGAATTCAGGATGGTTATTTTGAGCCTTGCTATTTAGACAGAATAAAAATAGTAAGTCTGCCCAAAATTTGATAATATTGTCCCTTTGTTTTAAAAACGAGAGATATGGGATGCAGCGGATGCAACACAAATATTGATTTAGACCGGCCAGCCATGCTTGGCACATACGATTGGCTCAACGATATACCTGATACAACCAACGAATCGAACATTGTTGAAATACGCTTTAAAGGAACACGGAAAGAGTTTTTCAGAAACGAAGACGGAATACCTTTAAAGCGCGACGAACTGGTTGTTGTAGCCTGTTCACCAGGACACGATATTGGAGCCGTTTCGCTCACCGGCAAGTTGGCAGAGCTTCAGTTTAAACGGAAAGTAAAGAAACCGGAGCGCTACGAGTGGAATAAAATTTACCGGAAGGCGACTCCTGCCGATGTAATTAAATGGGAAGAAGCCAAAGCCCGTGAAAATAAGGTGATGATTCGTGCCAGGCAGATAGCCAACGAATTGAACCTGAACATGAAAATTGGGGACGTAGAATTTCGTGGCGACAACAACAAGGCTATTTTCTACTACATTGCTGACGACCGGGTCGATTTTCGTGAACTGATTAAACAGTACGCCCGGGAATTCAGTATCAAAATTGAGATGAAGCAGATTGGTGTTCGCCAGGAAGCTGGCCGCATCGGAGGAATTGGCTCGTGTGGACGCGCTTTATGCTGCTCAACCTGGCGTACCGACTTTACGAGCGTTACTTCGGATGCCGCCGTTAAACAAGGCTTGTCGCCTAACGCTGAAAAAATGGCCGGACGGTGTGGCAAGCTCAAATGCTGCCTGACCTACGAACTCGACCATTACCTGGAAGCATTGGAAGATTTCCCGCATGAATTGCTCACCATTGAGACGGACAAAGGAATTGCGCGTCATTTCAAAACCGATATTCTTCAGAAAAAGATTTGGTACATGTACGATAAATCGGACGGACGAACTTTTGTGCTCGATCTGGCTGACGTAAAAAAATTCCTGAATGCAAATAAACGTGGCCAAAAACCTTCGATTGACGGATATACTACTGATGCCGAGCCCAAAAAAGAAAACATGATGAATGTGGGCGAATTGGACCAGAAATTCTTTACCAAGCCTGCCCCCAAGAAAAGCAGGAACAACCGCAACCGAAGATCGGGGAACCGCCAGCAAGGAGAGGTGCCACAGGAAAACAGGCCACAGGAAGCCCGATTGACGGAGAACAAATCAAATGAAAACAGGCCCCAAAGAAGCAGGCCGCCAAGAAACAGGCCTCAGGTAACCAAAGGACCAAGACCCGAGAGTAAAGAATAGGAATGAACCCGAATATAAAAGGCAAAAGTAATGTTGGTTACTTTTGCCTTTTTTGTTTGATGTAAAATGGTTGTTGTTCGAACTTCTGCATAAAATAAAAGGCAGCTAATTAGCTGCCTTTTATCCCTTTTCCTATATTTCCGATCTTACATTTTATTATAAAGTTGGATCTCCCGGATTCCAGTCGCAAGGTGTTAGTTCACCTGTCTGGAGGGCGTCCAGAATACGAATAATTTCTTTTACATTGCGTCCCACATTCAGCCCGTTGATAGAAACATGCTGTATTGTTCCTTCCGGATCGATAATATACGTGGCGCGGTAAGCAATTTTATTTCCTGCTTCCAAAATACCTAATTCTTCAGAAAGAGATTTGCTGGTGTCGGCCAACATCGGGAATTTCAGCCCTTTTAATCCAGGGTGGTTGTTGCGCCAGGCCAGGTGAACAAACTGTGAGTCGATGGAAGCACCAACTACATTCGTATCGCGTTTGGCGAATTCTTCGAAATGGTCGTTAAACGAAACAATTTCGGTAGGGCAAACGAATGTGAAATCGAGCGGCCACCAAAAGAATACGGTCCATTTTCCTGCAATGTCAGCATTGGTTAACGTTGCAAACTCTTTACCTAATTCGAGTGAAACGACAGCTTCTTTCTTAAACTCAGGAAATTTTTCATTAATTGTCTTCATACTTATTGCTATTAATAAATTAAAATCGATAAAATTATAAGACAAATATACGCCCCGATTGTTTGCCCGTCAAATCGAATTTTTCAATACTGAATAGACAAAAGCTATCCGAAAAAATTCATTTACTTGATTTTACGCTAAAGTGTTTGATATACGCTTATCTCGGCTTTCCTCGGCTGATTGAATAAAATTAAAAAGTTGGAACTTTGGGGCTTGCTGATTATGGAAGATAATTTTACCTTTAGGGGATTTTTTGATCAGCACACTATTAAAATAATACCTAAATCGAAATTAAATTATTAACCAATGAAAGACAAATTTAGCAGAAGATCATTTCTGGCAACTACTGCAACGGCGGCAGCCGCAGTAACTATTCTTCCCAGCAACGTGGTTGCAGGTTTGGGTCATAAAGCACCCAGTGACAAATTAAATATCGCTGGTGTTGGAGTTGGCGGTATGGGTTTTGCCAACTTGAAGAACCTTGCATCTGAAAACATCATCGGTCTTTGCGATGTGGACTGGAAATATACTGGAGGAAACGGTGTATTTGATAAGTTCCCGGGAGCTAAAAAGTACAAAGACTGGAGAGTTATGTACGATGAATTGGGCAAATCCATTGATGGCGTTATGATCGCAACTGCCGACCATACACACGCCATTACTGCTGCTCATGCCATTACCATGGGTAAAAGTGTTTACGTTCAGAAACCACTGACACACACTGTTTATGAATCGCGTTTGCTTACCAAATTGGCCGATAAATACAAAGTGGCTACACAAATGGGTAACCAGGGTTCATCTCAGGAAGGTGTTAACCTCACCTGCGAATGGCTGGCGAATGGCGAAATTGGTGAAGTGACTAAAGTTGAGGCATTTACTGACCGTCCGATCTGGCCACAAGGTTTGAACACACCAAAACAGGGACAATGGGTTCCTGAAACATTGGATTGGGATTTGTTTACCGGTCCAGCTAAAATGCGTCCATACAACGAAATTTTCCACCCATGGAACTGGCGTGGCTGGTGGGATTACGGTACAGGTGCATTAGGCGATATGGCTTGCCACATTTTGCACCCCGTATTCGTAGGTCTCGAATTGGGTTATCCAACGAAAGCTCAGGGTAATTCAACCTTATTGCTTCAGGATTGCGCTCCAACAGCACAGTCGGTAAAATTAACTTTCCCTGCCCGCTCTGGAAAACGTACCTGGAAAGGATCGAAAAAAGGAGCTCAACTTCCACAGGTTGAAGTTTACTGGTTCGATGGTGGAATTAAACCAATGCTTCCTCCAGCATGGCCAGCAGGTAAAAATCCAAACGACTCAGGTGGTGGTGTATTCTTCCACGGAACAAAAGGTATCTTAGTTTGTGGTTGTTATGGTGTTAACCCTTGGATTTTACGTCCTGATGGCACTGTTGTAAAACCGGAAAATGCACCAAAATTCCGTCGTCGTGTTGAAACATCACACGAAATGGATTGGGTTCGTGCAGCAAAAGAAAGTCCGGAAAGCCGTGTACAAACAGCTTCTAATTTCAGCGAAGCTGGTCCATTCAACGAAATGGTGGTAATGGGCGTATTGGCTGTTCGTTTGCAATCGCTTAATAAAGAATTGTTGTGGGACGGCCCGAACATGAAATTCACCAACATCAATGACGATGAGAAAATTAAAATCGTTATTGAAGATGGGTTCAAAATTCATGACGGTCACCCAACATTCAATAAAACTTACACCGATCCGGTTCCTGCTCCAGAATTTGCTGCTGAACTGATCAAACATACTTACCGCAAACCCTGGAGTCTTCCGGAAATGCCGTAATAACTGTTTAAATTGATATTTTAAAGGTGAATCTGAAAGGGTTCACCTTTTTTGTTTCTTTAACGATTAGATTAACGCTTTCGTTTCTGAATTTAAATCGGAATACCTATTTTCACCGAATCAGAAAATCTATTTTTTTCAATAGAAACAACATGGAAAATAATCGTCAGACAATCAGTCGCAGGCATTTTTTGGGAACCACCACCCTGGCAGCTACAGCAGTAACTATATTACCCGCCAATGTAATTGCAGGATTAGGGCACAAAGCCCCGAGCGATAAACTTAATATTGTTGGTATTGGTGTGGGAGGAATGGGTTTCAACAACCTCTCGAACATGGATACCGAAAATATTGTGGCCTTGTGCGATGTGGATTGGAAATATGCCGGACGAAACGCTTTCCGCAAATGGCCTTTAGCCTCGAAATATCAGGACTACCGGCAGATGTTCGACAAACAAAAAAATATTGATGCGGTAATGATTGCCACTCCCGACCATTCCCATGCGCTTCCGGCTTTAATGGCAATGAAATCAGGCTACCATGTTTACCTGCAAAAACCGCTTACCCATTCGGTGTTCGAGTCACGAATCATGACCGAAACAGCCCTACGATATGGTGTGGCTACTCAAATGGGGAATCAGGGAAATTCAGGAGAAGGCATTCGCAAAATATGTGAATGGATATGGGCCGGAACGATTGGGGAAGTCACTTCGGTTGATGCGTGGACCAATCGCCCGATCTGGCCGCAGGGATTGGAACGTCCGGTTGACAAGATGCGAATTCCGGGCACGTTGAACTGGGATCTTTTTATTGGCCCGGCCAAGTTTCGTCCGTATCACGAAGTTTATACACCCTGGAATTGGCGCGGCTGGTGGGATTTTGGAACCGGCGCTTTAGGCGATATGGCCTGCCACATTCTCGATCCTGTTTTTAAAGCTCTGATGTTGCAATATCCAACTGCGGTGGAAGGCAGTTCAACTCAGGTAAATAATGAATCGGCACCCAATGCCGAAAAAGTAATCTATTGGTTTCCCGAACGGGATAATTTACCCAAAGTGGGTATGCCCGAAGTAAAAATAACCTGGTACGATGGAGGAATGTTGCCCGAACGCCCGGAAGAGCTGAATGACAATGAACCCATGGGCGACTGGAATGGTGGGGTTATTTTCTACGGAACCAAAGGAAAAATCATGTGCGGGTGTTATGGTGCCAATCCAACTTTGCTGCCAACTTCGGAGATGGCACATTTTAACCAGCCCGCAAATTCGATCCGCCGTATTCCGAATGCTGAAACCAATGGGCATGAACAGGACTGGATTCGTGCGGCAAAAGAAAACAAGGAGAATAGGGTGGAGGCCAGTTCAAATTTCAGCTATGCCGGGCCGCTGAACGAAATGGTGGTGATGGGTGTTTTGGCCGTTCGGCTTCAGGATTTAAAGAAGCGGTTGTTGTGGGACGGGAAAAACATGCAGTTCACCAACATCGGGCAATCTGAAAAAATCAGGGTTGTTACGTCCAATAAGTTTGAGGTGATTAACGGGGATCCGAAATTTGACACCAAATACGATACGATTCCGGCATTGGCATCGGCTGAAGAATGGATTCGGCACAATTACCGCGATGGCTGGGAGCAGATTTAATTTCTGATGCCATTGAGCGGTATGCAGCGATCGTCTTTAGCAAACAGGTCCGTTGTTTATTGAGCTTTCAGCGTATTTTACGCTGACCCATTGATCTGGGAATGGTAAATTGGAAGGTGCTTCCTTTTCCCACTTCACTCTCGACCCAAATTTTACCTCCATTTTTCTCAACAAATTCTTTGCATAAAATCAGTCCGAGTCCTGTACTAAGCTCTCCTTCAGTACCCGTTCGGCTTGTTCTTTTATTCAGGCTAAAAAGATTGCCAATTCCTTCGCTGCCGATTCCTATCCCTGAATCTTTAACCGATATTTCAACAGAATGGCTATTAACAGGTTTTGCCTTCAGGGTAATGGTTCCATTCCTGAAAGTGAACTTCACGGCATTGTATCCAAGGTTACGAACGATTAGTTTTAGCATATTTTCGTCGGCATCAACCAGCAGGTCGTCGGGTATATCATACTGAATTTGTATCTCTTTTTTGTTTGCCGCCTCAATTACCAGCGCCATACTTTCTACAATTTTTGGCTTCAATAAAAACGATGAGGGAGCAAACGAGATTAAGCCACTTTCCATACGCGACCATTCGAGCAGGTTTTCCAGTAAAGAGTTTAGGCTTATCGCCGATTCTTTCATTTCAACAGCCATGTCCTGAATTTCCTGTATGCACATTTCATAAAGGTCTTCGGCCATAATTTCGGTGTATTTCATAAACGAACTGAAGGGGCTGCGCAAATCGTGGGCAAGTATGGAGAACAGTTTGTCTTTTTCGGCATTGAGGTTTAGCAACTCGGCATTTTTACGTTCGAGTTCCTGTTCTGTTTTTTTACGTTCGGTAATGTCGGTCATAAAGTTAAACGTAGCCAGGCTTCCGTCCCAATCAATGGCAGCACCACTTACTTCCACCCACTTAATTTCCTTGTCCCTGGTAAATATCCTGAATTGGTACCTGGGCTCAACAGGATCATAACTGAGCCGTTTCACGTAATTACTCTGGACAAGCTCTCTGTCGTCGGGATGAATAAAATCCAGAAAAGGTTTCGAATGTAATTCATCTTCCGTATAGCCGGTTATTTCGAGCATCATCGGGTTTACAAACCTTAAACTGTTACCTTGTGCCACCAATACACCTTCGTTGGCTGTTTCAACAAGCAGGCGGTAGCGTTGCTCACTTTCCTGAAGCTTTAATTCGGCACGGTTTCGATCAGAAATATCCCTCCAGTCAAAAAAAATCCCTCTGGTATTATCGAACTCATCCTTGATCAAGTCTCCCGTAATTTCTGTGTGAAAAAGAGATCCATCCAAACGCTTTCCCCTGTATTCGTTTGCCTGAATTTTGCTGCCCTGTATTAATTTTTCGATGTCAGCTTTCAAGCGATCCCAATCGTCTGGAATTATAAAGCGAAGAAATTTTTCGCCAAGTAAATCCTGCTCGTTTTCGCCTCCAAGCAATTGTATTGCTGAAGGCGATGCCATGGTAATGTGGCCGTGAATATCTGAAAGAATAATACCATCGGGCGAGGCATCGAGCGTAACGCGATAAAGCGCTTCGCTTTCGTGCAGTGCTTTTTGTATGGTTTCTTTATCTTTTAGCGATTGCGCTAAGCGTTGAAATGATTCAGTAAAGACTCCCGAAAATTCAACCTTCTGGTTGTAGTCGCCGGCGGCAAATTGTCCGACCTGCCATACCAAATGCCTGAGATTTGAATGCAATTCTTTAAATGGCGCAATAAAGTGGTTGTGGTGGGGCGGATCAAGATCTAATTCCCCGTGCGAGAGACTTAAAATAAATTCTCCGGCTTCCTCCTGTTTCCGGGCTAGGACGGCAACTGCTTCGTACAGTTTTTTCAGGTCATCAGAAGGAATATCCTCTTTTTTGAGATCATCCAGGATGCTTTTCACCGCATGGTGGTTACCTTCGGTTATGCCCTCAATAACATTGGTAATTTGGCTGACAATGCGATTTTCGTTCATTCTTTTAATTTAGCGGTGAATCTGCACACACGATCTCCTTTCGACCAGCAATCAATTTCCCTGACATCAAAATCCTTGTTGGTGTAAACCGATAAAACGCCAGCCAGAAAACCTTCGTCGTAATTGCAAACGGTTTCGTTAGTTATGGGTAAGCCCGAACAGTCGAGATCTTCGGTGATTACAAATACAAAATTCAGGTTTTCGAGATCGGTTTTTTCGACCCGCAAAGAACCAATGTTTAGTGCCGTTAACTGTTCCTGAAGTTGGGCGATAAACAAATGGAAAGGTTGGGTGCAATCGAGCATGTTTTTGCAAAATTCCTCGCCGGCCAGTCGCCCGCTCTCGTTAAACATTTCATTGGCCATTTCAGCCCCAAAGCGCTTGTTTAAAACACTTTTCATGGTGTATTGCATCAACCGGTAAACGGCAACACTGGTGGTATTTCCCAGGTTTGGCCGCCCGAGTGATATATCTCCAATATCACTCCATTTAAACGTATATTTACTAATTGCAGGCATAACTGTTAAGTTGAAAGTGATTGTCAGTTTGGTCTAAAATATTAATTTAATTTAATCGGAACGAATTCCATTCCGGGGCTGCCTGGCAAAGTAAAACAAAATTTGCTTCCTTTCCCTTCCTCACTTTCTGCCCAAATCCGGCCACCATGCTTTTCAATAAAGTCTTTGCACAGAATTAAACCTAATCCGGAACTGTGCTCGCCTTCAGTTCCCATCCTGCTTGTTTGCTGATGAATTCGAAATAGTTTTTCAAGCAGAGTTTTATTCATTCCGATTCCGGAATCTGTTAGTGAAATTTCTACCGAACCGTCATGCAGGGATTGTGCCCTGAGTACGACCTTTCCTCCTTTTAACGAAAATTTTATGGCATTCGAAGCTAGATTGCGGACAGTTGATTCCAACATTTTTACATCGGCAAAAACCATTAGCCCGTCAGGAACAACTACCTCTACATCAACCCCTTTGTTATAGGCTGATTCAATAAGCAATTGAAGGATTTCAGAAACTTTGGGTTTCAGTGCAAAATAATCGGGCGAGAAACTAATAATTCCCCTTTGCAGGCTCGACCACTCCAACAGATTTTCAAGTAACCCGTAAAGGTTAGTTGCCGAACGGCTCAAACTCATGGCAAAGCGCTGAACTTCAGATATTTTTAGCCGCGGCAGTTCTTCGGCCATTAAGTGAGTCAATCCCAGAAAACTGTTAAAGGGGCTTCGCAAGTCGTGGGCGATGATGGAAAAAAACTTGTCTTTTTCGGCATTTAATTTCAGCAGTTCCTCGTTTTTCAGTGTAATTCGCTGTTCGGCATTTTTGATTTCTGAAATATCGAAGCAGTGACCGATGTACCCGATAAATTCGCCTTTGGCGTTGTAATTTGGGGTTGCTTTATCCAGTATCCAGCGATATTCGCCAGTGCTGTTTCGCAGGCGGTATTCCATGTTGAACGATTCCTGTTTATCGAAATGCGACTGGTATGTTTTTGTGCAGTATTGAAAATCATCCGGATGAATACCATCCATCCACCCATTCCCTAATTCCATTTCGAGCGACCGGCCTGTAAAATTGAGCCATACATTGTTGAAATAATTGTACTTTTTGTTGGTATCAGAGCTCCAGATCAGGGCTTGGCCCGAGTCTGCAAGGGTGCGGTAGCTGTACTCTCTTTCAATCAATAAATCTTCAGCAATTTTCTGTTTGG
This sequence comes from Prolixibacteraceae bacterium, assembly GCA_019459525.1. Taxonomy (GTDB): domain Bacteria; phylum Bacteroidota; class Bacteroidia; order Bacteroidales; family Prolixibacteraceae; genus Aquipluma. Next base: position 26,310 of record JAIBEY010000039.1, read on the forward strand.
TAATGTCGCTTATGATTAAAAATAATTTAGGCTGTTTGTATTTATCCGTTTCCGAAGAATCATTACTCTTCAGGTTTCCGGTGATTCGCGCAAAAAAGGGAGCCCCATCCCTTTTAAACATCTTTAATTCCATGCTTTTATCCGCAGGGTTATTAAAGAATGCCTGAAAATGGGTATGAAAATAGGCCCGGTCACTGTCGCTCATGAAATCGGACAGGCTTGAATTCAATATTTGGGAACTATCGGTATTTACCATATCGGCAAATGTCTGATTGGCCTGAACAATGATGCTGTTCGAATTTAATGTGACATAGCCAACAGGAGCCTGGTTGTACAGTTGGGCATATCTGGATTCAGAATTTTTTAACTGGTTTTGTGTTTGCTGGAGTTCTTTATTCTGAAATTCGAGTTCAGTCAGGTACAACTTTAAATGGTGAATGATTCGATTAAAATCAGTTAAAGGGATATCATCAGACCTTTGGCTACTTTCATCGATTGCTTTCTCAGCGGCTTCCTTTAATTTAGTTAATCTGTCATCCATATAGAATTGCTTGAGATTTGTAAAATTTCTCGTTTCCGATATTGATTTTATGCACGCTCTGTCCCCCGATATTTAGTCATATCAATGACCATTGGCGCAACAGCGAATATCAAGTAATCAATGAACTGAATGTATATGAACAAGCCGTCTCGTTAAGACTTTATGTTTTATTGCTGAAGTTCAAAAAATAACATGAATTGATGACTTTTGCCTTAAATCCCGGATTTAGGAATGAGGGGGAGATCACACCTAAAAAGGTAACTGTTTAACAGCTATTCGGATGTTTTTGTTCTATTAATTAGCCATTGAAAAGTTTTATTCACGAGTTTGTCAAAAATTGTTGTCTAACATCCTGATTTAGGCAATTGGTAAGTTTCAAGGATTACTGAAATAGTTACATTTGGTTGCGAACAATAAACTTAAGCCGATGCCAACAAAACCTTCCGAACAATCCTCTACCCGTTTACTTTCTCTCGATTTTTTTCGCGGATTAACCATGTTCCTGTTAATTGCAGAGGGAACCGGGCTCTGGTGGACTTTGGTTCAGGACCCCATTCGGGGTACAATTCTGGAGCATTTTTTTATTCAGTTCGAACATCACCCCTGGCACGGATTACGCTTTTGGGATCTGATTCAGCCTTTTTTCATGTTTATTGTAGGAGTGGCCATGCCGTTCTCTTACCGAAACCGCATAGGCAAAGGAGAATCCCGAAATACCATTACCAGGCACATCATACAAAGGTCGTTTATTTTGCTTGCATTTGGTGTTGGGCTGCATTGCGGATACAACAAGAAATTGGTTTGGGAACTTTGGAATGTACTTTCTCAACTTGCAGTTACTATTCCAATAGCTTATTTCCTGATGAAGTATCCGGTAAAGGTACAACTGGGAGTTTCCCTTCTGCTTTTACTGGTTACTGATTTGGCTTACCGGTATTTCCCGGTCGAAGGATATAATCAGCCGTGGGTAATCGATAAGAATTTTGGAAGCTGGATGGATATGCTGCTCATGGGTAAAATAAACAATGGGGGAGGCTGGGTGGCCATTAATTGTATTTCTACGGCTGCGCATACCATATGGGGTGTTTTGGCCGGACAGCTTTTATTGCAGAAAATAAATCAGAAAAGTAAATTTAAAACCTTGATGATTGCCGGAGCCATTGCTCTGATTCTGGGTTTTGGACTCGACTGGACCGGTGTTACGCCCATCATAAAACGTATTGCAACCGCTTCGTTTGTTTTAGCATCCGGAGGTTGGGCACTTATTGCACTTGCACTGAGTTTCCTGCTCATTGATATTAAAGGTTACAAAAACTGGATTTTTGCTTTTACGGTTGTTGGCACCAACTCCATATTTATATATGTGTTTTTTCAAACGGTTGGCGGTCAGTGGCTGAATGATTTTATAGCCATATTTTCGAAGGGAGTTCTACAATGGACAGGCGCTCCGGAGTTTGTTTTAAATGTGTTTACCAGTTTAACCATCCTGGCCGCAGAATGGGGCCTTTGTTACTGGTTATTTAAGCGTAAAATATTTTTCAGGATATAGAAGTCAGCTTGTTGACAGTTTGTTCGGTTATTTGTCCCAAAACAAAATACATATTCCCGGATAAAAAAGTGTGCATTAATGAAACAATACCGCTCCGCTTGACGTACCCTGATTTAACTTTGCATATCTAATTTTTTGAACTTTTTTGGGTTGATTGGTTTTTGGTGAAAAGCAAAGTTCGTAAGGTAATTTTAGTTGTTTGTTTAGTGAAAAGCGGTGGTTGCCACCGCTTTTCATTTTTTAGGGCAATTGCTGTTGCGTTCACAATCCATAACTCATCTTCTTTTCCAGCCAGTTTCCCTGTTACAAAATCCAGATTCACCGGTGGTAGTTAACCAGATAATCCTTAAACCTGGTTGTAGTTTTTCCTGTCATACAAATTTTAAATACTTTTTAAATTTTTTATGAAAGTATTGCTTGAATTCACAAATAAATAAAATACATTTGTGTCGTTAATTGGTCAGAAATAAAATTTATCCTATGAGTTTTTCTCCGGTAAAATATTCTGAAACTGGCGATCTGAATGTAGTAGAACAGAAAAATAACGCCCAGAAACGAAAGATTATCAAGCATTTGTTTTTGTATGGTGCAATGACCAATACTGATCTGGGCAAATACGTCAAATTAAGTACCCCAAAAATTATAAGCCTGCTCAACGAATTAAAGAACGATGGGCTTATTGAGGAACTGGGCCAAGGCAATTCGAGTGGTGGCCGCAGGCCAAATCTGTATGGCAACAAAGAGGATGCTTTTTATATTGTTGGTATTTCCATTAACATCTATAAAACATCAGTATCGATATTTAACGCCAAGAATCAGAAAATTACCGATGATCAAATCCTTCCGCTTACGATTTCTCATGGTACTACGATAATTGATCCAATTGTTGGATTTACCGAATCCATCATTCGCGACAAGCAAATTCCACGTGAAAAGATATTGGGAATTGGTATTGAAATGCCGGGAATGCTCGATTCCGAGACCGGTATTAATAAAACATACATGGTGTCAGATCTTCCGGTTGCCGAAGTCTTCAGAACTAAATTTGGACTGGAAGTGCTGATAGAAAATGATGCCAAAGCCCGGGCATTTGCCGAACTTCGTTTCGGATTGGCACATGCCAAGAAGAATGTACTGGCCATTCATCTCGATTGGGGGATTGGTTTAGGGATTATTGTAAACGGGAAACTTTATAAAGGGCGCGACGGTTTTGCAGGTGAATTTGGTCATTTACCCATGGTTGATAACGGAATTCTTTGCAAATGCGGGAAGCAGGGATGCCTGGAAACAATCGCGTCAGGCACAGCTATAGTGCGCATGGCAAAAGAAGGAATGAAGGCTGGCCGTTCGTCGTTTCTTGGCCAGTTGATGGAAGAAGATCCCAACAATGTTGAGATACGAAAAGTTGTTCAGGCAGCCGTGATGGGCGATCAGTATTCAATTTCTATTCTGGCCAACGTTGGGCATTGGCTAGGAAAGGGACTTGCGTACCTCATTCAGATTTTTAATCCCGAACTCATTATTCTGGGTGGTCGAATGTCGGAAGCAAACCAGTTTATACTTCCACCTATCCAGCAATCGATCCAGATTTTTTGCAACCCTGAACTAAGCAACGAAATCGAAATAAAGGTTTCAGAATTAGGTAGTCAGGCTGGTATCCAGGGCGTTGCCGCTCTTGTTCTTGAGCGTATTTTAGATAAAAATTAAACACATAATATATTGAAAATGGGAACAACTCAGTTTACTCAGGTCGAAAAGATCTTTCTGCAACAGGCAGGAATTGATCGGATGTCAACTCAAATGCCGTACATTACCGTGGAAAACTTTCCTAAGCTGGGAATGCTGGCATCATTGCGCTTTTTAGAGTGGGTCAATGAAAACCCCAATGGAGTTATCAGCCTTCCAACCGGAAAAACATCGGAATATTTTATCAAATACACCCATTTTTTCCTTGAAAACTGGGATAACAAAAAGGGGCAGGATTTGCTGAATGCTCACGGGCTTTCAGGTATTAAAAAGCCTGATTTGAGTGGGCTCCAGTTTGTACAAACCGACGAATTTTACCCGATTTCGCCCAAACAGCACAACAGCTTTTGCAATTACGTGGAGAAATACTTCATTGAGGGGTTCGGGCTCGACAAAAGCAAAGCGTTGTTAATTAATTCGGATGAAATTGTGCTGGCAGATGGAAAATCATACAACGAAGTATTCCCGAACCTGACGATTGATTTATCGCTTCGTTTCCGCGAAGCCAAATCGCCTGCAGAATTGTTGCAGCAAAAATCAATTCTCTGCATCGACGATTGGTGTTCGGCTTACGAACAGAAAATACGCGAAAAGGGCGGCATCGGTTTCTGGTTGGGCAGCATTGGCCCCGATGGTCATGTTGCATTTAACACTCGTGGTTCAGATCATTTTTCGACAACCCGGTTAACCGCCACCAATTTCGAAACTCAGGCCGTTGCCGCTGGCGACCTGGGCGGCATCGAAATTTCGCGTAACCGTCTGGTGATTACTATTGGGCTCGAAACAATAACCTTTAATCCCGATGTGGTTGCTATTGTTTTTGCTGCAGGCGAGGCTAAGGCCGATGTCATTAAAGATGCACTGGAGAATCAGCCATCCAATAAATACCCGGCAAGTTGTTTGCATAAAATGCCAAACAGCCGATTCTACCTGACCAACGGGGCAGCGGTAAAATTAGAAGACAGCATTGAAAAATATTATCAGACGGGCGAATGGACACACCAGAAAACCGAACGTGCAGTAATCGACCTTTGCCCTAAAATCAACAAATTCGGTCACCGGATTACGCTGGAAGACCTGAAAGCAGATAAATATTGCAGCATGATTCCTGATTTGAATGAAGGAACAGTGCAATCGGTTATCGATTCCATTACTGCGAAGTTTAACAAAGGAATGGAACGGGAATCGAACCAGGTTTTTTACCACACCGGTCCTCACCACGACGATATCATGCTGGGAATTATGCCGCACACCAATCGTCAGTTGCGCGATGCCAGCAATGAACTTCATTTTTCGGTCCTCACTTCAGGGTTTACTGCGGTGATCAATCAATATGTGGTTGATTTACTGACCGAAACATTAAGCCTGATCAGCGATCGAAAAATTGAAATGATCTACTTCCCTGATTTCTTTGAGGAAGGTTATAAAGGCAAGTGGGACAAAGATATTTATCATTACCTCGACAGTGTTGCTGCCAATAACGAAGCCGAAAAACGACGTGGAGTGTGTCACCGTTTGGTGCGTTCCATTGTGCAAACCTGGGAGGTGAAAAATGAACAGCAGTTGATTTCTACCATTATCGAAATTCTGGATACCCTGAAGAATAGCTACGACGGCAGTAAAAATCCGCCTAAAATTCAGAGACTGAAAGGAATGCTGCGTGAAATGGAAGAAGAATTGGTATGGGCACACTTTGGTGTTCCGGTAAAAAATGTTCATCACCTTCGACTCGGTTTTTACCAGGGCGATATTTTTACCGAGCAGCCCGACAGCAATCGCGATGTACTGCCAATTTTAGAGGAATTCAGGAAATATAAACCAACCGTGATTAGTTTGGCGATGGACCCGGAAGGAAGCGGACCCGATACACACTATAAAGTGCTGAAAGCCATTGCTGCTGCGGTAAAAGAATGGAAAAAAGAGGAAGATTTGTCGAAACTTCGGGTAATTGGATACCGAAATGTTTGGTTCCGCTATCATCCGTCGGATACGGAAGTAATTGCTCCAGTTTCGCTAAATGCACTTTCAATTTTGGATTCGTCGTTTACCGAATGCTATCTGAGCCAGGTAAATGCCTCTTTCCCAAGCTACCAGCTCGATGGTAAGTTCAGTCATTTAACACAACGTGTTTGGGTAGAACAACTGAAACAGATACAATTACTCTTAGGCAAAAATTTCTTTTATCAACACGAAAAGCCATTGGTAAGGGCAACTCACGGGTTGATTTATTTCCGCGAATTGAGTGTTGACCAGTTTCTGCAACAAGCCGATGACCTCGAAAAATCAATGGAAGGGGTTGCCATCTAAACAAACAGAATACGATATATTTTACCAAAAACTCCGGCAAATTGTCGGAGTTTTTGTGTTTAAATACTGTTATATTTAACGGTGATTTCAATAACCAACTAACTTAAAAACAATGGCTACCAACAGAAGATCTTTTATCCGGAATTCGTTTGCAGCAAGTGCAGGAATGGGAATTCTGAGCAGTATTCCCGGGGCGCTTCAGGCAAGCAGCAGTAAAGTGGCACCAAGCGATCAAATTAATATTGCATTGATTGGCTGTAGAAGTATGGGATTTGGCGATCTGCAAAACCACCTCAACATTCTCGGAGTCAATTGCATCGGGCTTTGCGACATCGACCAGAATGTATTGAACGACAAAGCTGCGGAAATACTCAAAACCTACAAGCAGAAACCTTTGCTTTACGGCGATTACCGGAAATTACTTGAAAATAAAGATCTTCATGCCGTGGTAATCGGAACTCCCGACCACTGGCACTGCCTGCCGATGGTAAATGCCTGCGAGGCCGGGCTGGATGTTTATGTGGAGAAACCGATGGCCAACAGCATCGAAGAATGCAACCTGATGGTTAAAGCGGCCAACCGCTACAACCGGGTGGTTCAGGTGGGGCAACAGCAACGAAGTGGTGCCCATTGGAATAAAATAAACCAGATGATCAAATCAGGAAGGATTGGGAAACTCCGGAAAACCAATATCTGGGGCAATTTCAACTATGGAATCGGGCAACCGGTCACTGCTGATACAGCTGTTCCTTCCGGAGTTGATTTTGAAATGTGGCTCGGGCCTGCTCCATCGCGCAGTTTCAACCCAACTCGTTTTCATGGTTCGTGGCGTATGTTTTGGGATTATGGTGGCGGATTGGTAACCGACTGGGGAGTCCACCTGATTGATATGGCATTCTGGGCCAAGGATATAACCGCTCCACCACAGAAAATCCTTGCTTCAGGAGCCAATAATTCCTTTGGCAACTACAACCACGAAACTTACGATACCATGTCGGTAATCTTCGAAATTGGCGACTACCAAATTACCTGGCAGCACACCGCCGGAATTCAGAATGGTCCGTGGAACAAACGATACGGAATTGAATTTATTGGCGATTTGGGAACCATTGTTGCCGACAGAAATGGCTATAAAGTGATTCCGCAGTGGGACGAAAAAGAGAAACAAGCGAAGATTGAAGCCGAGGAATCAAACAAAGGTGGCGAGAACCATCAGGAACACGCCCAAAACTTTATTGACTGCATAAAATCGCGGCAAAAACCGGTTTGTACCCCTGAAATTGGACGCGCAGTTGCCGTTGCTGCACACAGCGCCAACATTGCAGTCCGTTCAGGCGAGAACCTTTTGCTTTGGGACGAAACCAAGGGTAAATTCACGAATTCGGATAAAGCGAATCAATACATAATTCCTGAATACCGCAAGCCGTGGGCATTACCGAAGGTTTAAGAAAACCTATTTCTTTTCGATTACCATCCGGTTTTCGGCCATGCGGTTATTGAATTGCTGAACGATGGCTTTCTGTAGCTGTTGTTCCTGAATGAGGTCAACCGTTCCGAGCAGGTTTTTCGAAAGCGACGGATCTTCTTTCCGGTTGTATATTGCTGTGAGCTTATCGTCAGCAAGATGGAACACATAATCGCCAATCAAAAACTGGTACGATTCTTCGATGTAATTCATCACGAAACGATTGCCAGATGGGTCAAGCAGGTTATTCCCGAAAGCAACATACGGATTGGGATAATTCAGGTAACTCAACACGGTGGGCATAATGTCGATTTGCTGTGCCAGTCCGTTATCGACACCTTTCAAACTTCCATCGGCTTTGTAAAAAAGCATGGGGATAGCAAAATGATTTACCGAAGTGTAATATTCGGGAATATCAGAATCTACAGTATGGTCGGCGGTGATCACAAACAAGGTATTTTTAAACCAGGGCATTTTTCGTGCAGCATCAAAAAACTTCTGTAACGAAAGATCGGTGTAGCGGATACATTTGTTCAGGGGGATTCTTCCTTCCGGAAATTTGCCCTTGTATTTTGCCGGAACTTCATACGGATGATGCGATGAAACCGAAAAAACGGTAGTCAGGAATGGTTCCTGCATGGTATTCATCTCCTTCGCAAAAAACTGGAAATACGGTTCGTCCCAAACGCCCCAGATACCATCAAAATCGGCCTCATTTCCATATTCATTCAGTCCGTAATACTTTTGGAATCCGGCAATTTTGGTGAATGCATCAAAACCCATCGATCCATTAGGCGCACCATGAAAAAAGGCAGTTTGATAACCCTGTTCGGCCAGCAGTCCGGCTATGCTGTTTATAGCATTTCCCGAACGCTCCGAAACCACATAAGGCAGCACCAATGCCGGAATACTTGCTGTTACCGACGGAATAGCGTCAATTGATTTACGTCCGTTAGCAAAAGCATTGGTGAAAACAAGGCTCTCGTTTATGAGCGAATCCAGAAATGGGGTGTAACTCCGGTCGAGTGGATTTTTGAGTTGTGGATTAAGCGAACCAACAAAGGCGCGGCTGAAACTTTCCAAAATAATAATCACCACATTGTCTTTCCGAGCCGGGGCAATACTATCCGGAACATGAACCGGCGAATAAATCCGGCTTAATTCTTCTTCGGAAGCGAAATAGCTTTTATGAACGAATGCCTTTTTGCCCCAGGTGCGCATAATACAAAACGGGGTATTCTGTACAATTGCCATTTCTTCAGGAGCATTAACAAACGCCCCGGCATTGTTCATGTTAATGGGACGGGTGCTGTGGCGGTAACCTCCGCGAACACCAATAACAGAAAGGACAACGATCACAAAAATAAACGGAATGCCCGAAAGAGAATAGAAAATAGGCTTCCTGAACCGGAAGGGCTTTGGCTTGACTAATGAATATAAAGCAGAAAGTGAGACCACTAAAATGATCAGAATGAGCAGGATATACCAGAAGTCGTAAACGAAACGCAGGATCAGGTTGGTGTTTCCGGCATCAAAGGCAGCCACATCAAACATGCTCGCGGTGGTCCGTTTCAGGATATAGCGGTAATAAACAATGTCGATCAGGTTAAAAGCAATGCCTACACTATTCCCGATTATAAAAAGCCATTTCAGGAGTTTTTGATACCAATTGCTGAATTTAAACTGAAACGGCAAAAGGAACAGTAGCATATAAACAGCATTCAGGTAAATTAATGCGCTGACATCGAACATTAAACCTCCTTTCAAGATGGTGAGGAAGGAGGTAAAAGTGACTTTGGGAAATGATGCGGTATTGAACAGGTAAAACAGAATACGGCAAATGGAATAAAAAACCATCAGTACAGCAAATCGGTACAGCAAAACCAGGTATTCGTTGGTTTCGTATTTTTTTGTGTTGAACCGGAATTTAAACATAGCTACATTCAAAATTTGGTTTGCAAAATTAGCAGCTTATTTGGTTTGCAATTGAAAATTGACGGTTTTGTAATTTTCAAAAAAAATTCACTCCAAACATTTGGATATTCATTTAAAATGATTTTAATTTGTGTCATACATTACTAGGACACTAAATAACTATGTCATGATCTCAATTAAACAATTAACTTTTCACTACAAAAAACAACAGGCTCTGTTCGCTGATTTGTCTTTTCATCAGGAAAACGGAAGCATTACCGGACTGCTCGGAAAGAATGGAGCCGGGAAATCGACACTCCTTAAATTAATGGCTGGCCTGCTGAAACCACAAACCGGACAGTTGGAGATAAATGGTTTTAAACCTTTCGACCGTTTACCCGACTTTTTGTCTGATGTGTATATGGTTCCCGAAGAATTTTCGTTCCCACCGGTAACCATAGCGTGTTACGTTAAAGCAACGGCTCCGCTCTACCCCAATTTCGGGTACGAAAAGATGGATAAAATCCTGCTCGAATTTGAACTCGACTCCCAAAAGAACATCAACCGCCTGTCGCACGGGCAGCGTAAAAAATTCCTGATTGCCTTTGCCCTGGCAACCAATTGCCGTTTGCTGATTTTGGACGAACCAACCAACGGGCTCGATATTCCTTCCAAGAGTTTGTTTCGCAAAATTCTGGTTAGCTCGGTTACCGAAGATCAGTTGGTGCTCATTTCGACCCACCAGGTAAAAGATATTGATACCATTATTGATAAGATTGTGATGATTGACCAGGGAGAACTGGTTTTAAACGAAAACATATTTTCAATTACCGAAAAGTGGCAGTTTAAAACAGTACAGAGCCTGAACGGAGCGGAAAATGTGGTATATCATGAAAAATGCCCGGGTGGTTACCGGATTGTTTTGCCTGCAAACAACGGGGAAGAATCGGATATCGATATTGAATTGTTGTTTAATGCCATTGTGAATAAAGCACCTTTAAACTTGTAAGCCATGAAACAGAATAGATACTTTTCCACGGGACGTTTCGCCCGTTTGTTCCGGAACGATTTGCTGATTAATCAGAAAATATACCTGTTTGCTGCCATTGGACTAGGTTTGGGCATTTACGCCTTCACTTATTTCATCATGGCAACAAACAGGTTGGGGTTCAACCGTCAGGACGATTACATTCCGTTGCTGATCTTTTATACGATGGGAATCGGTGTGCTTATCGGTACTTCATTCCCTGCATTTACCAATCAGATCAAAACTGGAAATTACCTCATGGCACCGGGTTCGAATCTTGAAAAATTTCTGGTTCAGTTTGCTATCCGAATTGTAATACTGATTCCCTTAGCGATGCTTTTGTTCTGGTTGGGAACGCGCCTTGCCAAAGCCTCCATCATCTCTGATCCGGCGATCGGATTCGATGCTTCCGCCATTCCTGATTTTCATTTCGAAGGTTTGTTTCACCAATTAAAATCAATTGATAAACTGGCACTTTACGGAACTTTTATTTCAGTGATTTCAATCCTTTTTTGCGGTTCTGTTTTCTTTAAGCGCTTTGCTTTGATCAAAACACTCATTCTTACAGCTTTAATGGTTGGCGTAGTTATTCTTACGTTTGTTTTATTCTCCCACCTGTTTTATCCTGCCGAGACTCATGGATTTGACATTGAATTAAAGACTTACAAAATTACAGAAAACCTGTTCAATGTGCAGCTTGCAGCTTATCTGCTTGGAGGACTCTCGTGGCTCTTCTTCCTGCCCCTGGCTTATTTTAAACTTAAAGAAAAAGAGGTATAACATGGAATTTCAATCATCTAAAGGAATATTCCTCCAGATCGCCGACAATTTGTGTCACCAGATTCTGGAGGGGCTGCTCAAGCCGGGCGACCGGGTTCCATCAGTACGCGATCTGGCCGAAGAATTTGAAGTAAACCGAAATACAGTGATGAGAACATATACCATTTTACAGGAAGCGGGCATTTTCGACAACAAACGCGGCATCGGGTTTTTTATCTCTGAAAATGCCGTTGAACTGGTGAGAACCAATGAAAAGACAAACTTTTTCGCACACGAATTGCCCGAGTTTATTAAAAAAGTGAAATTGCTGAAACTTAACAGTACCGATTTAACTGATTTAGTCACCGAAATCAAAAACAACGACACGAATGAAAACAAGTAACTATATCATTATGGCCTTTCTGATCTTTCTGTTTGGCGGAATATTGACCCTTTTTGTAAGCGCGAAACTCGATCCAAGAGCTGGCCAAAACCAGAAATATGAAACCCTGGAGAAACCTTTGGATTCGTTTTCTGTAATTGTAGCCGAACCAGGGGCCAGTTTTGAAATAAAGACCGGCGAAACCACCAGGTTAAGTACCAATTACCAGAAAGGAGAAGAAGCGATCCTTCCTTCTTACGTGGTGCGTAACGACACGCTTTTTGTAAGCGCATTTCCAAAAAGCGAAAAAAGGACTAATCTGGAAGTTTGTTACACCAAAATCAGGAGCATTGAAGGAAAAGCGAATAGTGAGATTACTGCGCACCAAATCTCTGGCGATTCGCTGACCATAAAGCTGAACGATGCCCATTTCAGGCATTACTCCAGAACCAAAACAAGTAATGCTGCACTTCAGATCATCGCGAACAATTCCAATGTTCAGCTAGGCGACATTTCAGTTGAAAACCTGGATATCCAATTGAATAAAACAGAGATGAATGTTTGGAACTCGTCGATTGTAAACCTTTCAGGAACTTTGACCGAATCGTCTTCCCTGTCAATGGGTCAAATCAGTAAAATCAATGTGGAAGTTGATTCGAGCAGTAATTATCATTTAAACAAGTAATTCTCCGAATAATTAATGACAAATTGGTTGAATGACTTATCCGCCCATTCAACCATTTTGTCGTTCAAAAAGGCTCATCTGTCGAAAAAATGGTTTTAAATGCCTCATTTTTGTAACTTAGAGTCGGTGAAGCGATTAAACCTATTGAAAGAAATGTAGTCTGACCTTTCGTGACCTAATTTTTTACCTGTGAAAATAACCATCGAAAACCTAAATAAAGTCTATCCCAACGGCAACCATGCCCTGAAAGATGTCAATCTGGAAATTAACAACGGGATGTTTGGGCTATTGGGGCCTAACGGTGCCGGCAAATCGAGCCTGATGCGCATTTTGGTAACCCTCATGCAGCCTTCTTCAGGAAAGGTGCTGATGAACGGTTACGATTTGACCAAAGACCGCGAGCAAATCCGCTCCATGCTGGGTTATCTACCCCAGGATTTTCGCTTTTTTTCGCACCTCAAAACCTACGAATTCCTCGACTACGCGGCCCGTTTGGCTGGCATGAAAGATTCTAAAATACGGAAAAAGGCAGTCGATAAAATGCTCGAAGAAGTTGGTTTATTTGAAGCCCGAGACCGTCAGGCCAATAAACTTTCAGGAGGGATGAAGCGCAGGCTAGGCATTGCCCAGGCGCTGATTAACGAGCCCAAAATTATTATTGTTGACGAACCAACCACAGGTTTGGACCCGGAAGAGCGTATCCGTTTCCGGAATTTGCTTTCCACCATTTCAACGCAGGATGTCATCATTATTTTATCGACACACATTGTGGGCGATATTTCGAGTTCGTGTACCGATATGGCCTTGCTCAATCAGGGAGGGCTGGCCTTTACTGGTTCGCCTGATGGACTGGTGGCACGTGCAGAAGGAAAAGTGTGGCTGATTCAGGCAACAGAAGCAGAGTACCTCGAAATCAACGAAAAATACCCGGTTATCTCCAATGTACCGAACAGCGAAGGTTGGGAAATCCAGGTGGTGGCCGACTCAATTAACGGTTACAACGGGCAGAACATCGCTCCGAATCTCGAACATGCCTACGTGTATTTTATGGAAAGCAACTTAAACCAATGGACCGCCATTTAGATATTTACAATTGGGCAATTGACTATTTACAATTTAAATGGTGATACGATGAGAAACACAAATCATAAATAACTAAGTCGCAAATAATTAAAATCGTAAATAATTAAATCGTAAATACTGCGGATGATCTCTCTTCATAACATAAACTCGATAGCCAAATACGAAATCACGACACTTCTACGCTCGTGGTTTTTCAGGATTTTTGCCATTCTGGCCCTGGTCTTTTTGTTCTTCTTCAACATGGGAACGCTCATCATGGACAATGCCGGGGCGGGCAGTTGGGATATGAAAGCCATTTCGTCGGTTATTCCGTATGTTAACCTACTTATCCTGAATACGGTTCAGGCTATTATTGCCATTTTTCTGGCATCCGATTTCCTGAAGCGCGATAAAAAACTGGATACTACTGATGTGATTTACATCCGATCGATGTCGAACGGCGAATATGTGGCCGGAAAAACGATCGGTAACCTGGTTGTTTTCATTATCCTGAACCTGATTGTGCTCTCCGAGGCGCTTATTTTTAATCTGATTGCCGAGAATGTAACCGTCAACTGGATGGCTTACATCGAATACTTCCTGATTATCAGTTTACCCACGCTTATTTTCATACTCGGGCTTTCATTTTTTGTCATGAGTATTCTGAAAAACCAGGCGATCACATTTATTCTTTTACTGGGTTATGTAGCCATTACCATTTTTTACCTCAACACCAAATATTACTACCTGTTCGACTATATGGCCTACAGCATTCCATTGCTCCGGTCCGATTTTATGGGATTCGGAAACCTTCATGCCATATTGATCCATCGCGGAATGTATGCCTGTTTCGGTGTCGCATTTATTTTCCTTACCATTTCGCTCCTGAAACGCTTACCGCAAAGTCCGTTCAGCAATAAAGTTACCTTGTTTCCGGCGCTTATCTTTTTTATTGCAGGTATCTGGCTGGGAAAAATGCACGTATCCACTTTCGTTAAAAATCAGGAACTTCGGGAAGCAATCAGGACGCTGAATGACGCTAACCTGGAGACACCACGTTTAACGGTTGAAAGTTATCAGATTGAACTCGATCATCAGGGAAATAACCTGGAAGTAACTGCAAAACTGAGGGTGAGTAATCCGCATGAGCAGTCGGTCAATCATTTTGTTTTTAGCCTGAATCCGGGATTACAGGTGAATAAAGTAAGTTTTAGAGGGCAGGAAGTTGCCGCAAAACGCGAGCTGCACCTTGTTGAATTTGCAGATGCAAAACTGGAGCCAGGCGAAACGGCTGATCTTGAATTTAAGTATAGCGGCAACCTGAACGAAGCGGCCAGTTACCTTGACATTGACGATAAAACGCTCCAGGAAGCATATCAGTCGTTCATGTATAAGATCGATAAACGGTCTGCCATTGTATCGCCCGATTTTGTTTTGCTGACCCGCGAATGCAATTGGTATCCGATTGCCGGAGCTAGTTTTGGTAATAAAAATAAGCAGTGGATGCAGAAGCAGTTCAGCAATTTCGAAGTTTCGGTAAAGACCAAACCCGGGCTGACTGCCATTTCGCAAGGGGTGCCCGGGCAAAAAGATGGAATGTTCCACTTTACCAACAAAACAAATCTACCCCAGATATCATTGGTTATTGGTCCGTACACCCAAAAAACGGATACGATCGACGGGCTGGTTTTTAACTTGTATCATCATCCCAAACACGATTATTTCACCAAATTTTTTGAACCGGTAAAAGATACCATCCCCGATTTGATTGCCACCGCGCTAAAAGATTATGAGCGCAAGATTGATATGTATTACCCGTTTCAGCAGTTCACGCTGATTGAAGTTCCGGTACAGTTTTATTCTTATCCACGCACGTTGATTGGCGATAGGGAACAAGTTCAGCCCGAAACCATCCTCTTTCCTGAAAAAGGATTAATGATTGGAGAAGCCGATTTTAATGGTTCGATAAAACGAATGGAACGCTGGGGACGTGGGAACGAGGCCCAGACCACTCCGGAGGAAAAGAAGGTGATCGCTTTCAATAACTTTCTTTCGATGTTTACCCAGGCCGCCGCACGACCCGATTTTAATCGCCGCCAAGGCGAAGTTCAGATTGAAGAAAAGGCTAATGCGTTGTATTCCTTCCCATTGTTCTATAATCACGCTTATTTTGTTCAGTCAGACCAATGGCCGATTACCGACCGGATCTTTGAGTCGTACCTGAAACAATCGTCGCAATCGGGGGTAATGGGTTGGATGCGTGAAATGCAGGGAATGACTGAAAATGAACAGGCTAACCTGGCCTTGCTCGATTATTCGTTTGCCGAATTGTTGGACGATCCGGAAAAAATACAAATTATCGACAATGTGATTCAGTTAAAAGGTCAGGCGCTGTTTTCGCTGATCAAGCGAAAAGCCGGTGATGATGCTTTTGATGATTTCATGTTTAATTTTCTGAAAAGCATAAAGTTTAAATCGACTACCATCGAAGATTTTAACTCGCAGATTCAGCAACAATTTAATACAGACCTGCTTCCTTACATGGAGAAATGGTTCAGCAGTAAAGAATTGCCCGGTTACTTAATTGGAGGGGTGAAAGCCGTGAATGTGCTGGATGGCGATCGCCTGAAAACCATGGTTAAATTCACCATTTCGAATACTGAACCCACCGAAGGCATTGTGCTGGCACAGTTCAGGCTGGGAGAGGGCGGTGGTCCCGGACGGGGAAGGTTTGGCGGAGGAGGTGCAAACATGGAAACCATTGATAAACTGCTGTATCTGGAGGGCAATCAAACCAAAGAGGTAAGTTACCTGCTTGATGGTACGCCCCGCAATATTACAATCAACACACTTACCTCGCAAAATATACCCGCAGAGCTCAGGCTTCCGCTCGATAATATTGAAGAAGATACCAAAGCTACTCCGTTTGAAGGGGAGCGAATACTGGATACACCCGTCCGTCTGGCCGAAAATGGTGAATTTATCTGCGATGATGAGGATTCTACTTTCCAGTTTACGGTTACCGAGGATTACAGTCTGCTGCAAAAACTGCTGCTCAACGAAGATCAGGTCAAAGAACGGTTTATCGGGTTCAACACCTGGCGGGCACCCCGAACCTGGCGGGCTACTACAAACAGTAGTTTTTTCGGGAAGTTTATCCGGTCGGCACACTATATCCGGTCGGGCGATGGGAATAAAAAGGCAACCTGGAATATCCCGATCAAGGAAGATGGAACCTATGAAGTATTCAGCTATATCATTAAAAACGACAGGCGCGGCCCACGACGTGATAACCAGGATAGCAGTGGGGAATATACCTACACCGTTTATCACAATGGGGACAAGGAAGACGTAATAATCGATCTGAAAACTGCTGACGATGGATGGAATAGCCTGGGCTCATTCTATTTTTCGGGCGATACGGTTAAAGTTGAATTGGGTAATAAATCGACAGCTCAGGTAGTTGTGGCTGATGCTATTAAACTGGTGAAACAATAAAAAAGTTGGCAGTGTTCAGTTGCAGTTATCAAAAAAAAACAACTGTTTCGAACCGGGACCTGGAATTTGAAATCTGGAACTAAAATTAAAACACGATAAGAATTATGCTTTTAAAAAAACTCATCCGTAGGGGATTCATGCTGTTTTTTGTTGGTCAGCTTTTGCTTACTGCAAATGCGCAACAAATTCTGACGCTTGAAAAAGCGCTGGATATTGCAGGATCCAATAGTCCCGACATCCGCCGTTCATTGTTGAATCTGGAACGCTCCGAACAAACGTTAAAAGCGCAAAATGCCGCACTTAAATCAAATTTTTCGCTGAGTATGACTCCGTTTGGGTACGAGCAAACCCGATCGTTTGATAACTTTAATGCGAAGTGGTTTACCAGCAAAACAACCCAATCGTTCGGAACTTTTATGGTTTCGCAGCCTTTTCTGCCTACCGACGGAACCATCAGCCTGGTCAATCGTTTTGGCTGGCAAAGCAAATCGAGCATACAGGGCGATAACAGTCAGGAGAGCAAAGCATTTACAAACTACCTCTCGCTGAGTATTGCGCAGCCCTTGTTTACCTACAACCGCACCAAACTTGAGCTAAAAGAATTGGAACTGGATCTTGAAAATGCCCAGTTGAGCTATGCCATGCAACGGCTGAATATGGAAAAACAGGTCACCCAGTTTTTTTACAACGTTTATTTTGCTCAAATGAAGCTGTCCGTTTCCGAAGATGAGTTTACCAATACACAAAAAAGCTATGAAATAACCCAGAATAAAGTAACCGCAGGTATTGCGGCCAAAGAAGAACTTTACCAGGCCGAACTCAACTTTGCCACTGCAAAATCAACGGTTCAGAATGCACGCGTAACCCTCGAAAATTACAAAGACCAATTTAAGCAATACATCGGCATGGATATTATGGACGAGATAACGGTAATGGCCGATGTGGCAATGAATCCGGTTGCTGTTGATGTGAAGAAAGCAATTGAATACGGCCTGGGTTCGAGAATGGAATTGCGCCAGCGTGAAATTGATATAGAAAGTGCTCAGTTTGCGATGATTCGGACCCGGTCGCTGAACGAATTCAAGGGTGATGTTAATTTATCGTTGGGCATCAGCGGCGATAACGAAAAACTGGTGGACATTTACGATAACCCAACGAACAATCCAAGAGTATCGGTTTCGTTCAACCTGCCGTTATTCGACTGGGGCGAAAAGAAAGCCCGAATTAAAGCACAGGAAGCTGTAATTCAGACACAGGAACTGAATCAGGTTGAAGAAAAAAAGCAGATTACCCTAGATATCAGGCAAGTTTACCGGAATATTCAAAACCAGGTTAACCAGATCGAAATTGCCAAACAAAATGAAAAAAATGCGCAGTTAACCTACGAAATTAACCTGGAACGGTACGCTAACGGCGATCTTACCAGTATGGACCTGAACCTCTTTCAGACCCAGCTTTCCACAAAAAAGATGGCTTATGCCCAGGCATTGATCGATTATAAAATCGAATTACTGAACCTGAAAATCCAGTCGCTTTACGATTTTGAGAAAAACGAAGCCATTGTTCCTGAAAATATTATCCAGAAGAAAAAATAAAACTTAAACTCATATGAAATCAATTCACCAATTTATTGCTTTGATTGTCCTGATTGGGGCGACCACTGCCTGTAACAACCAACCAACATCAACCACCACCGAATTGGCTGTTCCCGTTTCAGTAGCCGACATCAAACCCGGTTCAATCGAAAAAGTGATTAACACCACGGGTACACTCAATGCCACCAAGAAAACCGTGGTGAATACCGAGATGGCCGGAAAATACCGGTTACTGATTAACCCAAGAACGCGCCGTCCGTTTGCCCTGGGCGATGTGGTTGAAAGCGGACAGGTGATTGTTCAGCTCGAAGATGCCGAATATGTGAACGGAATTGGTTTGGAAAGTAAACGGCTGAACCTGGAAATTTCGGAGCAGAACATGAAAAAACAGGAGTCGCTTTACGAAAAAGGTGGTGTTACCCAACTCGATTTCCGCAATTCGGAAGTAAGTTACACCAATGCGAAAGACGCTTTCGAACGGGCCAATCTGCAACTGGCAAAAATGAAAGTTACCGCGCCATTTAAAGGAGTGATTACCGACCTTCCGGCCATTACCAACGGCACGCAGGTATCAACCGGCACCGCTGTGGCAAGCCTTATGGATTACAGTATCATGACTGTTGAAGTAAACCTTCCTGAAAAATACATTACGGATGTAATGATTGACCAGCAGGTGCGGATTATGAATTACACCTTGCCAAACGATACCTTACCCGGAAGTGTGAAAGAACTTTCGCCAGCCATTAGCACCGAAACCCGCACATTTAAAGGAGTTATTCAGGTTGCCAATCCTGATCTGAAATTACGTCCCGGGATGTTTGCCAAAGCCGACATCGTTCTGGCTCGTAAAGACAGCGTAATTGTTATTCCGAAAGATATTATCATTTCAGGCCAGCGGGGCAAATCAGTCTTTATTGTTGACAATGGAACAGCCGAAGAAAAACGAATTACCCTGGGATACGAGAACCAGAATGAAGCAGAAATTACTTCAGGATTAAAAATGAACGACCGTTTGGTTATTAAAGGTTTCGAAACCTTGAAAAACCGCTCGAAAGTAAAAATTGTGAAGTAAGAAGTTTGGAGTTGGGGGTGCCTAAAATTCGGAGTTGATCTCCGGGCATTCCGAATTCAATATAAATAAGTGAAATATGAAGTGTAAAAAGGTCCAGGTTCGGAGTTAACTCCAGGCACTCCAGACTCTAGGCACTCCGAACTCAATTAATTAATAGAGAATGAAGAAATTAACACAATTTGCTGTCAATTTTCCGGTAACCATCCTGATGATGGTACTGGCCGTTGTCCTGCTGGGATACATTTCGTTCGACAAGCTGGGTATCGACCTGTTTCCGGAGATTAACAATCCCCGTCTGTTTATCGAATTGAAATCGGGCGAGCGTCCTCCGGAAGAAATTGAAAAACAGTTTGTTGAAAACCTCGAAGCCCTGGCCATCCGCCAATCGGATGTGGTGCAGGTTTCATCGGTTTCGAAAGTGGGAACCGCCCAGATTACGGTAGAATATGCCTGGACCAAAGACATGGACGAGGCCTTTCTCGATCTGCAGAAGGCAGCCAGCGCATTTGCTCAAAACCAGGAGATTGATGAGCTGAATATTACCCAGCACGACCCCAATACCACTCCGGTAATGGTTGTTGGCCTTTCGCACGAAAGTATAACCGACATGAATGAACTCCGTAAGGTGGCTGAAAATTACATCCGGAACGAGTTGGTGCGACTCGAAGGCGTTGCTGAAGTTGAGGTTTCGGGCGCTGAAGAAAATGAAGTGCTCATTGAAACCGACCAGTACATGCTCGATGCTTTCGGGCTGACACTCGATGAATTAAACTCACGGATACAGAGTTTCAACCAGAGCATTTCGGGTGGTTCGATCACCGAAATGGGAATGAAATATGTAGTGAAAGGGGTTAGCTTACTTACCGACCTGAGCGATTTTGAAAATACCATTGTAGGCTATAAATCTACCATTACTGACGATTTACTTGCCGAAAAAGCACCAATCTATCTGCGCGAAGTGGCCAAAATCAGCTTCGCCAATAAAGATCCGGAAAATATTGTCCGCATGAATGGCGCCCGCTGTCTGGGTTTGTCGATTTATAAAGAAACCCGATTCAACACGGTAAAAGCGGTTGAAGATGTAACAAAAGCATTGGGCGATATGGAAAAAGCGCTGCCTGGATATCACCTTACGGTGGTTTCCAACCAGGGAACTTTCATCAACAATGCCATTAAAGAAGTAAAAGATACTGCGTTGATGGGAATCCTGCTGGCAGTCGTCGTACTTTTCGTCTTCCTGCGCCGCATAGGAACAACGCTGATTGTGAGTTTGGCCATGCCAATTTCCATTATTGCCACCTTTAACCTGATGTATTTCAACGATCTCAGCCTGAATATTATGACATTGGGAGGTTTAGCGCTGGGGGCTGGTATGTTGGTTGATAATGCCATTGTGGTGATGGAAAACATCTTCCGGTTGCGCGAAAGCGGGTTGTCGGTAAAAGAGGCAGCCATACAGGGAACTTCGCAGGTAAGCGGGGCAATTACCTCGTCAACCCTCACCACCATTGTTGTTTTTCTTCCGATTGTTTATCTGCATGGGGCATCCGGCGAATTGTTTCGCGATCAGGCCTGGACCATTACTTTTTCGTTGCTTTCGTCTCTGGTAGTGGCCACGCTGCTTATCCCGATGATGTTCAACTATTTCTATAAAAATAGTCCGAAGCCGAAAGAACAGAAGTCCATCAACATTAAGGGCTATGGCAAGTTACTCGGGAATATTCTCAAAGTAAAATGGGTTGTAATTGTTGCAACGGTAGTATTATTAGGGCTTTCAGTACTTATCCTTCCGTTTATCGGGACTGAATTTATGCCAAAATCAGAAACCAGGCAATTTACACTTGAACTGAAGATGCCGGAAGGCACACGACTTGAACGGACTGGTGCAGCGGTTGAAAATATGGAAAATATTATTCGCGAGGTATTGGGCGACCAACTGGAAACCCTTTTCAGCCAGGTAGGGCCATCAACCGGAATGCTCGACAGCCAGGATGCACTCTTTCAGGGAGAAAATACAGCAAACATTAAGATCATATTGAAGCCGGAAGGACAAAAAGGCTCCACCTGGGCAATTCAGTCTATTTCCCAGGCTTTGGGCGAGATGCCCGACCTCGAACTGAAATTTGTTCAGGACCAAACGGCACTGGGAGGATTAATGGGTACTGATGAGGCCCCGTTGGTCATTGAAATTCATGGCGAAGATCTGGAGACGATTGAAAGTTTGTCGGATCAGGTAAAAGTAGCTGTAACAAACATCCCTGAACTGTATAACATTGAAGCATCGATGGAAGGCGGATCGCCCGAAGTTGAAATTATGGTCGATCGACTTCGTGCCGGAATTTTTAACATGAGTGTGGCCAATGTAGTTACCCAGATACAGGATCAATTGGCAGGGAAAACTGCCGGAACAATTGAGAAAGGTGGCGAAATGCAGGATATTACGCTTCGTTTGCCCGACAAAGGTCTGGCTGATTTATCAGACATGATTATCAAAAACGGGACTCAGGTTATCCGGATTAATGAAATTGCCGATATCCGCGAAGGCACATCGCCTAAAGAGATCTTCCGCAGAAACCAAACCCGGATCGGAAAAATTACAGCATACATGGATAAGGATATTGCTCTCGACAAAATGGTTACGAAAGTAAACCAGGCCATTGCGGGCATTAGTCTTCCTACAGAATACAAAATAAAGATAACCGGGGAAGAGGAAAAACGGCAGGAATCGATGGATGCGCTCAGCTTTGCCATGATTTTGTCGATTATTCTGGTGTTTATGGTATTGGCTTCTCAATTCGAGTCATTATTACATCCATTTACCATTCTGCTAACCATTCCGGTAGCGGTGGTTGGTTCTATTCTCATCTTCTTTGTTCTTGGTCAAACGCTCAACATTATGGCCATCATTGGTATCATTATGCTGGTGGGTATCGCGGTAAACAATTCGATTTTGCTGGTTGATAGGATTTTGCAACTTCAAAAGGATGGGGTACCCCGCCATTTGGCTATTCAGCAGGCCGGGCAGCAGCGAATTCGTCCAATTATGATGACCACCCTGACGACCATTTTGGCCCTGTTGCCGCTTACATTTGGTTTTGGCGAAAGCGCTTCGTTGCGTGCGCCAATGGCTTTGGCAGTAATTGGCGGCTTAACTACTTCAACACTCATGTCGTTAATCGTTATTCCTTGTGTGTTCGATGTTTTCGACGGAGTAAAAGACAGGTTCCGGCGTAAAGAAACCACATAGGCACATAGAACACATAGAAAATGAATTTTTAAAACGCGGAGTCCAGATGTCCTTGTTTCAACAGTAATACTATGACAACACAAAAGGAAATTAATCTATTGAGTCGGGCAATCATTGGTTTCGCCATTGATGTACATAAAGAACTCGGGCCAGGGCTATTGGAAAGTATTTATGAAAAGTGTCTGGCTTATTTATTAAATCAAAATGGGTATTTAGTAGAAAGACAACAAATTATTCCCTTAAATTTCAGAGGTCTCCATCTGGATTGTGAACTTAGATTTAATGGTGAATGATCTGATCATTGTGGAACTAAAAACAGTTGAAGGACTTCTACCTATTCACGAAGCCCAGTTATTGACCTACCTGAAGTTACTTAAGAAACCAAAAGGTATATTGATCAATTTCAACTGCCTGAATATTTTTAAGGAAGGTCAACGAACTTTTGTAACAGAACATTTTAGAGCTTTACCTGAAGAGTAATAAATTAGTATGAACCAAAACACATAAAACCCTAGTAGGAATTAGAATACATAGAGAATAGAATTAAAAACTATGTGTCCTATGTGCCTATGTGGTAAAAAACCAGCATATGAAATTCATCATACAACGAAAAGTCCTGATCAGCATGTTGTTTCTGGGGCTAACAGTTCTGGGGTATGTTTCTTATAAGCAGCTGCCGGTAGAATTGCTACCAAATGCAGAACTTCCGTTCTTGTTTGTACAGGCTAACGCCACTACCGAAATGGCCCCCGAATACATGGAAAATCAGGTGGTTGTTCCGCTTGAAGGCGCCATCGGAACGCTTGAAGGAATCGAATCCATTGAGTCGAATGTCAATTCGCGGCAGGCTTCAATCGTGGTTTATTATACCAAAAATGTCAACTTCAAATATGCTTACCTGAAACTTCAGGAGAAGATTAACGAGTTGCAATCGTCGATGCCCGAAAATGTGCGGGTGAATGTGGCCAAAGTTGACCTGAAACAAATGAACAGCCAGTTTATGGAGCTACAGGCCCGCGGCGAAGGTGGAATTGACCGGGTACGCACCATTGTGGATCAGGATATTCAACCCGACCTGGAAAACATCGACGGAATTGCAGCGGTTAATGTGTATGGTGGAAAACAAAAATCGATTGAGATTATTCTGGACACCAAAGCTTGCGAAGCCTACCATATCACACCTGGAAAAATCAGGACTGTACTATCGCAAAACACCCGGACCCGAACGTATGTAGGTAATCTGAAGGAAAAGACTGTTCAGTATTTTGTGCATGTTACGGCCGAATATACCCAGGTTGAAGATATTGAAAACCTGGTGGTTGCCGATGGGCCTATTTTATTAAAAGATGTGGCCGAAGTTCGTTTCGGAGTGAAAGAGGAAACCTCATTTAGCCGCGTAAACGGGAAAGACGCTGTGACTATTCTGCTGGTAAACGATTCGCAGGCCAACATGATCGAACTTTCGCAGGCAACCCGAAAAGTGGTGGCAGCATTGAACGAAAAAATGGCATCCAAGGAAATCGAGATTGCCGAAATAAGCAACTCTGCCGATCAGATGGAGGAAAACATCAACCAAATCATGGAGTTGGCCTTGGTGGGAGGCATTATGGCCATATTTGTACTTTGGATTTTCCTAAAAAATTTCCGTATTGTATCGTTCATTGCTCTGGCTATTCCCATCTCCATTTTCACCTCCTTCAACTTATTTTATGCTTTTGGTATTTCCATCAACAGCCTGACACTGGTTGGTATGGCGCTTGCTATCGGGATGTTGCTCGATAACAGCGTGGTTGTTCTCGAAAATATTTACCGGCTCGCAGGGAAGGGCTATGCGCCGTTGCAGGCAGTCGTTCAGGGTACTACTGAAGTTTGGCGCTCTATTTTGGCGGCTACACTAACTACGGTTGTTGTATTTCTGCCCTTCCTGTTCTCTACCAATTTTATGGCCGAAATGCTGGGCTTTAATGTGGGGGTTTCCATCATTTCAACGTTGGTTGTCTCGCTGGCAGTTGCTTTGCTGCTGGTTCCGATGGCTTCGTATGCGCTGCTAAAGCGGCAGGTCGCTAAAAATATTTTCTACGAAAAAGTAACCACGAATTCCAGAATGGTTCAGATTTACCTGGTTTTCCTGAAATCGTGTATGCGTAATCCGGCAGGAACGGTAATTGGAGGAATTGTTCTGTTTTTTCTGGCTATTTTTATAAGCCTTGCCGTCAGTATAAGTTCACTTCAGGAGGTCGAGAATAAGGAAATCCGCCTGTACGTGACCATGCCTTCGGGCTCGTCGCTCGAAAGTACCGACAAAACGGTTCAGGAGATTGAAAAGAAACTGGAAGACCTGGCCGAAAAAGAAGATGTGATCAGTAAGATTGAAGAAGAAGAAGCTGTGGTAACGGTTAAACTGAAAGAGGATTTTGAGAAAATTGGGGACCGTACCTTTGCGGTGATTAAAAACGATATCAACGACCGGACCAAAGAAATCAAAGCATCGTCTATTTCTTTCACGCAAACCCAAAGTACCCGAAGTTTCCAGGGCGGAAGCCGCAATATGGGAGCCAGCTTCCAGAAGATGATGGGTATTGGCAGCGACGAAGAGAAGATCACCTTAAAAGGTCAGGATTTCAAAAAGATGCAGGCTGTTGGCGAAGATCTTAAATATTTTATCGATCAGTTGGAATCGGTGCAGTCGGTGAACCTGAATATATCGGATAACAGGCCCGAAGTTCACCTGTATTTCAACCCGCTGCTGATGACCGAATACAACATCACGCTCAGCGATGTGCTATCCGAAATCAATTCTTTTTCAAGGGAAATAGCAACCAACATTCAGTACAAACAAGGTGTTGATGAATACGAAATTATCATTACCCAAAAAGAACTGGTTGAAGGCGAGGAAGAGAAGACCGATCGTAACATGGAAGAGCTCAAAAGGTTACAGGTAAACGATGCCCAGGGTGGAATTCATGATCTTCAGGACTTTACCAACATTGTATATGCCAGCGGATTGGCGGGAATTAACCGGGTTAACCAGGAAAAATTGATCGAGATTAATTACCGTTTTGTGAGTGAAGCTGCCAGTTCGAACGAACTTTTGGCTGCCTACCGGTACGAAATTGACGAACTGGTAGCCAACTACAATTTGCCTTCAGGAATTGCGGCGGAGGTGGTACATGAAGAAACCGATTTCTCGGAATTCTATTTCATGATTGGGGCTTCTGTTTTGTTGATATTTATGATTATGGCTTCGGTCTTCGAATCGGTTATCACACCAGTTGCCCTTCTTTTCTCCATCCCGCTTGCAGCTATCGGATCGTTACTGGCCCTGATTATTACCAACAACAGTTTGCTCAATGCCAATACGCTTACCGGGTTTTTGATTTTAGTGGGAGTCGTGGTGAACAATGGGATCATCCTGATTGATTATACCAACATTCTGCGAAAGCGGGGATTCCGCCGTTCCAGGGCACTGATGACAGCCGGATTATCGCGTGTACGGCCGATTTTAATAACCACAATCACAACCATTGTGGGCATGTTGCCGCTGGCTATGGGCGATGCCGAATATGTAAGCGCTATTGGTGCCCCTTTTGCCATCGTTGTTATTGGAGGTTTAGCCCTCAGCACCATGCTTACCCTGGTGTTTATTCCAACATTTTATTCGGGGCTCGAAAATGCCATTGAGTGGTTTAAAGAACAATCACTTCGGGTTAAACTTACCCAACTTATCCTGATGGCGGGTTCGTTCGTGCTGATTTACTTTAAAGTAGATTCCGGATTGTGGCAAATGCTCGACTTAATTTTAGTTGTTATACTCATACCCGGCTCAACATGGTTTGTATTGAATAGTTTGCGCAAAGCAAAAACCAAACTGATTGGCGAAAATGACAGCATTGGTATCCGCATTCAGAACCTGGTGAAAATATACGACCGCGAAGGCAAGTTTGCGCGCGAATGGGAATCGGGCAAAAAAATACGCCGCCGCGCCGGACTTGAAAAGGAGTACAAAACGCTGCACGAATTCGATTATCTGATCTGGCAATTGCCGGTACTGGTATTTTTGATCTATTTCAGCTTCATTTATCTCGATTCTGCTTTCTGGTCATTGCTGCTGTCGGTGGCCATTGCTCAGCTTGCGCTGGGTATTTGGAAACCCTTTGGATTTTATCTGAATTTCAGGACTGAGAAAACAGGCAAAAAGCTGCCACTAAAAATTTACAATGGAGTTCAGGCTTTTCTTTTCTGGATTTTACCCCTTATCGAGATCGTGCTGGTATGGAAAATAAACGGCGCCATCGGACTGGTAGTTGCCTTCGGTATTTTGTGGTACCTGGCGCTGGCTATTTCGGTTACATCCAAAAAACTGTACCAGGAAAAGGTAAATATCGACCGGATAACCGGACGCTTTGGTACGTTGCGGCGTGGAACCTTACGCTTGGTGAAGCAGATACCGGTTATTGGCAAGCAGCACCAGCCATTTAAAGCGCTTAACGGAGTTTCGCTCGATATTGGTACTGGAATGTTTGGTCTGCTTGGCCCGAATGGCGCCGGAAAATCGACCATGATGCGCACCATTTGCGGTATTTTGGAACAGAGCTACGGAAAAATATGGATCAATGGCATCGACACACAGGAAAAGCGCGAGGAACTGCAAGGGCTGATTGGCTATTTACCTCAGGAGTTCGGGACTTACGAAAATATGCCGGCTCAGGATTTTCTCGATTACCAGGCAATTCTGAAAGGGCTGACTGATAAAGTAGAACGTGAACAACGTATTGAATATGTGCTCAAGGCCGTTCACATGTGGGAAAAGCGCGCTGATAAAATTGGCTCTTATTCAGGAGGGATGAAACAGCGGATTGGTATTGCACAAATATTGCTTCACCTGCCTAAAATTCTGGTTGTTGACGAACCTACGGCGGGACTCGATCCGCGCGAACGCATCCGGTTCCGTAACCTTTTGGTGGAATTGAGCCGCGAGCGTATTGTAATTTTCTCGACCCACATCATCGAAGATATTTCGAGTTCGTGTAACCAGGTTGCGGTAATTAACCGCGGACGGGTAAAATACCACGGAACACCGATGGACATGGTTCATCTGGCCAAAAATATGGTTTGGCAGTTCGATGTTCCCGCAGCCGATTTCGACAAAATGGAAAATAAACATTTGGTTACACACCATATGCGTCAGGGCGATCAGATCAGGGTGAGGTTCCTTTCGAGGCAAAAACCGGCAGAAGATGCCGTTATGGCCAATCCGATTCTGGAAGATGCCTATTTGTGCCTGATTAAAGATTTAAAATGATTAACGATTTGCGAAGTAATTTTACATCTTCAATCGTTGATCGTTAATTAAGATAAAATAAAAAGTAAAGATTATGGGTTCAGCTACGAGTATCGCCAATTTTTGGACTTTATTCCTGAAAATGGTGCAATACAACATGAAAGTGATATTTGGCAACCGGTTTATTTGGTTTGTGCTGGCGGCTATTGCTTTCTATTTTTTTATCGCCATCACGAGTATATACGACAACAATGTGATTGACGATGGTTTTATCTATGGACTTCAGATCATGCCCGGAATCCTGCTCATTTTTTACCCGATGACCTTCGGCATTCAAAACGACGTGGATGCGGGGATTCTCGAAATTTTATTCGGCATACCCGATTACCGCTACAAGGTATGGCTGGTGCGGCTGATACTGGTTTTTGTGCTTGTTTTCCTGATGATGATGGGGCTGACCGTAATGAGTTACTACCTGCTTGCCCCAGTACCTGTTTTCGAGTTGAGCTTTAATGTAATGTTCCCGATTTATTTTCTCGGATCGCTGGCTTTCCTGTTTTCGACCATTATAAAAAACGGAAACGGAACAGCCGTAGTTATGGTAATTATTGGAGTGGTCCTGCTTATTATATCGGAAATACTCGAACGAACCATGTGGAACATTTTCCTGAACCCGTTTGATATTCCACGCCGCCTTAACGAGATGATCTGGCAGGAAATCACGATGAAAAACCGAATTTTTCTGGCCGTAGGATCTTTGCTTTTTGTACTGTACGGACTGTTTAATTTACAGAAACGGGAGAAATTTATTTAGGGAAAAGGAGACCGGAGAAAGAAGACGAAAAACTAAAGGCGGAAAAGAAAAAATAACTCGAAAGCGGTTGAATGTCAGATTTTATCATGCATTCAACCGCTTTCGAGTTTACTTGTTATTATAATCTCAAATTAAGCGTTAGGCATTTCTAACGCTTAATTTGGGTTAAAAAGACTTCTTCAGTTGGCAGAAATGACCCATGTACTTGTGGAAGTGGCAAGAAGTACAAAAATTGCCATGGTGCATGTTAATTTTGGTAATGAGAAATTTCTCATCTCTATATGATAATATTTGGAAGATAAAAAAGCTCCGATCGTATTTCTTCAGACCGGAGCTTTTAAATTTTTACACCAGCAAATCCACCATAGCATCCAGTTCTTTATCAAAATTCTGGGCGGTATAAGTTCCGAGTTCTTTCAGAGCCTGAAGGTTTTTAAACGAAGCGTCGTCCATATCGGGGCTCACATCAATGGGTAACTCGGTATTTATGCGCACGTAATGGCTATGTGCCCCAATAGATTCGAATATTTGCCGGAGCTGGTAATCAACAACCTCTGCCACACCCGACATCATAATATCGATGATTGGTTTTACCCACTGAATCATACCCCAATCTTTGGCTTTGTCGTAGTCATATTCCTTTTTTGAATAGCCCGTTCCGAGGGATAGGATTACCATTTGGTCGGGGGCTGTTTTATATTCCTTGTAAACTTCGGCAAAAGCGCAGAGCGATGGATTATTCACAAAAACACCGCCATCAATTAACGGATAACTTACTTCTGAAATAGACTTAATATCAGAACACTGAAAATAAGTAGGCGCTGCCGAGGTTGAGCGGGCAACATCTTTAACCAGGTAATCCCAGCCTTTCCTTTTAGCGGCATCATGCTGGGTGAAAAAATGGCCCATACGCCGTTTAATGTCATACGAAGTAATGAGGCAGGGTTTCAGTAATTCGCTCAGTTTGGTGTCGCCAAAGTAATCGTCGAGCGCTTTTTCGAGTTCGGTTGCCGAATACATTTCGTCCAGTACGCCGCCCATGGTCCGAAGCTTGTGTCCCAGCGAAACGCTGAAAATATCGCCGCCCCTTTTCAGGTAAAGGTCAACCACCTGGCGGGCGTCAAATTTGGGCCGGTTTTGTTCGGGGCCATCCT
Source organism: Prolixibacteraceae bacterium (assembly GCA_019459525.1). Taxonomy (GTDB): domain Bacteria; phylum Bacteroidota; class Bacteroidia; order Bacteroidales; family Prolixibacteraceae; genus Aquipluma. The sequence continues at coordinate 56,408 of JAIBEY010000039.1, forward strand.
TGGCGGGCATCAGGTAGGCGCAGGTTAAAATTCCGCCGGTACTTGTTCCTGCAATCAGGTCAAAAAAATCGGCAATGCGGGCATCGGGGTTGCCTGTTCTTGCTTTCAGCTTTTCTTCCAGAATAACCAGAATCTGGCCCGGAATAATACCACGGATTCCGCCTCCGTCAATCGAAAGAATGCGGGTCATCTTTTGTTTTGGTTCAGTCATGATGTGTTTATTTACAGTAGATTAATAGCTCATCAACAATCAAAAACCAACGAAGTTGAAAAATTTTCGAAATTTTTCAAGATCAGGAGAAAAGGTGATTCAACAAGGTAAAATTCAGGGTTGTTCGTCTTTTTCAAACGGATATGGAACAGGTCTGAAAACCGGAAAACGAAAGCAAGAAAGCGGCTTAATGTGGTTTGCCAATTCCGTGTTTTTCGACCAAATGGCGAATAATATCATCCGGTTCGTTAATGAACGATCCGTCATCGAGAATTAAAACCGGGCAGCTTTGATTGGCTTCTCCAATCAATTCAACAATTGCCGGACGAGGCCGTGGAAAATCGACATAGTTCACCTCCAACTCGGTGCGGAGCCGCGGATAGAAAGATAAAATTCCTTCCAACATGGTACAAGGCGGACAAATGTACCGGGCGTCGGCATTTCTGTTTAAATCCTGAAAATCAGGTTTTAGTAAAAAAAGCTTTTTCATAAGTATATAATTTGTTTTTATCAACAAAAATGGAAGCTTTTAGTTCTCTGCCCGGCTTATGGAGTGGATGGTTACCGGAACAATTAAATACTGATCTTTCTCTTTTTGTTGCTGAATTTTTCTTGCCACCTTCATTCCTTTGGTTACTCTCCCAAAAGCGGCAAAGCCTTGTCCGTCAGGGTTTCGTTTCCCTGCAAAATCGAGTTCAGGCTGATCGTTGATGCAAATTGAAAAACTACTGGTAGCCGAATGGGGAGTGTCTCTTGCCATCGATAACGTTCCGTTCAGGTGGTGTATTCCGGTTTGCCGGGTTGTTTCCATCGGAATGGGTTCAAACTCTTTGCCATCCGGAACATTTCCTCCCTGAACAACCTGAATCTTTATCGTCCGGTTCTTTTCGTTTTCGGGGGTACAAACCCTGAAAAAGCTACTTCCATCATACAAATGATTATCAACATATTTCAGGAAGTTGGCGACCGTTACCGGAGCTTTTTCAGAATATAATTCTACCCGGATATCGCCCAGCGAGGTTTTAATAACGCAGTTAATCGTTTTCTGGGCAAACGAAATCAGGCCAAATGGATAAATAAGTACGAACAGTAAAAATCGTTTCATTTTTGATGGGGATGTAAAAAAAGGACAAAATCACGTGTTTGTGTTGGTTTTGTCCCTTCTGGTAAATTGTTTTAAGATTAACGTATTTCGATATCGTAAGGCATCCGGGCCTGAACGCCTCTTTGTGAAAGGATTCCGCGTAATTGTTCGTAATATTTGTATCCTTCGCCCATTTCATCTTTCATGAAGCTGGCTTTGGCCGAACCCGAAAGTTCTTTCATCAATTCTTCAATCGGATCTTTGAGTTTAGGCAAGTCAACAACCCGGAAATTATCCAGATTGGCCATTTTTCGGGCCATTTCAATGGCATCGGTTAAGCCACCGTAAACGTCAACCAGTTTTATTTCTTTGGCATTTGGAGCGGCCCAAACGCGCCCCTGACCGATTTCATCAACGGCAGTCTTCTCCATTCCCCGGCCTTCGGCCACACGGCTGATAAACGTGTCGTAGCCCTCTTCGATGGTTTGTTGCATCAAATCGCGTTCGAAAGCCGACATGGGGCGCGTAACCGAAATCATGTCAGAATGTTCGTTGGTGGTTACCACATCCTGGGTAATCCCAAGTTTGTTGGTCAGCAGGTTTTGCATATTCGGGATCATACCGAAAATACCAATCGATCCGGTAATGGTGGTGCGATCGGCCATAATGGTATCGGCGGCAGCGGCAATATAATAACCACCCGATGCAGCCACATCACCCATCGAGGCAATCACAGGTTTGGTTTCAGCAGCCAGTTTCACTTCGCGCCAGATCACTTCCGATCCGTAAGCGCTTCCGCCTGGTGAGTTGATGCGCAAAACAATGGCTTTAATGGAGGAATCACGACGGGCTTCGCGGATGGTGCGCGAGAGGTCTTCTGATTTAATGTCGTCTTCCGACGTTCCGCTGTCAATACTTCCCGAAGCATAAATCACCGCTATTTTTTTGCGGGCCAGCCCCTGGTGTTCGCGTTGCTCCGGAACTTTAACGTACTTAAAAATATCAATCGCTTTTACATCATCTTTTTCTTCAGTGTTGGTCAGTTTTTTCAGGTCGTTAATCACTTCGTCCTTGTATTTCAGGTGATCGACGAGGTTTTTCTCTTTGGCAAAATCTGCTTTTCTGAACGTGGCCACCATATCGGCAATATCATTCAGCTCGTCTATACCAATTTTACGCGAAGCTGAAATGTCTGCCAGCATTTCATTCCAGATACTTTTCAGGTAAGTTTCAGTCTGGAGCCGGTTTTCATCGCTCATTTTATCCAACAGGAAGGGCTCTACGGCCGCCTTGAATTTTCCGTGACGGACAATCTGAACTTCAACACCCAGCTTTTCGAGCCCTTTTTTATAAAAACTGCGTTCGCCTCCCAATCCCCTGAAATCAACCGATCCCTGAGGGTTTAGAACCAGAGAGTCGGCTACAGTGACCAGATAATAAGCTTTTTGCGAGAACATATCGCCATAGGCGTAAATAAACTTGCCTGAAGTTTTGAAATCTTTGAGCGCCGAGCGGATTTCTTCAACGGAGGCCATTCCAGCCTGGATATCCATCGGATTCAGGTAAATACCGGTGATATTGTTATCGGTTTTAGCTTTCCTGATACAGTCGAGAATATCATTTAACCCCACTGTTTTGTTGCTCTGAAAAATACCAAAATCGAGATCCTCGAACGGGTTTTTTCTGGCCCGGTCAACAATCTGATGGTCGAATTTCAGGAGTAAAACACTATTGCTGGCAACTTGTACCGGCTGGTCGGATACGGAAACCATTGCCGAAAAAATTCCAATGGTAATAAAAAGCAACAACAGGCCGGCAATCATTACACCAATAATGGAAGCCAGCGTAAATTTGAAAAAATCCTTCATGTGTATTTTATTTGAATTTGTTTGTTTCGGTTAAAATGTACGATAGATTTGTACGAAATTAGCGTTTTTGTTACACCATTTGGGAAGTTATGACCAAGCTTTATTTGTTACTGGGTGGAAATTTGGGCGATAAGAAAAGCGTATTTGCCCAAGCACGTGCGATTCTCGAAAATACAGTCGGAAAAATTGCCGCTCAGTCGGCCCTGTATGAAACCGAACCCTGGGGATTTGATTCGGAAGATTTATTTTGGAACCAGGTGCTCGAAATCTCAACGATTCTTTCTCCGGATGAAGTCCTTCAACAGACTCAGAAAGCAGAGCTCAGTCTGGGGAGAATAAGGAAAGCCAACCAATACGATTCGAGGATTATCGACATCGACATTTTGTTCTATGGTGATCGGATCATTAATCAGGCGAATCTGATAGTTCCGCATCCCCGTATTCAGGAACGGAAATTTACACTGATACCACTCTGCGAAATTGCTTCCGATTTGATCCATCCGGTATTTCAGAAAAAAATCCGGCAATTGCTGAACGAGTGCACAGATCCACTAAAAGTGGCGAAAGTGCCCGATTTTCCTTAAGCTCATTCGTAACTCAACATCTATAATTCATCGTTTAATGAAGGCTTCATTCAAAAAATATACGCTCCAGTTCAAACAGGCATCCGGCACCTCGCGCGGCGTTTATACCACCCGCGATTCGTGGTTTATATTCCTGAGCGACGGACTCCGCACCGGAATCGGGGAATGCGCGCCTTTACCCGATTTGAGCATCGAAAGTCCGAAGAAAATGAGCGCCAAACTGCTGCAGGTTTGCGAAGAAATCAGTTATTTCAGCCAGTTCCCCGATGAATTAAAAGCGTGGCCATCGATCAGGTTTGGGCTCGAAACAGCCTTGCTTGATCTGAAAAATGGCGGGTCTCAAATCCTTTTTCCTTCAGCATTCACGCGCGGAGAGCATGGAATTCCGATTAACGGACTGATTTGGATGGGAACACCCGAATTTATGAAACAGCAGATCCGCGCCAAACTGGATGCCGGTTTTCGCTGCATCAAAATGAAAATCGGGGCGCTCGATTTCGAAACCGAATTCAGTTTGCTGAAAGCCATCCGCAAAGAGTTCTGCCCGGAAGAAATTACGCTCCGGGTGGATGCCAACTGTGCCTATTCGTACCAAACAGCCTTTGAAAACCTGAAACGATTGGCCGATTTACAGATTCATTCCATTGAGCAGCCGATTGCAACCGGACGCTGGGACGAAATGGCCGAGTTGTGCCGCCAATCTCCTGTTCCGATTGGTCTCGACGAAGAACTGATTGGCATAACCACCGAAAAAGAAATGCAGAAACTGATGGAAACCATCCGCCCGGCTTACCTGATTTTGAAACCCAGCCTGCATGGCGGGTTTGCCGGTTGCGAAAAATGGATTGAACTGGCTAAAAAAAACGAATCGGGTTGGTGGATTACTTCTGCCCTCGAATCGAATATCGGGCTGAATGCCATCGCACAATGGACTTTTCAGCAGAATGCCAGGGCCGAACAAGGCCTGGGAACCGGCCAACTATTTACCAACAACTTTGATTCGCCACTCGAAATTACAGGCGAAAAATTGTGGTTCCGTCCGGAAAAGGTGTGGAATCTGGAAAACCTGCTTCGCGAAGAGACCGAAGATGACTTTTAAAACGAACCTGTCTCAGTAATCAGTAAACAAGGAATCGAAAATGAAATCAGAAACAATATCAGTCATCCTGAATAGTCAACGATTTTCCGCTAAAGAAATTCGGAATCGAATTGCTGAAATTGACAGCAATCTATTTACTCCTGAATGGGAAAAAGACCTGTATTTGTTCCTGAATGAATGGTTTTCGGAACAGGATTTCGTATTGGCACAGACTTCGGGAAGTACAGGCGATCCGAAACCCATTCAATTACCCAAATCGGTCATGATCCGCAGTGCAGAACGAACCATCGAATATTTCGGGCTGCAAGCCAAAAACCAACTTTTGCTGAGTTTACCTTGCCGGTACATCGCCGGAAAAATGATGGTGGTTCGGGCTATTGTTGGCCAAATGAACCTGATAGCAGTTGATCCGTCAACGGACTTTGAATTTCTGCAAAACGAATCGTTCGATTTTGGAGCGATGGTTCCCAACCAGGTTTTTAAGTTGCTGGAACAATCTTCAGGAAAGCTGAAAGTACAAAACATTCACAATCTGCTGATCGGCGGTTCGGCTATATCGTCCGCAATGGAAGAAAAAATAAGTTTGCTTCCGAGCCGGGTTGTTTCAACCTACGGAATGACCGAAACCGCTTCGCACATTGCCATTCGCGAACTTTCGGGTACCCTGAAATCGGAATGGTACCGTTGTCTGCCCGGGATTTCAGTCAGCCTGAACGAAAACGATTGCCTGCAAGTTCATCTTCCGGAGTTTGGCGAGCCGTTGCCAACCAACGACCTGGCCGAACTTCAGTCGGACACCACTTTCCGGATTTTAGGACGGGCCGATTCGGTTATCATTTCCGGAGGAACCAAATATTCGCCCGAAACCCTGGAGCGAAAACTGGGCGGGTTGATTAACAGGCGACTGGTGATTTCGTCGGTTGTCGATGAAAAGCTTGGCGAGCGGCTGGTTCTGGTTCTTGAAGGCGCATCGTTCGACATCAGCAGCTTGAAACAACAAATGGCCAAGGTTTTCACTTCCTACGAATGCCCGAAATTCATCTTTTTTATCGATCGGTTTCCGGAAACCAGTAGCGGAAAAATAATCAGGAAGGAAGTAAAAGAATGGCTGAAGAAATAGTTGCAGTCCGAATTTCAGGACTTATCCATTCATTAACTTTTGCATTTCGATTCCCGAAATATGAGCTTTGGCGAACACTTTTCGCCGAAATAGTTTAATCTTTATCTGCGTAAAGATTTTGCAGGCTAATTTCACCTCCTGATTGAAGTATCAAAAAATGACAAAAGGCAAACTTTCACATTGGAGAAAATATCTTCCCGACGGGTTTATCGCCGGGCTTTTACTGATGATTTTACTGGCCTGGTTATTCCCCGGAATAGGGGGCGAAGGCAGTACGCTAAAGCTGAAAGGGATTGTTAAATATGGAGTTTCGCTGCTTTTCTTTTTCTACGGGTTGAAACTTAGCCCTGAAAAACTGAAGAACGACCTGAAAAACTGGCGGTTGCATTTGCTTATTCAGTCCATCACCTTTGTGGTGTTTCCCATCCTGGTGTTGCTTTTTCGTCCATTCCTGAAAGGCACTGAAAATGAAGTGCTCTGGCTGGCCGTTTTCTTTCTTGCAGCACTTCCGTCAACGGTTTCTTCGTCGGTAGTTATGGTTTCTATGGCCGGGGGAAATATACCGAGCGCCATCTTTAATGCCAGTATTTCCGGGGTAATTGGCATCATGATCACCCCGCTGTGGATGGGAATTTTTATGGAAAAACAAGACGCTGCATTTGCTTTCGGAGATGTATTAACCGACCTGATCATCCAGATTTTGATGCCTGTTATTGCCGGGCTTTTGCTGCACCGCTTTTGGGGCCAATGGGCTTTTCATTACAAAAAATGGCTCGCCATGTTCGACAAGTCGGTCATTCTGTGTATCGTTTACCAAAGTTTCAGTGATTCGTTCCTGAATGGTATTTTCGGAACCATCAGTTGGACCGAACTAATCGTACTCTCCGGAAGTGTAATTGCTATTTTTTTTGTAGTCTTTAACTTGACCAAAACACTGGTACGCCTGATGAAGTTTAACCGGGAAGACAGCATTACCGTACTCTTTTGCGGTTCTAAAAAATCGCTGGTACACGGTTCGGTAATGGCCAGCGTATTGTTTGCCGGAAGCAGCGCCGGAAGTATTTTCCTGGTTCCGATCATGATTTACCATGCTTTCCAACTCTTTTATATCAGCGTGGTTGCCAAACGCATGAGTAAAGAAAGCCGCTAGACACGTCGTGCTTTAAACGTTTCATTTTTCAACCCATTTACCGATTTTAATCTTATCCTGACCGATCCCTGATGTTTTCAGAAATCGGGCGGTTCTATTTTTACACCATCAAAATAAATATGGTTATGGAAAGGCAAATGGAACACAAAAGACACTCGGGCTCGTTTTGGGCTTACGTGCTCATCATTTTCGGGGTACTGTGGATCATGAAAAAAAGCGGATGGGATATTCATTTTCCCGGTATCGGCGAATTTTTCTCCGGAATTGGGCACTTTTTCGGTACCCTGACACATTGGTCGTTTGGAGCCGCCGTTCCGGTACTGATCATTCTGTTTGGGCTTGCACTGATTATCGGTCGGCGATTTTTTGGTGCATTACTTTTTGTAATACTGCTGCTTATTTTTATACCTCATTTTCTGATCATTCCCGGAATCCTGACGGTTCTCTTTTTCCCGATTATTCTAATTGTGATTGGAATAATAATTCTGACCAGGTTATTCTGAAACATCAAATAATCAAGGTTAACCGATTAGATTGGTCATTTTACCGATGAGTGGTCGGATAGAAACGGATAGTAATTACATTTGTACCTTAGAAAAAAAAGCAAGATATGGAACGTAGAGGTAGTGATAAGCGGTTGTATTTCGGAGTTATCCTGATTGTATTGGGCGTAATTCTGATTTTGGAAAGACTGAACCTGATTCCGGAATCGTTGGCAGACATGCTTATTTCGTGGCAAATGCTTCTGGTCGGATTTGGCGTTCTCTCGCTGATTGGCGGAAACCGTACGGCAGGAACCATCCTGATTATTATTGGCGCAACTTTTATGATTCCCGAATTGATAACAGTACCCCACGAATTGCGGCGAATTTACTGGCCGTTGATCCTGGTGGCCATTGGAGTGTCTATATTGTTGCGCAGGCGCGATCATCTGAAAATAGAATCGGTTAATGTGAATGAGCCTGCCCCGGAAATTAACGACAACCATTCGGTTCATACGTTTGATGACTTTGTGATTTTTGGCGGCCGCGAAATCTTTGTGAACTCGCAGGCTTTGGCCGGAGGAAAAGCCACTTCCATTTTTGGCGGCATCGAATTTGATTTGAGAAAAGCCAGTTTAAAACCCGGTGGCGCTGTAATTGATTGCGTGAGTGTTTTCGGTGGTTGCGGCTTTAAAATCCCGATGGATTGGAATGTGCGCAACGAAGTAACGACCATATTTGGAGCTTTCACCGATAAGCGGGGCGATACCTACAGCGATAAATATTACGATCCGTCAAAAACCATTGTCATTAAAGGAGTTTCCATTTTTGGCGGTATTGAAGTTAAACACTTCTAAATCAATGAAACGACCATGCAAAAATCCTTCTCACATTGGTGGATGATTACCTGGGAGTTCCATGTGGCAATTAAAAAACAAATTATAAACACGTGAAACACCCGTTAACCAATAACTACCGGCTGCTGCTTTTCTATTCCCTGTTTTGGGGAGTAATTGCTACAATCAATATCGTGCTGCAGGTGTTATGGTACAATGTGCCCCTTACCTATTCCCTTCTCGATTCCGGAACGAACTACGTGTTATACCCCCTGCTCGGATCGAGTATCTGGTACAGCATCCGGTACAATAGCCTGGAAGAAGTGTCGGTTGGCCGGTTAATCCTGTTTCATTTTATTGCCGCTTCCCTTTTGTGCGGTATTTGGGTTTACATCAGTTACGCAATTTATCAGCCATTTATATACGACGACAATAAGTTTCTGGAAGACGGGCTTCCTTCTAAAATATTTGCAGGTTACCTGTTGTATATTATTTACCTGGTATTTTTTTATGCCGTTAATTATTATCAAAGCCTGAAGGAAAAAATAAAAAAGGAAGTTGAATACAAAGCCTTGATTCGTGAGGCTGAATTACAAGCCCTGAAATCGCAGATCAACCCACATTTTCTTTTTAACAGCCTGAATTCCATTTCGTCGCTTACGGTGAGCAATCCGGAGAAAGCCCAGGAAATGGTAATTAACCTTTCAGGATTTATGCGGTACTCGCTGATGCACAACGAAAAGGAAATGGTTTCTTTCGCGCGCGAACTCGACAACATTAAACTGTACCTGAGTATTGAAAAAGTACGTTTCGGCAAGAAACTAAACGCCGAATTCGAGATCGACACCCACTGCATGGAGGCCGAAATTCCCAATATGATTTTACAGCCTTTGTTCGAAAATGCCATTAAATACGGCGTTTACGAAACTACCGAACAGGTTACCATCAGAACCGTTTGCGAGTGCGACGGAAATACGCTAAAAATTTCGATTGTAAACGATTACGATGCCAGTACGATTAAAAAAAGGGGAGAGGGAATTGGCTTGCGAAACATTCGGAAACGGATGGAAATTATATACAATCAGCCCGATCTGATTAAAATTACCGACCATAAAACAAGTTTTGAAGTTCAATTGATCATACCACAAAAACAAGCAGTGTCATGAGCGAAAAATTACAAACCCTGATTATTGAAGACGAAGAACTGGCCCGCAACCTGTTGCGCTCGTATTTAAAAGACAACCCCGACATTGAGGTCATTGGCGAATGTGAAAACGGATTCGACGGCGTAAAAGCCATCAACGACAAAAAACCGGATTTGGTTTTTCTGGATATTCAGATGCCCAAAATTACCGGTTTCGAAATGATTGAGCTGCTCGATTTTAAACCGCAGATTATTTTTACCACTGCGTATGACCAGTATGCGCTGAAAGCTTTTGAACTGAATGCCATCGATTATCTGCTGAAACCTTTTTCGAAGGACCGTTTGCTGGCTGCTATCAATAAGGTCAAACACCGCATACAGAATGAAGAAGACAATACCGAAAAGCTGGAAGAACTTTCGAATTTCCGCCCCGGCGAAGAATTTATCGACCGTGTGGTGGTGAAAGATCGTCATAAAATTCACATCATCACTGTCGATCAGATTCGCTACATCGAGTCGCTCGACGATTATGTGATGATTTACACCTACGATGGGCGCCACATGAAACAAAAAACGATGAAGTATTTCGAGACCAACCTCGACCCGAAAAACTTCATCCGCATTCACCGGTCATACATCGTTCAGGTTGAAAACATTGCCGAAATACAGCAGTACGAAAAGGAATCGTACATCGTAATCCTGAAGGACAAAGACAAAACCAAGCTAAAGGTGAGCAAAACCGGGTATAAACGAATTAAAGAAGTGCTTCATTTTTAACAAGTTAAGTCAGTATGGTGGTTTGCTTTTAGTGGTACGCCTCTTTTACAAGGGCTTTAAATGCGTTTGCGAATCTGAGTAAATCATCGGTAGTCTTCGTGTCAGTAATTTGTCCCTGTTCGTTAATTTTTCCCTTCACCCCTTGAACCAACAAAGTCGTTTCGTTGGTAAATTTTGCCATCACAGTTTTCATTATTAATTGCAATTCTTCGTGTCCTTTCTGGCCACTTGCCGAAGCAGTAATGAGTCCGCTGGGTTTGTCAGAAAAAACTGTTGTAGAAATACACCATTCAATTGCATTTTTTAATCCACTTGGAATACTAAAAACATATTCCGGCGTGCAGATCAGGATTCCATCTGCTTTTTCAATACGGTCTCTGAGCTCTCTAATTTGTTTCGGAGGATTGTTTGCTGACAGTTCCGGGTCAAAATGAGGAAGCGTTTTTAAGTCATTATAAACGGTCAAAACGAAGTCGTCTCTGATCAGGTTTACAAAATTGTCAACAAGTTTATGGTTTGCCGAATTTTGACTTGCGCTTCCTATTAGTACAACTATTTTTTTCTTTTCTGTCATTAGTTTAATGGTTGTTTCTGAAGAATCTGTGATGCTTACCCAACAACACCGCGGGATTTAACGGGCAACTTACCGGAGTGGCAGGAATTTTATCCTCCTGCCAGCTCTGTTGGCGAGTATCCGTACTTCTTTTTAAATGCGTAAGAAAAGTGCGACAGGTTTTCAAATCCAACTTCATAGCAAACATCAATGGGTTTCTTTTTCTTTTCAACAAACTGGTAATGTGCCAATTCCAACCGCTTTTGTGTAAGCCACCGCTGGGGTGTGGTGCTGAATGCTTTACTAAAATCGCGTTTGAAAGTGGTCAGGCTCCGGCCTGTCAGATAACCGAATTTTTGCAAAGGCAAGTTGAACATGAAATTCCGCTCCATATAACTGACTAAATCAACTTTTCCAGGCTCTTCAAAGTTTGCCAGCACCTGATCTATCCCTTTGTCAATCGTCCGGAGAATGCTGATGGCTTCTGTAATTTTCAGGTTGGCAATATCTTCCGGAAGGTCTTTCATTTCAAAATACGGAATTAAGGAAGACAGACAACTTTCGAGCAAAGGATGGTTATTGTAGCAAAGGATTTTCGGTGAAGCAAACGACTGAATTGTTACATCCTGACTGGCATAAAAATCCCGCAGCCTCGCGGTGGACAAGTGCATGACCACCGTTTTATGAGGCTGTCCGTCCTTGGGATAATTGATAATAGTTGCCAACTGGTTTCGGGGAATCAGAAAAATATCGCCCTTTTTAAAAAGATATGTGGCATCAGCCTGTACAATCTTTGTTTCTCCGGAAATAAACCAGATCAGCATGTGATGTTCAAACAGAATGTCCGATTTGAAAAACTTATCATCGTAGCAAGAAAGCTTGATGTCGTCGGTTATATATTTTGCCTGATATTCCATTGATTTACTCTTAATATGCTTCATAAACAAAATCAGAATAACCTGAGTTCGATTTAAGTTACATGATATTGCTTTGTAAATAAGGGAATAAGGTCGTTTATTAAGGTGAATGAAAATCTACTAAGGTTAAAAAGAACATGATAAGGTTTTAAAACCTTATTTCTTGAATCAAACCTTAGTAGAAATTTTCTGCACATGTCCATTTAACCTTATTAACTTGTTATATTCCAATAGCAATCTATTCTATTATATCGAACTCATGTGAATACAAAAATAGAAAGAACCGTACCACTTTATATAGACTGCGTGCCATCAATCCACATTGAATACGATACCGGTCATTTCTTCGCTCAATGTCCACAACCGTGTTGCATGGGTTTCATCGAGCGAATAACGTTTAACACCGCCCGACATCGAAGTTTCAGAAGCCAATTCGGCAACGTCTGCATCTTCGCAATACACACCACCAATGTTGTTGAGCATTGGGCTGGTGGCACACCAAACGGTGGTTGCCGCACCTTGTGGAATTGTTTTCAGCGATGCCGCTACTTCAGGTAACAGATTACCTTCAGCATCCAGGAAACCCATTTGCTGAAACAATTCCAGCGAAGCTTCCCTGCCTAATTCAGTTCCGTTAATAGAACCCGGATGCAACGAATATGTTCGTACATGGTATGCTTTCGCCCGATTGTCCAATTCAAGGGCAAATAAATTGCTGGCGGTTTTCGACTGCCCGTAAGCTGCAAGTGTTTCATACTCCCGATGCAGAAAATTCGGGTCGTCGAAATGGAACGGTGCGAATTGATGCCCTTGAGATGACACATTAATCACTCTAGCCCCACCGGCTTTTTTAAGGGCAGGCCACAAGCGTGCTGTAAGCTGAAACTGTGCCAGGTAATTCGTCGCCAATTGCGATTCAATACCACGGTTGTCCCTGCGCAGCGGCACCCACATAATGCCAGCATTGTTGATTAGTAAATGAAGAGGCCTGCCTGAGGCAAGGAATTTTTGGGCAAACTCATCGATGGAATCAGGATTCATTAAATCCATTGTTTCCAATTCTACATTGGCAATGCCAGCTAAATTTCTCTTTGCCTTTTCAACATCCCTTGCCGGTACAATAATTGTCGCCCCGGCGGCTGCAAGCGTTTTGGTGGTTTCAAGGCCAATGCCCGTATTGCCGCCTGTTACAATGGCGATTTTTCCTGTAAGGTCAATGCCTTTAATTACATCGCTTGTTGTTGATGTGGCGTTAAATCCGGAACCTATCGGTTTCTGCAACGCTCCCTGATCATTGTTTGGTCTCATCGTGTTAAATTTTAATTGTTATTTGATGAGATAAAGGTAGGCTAAGTGCAGTCGGCCAGCTTTGTTTAAACGTCCGAATGTACTTTGTTTAAAAGGCCAGTTATTTTTGTTTGGGAGTGAGGTTTTCCATCCTCGCGATACGCCGGGCGGGAGTTTTCCGATGAACTTCCTACGAAATATTGCTTTTCAGTTCACTAATTTCCGGCAAACAAGGTATTGGTAGTATTGGCGGTTCTGACTTTATTCCGATTATTAATTTTATATTCCATTCATTTCGGTCAGGATTATTGGACTTCCGGCTGTAACTACAATCGTATGTTCATGCTGTGCCATGTATCCTCCTTTATTCCCAATCATCGTCCAGCCATCATTTAGTGTGTCAGCATAGGTTGATGTTGTTGAGATAAATGTTTCAATAGCAACTACAGAATTTTTCTGAAATCGTCGTTGGTCAAATCTGTCTTTATAATTAAGCAAATCATCAGGTTGTTCGTGCAGGCTTCTGCCAATTCCGTGTCCACCCAGATTCCTGATTACTTTAAACCCTCTTTTTTTTGCTTCGTTTTCTATTAATTGTCCAATATCAGAAATTCGCACACCACCTTTAATGTTGGCAATCGCTTTCATTAAGATGAACTTCGACGCATCTACCAATTTCTGATGCTGATTGATATCTTCGCCCAGAACAAATGACCCTCCATTGTCGGCCCAAAATCCATTCAATTCAGCGGAAACATCAATATTAACCAAATCACCTTCTTTCAAAGTTCGTGTATCAGAAGGAATTCCATGACAAAATTCGTTATTGATACTAATACAGGTATAACCGGGGAACCCATACGTTAGATAAGGTGCAGAGTTTGCCCCAAAATCAGAAAGAATTTTTGCTCCGTAATTGTCAAGTTCTTTAGTTGTCATACCCGGTTGGGCGTATTTGGTCATTTCTTTTAATGCGTAAGCAACAGCTTCGCTTGCTTTTTGCATCCCAATCCATTCCAATTCTTTCGTTATTGTCATAGCTGTATTTTTCTTTTTTTACATTATTCGAACATTTATCCCATAGTTTATCTCTTAGCCTGGGCGCTGGTGTCATTCCGCAAACACTCGCAGGAAGGGATTTAACCGATGAACTTTCTACGAAAATTTGTATTCCAAAATTTCAATTTTCTGTCAACAAAGCACCGAAACCCGGCTTGCGGGTATTTTGGTATTCTGAATCATTAAATTTGAGAATATTGCGATAAACTTAGCAATGCCTATTTCAACACGAAATTAACTTTGATTTGCAATTTATCATCAATAGGAATGTCATTATTATCAACGGCTGGAAACCAGATACTTTTAGCGCAAATAATCTGAACTGTTCTAACTGCTTCTTTATCTAAAACACTATGACCTGAACTTTTAGACAAATTTAAGTCACAAAATTGTCCATTTCTGTCAATAACTACAGTCACTATTGAACTACCTTGTTTACCATCCATCATAGCTGATTCTGGATATCTGACATATTCCGTGATTCGACCACCTAGTATTTGAAAGCCATCAACACAATAGGCTGATCTTTTTTTACCGCTGCAATCTTGAATTTGGTCTTGACAATTCCACAATTCAAATAAATTCAAATCATAGTTATAGACAAATTCCGTATCCTCTTTGGCATCATAAATTGTCCACAATCCACTTTTTTGATTATTTGAATAATGCCCCTGAATAACCAATTTATTGAAGTGAAAAACAGAATATGGTCCATCTTTTACTTCCTTATTGTCGATCGAGGCAGCATACTTTTCCTTGTACTGACCAAATAAGGTCTTTATAATTTCTTGGCTATTTGCTCTTACACTTAATAATTGTAAAACTATTAGAATGGTGGCTAATTCTAAATTATATCTCATTTCAATTTTTGTTAAAAGAATCACTGGCTGTTAATTAACTCTTAGAAAAGTTCAAATTGATGATTTGTATAAACTGTCTCCCACAAAAATAGAAACCTTTAGAATCGATAACTCTCAAAAGCCAATTTTAGAGATCAAACTCTACAAAGACTAAAAACCAACTTTTAAAACCCTTTAAACCTACGCAACTCCCTCTCTCCACTCGAACTGTCAATTTTAAAATTTTGTCTAAAGCCGATACCGTTTCAAGTGGCACTTAATATGCCCATAACTATAAACCCTCCCCAAATATATAGTACTTTTCTCAGATGTTATTGATAATAAGCATTTTTCTTTTGGCATTGAATTCGCTGTGGTTCCGGGTAAAATGCCCGATAAACCGAAATGCGCAACAGAAAGGAAACACCCGAATCGAATAAAGTTCTGCAATTATCGCAGGACTTTTTCTATTTTTGGAAATTAATTTAAAAACCGCATGATTAAAGGATACATTTTGCTGATTAACTTAAGTTTATCTTCCATTGTTTCGTGGCTGGCCGAGGCATTTGAGAAGGAAACGATGGCCTGGATCATCCTCATTATGGCTATCCCTTTTATTGCGGTGCTGGCAATTTTGGTCTTTCGGATTTCACGAAACATTAAACCAATCAAATTGTCACGATTTTTCAAGAAAGTGAAACTCGATATTTTACTCGAAAAAGACAAACCCCTGCGGCCGCAACTGTTAACCATGACTATCCGCAATACCGGGAAAAACGAAGCTGATATTGATGCCCCTGTTCTGGAATTCAGGAAGATATGGACCAAACGAAAATTTAAACTCAACGGAATTAACGGGAATGCCATTTATCCCATGTTTATAGGGTCAGGAAAAATGCACCAGTTAAGAATCGAAACTTCAACTTTTCATCAATACGATCGTTCCATAAAATCATTTTACTGGGCCCGAATTATTGTGACTGATGTGGATGGCAGGCGGTGGAAATCAAATTCGGTTAAACTCCGTAAAAGTTTGGTCACTTAATAATCGTGCAAAACCGTACAATTTATTCCGGAACAAAGAAAAACCCAGCGTACAAATGAGAGATTGGAGATTTTATGGCATTGATTTTAATTCGTATCCGTACTACGGGGGCGACGATCTGGGCGTTTCCTACTCCGCTTCGAGAACGGTTATACGAATCTGGGCGCCAACGGCTATCCAGGTTGAATTGTACCTTTATACGCAACCCAATGGCGGAACCGCCATCAGGATCGATCAGTTTGAGAAGGCCGAAAACGGAACCTGGCTCATTGGCATAAACGGTGATTTAAACGGCTATTATTACACCATAAAGGTTAACGACGGAAGCTGGCTGAACGAAACCCCGGGGGCCGATGCCCGCGCTGTGGGAGCAAACGGGTTACGCGGACTGATTTTTAACCCGGTGCAAACCAATCCTGAAGATTGGGAAAACGATCGGCGCATCAGCATGCCCAACCCGACAGATGCCGTAATTTATGAATTGCATATCCGCGATTTTTCGGTTTCTCCGGCTTCAGGAATGGTAAACAAGGGAAAATACCTGGCTTTTACCGAAGAGGGAACCCGTTCTCCGGAAGGTTTAAAAACCGGGATCGATCATTTGAAAGAATTGGGGATCACCCATGTCCATTTTTTGCCGGTTTTTGATTTTCTGACGGTGGACGAACTGGATGCCAATAAAACATACAACTGGGGTTACGATCCGCAGAATTTTAATGCTCCCGAAGGCAGCTATGCCAGTAACCCGAATACGATTTCCCGGATTCTGGAACTAAAAATGCTGGTTCAATCGCTTCATCGTGCCGGAATTGGCGTTGTTTTCGATGCAGTTTACAACCACACTTACCATACCCGGAGGTCGTATTTCAATCAAACCGTTCCCGGATACTATTACCGGCAAAAACCAAACGGTACATTTTCGAATGCCAGCGGTTGCGGCAACGAGGTGGCCACCGAAAGAAGTATGGTGAGGAAGTACATCATCGATTCGCTGGTTTATTGGGCTACCGAATTTCATCTCGATGGGTTTCGCTTCGACCTTATGGGCATTTACGATTTGGAAACCATGAACCAGATACGGGCAAAGATGGATACCATTTCGCCTTCAATTTTACTTTACGGCGAAGGTTGGACCGCCGATAAAAGTCCGCTCGACGAAAACTGGAGGGCTGTAAAAACGAACGTTCCGCGACTAAACCGCATCGCTGTTTTTAACGACGATTTTCGCGATGGGATCAAAGGCAATGGGTTTCAGGCTGAAAGTAAGGGATTTGTGAATGGCCAAACCATTCAGGAAGAAAACATCAAGTTCGGAATTGCCGGGGCCTGTTTTCATCCGCAGATCGTGTATGGTTATGTAGAGCGATCGAAGTCGCCCTGGGCCACCGAACCCTGGCAATGCGTGAACTACGCTGCCTGTCACGACAATTACACGCTTTTCGATAAATTTGTTTTAAGCAGTCCGGATGCCACCGAAGATGAGCTGATGCGCATGGTGATGATGGCCGGAGCGCTGGTTCTGACCTCTCAGGGGATTCCGTTTTTACATGCCGGCGACGAAATGGCCCGCACCAAACAAGGTCATCACAATTCGTACAAATCGCCCGACAGCATCAACCAGATTGATTGGACCCGAAAGCATACGTATAATCAGGTTTTTACCTATTACCAATCGTTGATT
This sequence comes from Prolixibacteraceae bacterium, assembly GCA_019459525.1. Taxonomy (GTDB): domain Bacteria; phylum Bacteroidota; class Bacteroidia; order Bacteroidales; family Prolixibacteraceae; genus Aquipluma. The sequence continues at coordinate 74,144 of JAIBEY010000039.1, forward strand.
GAGTTGCGTAAATCGCACCCGGCATTTCGGATGACCACGGCCAGCCAGATTCGCGAACACCTGATTTTCTCTTCCGATTATCAGCCGGGAGTGGCATCGTACGTGTTGGTTAACCATGCCAACGACGACGAATGGCGTACTATTTTGTTGATTTTTAACGGGAACCGATCTGAAATTTCGTTCGAATTGATGCCGCATATCAAATGGAGAATTGTTGCGCAGGACAGCCTGATTGATACAGAAAGTACCCGTTTGGTGGAAGGAACTGCCATTAAAGTGGCGGGAATTTCGATGCTGATGCTGGTTGAAGATTAAGCCTGATTTAATACACCGCCAGCAGCAAGTCAATATCTTTATAAGCAAGGTTAAATTTTTCGGCTAAAGTTGCATTGGTTAAAATGCCATTGTAAATGCAAACACCTTTCCTAAAGCTTTTTGAATTTTTGATGTAATTTTCGATGCCCCCAATTTCACCGATCGAAATCAGGATCGGAATTAAAACATTACTTAGCGCAATAGATGCTGTACGGGCCACAATGGCAGGAACATTGGGGACACAATAATGAGTTACGCCATGTTCAACAAACGAGGGGTTATTTAAATCGGTACACTTCGAGGTTTCGAAACATCCTCCCTGGCAAACATTCAGATCGATAATTACAGAACCAGGCTTCATCTTTTTTACCATTTCTTCGGTAATCCGGAACGAGGGGGGCATTCCGATTGGCATGGCGCCCAAAACCGCATCGGCCGATTTAAGCGCTTTTCGCATCACTTTAGGATAAAATACCGAAGTAAAAATGGGCTGCGGAAGTTTTTCTTCCAGTTTCCGGAGCGAGGAGATATTGTCGTCGAAGATTTTTACGGTGGCGCCCAGGCCCAATGCCGCGCGGGCTGCAAATTCAGCAGCCGTTCCTGCACCCAGAATCACCAATTCGGAGGGCGAAATCCCGGTTACACTGCCAAGCAAAACACCTTTTCCACCTCGCGATTTGCTCATGTATTCGTTAAACAGAAAAATAGAAGTACTTCCAGAAATCTGGCTCATTAACTGAACCACCGGCTTGCTCCCATCTTCGTCTTCCATGTATTCGTAGGCAACCTGAGTTATTTTCTTTTGCTGAAGTTTAGCAATAGATGTTGGGCAATACGCATTGATCTGTAAGTTCGAAATCAAAGCCTGATGACCTTTCAACATATCAATTTCAGTTTCTGAAAAAGGAGAAACACGTAAAACGATGTCGCATTCAAATATTTCTTTGCGGTCGGCCATAACTAAAGCGCCGGCCTCGCGGTATTCTTCGTCGGTATAACTAGCCGCTTTTCCTGCTTCCTTTTCAATCAGTATTTCGTGTCCGTATGATACCAGCAGTTCCACCGCCTGAGGGCTTAACGGCACCCGATACTCTACCTTATCCTGATCAGAAGGAATACCAATCCTGATTTTTTTACCTTTTCGCCTTATTTCAAGCATTTCTTCCTTCGGCAGCAAAAAAGTCGATCCTGAAGCTGATTGTTCTGTCATTCTTTCTTTTTCAGTCATGGTAAAGATATTGCGGTTCATGAAAATGCTTATACGGAGATAACGATATAAATTTACACTCTTTTTGCTTCCAGTTCCCTGACTCCATTTTCTGTTTCCCGAATCCGAACTTCAACAACACCTTCGGGCAGCAGGGATTCAATCATTTCAGGCCATTCGATAAAGCAATAATTCCCACTGTAAATATAGTCTTCATAACCTAAATCAAAAGCTTCTTCAAGTTTTTTAATTCGATAGAAATCAAAATGATAAATCACAAATCCGTTGTTGGTGGTGTATTCGTTGATAAGGGCAAAGGTTGGGCTGGTTACATAATCCATTGAGCCCAACTCCTGACATAGCGCTTTAATAAAGGTTGTTTTTCCGGCACCCATTGCACCGTAAAAGGCAAAAACCCGATCTTCAGGAAAAGTATTCAGCAACAATTTGGCCGATTCCTGAAGAGCCGACAAGTTGGATAATTGAGTTTGAAACATGTCTTTCTGAATTAATAATGCAAATTAATAAAACTTCGGTGAATATGTATAACCCTGACTTTTGTTAAAGGTTTGAATAAAAAAATTGTATTACTTTTGATTCAGGATAAACCGAAAAAAACATATCACATGAAGTTGCCTGAAAATTTAAAGTACACCAGTGAACACGAATGGATTAGTGTTGAAGGTGATGTTGCTACAGTTGGAATTACCTCATTCGCTCAGGGTGAATTGGGTGACATTGTTTTCGTTGAAATTGAAACCGTTGGCGAAACTCTCGGCAAAGGTGAAACTTTCGGAACCATTGAAGCGGTAAAAACAGTTTCTGACTTGTTTATGCCTGTTGGGGGCGAGGTTCTTGAAGTAAACCCTGATCTTGAATCGTCTCCTGAATTAGTTAATAAAGATGCTTACGGAGCTGGTTGGCTTATAAAAATAGCGATTGGCAACCCGGCCGAATTGGACGATTTATTAAGCGCGGCCGAATACCAGGCCATGCTTGAAGCATAAAAAAATAAAATCCTGACGGGGAATCGTCAGGATTTTATTTTTTTACAGATATCCGCATCCTGGAAGTAGTCTTTCCTTAGTAATCCGCTGAAGCAAGAACTACACTCAGCAACTAGAAGAAATCTTCCGAAGTATCCAAACTTTGCTCGATACTTTCCGGATCATCACAATTGATATTCATAGTGAAATTGACCGGGCGTTCAAATTCCGTTAAGTCGCGATACGGTAAACTGCGGTCGGCATATACCTTGCGCATGTAGTAACCCCAGATAGGCAAGGCCATGCTCGCTCCCTGTCCCGATTGAAGGTCTTCGAAATGGATGCTTCGTAACTCACCACCAGTCCATGATCCGTTAACCAATTGCGGGGTAATTCCGATAAACCAACCATCAGAATGATTTTGGGTTGTCCCGGTTTTTGCCGCAATTTGCCCTTTAAACCCGCCATACTCTGGTTTCCAGCGCAACCGTCCACCCGATCCGGCATCAACAACACCCCGCATGAGGTCAATCATTAAATAGGCAGTTTGTTCATCAATGGCATCATGCTTTTCGGCCCTGAAAGTTGAAATTACATTTCCATGCCGGTCTTCGATACGGGTTACAAAAATGGGTTGCGTATAAACGCCCTTATTGGCAAATGTTCCATATGCCCCAACCATTTCGTAAAGAGAAACGTCTGATGTTCCGAGGAACATGGAAGGAACCGGATCAATCGGGCTGTAAATGCCCATTTTTTTCATTACATCTGCCACCGATTGCGGGTTAAACTGTTTCATCACCCAGGCCGAAACCTGATTCACCGAGTGGGCTAACCCCCAGCGGAGAGTAACCATTTTGTCGTCGAATTTGGTTGCCGATGAGTTTTTGGCTTCCCAGATATTTCCGTCAGGCAAAATGAACTGCTGTTTTACGTTGGGTACCTTGCTGCATGGCGACATTCCGTTTTGCATGGCCAGAGTATATAAAAAAGGCTTCACTGTAGAACCGACCTGCCTTTTGCCTCCTTTGACCATGTCGTACATAAAATGAGTGTAATCCGGACCACCGACATACGCTTTTACATGACCGCTTTTGATATCCATTGACATGAACGAGGACCTGAAAATGCTGAGGTAATATTTCATGGAATCAAGTGGTGAAAGGATGGTATCACGATCGCCCTTATATGAAAACACGGACATTTCAACCGGATGATCAAATATGCGTTTGATTTCTTCCCACGATTTGCCACTCAGTTTGGCGAGCCGGTAACGTTCAGTCTGTTTGATCGACTGATCCATTATTCCTTCAACAGCTTCGGTAGATAAGTCGTTGGAGAACGGTTTGTTTTTTAAATTCTTTAAATGTTTCCGAAACGAAGGTTGCAGGTTGTTTTTAAGGTGCGTGTTCACCGCTTCTTCGGCGTAACGCTGCATCCTCGAGTCGATGGTGGTAATTATCCTGATTCCGTCGCGGTATAAATTATAATCGGTTCCGTCATTCTTTTTGTTTTTATGACACCAACCGTAAAGTGGGTTGGTTTGCCAATCTACCGAATCTTCGCGATATTTTTGTAACTGCCAGGCACGGTAATCAGACTTTACCGGTTTCTTCGCATTCATGGCCTGACGCAAATATTCCCTGAAATACGGGGCAAGTCCGGTTTTGAAATCCACTTTCTGGTAATCCAGCCCGAGAGGGAGTGCCTTTGCCGAATCTCGCGTGGCCTTCGAGATATAGCCGTATTTCTCCATTTGAGCCAATACAACATTTCGGCGTTTAAGAGTCAGTTCCGGCCTTCTTACCGGATTGTAAAGCGAAGAATTTTTGGCCATACCTACCAGCATGGCGGCCTGCTCCAGTCTCAACGAATCGGGCGACGTATTGAAATAAACCGTTGCGGCCGATTTAATACCCACCGCCAAATTCAGGAAGTCGTATTTATTCAGGTACATGGTCAGGATTTCTTCTTTGGTGTAACTCTTTTCGAGTTTTACCGCAATAACCCATTCTTTAAATTTCCGAAGTACAAGTTCCAGTTTATTGTCGAGGTTATCGCGGGGGAAAAGCATTTTGGCAACTTGCTGGCTGATTGTACTTCCGCCGCCCGCGTTGGAGTCGCCGGTGATTATTCCTTTTACAACACGAACCAGCCCACGGGCATCAATGCCTGAATGTTTATAAAAACGAACATCTTCAGTAGCTATCAAGGCATTTATTAACTCGGGGCTAAATTCTTTATAGTCCACAAAGCTCCGGTTTTCTTTGAAAAAATATTTGCCAAGAACAACCCCATCGGCCGAAACAACTTCAGACGCGAGCAGATTTTCCGGATTTTCCAGATCTTCAAAGGTTGGCATAAATCCTAACCAGCCTTGCGCAATCATAAAAAACATCAAAAACACGGCAACAATTCCCGAGGCAAATACATACCAGAAAATCCGGATGTATTTTTTATAGACTGAGATATCTTTTTCCATCCAAAAATAATTTCGATTTGAGAGCACAAAGATAATGAAACCCAACCGAAATTCATTTGAACAAAATAAATGAGGTAAGCTGTAATGTAACCAAGGTTTTTGCTGAAGATTCTACAGTGAATTGTATTGTATGATAATAGGTGTTTAGATTGCAGTGAATGAGCGCATTATCTGGGCGTTGATACAAGTGTTTGGATTGAAGTGTTTGTAGGGTAAAATAGCACCATAAAGGGTGTTGGAAGGTGCCTGATTGCAATAAATTAATCATTTTCAAACAAATATGATTCTAAAATTTATTGGATTATATTTTGAACTTAGCGATTCCTTTTCTTTAATTTGCACAAAATTTTGAATCCCGAACGAAAAATTGACCATTATATGCACGAAAATCTTGTAATTGTTGAGTCACCTGCCAAAGCAAAAACGATTGAGAAATTTTTAGGGAAAGACTTTTTGGTAACCTCCAGCATGGGGCACATCAGGGATCTCGAGAAAAAAGATTTTGGAATTGACATTCAGAACGATTTTACTCCCAAATACGAAATTTCTGCCGATAAGAAGAAATTAGTAGCCGATCTTAAGAAACTCGCCAAGGAATCGAATACGATTTGGCTGGCGTCCGACGAGGACCGCGAGGGGGAAGCCATTTCATGGCATTTAATGGAAACATTGGCTTTGGATCCAAAAAAGACCAAACGTATTGTTTTTCATGAGATTACAAAAGATGCTATTCTGAATGCTGTTCAAAATCCACGTCCGCTCGACATTAATTTAGTTAATGCACAGCAAGCCCGCCGCGTGCTCGACCGTATTGTAGGTTTTGAAGTTTCGCCGGTGTTGTGGAAGAAAGTAAAACCATCGCTTTCAGCCGGACGGGTTCAGTCGGTTGCCGTGAGATTGATCGTGGAAAGGGAACGTGAGATAATTAACTTCACAGCAACATCAGCCTTTCGTGTTGCTGCAAGTTTTCTTGTTCCGGAGAAAGATGGCAAAATCGTTGAACTAAAAGCTGAACTTAATCGCAGGTTCGATACCCGTGACGAAGCATATGCATTTCTTGAGAAATGTAAAAGTGCTGATTTCCAGATTAGCGATGTAGTTAAAAAACCAGGGAGAAGGTCTCCTGCCCCACCTTTTATCACATCTACTCTTCAGCAGGAAGCTAGTCGGAAGCTGGGTTATTCGGTAAGCCAAACGATGAGTATCGCCCAAAAACTTTACGAATCAGGAAAGATTACTTACATGCGTACCGATTCGGTAAGTCTTTCGGGTTTAGCGATCAATGCTGCAAAACAAAAGATTGTAGGAAGCCTGGGAGAAAAATACCATCAGGTTCGCCAGTATAAAACAAAGGCCAAAGGAGCCCAGGAGGCACATGAGGCTATTCGTCCGACATATCTTGACCAGGAAGAAATTTCAGGAACAAATCAGGAAAAGAAACTTTACGATTTAATCTGGAAGCGTACTATTGCTTCGCAGATGAGCGATGCCGAGCTCGAAAAGACAACGGTTACCATTGATATTTCGAACGGTGCCGAAAAGTTTATTGCAACCGGTGAGGTCCTTATTTTTGATGGATTCCTCAGAGTTTATATTGAATCGGATGATGACGAAGATCAGAATGGAGGGCAAAAAGGATTATTGCCAGCGTTGAGCGTTAACCAAATCCTCCGTTGGGATAAAATTCAGGCTACTGAACGGTTTACACAAAAACCACCTCGCTACACCGAAGCAAGCTTGGTTAAAAAGCTTGAAGAGCAGGGAATTGGACGACCATCAACATACGCCCCAATTATTACGACCGTACAAAATCGTGGTTATGTGGTAAAAGAAGATCGCGAAGGTGTTGAACGCGAATATGGCGATCTGGTTCTTTCAGGTCAAAAAATTTCAGAAAAAATAAAGAAAGAACAAACCGGAGCCGAAAAATCAAAACTATTTCCGACTGATATTGGCATGGTGGTAACCGACTTCCTGATGAGGTATTTTGATCTGATCATGGATTATAACTTTACGGCTAAGGTTGAGAAACAATTTGATGAAATTGCTGAAGGTGAGCTAGTTTGGAATAATATGATCCGGAGTTTCTATGATCCGTTTCATTCGAAAGTTGAAAGCGCTTTGAATGATGCCGAACGCACCAACGGTGTACGGATTTTGGGGATCGATCCGGTTTCAGGAAAAGAGTTATCAGTTAAAATAGGCCGCTTCGGTCCGTTGGCTCAATTGGGCGAAGCCACCGAAGAAGGTGAAAAACCACAATTTGCGAGCCTCCGTGCTGGTCAACACCTCGAAACAATTACCATTGAAGAAGCGATGGAACTGTTTAAATTGCCCCGGAATCTGGGCGATTTTGAAGGGAAATCGGTTACTGTAGCAATCGGTCGGTTTGGTCCTTATGTACGGCACGACAGCAAATTTATTTCGCTCGAAAAAAATGTTGATGATCCATATTCGATTGAATTAGACAGGGCAATAACCCTGATTGAATCGAAAAGAGAGAAAGATTTAAATGCGGTTATAAAAGTGTTTGAACAAGACCCTGAGGTAAAACTCCTTAACGGAAGATGGGGACCGTATATCTCGTACAAAAAGAATAATTATAAAATTCCGAAAAGTACGGATGCTGCTAAACTTTCGTATGAAGATTGTATGAGCCTGATTGAAAAGCAACCGGTGCAGAAGAAGTCGAGGAAAAAATAATTTTTAAAGGGGAAAGATATTTTTGGGCTATCTTATTTAAAAATGTATTTTCACTTTCTGAAAAAAACCGCGAATGGACTTGTTGCATTATTTTGATCCTGTTGATTTTGAAAAGTTTGAGTGTGCTGATTGGGCGACCAAAAAACTCACTTTAGGGGCATTACTTCAAAAAAATCAGGAAAAGCTTAAGATTGAAAAGGCCGAGCTTATAATTATCGGTGTTAGTGAAGACCGGAATGCGATTGTACCGGGATCGGGAAAATCTCCGGATGAGATTCGTAAACATTTGTACAGTCTTAACCGGATTGGCCCGCGTTTTAAAGTACTGGATTTAGGTAATCTGAAGTTAGGGCATACGGCTAACGATTCATATTTCGCTGTTCGCGACATTTGCGAATACATCCTTGAAAATAATCAAACACTTATTTTATTGGGGGGAAGTCAGGATTTAACCTTCGGGATGACGAAAGCATTTGATGGCAGGCTTTTTAATATGGTAACCGTCGATCCAAAGTTTGATTTCAGAAAAGGAATTAAAACGATCAATTCGGAGAACTACCTCAACCTGATTTTCGAGAAACAACGAAACTTATATGCCTACACCTCACTGGCTTACCAAAACTATTTTATTGATGCGACTGATGTTGATTATTACAATAGCTGTTTGTGGGATGTAAAACGGTTGGGGCAGATTCGTTACGACTTAACGTCAGTAGAACCAATCCTTCGGAATGCGCACATATTTAGTTTTGATATTAACTCACTCAGATATTTGGATGCCCCGGGTCAATCCATGTGCTCGCCAAACGGATTATACTCCGAAGAAGCCTGCCAGATAGCCCGATATGCCGGAACAAGTGCTGAATTGAAACTGGCTGGTTTTTTTAATTTAATTCCGGAAAGAGACCTTTCTACCAATTCTACCAATCTGATGGCTCAGATTGTCTGGCATTTCATGGAGGGGGTGTTTAATCGTAAGCCAGAAGATCCAACCGAAGACTCTGAAGACTTTAATCAGTTTATGGTTGATATGTCAAATATCAATATGACACTTGTATTTTTTCAAAGTCGAATAACCGGCCGGTGGTGGATGGAAATTTCGGACTTCGAAAATAGAAACAGCGACATATACATAATACCCTGCGAAGAAGATGATTATAAGCAGGCTTCGCATGGAGACATCCCTGACCGATGGTGGCGAAACGTTCGGAAAATGTATAAAAGACAAAATAAATGATAGAAACCTGCGTTCTTTGGTTTTAGAGATTATCGCTTGTTTGGTACAGTAAACAATTTTTCATTATTTTGCTGTACAATAATTGGGCGAGATAAGGTCGCAAAAGTGCTTTATGAAAAAAATATTTTGCTTTTTATTTTTATATATAATAGCTAACTTAGCCGCAATTGCCCAACAAGATCCGCAGTTCAGTTTCAACAGATTAACACAATTAACTGTAAATCCGGGATACGCGGGGAGTGATGGTGTTATAAGTGGGTTAATATTAAATCGTTATCAATGGGATGGTGTCAAAGGATCGCCACAAACATTGGTGTTCAGTGCTGGAGGAGCAACCGACCTGTTTGGTATAAATAGTGGGGTTGGTTTTAACGTTATAAGCGACGAATTAGGATTTCAGAAAAATATTTCTGTTAATTTCGATTATGCTTACCGAAAAAAGACTAATATTGGAGTTCTGGGCGTTGGAACAAGCGTTGGATTTTATAACATGTCAGTGAATGGAGAATGGTATATTCCAGAAAGTGAATTTCACGGGGCAACCTCTGATCCTGGAATTCCGCAAGGAGAAGCTAGTCAATTGGCCCTTGATGTTGGATTAGGTTTGTTTTTAAGGGCAAATGATTATTTTTTAGGTGTCTCAGTTACACATTTAAACCAGGCATCTATTATACTTGAAGATCAGGCACGTTCTTTTTTGGCAAGGCATTACTATCTGGCAGCTGGTTACAACGTCAAACTGTCAAATCCGTTGTTTGAATTGCGTCCTTCAGTTTATATAAAAACGGATATGGTTGCGTATCAATTGGATTTAACAGCAGATTTGGTTTATAAAGAACGATTTTCTGCTGGGTTAAATTACCGGATTAACGACGCCATTGGTATTCTGGTCGGTTTTGAAATGAATAATGGACTTAAGATTGGTTATGCCTACGATATTATGACTTCAGCCTTATCGGCTTACGGAGGAGGATCTCACGAACTTTACCTCAGTTATAGCATGGATTTGGGAAAGAATAGGAATAAGAAATACAAAAGTATAAGATACTTATAACGAAGATATTAGAAGCAACCTATAGCTGTACTATGAAAAAACATTTTTCTATTGGGTTAGTTATTTTAGCCGTTGTTACACTTACCAGTTGTAACAAATCCGGTAATGGCGAATTAACAGGCGTCAAAGGAAGAGGGAAATGGTTTGAACCAACTCCATACGGAATGACTTTCGTTCACCGGGGTTCATTCAATCTTGGACCGAATGATCAGGATGTAACTTCGTCCAATACACCATCAAAAACCGTTTCGGTTGATGCGTTTTGGATGGACGATACCGAGATTACCAATAACGAATACCGGCAGTTTATTCATTGGGTAAGAGACTCTATAGCCCGAACCTTATTGTCAGAGCAATTTCCTGAATTCATGATTAGTGAAGACCGTAGAGGAAATCCGGTTGATCCGCCCCATATTAACTGGGATGAAAAACTGGAATGGGATAATCCTGATTATATCGAAGCCCTGGAACCTATGTTCGTTCCTGAAAATGAACGTTTCTTCAAGAAAAAAGAAATTGATGCCCGAAAATTATTTTACGAGTATCATTGGATTGACCTGAAACAAGCTGCCCGAAGGGTGAATATGTATAACTATGAAACCCAAAGCTACAATGGAAATGTAATTAATGCCAAGGGCGAAGAGGAAGCAATTCAGAACCGTTCTTCATTCATTTTACGTAACCAAACAAACATTTATCCGGATACACTATGTTGGATTCGTGATTTTACATTCTCATACAACGAGCCATGGGCAACCCGGTACTTCTGGCATCCTGGTTTTGACGATTATCCCGTAGTTGGAGTTCAATGGGAACAGGCTAAAGCCTTCTGTCATTGGAGAACAAAAGTGCATAACGATTATTTAATGAGTCATAACGAGAATACGTTACACGATTATCGTTTACCCACAGAAGTAGAGTGGGAATATGCCGCCCGTGGCGATCGCCAGTTATCCATGTATCCCTGGGGTGGATATTATACCCGAGAGCAGGATGGAGCTTTTATGGCCAATTTCAAACCGATGCGAGGTAACTACGTAGAAGACGGAGGTATGGCAACTATGAAAGTCGGCAGTTATGATCCAAACGATTTTGGTCTATATGATATGTCTGGAAACGTTGCTGAGTGGACAAGTACCGCTTATGATGAGTCTGCATACATGTACATTAACGATTTTAATCCAAATTTTGAATATAACGCCAAGCCAGATGATGCTCCGGCTATGAAGCGTAAAGTTATTCGCGGTGGTTCATGGAAGGATATATCAGCTTTCCTTCAAGTCTCAACAAGAAGCTTCGAATACCAGGATACCACAAAATCCTATGTTGGGTTCCGTTGTGTTCGTTCTTCTTTTGGAAATGAATTTTAATTATTTATTTTAATTCGAATTTTATGAATATTGGCGAAATACTAAAGTCAAAAAGGTGGAAAGTACTGATGGGGTATGTGTATGGATGGGGCGCAGCGGTAGTACTCATTGGAGCCTTATTCAAACTACAGCATTGGAATTATTCAGGGCCTATGTTGGTGGTTGGGTTAATGACTGAAGCTTTTATTTTCTTTATTTCAGCCTTTGAACCACCCATGGAGCAGCCTGATTGGACTCGGGTTTATCCGGAGTTGCAGGACGATTATGAATTGCTTGAGCCTAGTGAAGACTCACATGTGAATATCAAAAATAATCTGGATTCAATTCTTGGCAGTACAAATATTACACCCGAACTGTTAGCGAAGATTGGAAAAAGTTTAATCGATTTGTCCAATACGGCCTCAGGAATCAGTGACATTTCTGCCGCAACGCTTGCAACCGATGTATATGTGCGAAATTTAAACTCTGCCTCTGAGTCTATGATTTCGTTTTCTGAAACAAATACTCAGGCTAATGCTACGCTCAATAATTCGATAGGCGAATTGGTGAATACCTATAGCCATACTGCCCAAAAGATTTCGGAAACAGGCGATGGAATGCTGACGAAGTTAAACGAGTCGAGCTTAAAATTCACTAAACAAATTGACGATTCGGGAAGTAAATTGGTGGAATCATATCAAAAACTTTCAGGCTCTATTGAAAAAGGATTCAAGGATTTGGATATGAACTCGTTGAGCTACGGAGAAAATTTGCAAAAGCTAAATAAGAATATAGAATCGCTTAATATTACCTACGAAAAACAGTTAAAGGGTACAAGTGAGCAAATTCATGCCTCGGCCAAGTTCTTTGAAGATCTTAATCAGATGAATCAGGTAATTGCTTTGTCTGCTCAGGAGATGAAAAAATACAAAGAGAATGCAGAAAAATTGAATTCACACCTTGATGCACTCAATTCAATTTATGGGAACATGCTTGGTGCTATGAATTATAAAAAGAAGTAATTAGAAGACTATGGGGACTAAAAATTGCCCGGAAACCCCGAGGCAAAAAATGATCAATATGATGTATCTGGTGCTGACAGCTTTGTTAGCACTTAATGTGGCATCTGAAGTGCTCGAATCATTTCGGATCGTTGATGCTAGTTTGACCCAGACTATTAATAATGTAAACAGAAAAAATGATCAGATATATGGAGCCTTCGATGCTGCCTATATGCAAAATCCAACCAAAGTAAAAGAATGGAAAGATAAGGCAGACGAGGTAAGGAAGCAGTCTTCAGAAATAATTGTAAAAATAAAAGATCTTAAAGAATTACTTGTACTTGAGTCGGGAGGAATTCCTTTGAAAACCGCCGATCCTGATTTTGTGCTGGGTTCAGAAGATCCGATTGTTGTAAATAGTAAAGGTGATACCATTGCAATAAAGAAAGAGGACGATTTGAATAAGCCTTCTGAAATCATGATAAGGCAAAAAAAAGCTGAAGATCTTAAAAACAGCATCAATTCCTACCGGGATTTTCTGATTGGCTATATTGATGAACAAGATCCTTTGCGTGAGACGATTAGTAAGCAGTTAGATACTTCGGACCCAAAAGCAAAACTGGCTGAAGGAGGCGAAAAAAAGTCGTGGGAAACGCTGCACTTTGAGAATAAACCTTTGATTGCGGTTATTACCTTGCTCTCTAAAATGCAGATTGATATACAGAATGCAGAAACGAATGTTATTTCAGCGCTATATAGCCGGATTGATGCAGCTTCGTTTAAATTTAACCGGCTGGGAGCTAGGATTCTGGCAAAATCAACCTATGTTTTTGAAGGTGACCAATTTGAAGCTGAAATTTTCTTAGCTGCCGAAGATACTACCCAGCAACCAGAGATATTCGTAAACAATGCGAAATTGAACATGCGTGATGGGAAGGGAATTTATACGACTACAGCAACTAAGGTAGGTACCTTTAAATGGGGAGGGTTGATCAAATATAAAAATCCTGAAGGAAATGTAAACAGTTACCCTTTTGAAGGAGAATATCAGGTCGGGCGCCCGAATGTTACGATTTCGCCTACAAAGATGAATGTCTTTTATTTAGGCATTGCAAATCCAATCAAGGTTTCAGTTCCGGGGATTGCTTCTGAAAATTTAGTTGTTACAGGGACCAATTTACGGATCGAAAAAAACGGGGAGGATTATTTTGTTTATCCGTCCAAAGTTGATATGCTAGGTAAGAATACGTCTATCACAGTAACCGCCAAAATAGATGGAGAAAGCCGGTCAATGGGTAGTCCTGCAACATTTAGGGTTAAAGAAGTACCGGATCCTATCGCCACTATTGGAGGAAAAAATGGTGGCCCTTTGCGAAAAGAGGAACTGATAGCAGAAGATGGTATTTTTGCTGAACTGAAAGATTTTGATTTTGACTTAAAATTTAGGATTACCCAATTCGATGTCAGTTTATCGGGAGCCGGTGGATATGTTAATCTTTATAAATCAACATCAAATAAGTTTACGGCAGAACAGAAAGCTCAGTTTAATAAATTATCACCGGGAAGTTTAATTTATATCGATAATATTATGGCAAAAGGGGACGATGGCCTTAATGCCCGCCCTTTAGCACCAATCAGTTTTAAAATTCGATAATTATGAAAAAAATATTTGTATTCTTAGGGGTTTTGGCTTTTTTAGTTGGAGCAACCAAACACGAAGCAAAAGCGCAAATTATTGACGGTGCTTATCAGCGGACTGATATTTATAAGCGTAAACCAACGCCACTTCCTTATGTAAGAGAAGCTGATGTGATGTTTCGGAAGAAAGTTTGGCGTATTATTGACCTGCGCGAAAAGATAAATCAACCGCTGTATTTTCCAACCAGAGAGGTTGAAGGACGATTTAATTTGGTAAACCTTTTTATTGAAGGAATAAAGAATGGGAAATTGACAGCCTACGATGCCAAAAATGATGATGAATTTAAAGTTCCCATGACCTTTGAGCAAGTTAAAGAGGCATTTGGTGCAACAACTCGTACTCAAAAAGTTAGGGATGTTGATACCGGGGAATTGAAAGAAAAGGTAATTGCTGGCGAAATCAGATCTGAAGAAGTGAAACAGTTTATGGTTAAAGAAGAATGGTATTTCGACAAGCAGTCTTCAACGATGAACGTTCGGGTAATTGGAATTTGCCCAATTCAGGAATTCTTCCGGGAAGGTGATGCCAACCAGGAGGATGTACAACGCCGCCAGGTATTCTGGATTTATTATCCCGAAGCGCGTGAGCTTATGGCTTCGAATGAAGTTTTTAATACTCTGAATACGGCCCGCAACTCTTCGTTTGACGACATATTCCTGAAAAGGAAATTCAACTCTTACATCGTGAAAGAAGAGAATATTTATAACAACCGAAATATTAGTCAATATTTAAGCGGAAAAGATGCCATGCTCGAAAGCAAAAAAATAGAGAATTCAATTTTTGACTACGAGCAGAACCTTTGGGAATATTAATCTTCAACAACATAAGTGAAAGCCTTATGGGAGACTTCCTTATAAGGCTTTTTTTTTGAAAAATTAATTTATGCCGCAATAAATCCAAGCTTTTCAAGTTTTTTGGAATTGGATGTGCTTCTGTAACCGGATAGATATGTATAAAGTTTTGCTCATAGGTTTGTTAACTGTTTTCCTTTTCGGTTCGTGTAACCGCGATTGGACCAGCCAGCTTACCAGTGAACAAAATCGTAAACCTTATTTTGAACCCCTACCATATGGGATGAACCTGATCAAACAGGGAAGCTTCAATTTGGGTCCGTCAGAGGAGGAAATTGATCAATCAAATACTAAGGTAAAAACGGTTTCGGTTCCCTCGTTCTGGATGGACGATACGGAAATAACCAATAATGAATACCGTCAGTTTGTGTATTGGGTAAGAGATTCCATCGCCCGACAGTTGCTTTCTGAGACCATACCCGAATTTCTGGTAACTGAAGGGAAAAGGGGGGCAATGCTTGAAACACCACGATTAAATTGGATGGAACCCATTGAATGGAAGAATCCGGACTATCAGGCTGCTTTAGAAGATATTTACGTTCCGGAAAATGAACGTTTTTTTGGCAGAAGGGAGATTGATGCCCGGAAACTTCATTTTGAATATTACTGGATTGATTATCAGCAAGCTGCAAAAAGAGCAAATAGCTATAATTACCAAACACAGAGCTACTCCGGAACTGTAATTGATGCTGAAGGGAAAGAAAATCCAATACAGAATCGGTCTTCATTTATTATGCATGAAGTGACTCCGGTTTATCCGGATACCCTTGTATGGGTTCGCGATTACACCTTTTCGTATAACGAACCTTTAACCAGAAAATATTTCTCGCATGTTGCCTATGATAATTATCCGGTTGTTGGCGTTACCTGGGCACAAGCAAAAGCTTTTTGCAACTGGAGAACCAAGCAGCTCAATACCTTTCAGGAGATGATTAAAAACCCGGGAGTGATGGATTACCGTTTACCTTCGGAGGTTGAATGGGAATATGCGGCAAGAGGTGGTCACCTGATGACTCTTTATCCTTGGGGGAGTTATTACACCCGAAACCAAGAGGGAAATTATGTGGCAAACTTTAAACCAGCCAGGGGAAATTATGTGTCGGATAGCCAAAATAATATAACTACTCTACGAGTAGCCAATTTCCTGCCCAATTCATATGGCCTTTATGATATGGCCGGAAATGTTGCTGAGTGGACTTCAAATGCCTATGACGAGTCGGCTTATGAAATCATGAGTGATTTTAGTCCCGACTTTCAGTACGATGCTAAACCAGACGATCAGCCCGCAATGAAAAGGAAGGTAATTCGTGGTGGATCATGGAAAGATATTGCTTATTACATACAGGTTTCAACCCGAAGTTTCGAATATCAGGACTCAGCCAAATCGTACATTGGATTCAGGTGTGTCAGAAGTACTTTTAAACCCAAATATTACGAATAGTTTAGATCAAGTGGTCGCCCTTGTTCATCCTTACATCGTTTACAAACTGCCTGATTTGTTGTTCGTCTTCTTTACGGCAAACCAGCAGAGTTCCTTCGGATTCAACTACAATATATCCATCTAAACCTTGAAGTACAACTAATTTTTCGTCGGGCATATTGACAATGCAGTTGTTTGCTCCATATAGCATTATATTTTTACCCGAAACAACGTTACCCTGGTTATCCTTAGCTGAATTTTCGTACAACGAACCCCAGGTTCCCAGATCACTCCACCCGAAATCGGAACACAATACATACACATTACTTGCTTTCTCCATGATCCCATAGTCGATTGAGATATTTTGGCATTCGGAGTAAGTCTTGTTCAAAAACGGAACCTCATCTGCGGTACCATACAACTTTTGTCCTTTTTTAAATAAATCAGAAACAGAACTCAGATGCGAATCAAAAGCGTTGAGTATGGATTTAAGTGACCAGATAAAGATTCCGGAGTTCCAGAAAAACTCTCCACTTTCAAAAAAGATTTTAGCCAACTGTATGTCAGGCTTTTCCGTGAAGGTTTTTACTTTATGTAGATTTTCATATTTTGCTATCGGGTTGGTATTCCCTATTTGAATATAACCATAACCAGTTTCTGGCCGGCTCGGAGTCACGCCAAGTGTTAATAATGCATCGTTATGGCTCACAAAATCAAGTCCTGTCTGAATAACCTCCAAAAAAGCTTTTCCCTCCTGAATATGATGATCAGAAGGAGCCACAATAATATTTGCATTGGGATTAATCGTAAGAATTTTATAGCTGGCATAGGCGACACACGGGGCTGTGTTTCTTCTTAAAGGTTCAAGTAGAACCTGGGTCTCCTTAAGTTCTGGTAGTTGAGTCAGGACCAGATTTTTATAATCTACACTGGTAACCACATAGAAGTTTTCATCTGGGCACAATTTTTTAAAACGGTCGTAGGTTTGCTGAATAAAAGTTCTACCTGTTCCCTGAATATCGAGAAATTGTTTGGGCATACTTGTCTTGCTCAAAGGCCAGAACCGGCTACCGATACCGCCTGCCATTATTACACAATACGTATTGTTCATTTTGAAACCATCTTAATGTGATTAATTTACGGGTTTTCTTCGAACCCGGATTTTCAGGAACAGGTGATTAAAACCTATCCTGAAAATCTTTATTAAGATAATGAGTTTAAAATTAAAACCGGCTAAAAAATGCCTGTTTTTGTAATATTTGTACCTTTAGGCTCTGGTAATTTCAGAATCAACTACAAGAACAACGGCAACAAGTCTTTGTTTCAATTAATTAAAGTGCAAAATCAAAAAATATCGTTTACAATTAGCTTAAACAGTCCTATTCATGAATATTCTTAATCAAACCGGAAAATATTTTGCGCTACTCCTTAAGGTATTCAGCAAACCGGAAAAACATAGTTTATACGTCAGGCAAACCTTTAATGAGATAGACAACCTTGGTGTTAAATCGTTTGGAATTGTGGCTGTCATATCCATTTTTATGGGTGGGATAACCACCTTGCAGGTCGCGTATAATCTGACTAACCCTTTACTTCCAACTTATTTAATTGGCTTAGGTAACCGCGATACCCTGATCCTCGAATTTTCCTCAACCATTCTTGCCTTAATTATGGCTGGAAAAATTGGTTCAAATATTACTTCTGAAATCGGAAGCATGAAAGTGACTGAACAAATTGATTCACTGGAAATTATGGGGGTTAATTCGGCAAGTTATCTCATTCTTCCGAAAATAATTGCTGTGGTAATGATGTTCCCACTATTGTATATTTTTAGCGTGTTTTTTGGTTTGATTGGCGGAATGATTGTTGGCCCGGCTGTTGGTGCGGTTACGGTTACCGATTATCTGAATGGGGTTCAATACCTCTTCAATCCTTATTATGTGACCTATTCGCTGATTAAGTGCCTTGTTTTTGGTTTTCTAATTGCCTCTATTTCTGCTTTCTTCGGATATACGGTTGAAGGCGGGGCCTTTGATGTGGGGTCGGCAAGTACACGGGCGGTGGTAAATACCAACATCATGATCCTGATCTGGGATTTGATTTTAACTCAATTGCTTTTATAATGATCGAAATTAGGAATATATACAAATCGTTTGAGCAGAAAGCTGTTCTGAAGAATATCTCGAAAGTATTCAATAAGGGCGAAACCAACCTGATTATTGGACGAAGCGGATCGGGAAAAACGGTCCTGTTAAAGGCAATTGTTGGATTACACGAAGTGGATAAAGGACAGATCCTCTACGATGGCAGGGATTTTACTTCGATGAGCCAGAAACTCCGCAAGAAACTGAGGCAGGAAATGGGTATGGTTTTTCAGGGTGGTGCCTTGTTCGATTCGTTAACGGTAGAAGAAAACGTTCGGTTCCCTCTTGATATGTTTTCAGAACTTACAACGGCAGAGAAACAAAAGCAGGTTGACTTTTGCCTCGAAAGGGTCAATATCTCGAATGCAAACCAGCTATATCCTTCAGAAATTTCGGGTGGAATGCAGAAGCGTGTTGCCATTGCACGTGCCATCGTATTGAACCCCAAATACTTGTTCTGTGATGAGCCCAATTCGGGACTTGATCCTGAAACCTCGATGGTTATTGATGAACTCATTCATTCGATTACGGTTGACCTGCAAATTACCACCATCATCAACACCCACGATATGAACTCGGTAATGGAAATCGGCGATAATATCCTTTTCATCTCCGAAGGCGAAATGTGCTGGGAGGGCAACCGGAAAGAAATCTTACACGCCGAAAACCAGAAGCTTCAGGAGTTTGTGTTTGCGAATAAACAATACCAACGGATTAGGGACGACAAAATCGAAGAAAATAAATAAGCTTATCCTTTCGGCATCATGGTAACTACCGGAATAATCATTTCTTCGAGCGAAATACCTCCGTGCTGAAACGTATTCCGGTAATATTGAGCGAAATAATTATAATTGTTGGGGTAGGCAAAAAAGTCGGTATTGGTTGCAAAAATATACGATGTACTTACGTTTCGAGACGGAAGAAAAATGGATGCCGGGTTTTTAATGTCGTAAATCGCTTTTGAATTGTAATTCAGGTTACGTCCAAGTTTGTAGCGCAGGTTGGTATTGGTTTCGCGATCGCCAATAACTTTAAGGGCATTATCAACACGAATACTTCCATGATCGGTAGTCAGCACAACCTTCACCTTATTTTCGGCCAGGAGTTTCAGTAAATCGAGTAACGATGAATGGTTAAACCAGCTTAGGGTAAGCGACCGGTAAGCCGATTCGTCGCTGGCTAATTCTTTAATCATATCCATCTCGGTACGGGCGTGCGAAATCATATCAACAAAATTGAAAACCATGACCGCGAGATCGCTCTGGAGAATATTGCCCAGATAGTCGCCCATCTTTTTATCACCTTTTACATTGGTAATCTTTTCGAAAAACAACTTGTAATTCTTTCCTAAGCGAGCCAATTGCTTTTGCAGAAGTTCCCTTTCAAAACGGTTTTTGTGCCCCTCGTTATCGTCGTCATCCCAAAAATCGGGATACAATCGCTCAATTTCGGTGGGCATTAATCCGGCAAACATGGCATTTCGCGCATACATTGTGGCAGTTGGCAATATGCTGCAATAAAGGTCTTCTTCCTCAATGTGGTAATAGTTATTCAATACGGTTGCCAAAACTTTGTACTGGTCAAACCTCAGATTGTCGATCACCAAAACAAAAACTTTATGGCCAGCATCAACCTGTGGAAATACTTTTTTCCTGAAAATGTCTGTCGAAAGCAGCGGACGGTCAACCGGATTTTTACCAAACCACGATTGGTATGAATTCCGGATGTATCGGGCAAATGAATTATTGGCTTCTGATTTTTGCATTTTAAGCACCTCGTCCATGGCCGAATCTTCGGAGGTACTCAGTTCCAGTTCCCAGAATACCAGTTTTTTATAGACATCAACCCATTCGTCAAACGAAAGTTTATCGCTGATTTGCATTCCGATTTTGCCAAACTCACTTTGGTAGGCCGATGTTGTTCGCTGAGTAACCAGCCTCCGTTGATCAACATTCTTTTTGATGGACAACAGAATTTGTTTCGGATTTACTGGTTTAATCAGGTAATCAGCCATTTTCGAACCAATAGCCTCATCCATAATATCCTCTTCCTCGCTTTTGGTAATCATCACTACCGGCACATTCGGATCAATGGATTTAATTTCATTTAAAGTTTGCAATCCACTCAGCCCGGGCATATTTTCGTCCAGAAAAATAATGTCAAAAAAGTCTTTTTTAACCAGGTCGATAGCATCCGATCCATTGTTGGTGGTCAGTACTTCAAATCCCTTTTCCTGAAGGAAAATGATATGTGCCCGTAAAAGATCGATTTCGTCGTCGGTCCAAAGTATTTTTGTTTTCTTCATAGTTGCTGAATTTACCTGAAATTAATGTACTAATTTACTAAACAAGTACAAAAGGATAATAGTATTGGCTTAACAAACTTTAACGGTGCCGGAGCCTGAGATTTCATTCCGGAATTTCGGTAGTATTTCCTGGATATTCCTTTGTTTTTGCTTTTTGCCTTATTGTTTCAGATAGAATTGTTTGTAGAATTCCATGTAGGTCAGTATGTTTTTATTCTGCCTGAAAATGGCTTCGTTTTCAGGGGTAAGAATAAAATTGCGGTAATTGGCATGTTCAATCAGTCCATAAACCGGCTGCTCTTTGGCTATTGCCCTTAAATAATCGAGTCCCGATTGCCTTTCGGGCAGACCCTCCACCTTGACCAAAACCCTGAAATCGTCGAGCATATCCGATGAAACTGTCAAAGACAGGCCCGGGTAATTCTGACCATTAAACTTCTTGATGGCTTCAATAAGTGCATTGGCATCAACCTCTTCTTTCGGTATGATTAGTGCAAACGACTGAACGCCTTCGATTTCAGTCTGGTATGGTCCGCTATAAGCCTGTGTTTGGTTATTCGATTCAGGATTGGCGCCAATATATCTGTCTTTAAAGAAATTCAGGTATTCGGCAATTCGTTTGGTTTCGGTTAACTTCCTGAGGTTGGCTTCGGTAATAATGAAATTACGGTAACTCAGGGTATCGAGACTTTTATAGAGTTTACGGGTAGTGATAGCCTTCGTAAAATAGCCAATGGCTTCATTCTTTGTTTTAAACGAGCCTACCACCATTAATTGGTAATCGGCCACTTTTGTTTGACTGATATTTAAATCAGATTGCGCATACTGTTCTTTGTTGTGATTGGCAAAACCTGTAATGGTTTGTTTCAGGTTTGCTCCGGGGGAGTTTACCGCGATCACAAAATTTTGTTTGCCCGTTTCCACGCTGGTGTATATGTCTTGTCCCGAGCCGGTTGGGGCAACAGTAACAAAACTTCCTTTCTCTTTAAGCGCTTCTTCTTCCTGCCGGGCTTTGGCTAATAATTCTTCGGGCTCCGGAAGTATTTCGTCAGAGAAATCGCCGGTAACAAACCGACTGTAGTTTTTCACAAAGAATTTCAGGTATTCGGCGTAATCCTTATCGGCTGTAATCTCTCTGAAATTGGTTGATGATGCTATAAAATTGACATATTTAATACCTTTCAGCGCTTCAAAAACACCGCGTCGTTTGATGATCGACCTGAAATAAATCAGCCCCTGTTCTTTATCATTCAGCGAACGGACCAGCAATAGCGAACTATTGTTATTCAGGTTTATGGTTTCAATATCGAAATCGACTTTCGTGTAATGATCGATGTTATAGTTGGCCAGATCAAATTTCAGGCGGTTAAGATCGACATTGGCACTTTTCGGATAAGCGATAATGAAATAGTGCAATAAATCTTCGTCATACGAGAATTTGCCACCAAACTCATCGGTGCCTTTTTTACCGCCGTCCATCAATTCCGTATTTTGTAGCTGATCGTTCAAATAGCCCGATGCAACCATTTTCTGGTAATCAACCAAAGTGCTGTCCTGAATGAGTTTCAGTATTTTTTCTGCCAATTCTTTCGGTTCGGCCTTTGGATTACCAGAAATATAATCGGTCAATAATTTACCGAAGTTTTCTCGTGAAGAGGCTGTTCCGTCGGCAATAACCTTGAAAAATTTAATTTTTGGTATCAACAAGCTGTCGGGCTTCATGGCCATTATCTGGTCGGTAATTTTTCCTGATTGGGCATACTGGCCGTTCTTAAATTCGATGAAAGCTTGCTGATAAAGACGATTTACGCTGTCGGTCCTGGCTTCCAATTCAATAAAATAATTGGGGTTAAGCAAGTATTTGGCATATTTGGTATCCGGATATTTGTCAACAATCAGGTTTTTATAGTAATCGGCTTTTTCCTGATTGTTCTGTGCAGTGTACAAACTCCATAATTCGAACCAGGAAGAAAGTGCAAATATGTTTTCGGGGTAGCGTTTGTTGAGTTCTTCAAACGATTCAATTGATCGTGGGAAATCGCTAAAATCAGTTTTAAAGATTCGGCCTGCATTAAACAACGCATTCCTGATTCTGCTGTGAGATACATTCATCAGCGAATCGTTTATTGGTAAATCCTGTGTGTAGTATTCCCTTGTTTTCGGATCCGAAATCTTTTTGGGTTGTCCATCAGCCAAAGTCAGCGAATCTTCAGCCATTTCAGAGTCGCTTTCCGAAACCGATCGTTTATCAGATCTCCTCCACGAGTCTTCCAGTTTACGTTTTCCCCACAAGCGCTCGAATTCAACTTTTCCATAAGCAACCGTTGTCGGGCTATAAAAATACCAGCCGGCACCTTCCTGTTGTTGACTTAACCCAAAGCGACTTTCGTTACTCCTGAAATAATTCCGGTCCTGCATTCTTGCTGATTCTGCCTGTTTGGCCCTGGACTCCGCTTCGTTGGCTGCATTAACCCATTTGTCGATCAATGCGTTTCTCGAAGGTTCATCCATCAAAGCAATGCGTTGAAGGCTGTCTTCGCGTTCTACAGCATAGATATTATCGGTTAAGCGCGTTAAACTTTTATGGCGTTCGGATATTTGACTGTAATTGGGATAAGTGTCGTCAATAACAACCATCGCACTGTCGTAGTAGCTTTGCGATTTCTTGTATTCCAGTTCTTCAAAGTAAATTTGCGCAAGTGTTAAACACGATAGGGCGCGCTGATACAGATTATCAGTACTTAATGAAGCCGATTTGATATATTCTTCTTTCGCCTGTGCTTTGTTTCCTTCTTTCACCGAAATATTTCCCATGGCAAAATAAATCTGATCACGGAACTCCAGGTTTTTTTTGTCGCGGAGCATACGGTGCAATTCTTTTTTCAATTTTGCTACATCACCTGTTCCGGTAAAAGTTCCGGCAGCATTAATATGGGCATTAAAAGCCATTTTATATGGTGGATTCATCCGGCTGATTTCCCTGAATACCTGAGAAGCTTTTTCAGGGTTTCCGGTTTCCTGATACCATTGGGCTAAAACATATTTATAGCGTAACCGGTCTTGTTTTTTAGCAGCCTGTTTTACCGCAATCGAAAGGAAAGGAATTCCTTCGGTGTACGACATTTGCCTGGCATAATAATCAGAAGTTACAGCAGCAAGTTCGGCTTCCAACTGATGCGGAAAATCTTCGTCATCCTGCATTTGCTGAATGATTTCATAGGCTTCAACATATCTTTCCTGTTCGGTGTAACAACGGATTAACCAGATGTTGGCGGTATATCGTGATGGATCGTCTTCAAATTTGCGGACGACGTAGTTGAAATTCTCGATGGCCGAAGCAAAATTATGCTGGTAGAAATATGCTTTGCCCATTAAAACATAAGCATTGTCAACCCAGTTGTTGAATTCTTCGCGGCTGGCAAAACGGATGTATGATTTGCTGTGATTCTTCCGGCGTTTCAGTCTTTTGGTTATGGAATGCGATTGAATAAGTTTCGAGCCCTTCATAATCGCATTCTCCATTTCGGCACTGGCAGCATTCGCTGTTGACGGATTACTGGATTTGAATAAAGGCAGCACCTTTGAATAATCATCTTCTACAGAATTGTTTATCTTCTCTATACCGGAGCGCAGGCTTTCCCGTCCATTAAAATAAACATTGTAGTGCGCCGTAAGATTGTGGTATCTGCGAGACATGAATGTGTTTTTCTCGGTCGAACATCCGGCCAGAAAAAACAACACAGTAACAAAGAAAATACGATATGAATAGTGTTTGCCCAATATCTGAAATTTGTTGACTTAAGGATAAACTGCCAAATGAAAAGATTATTGTATAAACATTCCCTAAAAAGCAGCCTTTCCGAATTAATTCAGTCCGTTTTTAAACGCGTACAATATTACGAACTTTCGTTTTAATTGCGAAAGAAAGCCTTAAATTGGAGAACTTAAATATTCACCTATCACCAGGGTATGATTCAAAATAAAATACGCGCTATTTTTCATCCCGAACAATTTCAGGGATGGATCCGGAAACGAAATTATTTTGAAGGTTGGTACATCAAAATCGTCAATGAATCAGGAGATAAAGCTTTTGCTATTATACCCGGAATTGCAATCAATCGGGAGGGAAAGGGCCACGCTTTTATTCAGGTTTTAGATGGCAAGCTGCGTACTGCAAAATACCATAAATTTAAGCTGGACGATTTCAAGCCGAATGCTGATCGGTTTAAGGTTGCAATAGGTCAGAACCATTTCTCGGAACACGAACTGAAACTTACTTTACCGGGATTAAAGGCTAACCTGCAATTTTCCGGGAATGTGCGCTGGCCCAACCGCTGGTATTCTCCCGGAATTATGGGGCCTTACACTTTTCTTCCGTTTATGGAATGTTACCACGGAATTGTTAGCATGGACCATACGATTACCGGTCAGCTCGAAATAGAAAGTGAAATTCTGGACTTTAACAATGGCCGTGGGTATATCGAAAAAGACTGGGGACAATCGTTCCCCAGTGCCTATGTATGGCTGCAAACCAATCATTTCAGCCAGCCCGGAATATCACTTAAAATTTCGGTTGCTAAAATCCCTTACCTGGGTCACTCCTTTGTTGGTTTTATTGCGGGCTTCTGGCTGGAAAACAAGCTCTTTCAGTTTACGACTTATAATCAAAGTGTTTTGCAAAAATCTGTTATTGATGCTGAAAGAGTGGAGTTTGTGATACAAAACAAAAACTTCGAACTAAGAATTGATACTCATCGCGAACCTTCAACCGCATTGGCATCGCCTATTTTGGGATTGATGGATGGCCGTATTGAGGAAAGTATGAATGCACAAATAGAGGTGAATTTGATTGACCGGAAATCAGGAAAAACAATATTTTGTGATGTTGGCAGAAATGCAGGGTTAGAGGTTGCCGGAAAAATTGAAGAAATCAGGATTCCCCGAAACCCGCAATTTCAATCGTAGAAATTGTGCGTAAGCTCTTATAATCTGTGAATGATGTAACTATTTCTGAAATTTTTGTAACATCAATCGAAATGTAATACCTTAGCTTTATATAATTCAATTGAGATTCAATTTTTTTTGAACATGCCGATTGATACGGTGTATGGTTTGCTCAATTGGTAGAACAAATTCAGGATAAACAGAACGAAAATGTATGTGAAGCCAAAACCCTATAAATTTGGGATTGCCCTTAGTGGAGGAGGGGCCAGAGGAATTGTGCATATTGGAGTGCTTGAAGCTCTTCATAAATATGGTATTCGTCCCGAAATTATTTCAGGAGCAAGTGCAGGTGCCTTAGTGGGTGCATTTTACGCATCAGGAATGGAACCACTGGAAATTCTGCAATTGGTTAAATCGAATAAAATGACAAAGATGTTTACCTGGCAATTACCTTCGCATGGGTTAATTGATATCAAGAAAATTCGGTCGCTGTTCGAAAATAATATTGGAACCGATGATTTTTCCACCCTAAAAAAGCCTTTTTATTGCTCGGTAGTAAACCTTAACAGTGGTCAGTCCGAAATTAAAAGCGAAGGCAAACTTTTTCAATGGGTACTGGCTTCAGCTTCTATTCCCGTAATTTTTGAACCTCAGATTATTGACGGGATTACTTATGTAGATGGAGGACTGCTTAATAATCTTCCGGTTGATTGTATTCGCGATCAATGCCGGATTCTGATCGGCGTTCATGTCAATCACAATGGTCCGGAAGAAAATATATCGGGAATAAAAGCGATTGCGGAACGAACATTCCGCCTGGCAATCGGACAAAATGTAAGTGAAAGCCTTTCTAAATGCGATTTCGTAATTGATCCTCCGGAAACCAGACTGTTTAATACCTTCGATTTTAAAAAGGCTGATGAGATCTTTCAAATAGGTTTCGAAGAAGCAGAAAAACGTATTCTCGAAATGTTTGATTCTATTGATATCAACCAGGTTGTTCAGGAGAAAATGAATAGAACAATAAAAAATATATAAACCAAGTTATTTAGCATATACAAACGTGTGACTATCAAAATTATGAAACATTCCCGTTGTGTTTTGCTACAGTTACTATACTAAACGGATTTGAAACTAAACCAACTGTTTACTAAAACTGATTTGTTAATCATTTAAATTTTATCCAATGAAAAAGTTGTTGTTTATTTTATCAATTGTGGTGTTTGTTTCATGCGGACAGCACAAAAAAGAAATTGCACGGATGCAGTCAAAGCAAGATAGCATCGCACAGTTGGCCTCACAAAAAGACAATTCCATTCTGGAATTTGTTAGCGCTATGAATGAAATCCAGATGAACATGGACTCTGTTAAAACAATCCAGAAACTGGTTTCGGTTCAGACCGCCCCCGGTATTGAGCTAAAAGCTGATGCTAAAAAGCGGATTATTGAAGACATACGGCAGATCAATGCGCTTCTTGAAAAAAACAAAGAGCTGGTTCGATCTATGCAGGGAAAACTTAATAATTCGACAGTAAAAATTAAGGAACTCCAAAGCATGATTGAGATACTTAACAAGCAACTGACAGATAAAGACGGTGAACTTATTCGCTTAAATCAAGAGTTGGAAAGTCTTCATGTTAATGTAGCTGGCTTAAATCAAAAAATTGAAACGATTACGACAGAAAGCGAAGCCACCATCAGTGAAAAAACGAGAACCATTGAAGAGCAAACCATTGCTATGAATACCGTATATTATGCCTTTGGTACCAAAAAGGAATTGGAAGAAAAGAACGTAATTGAAAAAGAGGGGGGCGTTTTAGGTATGGGTAAAACGATTAAACTAAAAAAGGATTTTAACCGCGACTATTTCATGAAAGTTGATCTCCGTGAGTTTAACCAATTGCCACTTAATACTAAAAAAGCTAAGGTCATTACCACTCATCCGGTTGATTCGTACCATTTTACCGGAACAAAAACAATTGAAAGCCTGGTGATAGATAAGTCAGAAGAATTTTGGAAGGCGTCGAAATACCTTTTGATTGTGGTGGAATAAGAATAACCAATGAACGGTTTTACACTTAATAGATCAAAACGAAGGCCCGATGAGGATTTTTACTTCATCGGGCCTTTATGTAATTCTGAAATATCTTAGATCTAATTCCCGCTGTTCAGTTGGTCAATAATTTTATCGTTTACTTTCTGATTTGGAAACTCCATCGAATAAATCATCGCTTCAAGCTGACGAAGGTAGTTTCTCTTATCATTTTTAGGGGCATAAACATTTCCTTCAATGGTTATAATACGACGCCTACTCGCGTCCAATACCGAAAGACTGATAAACGGACCACCCATAAAATCTCCTTCCAATCGCCATAAACCTCTCATTTCAGAAGCATAATTCCCATTAAATGTCAATACATTAAAGTCTTGAGGCAGCTCGGTTTCGGTGGTCATATAGCTTCCTGGTGTTGGACCCGGGATGTAACTTTTCGTGATGAGATTTCTTTTTTCCAGTTGATAATTCTTTGTAAAAGTACTGTCAGAGTCATACGGATAGGAATAAACCATGAGGTTCTGGGTAATCAGAGGTGTATCGTACCGGAGCCAGGCAAAGCTCGAATCCTTTTTTACAATACCAAATCCGATTGGGACATATAACTTAACTTTGAAATCATTAAGCACCGTATTGTAGATCGCTTTTTCGTGCGATTTGCGATATACCATTTTTAACCTTTCTTTTTCAGCTTTTAGAAAGTACGATATAACCTTGCCGCTATTCGAATTAAACAGTTCTTCGAAATTTGCTATAGAACTAGCCTGAATATTGACAACTGCCTGTGGATAGGCCCAGATATCGTTCGTAAATTCAACCTTGGGTTCGGTGTAGGTTGGCGAAATTTTAACGGTAACTATGTTCCTGCTGGTTCTAAACAGATTAATAAATGCTTCAGGAGGTACATCAATCAGGTTAAACATGGGTTCTTCCTGGGGAAGTGAAGCTTGCGGCTGTGCCAAAGTTTCACGTAATAAAGATCCAACCTGTCCTTTCCATGTTTCTTTTGCGATTACAATTACAACTTCGCCGGCTTTTCCGGTGATCGTTTCATGTTTTGCGCCTGGAGTATCGCAGGAATATCCTATAAGCGTAAGGGCAACAAGAAATGTAAGTTTATTGATGATTCGTTTCATGGGATTTTTTTTAGGTGCAGTCTCTTTCCATCAAAAACCTTACCACATTAACTGCCAGAACAAGGCAGATCAATAAGATGGAATTGGTAGATAAAATCAAAAAAAAACCCGCAGATTGGCGGGGTTCTTTTTGTATTATTTTTCAAGCTTCTCCGAATCTTTTTTAGGCTCCTCTTCAGCCTTTGAAGCATTCTTGAATTCCTTTATTCCCTTTCCCAATCCCTTCATCAATTCAGGAATTTTGGTACCGCCAAACATCAGAACAACGACAACCAATACAATAATAAGCTCCTGAGGCCCAATAATACCAGCGATAATTAATAAATTCATACTATTATAGTTTAAATGGTTTTTGCAAAAGTAACAAAAATAATAACTTCAGATATTTATTTAAAGAGTTTAAAAATATCATTCCCATTAGCGAAAAGAACAAGTGAGAGCAGGAGTACCATGCCCGTTATTTGGGCATATTCCAGAAATTTATCTCCCGGTTTTCTTCCGGTAATCATTTCAAAAAGCAGGAACATCACATGTCCTCCATCGAGGGCAGGTATCGGAAGCAGGTTCATTACGCCCAGTATAATGGATAAGAATGCGGTCATATTCCAGAAAGAATACCAGTTCCATGCTCCGGGGAAAATATTCCCGATAGAGATAAAACCGCCCAAACTTTCGTAAGCTTTAGTTTTGGGCGAGAAGATTAGCTTAAACTGTTTCAGGTAGTCATTTATGGTATTAATTCCCTTCTTAAAACCTGCAGGAATCGACTCGATCAATCCATACTCTATGGTTTTAAACTCGAATATTTTTTCCAGATCTTGTTCCCGCTGAATGCCAAGCATACCTGTTTCAGGCACAACCATGTCAAACGACATTTCTTGAGTGCCGCGCAAAACGTTTAAAGTAACTTGCTTGCCTATGCTGTCTTTAAGTGTTGCCGCAAACTGATCGCTATACTCGTATTTCTGGTTGTTCATTCCAACAATCCGGTCACCAACCTCTAGCCCGGCATCTTTCGCTGCCGATGTTTTGCCGAACTTTGCAATTTTATAATCGAACGGAAGCCTAAACGATAGTACGCCCTTGCTTTTTATCAGAAGAGCCAGGTCTTCATCCGAAATTTCAACGTCAACTTGCTGTCCATCGCGTTCAACCTGGATGGCCGAAGCTTTGTCGAGAATTACTGTAGGGATAATCTTCAGGAAGTTCTCTACTTTTACATGGTCAACAGACAGGATTTTATCACCATTCTGAAGTCCGATCTGTTCACCAACCGAATCAACCTCAATCCCGTATTTTACATTGGCCGTTGGCAAATATTGTTCGCCCCAGGCATATAGAATACCAATGTAAATAATGAATGCGAGAATAAAATTCATCAAAACGCCACCAATCATGATAAGCAATCGTTGCCACGATTTTTTTGCCCTGAATTCGTGCGGCTGTGGTGGCAATTTCATGGCTTCTTTGTCCATCGATTCGTCGATCATTCCTGAAATCTTGACATATCCGCCAAGTGGCAGCCAGCCTACACCATATTCTGTATCACCTTTCTTTACTTTAAAAAGGGAAAACCAGGGATCAAAGAATAAGTAGAATTTCTCCACCCGGGTTTTAAAGATGCGGGCAAATAAAAAATGCCCGAATTCGTGTATAATAACTAAAAGGGATAAACTTAGAATCAGTTGCGCGGCTTTTATCAGTACTATTTCCATCTACTATTTTTTCTGTTTTTAAATCTTTTGTTTTGTCCGTTCTTTCACCAGTGCCGATGTCATTATCCGAACTTCTTTGTCAGTTAAGATATAATCATCTAAATCAGGATGTTTAATAAAACTTGCTTTTCCCATGGTTTGTTCAATGATTTCGGGCATTTGTAGAAAACTAATTTTGTCGTTCAGAAAAGCTTGTACGACTACTTCGTTTGCTGCATTCAGAATACAAGGCATGTTTCCGCCTTGATTCAGAGCCTCAAAAGCAAGTGCAAGATTACGAAAATTTTTTGTATTTGGCTGTTCGAATGTCAGCTTCGGGTAATCTAAAAAGTTGAAGCGTTTGAACGTTGACGGGAGTCTTTCCGGAAAATTCAGGGCATACTGAATGGGTAATTTCATATCGGGCAACCCCATTTGTGCTTTCATCGATCCATCGCCAAATTGAACGATTGAATGAATAATGCTTTGCGGATGAACGATCACATCAATTTGCTCTGGCTTTAACCCAAACAGCCATTTGGCCTCAATAACTTCAAACCCTTTATTCATTAACGAAGCCGAGTCGATGGTAATTTTAGCCCCCATATCCCAGTTTGGGTGTTTCAACGCATCCGCCCTGGTAACCATTGCCAGTTGTTCCATCGAGAATCCTCTGAATGGGCCCCCCGAAGCGGTAAGGTATATTTTTTCTATTTCATTGTTAAATTCACCAACAAGGCATTGAAAAATGGCCGAATGTTCGGAATCAACAGGGTAAATATTTACTTTATTCTCGATAGCAAGCCGATTGATGATTTCGCCTGCAACCACCATGGTTTCTTTGTTGGCAAGGGCAATGTGTTTCCCGGCTTTTATGGCGTTACAGGTTGGAATCAGGCCCGAATAACCTACCATGGCCGTAACTACGATATCAATTGTACTCATCTGAACAACTTGCTGAAGTGCTTCCCTTCCGGCGTAAACCTTCACAGGTTCATCTTTTAGGGCTTCTTTGAGCTGATCGTAATGGCATGAGTTCGAAATGACCACCACATTAGGGTGAAACATTTTGGTTTGCTCAACCAATAACTCAACATTATTGTTTGCAGTCAATACTTCAACTTCAAAATGCTCCGGATTTTTAGAGATAACCTCAAGCGTTTGGGTTCCGATTGAACCGGTAGATCCCAGAATTGCAACACGTTTGCTCATAAACAGGATTAAAAATCAATGTACGTTTCAGGATCGAGGGCTAATCCATTGTGCCAAAGTTCAAAATGCAGATGAGGTCCGGTTGTCAGTTCGCCGCTGTTGCCCATAATCGCAATTACTTCACCTGCCTTAACTTTCTCACCAATGTTTTTTAGCAATTCGGCATTGTGCTTGTATGCCGAAATAATGTTGCTTTCATGTTGGACGAAAATGGAGTAGCCGGTATCCATAGTCCAGCCTGCGAATACCACTGTTCCGTCCAGGACACAAGAGATGCGGGCATTTTGCTTCCCAACGATATCAACGGCTAAATGATCCGTTTTAATATTGAATTTATTTGTGATTAGTCCGCGAAGTGGGGTAAAGAAGTGGATGTTGGCAATACTCGGTAACCGTTTCCGGTTTTGCTGAATGGTTAAATTATTTTTTTCCTGGTTCAACTTATCCTCAAACATAGAGTCAACATTAAAACTTCGGAATCGCGCCTCAGCTACTTTCAGCGATGAGTCTGATTTGTTGGTTGCTTCAGAGGGAACTTCGCCCGCAAACAATGTTTTTATTTTTTCGAAATAATTGTCCCTTGTTTTGATCTCGTTTTCCAACGAATCAACCAGAATATAATTACTGAGGATTTGCTGGCGTACTTTCGCGCTTGGGTATCCTGGTATGTTTTCTCGTAGTGGGGTGTAGGCAATAATTACGGTGGTAAACAGAATCAGCAAAATAGCTCCTAAACTACCGAGTGTAAGCACCTTGATAGGGGTGAGTTTGATGCTCCAAACCGTCTGAATCGTCGAATCATTGTAAATGATCAGCCGATAATGGTCTTTCAGCATCTGAAATATTTTTTTTCGCAGTTCTTTTCTGTTCATTATTCGATTTTTCGAACAACAAAATTAGAAGAATTTGTAGAAAACTAACCTGATAGCCGGTTTATTAATACTTTTTAACGAAGCAATGTGTCTGTAAAATAAAATAATTTCACGACAGATTAGGAAAATCTAAAAGTAACGTCTATATTTGCACCCGCTAAGCAGAATACAAACTGTGAGGCGAAGTTCTAAAAAACGACGATACATTATCTAAGATACATTGCGGGGTGGAGCAGTTGGTAGCTCGTTGGGCTCATAACCCAAAGGCCGTCAGTTCGAGTCTGGCCCCCGCTACTACAAAGCTCTGGCATTTATGCCGGAGCTTTTTTATTTTCATCCGGTGGCTCCGGTTTTATACTTCAATGAAGTTCCCTGATTGTTTTGGAATAGCCTGTGTTTATTAAAATCGTAATCTTTTTACCGGATATTTCCTACCGAATTCTTTACCGTGTCGTGTTTCGTTTTGGCGGCAACTACTTTATAAGTGCCTTTTTCTACCAGAAGGCCAAAAAATACCTGCACTTTTGCTACATCTTTCGATGGCCCGTCAAGTGCTAAAGCCAATTCATATTCTCCATCCGATAGATTTAACGGCATTTTGAATTCATTTCCGGCATCGCTGATTTGCCAGATTATCTTTCCGTTGCTGTAACTCGAAACTGCCGCCGAAATAACAGCACCTCCCGGCAAAGCGCCACCCAACAACGAGGCTCTCTGTGATAGTGCACTCCCTGCGGCATGTAGGCCAGCATTTACTTTGGCCACCTCGGAGGGTGGCATCTCCGAAATCTTGTTTTTGGAGGCATCTATTAGAAAAGCTTGCTTATTGGGGAAAATCACAAACGATCCGGCGGCGTGGAGTCCGGCATTTACTTTTTCGCCAAAAGTAGCTCCTTGTGTTTGTTTTGGTACGGTTACATTCATCGAAATCCGGTTGGGCATTCCTCCGTTAATGTTCTTTACCGATTTTTCGGTTTGCCCAAATGACAGAACAACTGAACTGATTAATAAAACCAGTGTGATTGAAGTTTTTTTCATGGTCATCTTTTTTATTCTGTACAACAATCGTTTGTGAACCAAAGTTCCGGACAGAATAAAAAAAGCTGCCGGAACATTTGCCCCAGCAGCTTTAAAAACCAAGATAATTTAAAAACTATTTCTTATAGAACGGCAAAATCATAAACGTATAAATCATACATCCAATACAGATGGCAAATAGAAATTCGAGACTGGCGAAAAAGATCAACATTCCCGCAATTACAATTGAAGCAATTTTAAGGTTAAGAAAAAATAAGCCTGAAATTAAGGCAATCATCAGAAAACCTAAACGAGCAGCAAAAACTTTTGGAGCCTTATCAATTAGCTTAACGGGTAAATTTAGTGCATGACTTAAATAGTGACTTGCATAATTTAACGGACTGAATTTAACTTCGGTAAATGCGCGGATAAAAAAATCGGCCATCAAAAAAATAAATAGAATTGCCGAATTCAGGACAAATGCTAATACAATGAGTCCAATAGTAAACATGGCATTTAGCCGTGTAACTTGTTCATTAACTCTTTGATCTGAAATTGGGCAAACCAAGTTCTTCATGATTTAAATTTTAATTTCCAGATTTAAACAATCCGTTCCGGATTTAGTTTCTTCCTTACACTAAATAAAAGACAAAAAAGTATCTTAATGCTGGTTGTACTGAGTTACGCTGAATAACCGGCCTCATTCATAAACGTTAATTTCTACCGTTGTTGCACCCCGACCGAACAATAATTTGATTTTCAAAACCCGATACTTAAAATTGTCAGGCTAAAATTCCAATCATATTTATAACTTTATCGCTCATAATTATTCTGAAATAAGATGTTTCAAGCTGAAATTTATATTCAAAGAAGAAAGATTCTTTGTGAAAAGATTGGTTCCGGGTTAATCCTATTTTGGGGAAACGACGAAAGTCCGATGAACTATGCCGACAATACCTATCATTTTAGGCAACACAGTTCTTTCCTGTATTATTTTGGGATCGATTTTCCGTCGATTGCTGCCATAATTGATGCTGATAATCAGCGTGTAATTATATTTGGCGATGATTATACTATAGATGACATTGTTTGGATGGGGCCGCAACCAACGATTGCGCAGCGGGCTTTGCTCAGTGGAATAACAGAAACGTTACCAACGGTTAAATTATATACCATACTCAAAGAAGCGCAGGCATCGCGCAAAGAGATTCACTTTTTGCCTCCTTATCGTCACGAAAATAAGATAAAGCTTCTGCGGTTCCTGAATATCAGGCCTGACCAGATTAACTTGAATGCCTCGTCAGAATTGGTGAAAGCGGTAATCAGCCAACGGGAGATTAAGTCGGCAGAGGAGATTGCTGAAATTGAAAAGGCTGTTGATATGTCGGTTGATATGCATATAACTGCCATGCAAATTGCCCGTCCCGGAATGACCGAGGCACAAATAGCTGCAAAAGTGCATGAAGTAGCCTTGGCGCAAAATTGCAATATTGCATTTCCGATTATAGCTACAATTAATGGTCAGACACTTCACAATCATTCTCATTTAAATACGCTGAAAGAAGGTGACTTATTTTTACTTGATGCCGGTGCCGAAACTCAAAGACATTACGCTGGCGATCTTTCGAGTACGTTTCCGGTGAGTAAACGGTTTACCGAAATTCAGAAGGACATTTACCGGGCTAGCCTGAGGGCTCATGCTGCTGCCGTTGCGACAATAGCGCCAGGCGCCAGGTTTAAAGATGTCCATCTGGCAGCCTGTCGTTCAATTGCCACATCGATGAAAGAGATGGGGTTGATGAAAGGTGATGTGGATGAGGCGGTTGCCGAAGGTGCCCATGCGTTGTTTTTCCCTTGCGGCACCGGTCACATGATGGGGCTCGATGTTCACGATATGGAAGATCTAGGCGAAGTTTGGGTGGGTTACGATGGGGAAGCCAAGAGTACACAGTTTGGTCTGAAATCATTGCGATTGGCAAAAGAGCTCCGTCCCGGACATGTGTTTACAATAGAGCCTGGTATTTATTTCATTCCGGAATTGATCGATTTGTGGAAATCGGAGGGTAAACTGGACGGTTTCTTTAACTGGACTGAAATTGAAAAATTCAGAAACTTTGGCGGAATCAGAAATGAAGAGAACTTCCTGGTCACCGAAACCGGTGTTCACTTATTGGGCAAGTCGAAACCAAAAACGATAGAAGAGGTTGAGAATATCCGCAACATGTAATAAGAGTCTATTTTTTATTTGTTTTCTCAAGCGATTTGATTTCTGATGGGTTACCCGCCAAAAAGTTATTGGTCGTTTGGGTAAAATGCTGATGTTTAGTATAATGATTCGACAGTCCGAACGTGATATTTTTTATAGATCATAATTTATTTACGTCGGACTTATTTGTTTTATAAATTTTGAGACATTATTTTGCGATTCAAAAATAAAGTCCTTGTCTTTGTCTGTTAAAAGTTGTTAAATTTAGGGAATCCTATTTATAACCTAACGCGAGATATGCCTAACGGATCTTTTGAAAGAAGAACATTTCTGAAATTGATGGGTGCGGGATTGGGCGCAAGTTTTTGCCCACTTTCAAGTTTAGCCCAAATGTTTCCAATTCCACCTGCTGCAAGCCATATTGATTTTGTACTCGGCCGACCTGAGTGGATTTTACACGATGATGGTACTTTTGATATTTATGCGGGCAGTATTCGTTTGACCAACTGCCGCCCCTCTATTAACGGCCAAAGTATTTTTGTGCGCAATACATTTATGGGAGATTCGCCCAAAGGAAAACGTATTATTTATGAAGTTGACGGTGGTTTTGTTATGCTCGATTTGCGAACACATTCAAATACCATATCTATCGGGGCCGAATTAAGTGGGATGAAAAATGCGCCAATGTGGTTTAATCCGTTAGGCGAAGGGTATTTAACAGGAGCGAACCGTTTTTTTAAACAAGGACTTGGCACCGGAGGGCAATCCGGAATATTCGATATTCGGAAATCGACCAATAAAAAGGAAAGCCGATATCCGAACGAAGAAGCCTGGTCGTACGATAGTTTTCTGATGACCGGATTAATTGCCGAAAATGGGGATACGCTATCGATTGGGGCATACGAGCAAACCGATTTCATACAACGAAGTTGCCTATACAATCGCCCCAGACGTAAAGGCTTAGGCGATAGTCGTTTTGGCGAAGAGGCCGTATTTTTCGAATCGGGTTTTGCAACCGAAAATATTCCGCTGAAAGACGAATTCATCAAATTGCCCGACTTATTTATTTATCATGGCAG
Source organism: Prolixibacteraceae bacterium (assembly GCA_019459525.1). Lineage (GTDB taxonomy): Bacteria > Bacteroidota > Bacteroidia > Bacteroidales > Prolixibacteraceae > Aquipluma. The sequence goes on from JAIBEY010000039.1 coordinate 111,110, forward strand.
TCAGCCTTATGGAACTATGCAAAATCTGGCATGGAGTATTTCCGAGCAAAATATGGCCCGCCGCGATACCGATACCAATTACTACTGGACTTCTTATCAGGATTTTCGCACTTCATTCAGTTATAAATATTTATTAGATCAGCTCACAATCCTGGATGAACTAAAACCTTCTATTCCTTTGCAAACGGTGCACGTAGGTCCGGGATATTGCATCCCCGGCGATTGGCTTGATACACTCGACACCTGGCCTAAAACTATGGAAGACGTTGCCCGGGAGATTTTCAGGAGACGATACCGTGCCGGAATTTATGTGGCGCCTTTTGTGGTACATGAAAAGAGTAAGGTTTTTAGAAATCATCCACGCTGGATATTAAAAGATTACCATGATGACCCTATTGAAATGGGCGAAGATTCAGATGGTAAACTTTATGCACTTGATGGAACGCACGAGGATGTGAAGGATTATATCGGGAAAGTATTCCGGAATTTCAGGAAAATGGGCTTTACCTATTACGAGCTTGACTATCTGGAGTGGGGTTTGAAGGATTCGTCGGAGGTGCAGCACTCGAAAAAAGGCAAATCTTCGGTGCAGATTTTAAGAGCCATCATGGAAATTATCAGGGAAGAAATCGGTGCCGGAAGTTTTATTACGGCCAATAAAACTCCTTATTCACCCATGATTGGTTATGTGGACGCTGTCAGAATCGACCGGGATCACAACTGGAAATGGGATGATGAAACAACCGGACATATTCTGGAGGAAAGTTATAACACCCAGTACTTCAATAATGTATTCTGGCAAAACGATCCCGATGTCATATTCCTGCGCAACTACAAATCAGAATATACCAATGATGAACAAAAAAGTTTAGCGCTTTGGGCTGGTTTTACCGGAGGTGCTATCGGTATTTCCGACAGTTTTAAAACTATGGAAAATGAGAAGTTGCAGTTGTGGCGATTTCTGGAACCTAATAAACGGCCGCAAAGCGCCATCCTCCCATTTTGGGGAGCTGGTATAAAAAATAAAGTAGCCATTCGAAAATTAAAAAGGGAAAAAGCCTGGGCCGTTTTAATTCTGAATGATACCAGTAGCCCAGTTTCGGAAACCTACCAAATGTACGACTTAATTGGGGCGAAAGAAGCCTGGGTATTTGTTTGGGAACCTGGATTTAGTCTGGGTTTGGGAAAAGGAAACAGATTATCAGTTATTCTAGGGAGCCACGAGTCGAAGCTATACTTCATTTCTGAAGAAAAAGAAAACCCGGCATTAAACCTTACGATATCCGGACAGGAATTTTCAAACGAATAATCGCGAAACGGAAAAAATCCGGAACCTGATTCATATTTGATTGTTCTTAGTATCTCAATTTCTGTGAACTTTAGAAAATTTTATAGTTTTCAGATGTCGGGGTTAATTTTTAGCGTAAAATTGGCCGCTTCGGTGCATTTTTCTAATTTCACGCTTTTAAAATTTAATTCTGATGATGTTTCCCAAACTTACTATTTCAACTCCCATAGCGTTAATCAACAAATACTCAGAAAATACGTTGGTCGATCATTTGGGGATACGATTCACCGCGGTAGGCGATGGTTGGGTTGAAGCAACTATGCCAGTCGATCGGCGTACTTTTCGCCCCGGAAATTTTTTGCACGGAGGGGCAAATCTGGCACTTGCCGAAACGGTTGCCGGATTAGGATCTATGTTAATGGTTGATGTTCAGGAGTTCGATATCTTAGGTATTCAGGTCAGTGCCAATCATACCGGTAGTATAGCCGAAGGAGTTGTTTTTGCCCGTGCCGAAATTGTACACCCCGGGAGCCAAACCCATGTTTGGGATATTGAAATCAGGAACGAATCGGGGAAACTGCTCTCTACTGCACGAGTGACCAACATGATTGTAAAAAGGAATGGGAAATAATACAAACACAGCTGCTCTGCTTGATCAATTAATTGAAAAACAAATTGCTTTTGCCTGTTGGTTTAACCCGAAAGAGCCGGGCATGGGTCTGCTTGTTGGAAACGCATCGGATGTCGTATTTTTTGACCGGTTTGACCAGTTAAACGGGGAAGCCGGTTTTGTTTTTGCACCTTATTGCATTACCGAAGAAAGTCCGGTAATTCTGCTCCAATCAAGTACCTTTTTTGAGTCGTTTAGTTCCGAAGACAGCCTGGATGTATCGAAATTCGAACCTTTTGAGTTAACGCAAAACGATGAAAATTGCCAGTTCCAGTCGAAAAACGATTACCTGAAACTCATTGAAGATACGGTTGCCGAAATTCGCGAAGGAGTTCTCTCTAAAGTTATCATTTCACGACAGATACCAGTAAAAAGAACCGATTCATCGCTCGGAAACGTATTTTTTCAGTTGCATAACCAAACACCAAACGCATTTACTTACCTGGTTAATCTGCCGGTCTCTGGAATTTGGATGGGCGCAACTCCCGAAGTGCTGATTAAGTCGGATGGGAAAAACTTTGAAACCGTATCGCTTGCCGGAACCCAGGTTCGTAAACCGGAAGCTGATGAATATTATTGGAGTACTAAAGATATTGAAGAACAGGCATTTGTATCGAGGTATATGCTCGATGTGTTTTTTAATTTTGATATTCATCAGTATAAAACTACCGGCCCCGAAACCATGGAAAGTGGAAAAGTGGCACACCTGAAAACTTCATTTTTCTTTCCGGTTGAGAAGATCGAAAAATGCCTGGGAAACTTTATTGCTGAATTGCATCCAACGCCTGCTGTTTGCGGACTGCCAAAAAATCTGGCACACGAACTTATTCTGCGCAGGGAATCACACAAACGGAAATATTATACCGGATATCTGGGACCCTGGCGGCTCAACGGCCAGGTTTCGCTTTTCGTGAATTTGCGGTGTATGGAGATTACTTCCCGTGAATTTATTTTGTACGCCGGAGGAGGAATTACAGCACGTTCGGTTCCAGAAAAAGAATGGGACGAAACCAATCAAAAGGCAAAAACGTTACTTTCGGTGATTGAGAATGAAAATAACTATTAACCACAGAGAGAACAGAGTTTAAAAGAGAAAGTAAAATAGAAATGCAAGTTAAGATATCTTTTCCCGGTTTTCTGGTTTTTGCATTTTTTACTCCGTGTTCTCTGTGGTAAAAAAACAAAGATGATTAGTACAAAAAAACATAGTCAGCAACTGGCCGCTTTGCTCCTGAAAAAAGGAATAACAGACATCGTAATTTCGCCCGGAAGCCGCAATGCACCAATGATTCACACGTTTCATGGCATCTCAGGATTCAACTGCCGGAACATTGTTGACGAACGCAGTGCCGCCTATTTTGCATTGGGTTTGTCGCTGGCCAAACAGAAGCCGGTGGCTATTGTCTGCACTTCGGGAACAGCCTCGCTGAACTATGCCCCTGCCGTTGCCGAAGCATTTTACCAGAATATTCCGATGATCGTACTCACGGCCGACCGCCCCGATTATTGGATCGATCAGGCCGAAAGCCAATGTATCCGTCAGGAAGGCATTTACAGCAACTTCGTTAAAAAAGAAGTAAGCTTGCCCTTGGGCGAATCGGAAAAAGAATTGTGGTTTGCAGGCCGCCAAATTAACGAATGCCTGAATCTGGCCACTTCAGGAAACCCGGCTCCGGTGCATATCAATATTCCTTTCGAAGAACCGCTGCACGATTTGACTGATGCCGAACTTCCGGATGTAAAAGAAATTGGGTTTGCAGAAATTCAATCGCTGATTTCTCCAAATGAGCTGTCTGATCTGGCTGAAACAATCAGTCAGTCGAAAAGAATAATGATATTGGCAGGACAATTGAATCCCAGCCCGAAACTCGAAAATGCGCTCGCAAAATTTGTGGCGAAAACCGGCGCGGTAGTCTTCCACGAACATTTGTCAAATTTTTCCAATCCGGATTTCTGCGGAAGCATTGATGCGTTGATGGCTGCAATTCTGGAAGAAAACGCCGCTGAATATTGTCCCGATTTGGTGATTAGTATGGGTGGGCAGTTTGTTTCCAAATCGCTCAAACAATTTCTGCGGAAAAATAAACCTGCCGGACATTGGTATTTGAGCTTGGGCGGCGAACATTTCGATACCTACCAATCGTTGACCAAAGTCATCCAGACCGAAGCTGCCGATTTCTTTGAATCGCTTTCCGGGCAGGCATTGCAGTTCAACTCAGATTATTTACATGTTTGGAAAAATAAGGAAGCAAAGGTCAATCAGCTACGAGACGAATTTGTGGCAAACATCGAATTTTCCGACCTGAAAGCCTTTGAATTAATTGGCAAAAATATTCCTGAAAATACGGTGATTCATTTGGGAAACAGTTCTCCAGTTCGGTACGCTCTGATCCTTAATCGGGTGAAAAATGCTCAGTATTACAGCAATCGCGGCACTGCTGGAATCGATGGTTGTTTGTCAACCGCTGTGGGTTTTGCCAGCGAATCGGATAAACTGAATACGATTATTCTGGGCGACCTGTCGTTTTTTTACGACTCGAATGCCTTGTGGAACAAATACATCAGCACGAATCTGCGCATCATCGTTATTCACAACGGAGGAGGCAATATTTTCAGCATGATCAAAGGGCCGGGCGAAACTCCAGCTTTTCAGGAACATTTTTTTACCGGGAATACCCACAAAGCCGAGGTTCTGGCCAAAGCATTCGGCCTGGATTATTTTTCGGCTACCAACGAAATTGAGTTGGCTCAGTCACTGGATGAATTTTATTCTCCCAAACAGCAGCAAGCTGCTTTGTTTGATATTTTTACCAATGCCGAGGTGAATGTGGTGCTATTCCGGGAGTTGTTTCGGAAGGTGAAAGGATAAACCCATAAAAATCGGAATATGAAAATTGATTTTACAATTAGCGAAGACAAAATTGATGATGATTTTCAACGAATTGCAAATGATTTATTGAATGAATGGGTTTTACAGGTTGGAAATTCCCTATATCGAATTACTGAAATAGAGTTTTATTATAAGGGTGATGCACATGAAGATTCATATATTCATGGTCATAGACTTCAACAGCAGAAAGGGAAGTGGTACTTTCATGGTTCAGGGATTGATATAACTTTTGGTGACGGGAATGCTTATGGAGGGATACTCATTAGAGCAATCTATAAGATAAATAAGGGAGAGGAAACGTATTATTACGGACCTTTAAATTGTGTGCAAGAACTATTTGGAAATTTTCCGACAATTTTTAATACTGAGATTAGTTTTGGTTTGATTCCAGTAAAAGAGGATCAAATTGTCAAAGAAAAGATTATTCGTGCGCCGCGTGTCGGATTGAATTCGACAAAGAATCCAGAAATGTGGAATAAATATTACCGGTTTCTGGTCATGCCGAAACAAAAACATGCCGATAAAACGGGAATTGTCGAAGCGATGAAAAGCCAAGATTTTACAGAAGCGGAACAAAATAATATTTGGGGATAATGATATTGAGAATCAATACACATGCGATGGTAATTGGTCGAAAATTGGAATATATAGTGGGGCTTTGAATTGTATAAGTTGGACGATAAAAGCATAAATGACAAAATCGAGTTGTATATCATTTTGTATAATGTTTTATCGTCCCGAAGGGACAGCTTAATTCAGCCCAACGGCATCGCCTTGGGATATATGGTCGATGACCCTTGTGTTTCGCCCTGAAAGGGCAGCTTAATAAAATTGATATGTCACAGTCATTATCGAAGTTGTACATACACCTTGTTTTTCACGTTAAGAATCCCCTTGTTCTAATAAGGAGAGAGGATAAAGATATTTTGTATGCCTATATTGGTTCTATAATTAAAGACAATAGTTCTATTCCGGTTATAATAAATGGAACGAGCGATCATATACATATTTTGTGTGTAATGTCAAAAAACATCTCGCTTGCCGCATTAACCGAAGAAATAAAACGACATAGTAGCAGGTGGATAAAAACATTGGGAGATCACTATCGTCAATTCTCCTGGCAAGCAGGTTATGCTGGATTTTCAATTAGTCAATCGTTACACAATAAAACGGTATTATATATTAAGAATCAGGAAGAACATCATAAAAAAATGACTTTTCAGGAGGAACTGATCCTGTTTTTAAAAGAATACGGGATTGACTATGATGAACGATATTTATGGACGGATTAAGATGCCCATTCAGGGCGCTTATCTGTTGATATTTTATCGAAGACCCAAGGCGTTGCCGTTGGGCTGAAACAAATTGGGCCTTCAGCCCGAAAAAGAATTGAGACAATTTTTAATACAACATACAATGACAACAAAACGCAATTGGGAAACCATTAAAGAATACGAAGACATCTTTTTTGATTACTTCGACGGAATTGGCAAAATCACTATCAACCGCGAACGTTACCGCAACGCATTCAGGCCAACAACGGTGAATAATATCTCGGATGCTTTGCGCATCTGCCGGGAAAATCAGCACATTAATGTGGTGGTGCTGACTGGTGCAGGCGATAAAGCATTTTGTGCCGGAGGCGACCAAACTGTAAAAGGGAAGGGTGGTTACATCGATGAAAATGGCATTCCACGCCTGAATATTTTGGAAGTGCAGAAGCAAATCCGCTCGATGCCTAAACCTGTGATTGCCATGGTAAACGGCTTTGCCATTGGCGGCGGACACGTGCTGCACGTGGTTTGCGACATCAGCATCGCTTCGGAGAATGCCATCTTTGGGCAAACCGGCCCCAAAGTCGGAAGTTTCGATGCCGGACTGGGTTCATCGTATCTGGCTAGTATCGTAGGTCAGAAAAAAGCCCGCGAAATTTGGTTCATGTGCCGCCAGTATTCGGCTGCCGAAGCCCTGGAAATGGGTTTGGTGAACAAAGTGGTTCCGTTCGATCAGCTCGAAGATGAAGTAGTTGCCTGGGCTCAGAAAATGCAGGAGCACAGTCCGTTGGCTCTGCGAATGCTGAAACTCGGATTGAATGCCGAACTCGATGGACAAATCGGTATTCAGGAATTTGCCGGGAATGCCACGTTGCTGTATTACCTTACTGAAGAAGCTCAGGAGGGTAAACACGCCTTCCTCGAAAAACGCAAACCGGACTTTAAAAAGTTCCCTAAGTTCCCTTAATATCAGTATTTTAAAAATGTAACACTTTTGTTACTAACAAAAGTGTTACATCACCTGCAACCATGATATTTTCACAAAATACAAAGGAAACATTGAGGAAGAAGTAAATGGCATCACTAAAAAGTTGGATTAAAGCAGCACGGTTGAGGACATTGCCACTGGCCGTGTCGGGGATTTTGATGGGAGCTGCTTTAGCCGGATTGGATGAGGGGTTTAACCTGAAGGTGACTTCGCTGGCTGTTGTTACCGCTTTGTTTATCCAGGTATTTTCGAATTTTGCCAACGATTACGGTGATTTTCAGAAAGGCACTGACAACGACAAACGTGTTGGTCCGCGCCGTACGGTTCAGGGAGGTGAAATTACTCCGGCGCAAATGCGGGGAGGAATGATCGTGCTGGCTTTGTTGAGCCTTGCATCCGGAATATGGCTGGTGGCAGAAGGAACCAAAGGACTTTCGTTGTCGGTGTTTGGAATCTACATTGCACTTGGAGTTTTGGCGCTTATTGCCGCCTTTAAATATACTGCCGGAAGTAACCCTTATGGATATGCCGGCTTGGGTGATTTAGCTGTATTTCTTTTTTTCGGGCTTTTGCCTGTGGTGGGCGCTTATTTCCTGAATACCCATCAAATGAGCGGATTGATTTTTCTTCCGGCCATTGCCATTGGCCTTTTCAGCACGGGTGTTTTGAACCTGAATAACATGCGCGATGTTGAAAACGATCGCAATTCAGGAAAAAATACGATGATCGTACGGATGGGAAGTGCGAATGGAAAGCTTTACCACATTTCAATAATCGTTGGAGGAATGGTGGCAGTATCCGTTTTTTCGATGCTTCATTTTAAATCAGGAATACAATGGCTTTTCCTGATTTCATTTCCTCTGTTTATTCTTGATTTAGTGCAGATTAACCGGATTTCGGAGCCCCGCCAATTCGATCCGTTTTTGAAAAAGCTTTCACTGACAACACTGCTTTTTACACTGCTGTTCGGAATTGGCGTGTTGTTGATTTGAGATTAACGGACAACAATTGAAGATTAACGATTTTTACTTCTTTAATCGTTGATCATTAATCTAATTTTAGTGTGAGTCGATCTTTGCGCCAAAGGCTAAATCTCCCGCGTCTCCCAATCCAGGTACGATGTACGACATTGGGGTCATTTCAGGATCAACAGCTCCAATCCATAGTGTGACATTTTCGGATTGAATATGTTTTACCACGTGGTCAACACCTTGCTGACTGGCGATGACAGCGACCAGATGTACATGTTTCGGGGTTCCTTTTTGCAGGAGTGCATGGTATCCAACTTCCATGGAAGCGCCCGAGGCTAGCATCGGATCAGAAAGAATCAGCGTTTTACCATCTAGTGACGGAGTGGCCAGATACTCGAATTCGATATGGAATTCCCCTTCTTCATCATATTTCCGGTAGGCCGAGATAAAGGCATTCTCTGCACGGTCGAAAATATTCAGGAATCCTTGCTGAACAGGTAATCCGGCACGTAAAATGGTTGCTAAAACGGGGTGTTGGGTAAGTGTGGAAACCTGGGCAATTCCGAGTGGCGTTTTTACGTCAGTGGTTTCGTAGTCCATAACCTTGCTGATTTCGTAGGCGAAAATTTCACCCAACCGCTGAAGATTTCTGCGAAAACGCATCGGGTCTTTCTGGATAACTTCACAACGAATCTCTGAAATGAACTGGTTGAAAATGGAGTTCGATTCTCCAAGTATGTTTACCTTCATGATTTAAAAAGTTTCGGCGAAAGTAATATAAAAATACCAAACCCAAAGAATGCTGTACAATATACAAAATACAGGAGGCAATTACGTTCCTTTTATCGTTTCAGAATCTGTAAAAGTTTTGGTAACCGGTTCTGATAAACGGAGAAATAAACCTTGGGTTCAGCTCCAAACCCGGCATAAAACCGTGCAATGCCTGCCATATTCGAGCCTTCGAAATCCAAAATCAATTTCTTTTCAGCATTGTTCTGAATGAAAGTATCAATGAGTAAAAACATGGCGCTCTGTTCAATTCCCTGCGCATTTGATGAAGCTGCCAGGTAAATGCTCTGTTGATGTGTTGTCAGGAAAAAAGCGGCGGCAACGAGATTATTTGAAGCATCCCAGGCTCCGTAAATTTCGCCCAATTGCATAACTAACGCATGACTGATTACTTTTTGCAGAGCGAAATAGTGAACAGGCTTAATTTCGGGCGATTTTTCTTTTAAGTTAGTTTGGGTAAATTTCATGAACAAATGAATATCATACACCTGCGATATAAAAATCTTGTTCTTTGCTGCTTTTTGAATATTCCGATGGGTATTGGTGCTGTAGTTATCCCGAAGAATTTCAGATCCGGCATTCAGGTGAAGATGATAGGTTGTGTTTGAATTTATCCGGAATTGATTGGTGGTAGGCCTGTTTCCCAGATTCAGCTTCATTTCGGTAAGTTTAAACTGCCCGGGGATGGAGTTTAAAAATTGATTAACAATTTCGGGTTCGGGAGGAAAAGCCGAAAAAATACCCAGTTGCTGGGTGAAGAATGGCTGATAAATATACCTGATTCCAAACTTTGATCCGTTTACCAAAGGCATGATATACAGATAGTCACCCCATATAAGTGCATCCCAATGGGGGCAAATCCGGTCGAGGAACCACGTGTAGGCGTAAACAATTCCGAATGGTGAATTGTCGATACATTGATCCCATTTCAGATAGTCGATATCGCTGTTTTTTACAAAGTTGATTTCAGGATTCATGTTCATAGTTTAACCCCGTTTCCTGTATTTGTTCAAAAACTTTACGCCAACCTAACCATTGGCCCGAATCTTTCAGCGATTCGTTGTGCCATAAACTGATGAAGGTTCCGTTAACTTTTTTCACTTCGAGCATAAGTTCTTCAACAAGCTTTCCTGCTTTTTCGGGATTCAGGTGCAAGTAGTTTTTCAAAGTCACATCCATAATCTGAAACGGATGAATAATCAATTCAGTATATTGATTACGGCTCAAATCAAAAAACGGGAAGGGGGTACAGGTACCGGCCCTGAATCCGGCAAGGCTTGCAAATCCCATGGTATAATCGTCGGTGATGCTCGACTTTTGAAGGGTTTGGTAGGTTTTGGGGAATTTCAGTTTCAGGTAATGTTGCCGGCTACTGGTAACAGGCCTTTGAATGATTCCCTCCAGCCGCTCCTTCTCTTTTTCGAGAAGCCAAAGCTTGTGGTTTGATGCGTAGGAGGGGTGAATACCCACCTCGCAGACCGACGATATACTGGAAATCAGTTGTCTGAATTTTTTATTTTTATGCGAAATGTTTTTGTCGTATTGGTTTCGGTCGCCGATCAGGAAAAAAAAGAGAATGTGGTTTAGCTGTCCTTTGTAGGTTTCGAGTATGTACCTATAGGTATCATACGGATCGGTTTGAAGGCCAAGAAAAACGACCAGCCGCTCTTTCAACTCGTTCCATTGCCTGTGAAATGCTGCTTTTGTAACCGCACCGAGCGAAACCGGCAGACTTTTATTTTTAAATGCCCAGGCATTGTCAATGTCGATGGTTGTTAAGAATTGAAACGAGCGTTGGCGGATCTTAAATCCGGGAAATTGACCGGATATCTTTTCTGCAACCTGGTAAGCCAACCAATCAACTACTGGTTTTTGGTGCAAATTCAGGCGTGTCAGTAGGTTTTGTTGGTCGGAAAAGCGTTGGTGTTCGTCATAGTTTTCCGAAAGGTATTCTTCGTATCGTGTTAGCAGGTAAAAAGAACAGGCAAACGGATCGAAAGGTAAAAACGAATCAGCAGATGCGGGAAAAAATAATTGAAGATTCTGGTATTCAATCGTTACAATGTCTTGTTCTGAAACTGATTGTTCGAATAACAGCGGATGAGCTTTCAGGAACAGTCCGGATGAAAAATTAGTTGGCGAATAGTTTATTTTGGGGAGACCGGATGTTTCAAATTCGTTTGGTTTAGTCGTGAAACTGATTTCTACACCCAGAATAGTCTGGAAAATAAACTCAAACGAAAATTTAACCCGGGGAGTAATTTCGTGTACGAAAATTAAAAGTGTTGTTTGTTCTGTTTTTTCCACCAAAAGTAGTTCCAAGTTTCAAGTTCCTGTTTTCGGGCAGTGTAACATACTTCATTTCGGTTTGTTGCTTCCCGTTATAAAACTAGCAATTTTAACTTTATTTGCCACCTATTCGCGAAATCAATTAAGCCCTTCGTCGGTAAAGCTAAAATAGGCTCCGTTACCAATAATCAGGTGGTCGAGTACCGGAATGTCCATGTGTTTTCCGGCTTCCTTAATTTTTCGGGTTATTTCTTTGTCGGCTTCACTTGGTACCAGGTTTCCTGAAGGATGATTGTGGCAAAGAATAATGGACGAGGCTAGTTTGTCGAGCGCCATTTTCAGGATAATGCGCACGTCAATGATTGTTCCGGAAAGCCCGCCCTGACTAACCAACATTTTGTCGATAACCAAATTGTTGCGGTTTAGTAGCAGCACCCAGAATTCTTCATGCGGAAGGTCGCTCAGTAAAGGGACGAAAAGAGCTGCGGCATCGGCGCTGGTGACTACCTTGGGTTTTTCTTCGGGTTCTGTTTCTTTTCGCCGCCGCCCCAGCTCCATGGCTGCCGCAATTGTGATTGCCTTTGCCGGCCCGATCCCTTTGAATTTCTGAAGGTCGTTGATGGTTTTTTTCCCTAATTCGTTGAGGTTATTGTTTACAGAAGCTAAAATCCGGCGCGATACTTCAACTGCCGATTCTTCCAGATTCCCGGACCCAATCAGGATTGCAATCAATTCAGCTTCTGAGAGTGATCGGATTCCTTTGGCCAGCATCTTCTCACGCGGACGGTCTTCAACGGCCCATTCTTTTATACTTAGCTTTTTGTACATAAAAAAATTGGTTGTATATAAACGTATTCTACACCGAAATTTGAATATGGACGGGCTCTTGCGCTAAATTTAAATCGGAGGGTTACCCCAATAATTTATGAATTTTATCCATTAAAGCTTGCTTTTTTATGGGCTTCGAAATGTAATCGTCGCATCCGGCCTGGAGGGCTTCGTCCTGATCTTTAGCGAAAGCATAAGCCGTTTGCGCAATAACCGGAAGTTTAGGCCGTATTTGTTTAATTAGCCGGGTTGCTTCAAAGCCATTCATAATGGGCATCTTCATGTCAATAAGTACCAGACTGATTTCAGGATGATCTTTTACCGCTTCAACAGCCTCCTGTCCGTTAGCCGCTTCTAAAATCTTCAATCCATCAAGTTCTAACAGAGTTCGCAGAAACATCAGGCTGTTAACATCGTCTTCGGCAATTAAAATGGTGATCACATTTGAGGTTGGAGTGCTTTCTTTACCTTCCTCAAAATGAACCGGTTTCTGGCTTTGTTTGTTGTACGGAATCCTGAAGTAGAAAACAGAACCTTGTCCTAATTTGGTTTCAACCCAGATTGTCCCTCCTAACATTTCTACAAATGCTTTTGAGATTGACAGTCCTAAACCCGCACCTTCATAAGCTCTGGTTAACGAAATACTTCCTTGCCTGAACTGTTCGAAGATGATTTCAGTTTGATCGGCCGGGATACCCACACCTGTATCTTTAACGTAAAACTCCAGGTAATCGTCAACAAGTTCGTACCCAAAGTTGATTGATCCTTCTTTGGTGAATTTCAGTGAATTTTTAATCAGGTTGGTCAATACCTGTGTTAATTTGTTCCGGTCGGTTTGTATAAAACTTTTTTCGTTGGGAAGGGCTGTTGTGAAAGATAGCCGAAGTTCTTTTGCCTGAGCTTCGGGTGTAAACAGCACGGCAAGTTCACTAAGCAGATGATTTACATTTATTTTGTTGGATTCCAAATTCATTTGGCCCGATTCAATCTTCGAAATATCAACAATATCGGTTATGATGCTTAGCATCCGGTTGCCACTTTGCTCAATGATTTGAATGTACCTGTTTTTTGCTTCGGGTAAGAGTTGCGGATTTTTAAGAAGTTCTGAAAATCCCAGGATTCCATTCATTGGTGTGCGTATCTCGTGGCTGATGTTGGCCAGAAAGGCCGATTTTAACCGGTCACTTTCTTCCGCTTTTTCTTTGGCAAGGATTAATTCACGAGTCAGGTTTTTCCGGTCAGTAATGTCTTCTTTTATGGCCAAAAAATTGGTAATGAGCCCGTTTTGGTTACAAATGGGTGATATGGTCGCCGACTCCCAGTATAATTCTCCGTTTTTTTTCTGGTTCAGGAATTCGCCATTCCATATTTGACCGGATTTTATGGTTTCCCATAATTCCTCATAGTTAATTTCCGACTTATCTCCTGAACTGAATATACTGGTTTTTTTTCCATACAGTTCTTCGGCTGTAAAACCGGTAAGTGCCACTGTGGTTGGGTTGGCATATTCAATAACTCCCTCCGTGTCGGTAATAATTATGGAATCGGGGCTCTGTTCTACGGCTAAAGTGAGTTTCCGGATATCCTCTTCGGCTTTTTTGCGGTCGTTGATGTTTTCAAAAACTCCGATAGATCCGGTAACCTGTTTCGATTCATTAAATACGGGTGAGGCACTGAAGCGTATCCATACTTTAGAGTCGTCGTTTCTTTGGATTTCTATTTCACAAATGTCTTTTACTCCCTGGACCCGAAGTTTATTCTTTTTTTGTTTTTCCTGATCGCTGACCGAACTAAACAGCAGGTCGAAGGAATCTAAGCCTATAAGTTCATCAGAGGTATAGCCTGTAATGTTGCAGGCCTGCTGATTTACAAAGAGGATGATGTTGTTGATATCTGTGAGCATTAGCCCTTCATTCATGCCTTCAATCAGGATTCGGTATTGTTCTTCCTTTTGACGAAGCGTATCGATAGCTTTCTTGTATTCTTTTTGCAGGAGCGATTCGCGCAATGCTCTTTTAATGGCAGAACCTAACCTTTCCAACCGGTTTTTCAGTACATAGTCGGTGGCTCCATTCAGCAGAGATTGGATCGCTGCCTCTTCTCCCATGGTACCGCTTACAAACACAAACGGTATGTGTGGATACAAGTCTTTAATCAATAACAAAGCATCGGCTCCGCTATAGTCAGGCAAATTATAGTCAGAGAGAATAATGTCAATTTTTTGACTCAAAAGGTGATTCCGAAAATCTGTTTCGTTGTCGGCTAAAAAATAATTGAAATTAAGGTTTTCTTTATTTAACCAAAGTTTTATGAACAGAGAATCGTTTAAATCATCTTCCAGGTGCAGGATATTGATCGTGTGGTCCATTTGTCGTGAATTCGTTTATTGTTTGTGCGCGAACTTCATTAATTACTGCTCAATATTTGTCAATGTTTCTTACTGCTTCAATAACATCAGCAATGTTTGTTGTTTTGTTACGGATATCATCGTCAACCAGTCGTATATTTTTAAACGAAGGTATCATATTTTAATTTCAAGTGATAGGTACGTTTTGTATTTCAAATGCCAGATACTGTAAGCTGGTATGATACAGGAGTCAGTAATTTGGCAGACTGAAATAAAATGTAGCCCCGACATTCAATTCGCCTTCGGCCCAACAATTGCCTCCATGCCTGGAAATAATTCGGTTTACGTTGGCCAACCCGATTCCAATTCCTTCAAATTCGCGTGGTTTATGTAAACGCTGAAAAACGCCAAACAGTTTATCTTTATATTTCATATTAAACCCGGCTCCGTTATCTTTAATGAAAAAGACCGTTTCAGAGACTAGTTGATAACTTCCAATTTCAATTAAAGCAATGTCTTTTTTACGGGTGTATTTAATCGCATTCGAAATCAGGTTCATCCAAACCTGACGTATTAAATTGTAATCGCCAAAAAGAGGGAGCAATTCATTCGTGATGAACTGGATCTTTCTGGTTTTAAATTCTTCCTTAAAGTACTTCAGCAATTGGTTGATCATTGTCGCCGAATCGATTTGTACTCTTTGAATTTCTGCCCGGTTGAGTCTTGAAAACGAAAGGAGCGCATCAATCAATTCACCCATCTCTATTGCCGATTGTGTCACAATGTTCAGGTAACTCATCTCTTCGTCAGTCAGCTCTGTTTTTTTATTTTCCAGAAATAGGTTAATAAATCCATCGATGTGTCTTAATGGGGCTCTTAAATCGTGCGAAATAGAATACGAAAAGGCTTCCAGCTCCTTATTTGCGGCCTGAAGCTGGGCCGTGCGTTCCATTACCCGGTGTTCTAAATGGGTGTTTAGGTTTTGTATTTCGTGCTCAGCCAATTTTCTGTCGGTAATATCCAGGGCGGTAGCAACCAGAAGTTCAGGTTCTCCTTTTTCAGAATAGAGTACCAGCGCATTCATTAACATCGGGAAATCATATCCACTCTGGTGGTGGTGCATAATCTCGATTGAATCCAATTGCCCCTTTTCTATCAGCTTTTCTGAATATTCCTGAACCTGAATAAATTGGTCGGGAGTATGGAAAATTGAAACCTGTTTTCCGATCAGGTCTTTATTTTCAAACCCATGTATTTCGGCAAAATACCTGTTTACATACTCAATTTCGTACGAAGTGTTGGTGATAACGGTTCCGAAGTTGGCCAAGTCGAATATCTTTTTGAATCGCGATATGGTTATTTCGTTAATCTTGCGCTCGGTAATGTCACGGCTTATACCACGGTATCCCGAAAGCTGTCCGTTTTCGTCAAAAAACGGGACCCCGCTGGTTTCGAGGTAAACAATATTTCCATTTTTATGCCGGTATTTATTTACGAGCGAGTTGAATGGAGTTCCGGCTTTGACTATGGAATCGGATATGGTTTTAACCTCAGATTTTTCATCGTCAATAGTGTATGTAAATGGCGAGGTGAAAATAATCTCATCAATGGAATAACCCAGTAATTTTTCTATCTGCGGACTCACATAAGTATAAACACCATCCATGTTGGTTTCCCAAATTAAATTGGATGAAGCCTCGACCAGAGCCCTGAATTTTGATTCACTTTTAACAGTGTCATAGTTGGTGCCTTCTGCTGGTTTGATCGATTGGCTGGCGTTCCATTCGTTTAGCCTTAGGGCCATAACACTGGATAAGGTATGGAGCAAATCGGTTACTTGTATTTGGTTTTCATGAAGTTGAGGATCTATTATCAGCAGCAAACCCAATTGTGAATTTCCACTCTCAAGGGGGGTAATAATCGAGACTTTACTTCCCAATTCCTTTAGGATTGGAGCAATTTCCGAATGCTTATCGCCGGGCCTGATTGCAACCGGGTAATGAATAGAGTGACTTCGCCATGCTAGTTGATGGACGGCTGAAAGCACCGTATCGTTTGGTTTCTGTTCCGGATAAATCCCGATTAAAGCGTACGACTGGTCTTCACTTGTTTCAGTGGATCGAATAATGACCACCAGCTTTGCCTCCCATAATCCCCAAATTTGTTCAGCAACATACCTGCCCCACTCTTCAGGTGCATTAGCCATGCCCAGTATCTTTTTCAGCATAGCTAAAACCATCACGTTCATGTCGGAACCAGGGGTGTTTATCATTTCAGCCAACTTTTTGAGGGGTTATCAATGAAGTTGTTAAGGATCAGATTTAAAGGAATTATAAAAATAAATTAAATTTCGAAACTAAGATGTGTTTTTTTATTTTATTAACATCTTTATTAATCCGGTATATTTGAGCAGTCCAACCATCGCATAGCGGAGTTCCCTGGTTCGCTTAAAAAGCAAAACTGTTGCTGATTATTACGGTTAAGCGCCGTTTAAAACCATTTTCTTTTTTTGAAATAGATGATTAATCCGGCCGTTATCAGGAGCATCAGGATCCAGAAGTACAAGTATCCGTATTTGAAATGCAATTCAGGCAGGTTATCGAAATTGGTGCCGTAAACGCCGGCAATGAACGTAAGCGGAATAAAGAAAGCTGAAAAAATGGTCAGTACTTTCATGATTTCGTTGGCCCTTAAATCCAGGTTGGCGTGGTAAATGTTCATCTGGTCATTCAGCATCAACTGATAAATTTCGATTGTTTCCGAAGCCTGGATCACCAGATCATTCAGATCACGAAAGTACTTCAGGTTATCGTCGGCAATAAATCCCGATTCATTTTCAATTAAATGATGCACAATTTCTTTGACCGGCCTGATGTTTTTCCGCAGAAAGTTGATTTCGGTTTTGTGTTTATAAATTTCCTCGATCAATCCTTTTTGTTTGGGGACAAAAATTCGCGACTCGGTTTTCTCAATAATATCGCCAAGAATCTCAATGTTCACCAGGTAATTGTCAACAATGGTATCAAGTAAAGCATAAGCCAGATAATCGGCCCCTTTCCTTCGGACACGGCCGGTGGCTTTGCGGATGCGGTCACGTATCGGATCAAAATGATGTCCTTCCTTTTCCTGAAGGGTAATCAGGAAATTGTCATCCAGAATCAATGAAATCTGGTCTGAACTTAGTTTATTTGTTTTTTCGTCGTAACCCAGGATTTTCAGGATAATAACCTGCAATTTATCGGTTTCGGCGATTTTGGGCCGTTGGTCGGTATTTAGCATGTCTTCGAGCAGGAGCCCGTGAATATCGAACAATTCGCCTAGCTTTTGTATCATTTCTGCATCATGCAATCCGTAGATGCTAACCCAGCTTATCGTATCTTCTGAAATGTAGGGCAGGCAATCGTCCAGCTTATCCGGTTCCGTTTCAGTTAGTTTGTCGGCGGTGAAATTAGTAAGCCTGATCAATGTTTTTTCGATCTTTTTGCTTCCCAGGTGGATGAGCGAACCGGGTATTTTTCCTGTTGCTTTTTTGCGGTCGTTAAGAAATCTTGCCATTATTGGTCGTTAGAATTTTGAATTATCAGGTTGTCGTTTTTTTTACCGTATCGGTCGGGTACGAAAGTCTGGATAGAAATGGGCGGCCTCAAGTAAGCCGGGTATTCTTTTCGCGGCGGTAAAATAATTTTTTCTGAAGGAATGGTTTCGTACGGGATCTGGCTCAGTAAATGACTGATGCAATTTAACCGGGCCAGCTTTTTATTGTCGGCAGGTACTACAAACCACGGCGATTGTTTGATGTCGGTGTATTTGAACATTTCGTCTTTGGCTTTAGAGTATTCCACCCATTTCTCTCGCGACTCAACATCCATTGGACTCAGTTTCCACCGTTTGGTCGGGTCGTTTATCCGTTCCTGAAACCGAAGTTCCTGCTCTTCATCGGACACCGAAAACCAGTATTTGATCAGAATAATCCCGGAACGCAGCAACATTAACTCAAATTCCGGACAGCTTCTGAAGAATTCTTCGTACTGCTCGTTGGTGCAGAAGCCCATTACATGTTCAACCCCGGCGCGGTTGTACCAGCTTCGGTCGAACAGAACGATTTCGCCTGCGGCAGGCAGATGGGCTGCATACCGCTGAAAATACCACTGCGATTTTTCTTTTTCAGTTGGCGTTCCCAAGGCGGCAATCCGGCAAATTCGCGGATTGAGCGGACCGGTAATTCGTTTGATGACCCCACCTTTCCCGGCAGCATCACGCCCTTCAAACAAAACAACCACTTTAAGTTGCTTGTGTTTTACCCACTCCTGAAGTTTGATCAGCTCAACCTCCAGTTTTTGAAGTTCTTTTTTATACTTTTTATCACTGATGGAACGATGATCTTTCTTCTCCGATTCAACGTGTTTCAGTCCTTTTTCTTCCTGTTTCGAATGATGCTTTTTCTGGTTTTTGCTCATGGCAGCTATTTTTGAATATCCGGGTTTGAATCAAAATTGAAAATTACGAAAGATTAGGCAGTTAATCAACTTAAAATTGAGTAGGCTCATAAGCCAGCCTGAGCCGCAGAAATCTAAAATTCTGCCTTCAGTTCCAGGGCTTTTGCTTTTTCCTTTTCCTGTTGGCGAACATTTTCACCTGTTATTGCTTACATTTGCAGCTTATTTATTTTTCGATTTTGGAGAGGAAGGATTTTAGAGGCCTGTTTCGGGGGCACGATTTGGTTAGTCAACTGTGCCGTTTATTAAATACCCCGGGTGAAAAGATTCACCTGCAAGGGCTTGTTGGCTCAACGCGAAGCATCCTGGCCTGCCTGCTTTCCGAAAATATATCCAAAACATTCGTTATTTGCCTGAACGACAGGGAGGAAGCTTCGTATTTTTACGACGATCTGAACACGCTTACTCCTGAAGTCCCGGTGCTGTTTTTTCCATCGTCGTACAAACGGTCGGTGCATTACGAAACCATTGAGCAGGAAAACATCATCCTGCGTACCGAAGTGCTTAATCAGCTAAAACAGGTCGGCCAACAGCTTATCGTTACTTATCCTGAAGCTTTGGTAGAGAAAGTAATTTCGGGTGAAGGGCTTGCTGCCAATACATTTTTGGTTTCGAAAGGCGATAAATTATCTATCGAATTTGTGAATGAAGTGCTGAATGAATATGGTTTCGAACGGGTTGACTTTGTTTATGAACCTGGCCAGTATTCCATTCGCGGCGGTATTGTCGATATTTATTCGTTTTCGTCGGAAGATCCGTACCGTATTGATTTTTTTGGCGACGAGGTGGATACCATCCGCAGTTTTAACATCGACAACCAGATTTCAAAAGAATCGCTTTCGAAGATCAGCATCATTCCCAATATTCAGGATGATTTGAATGGCGAAGAACGCATCAGCTTTCTCGATTTTGTTCCTTCCGATTCCATTCTTTTACTAAATGACATTCAGTTGATTGCAGACCAGATGGAGCATAACTTCAGGCAAACGATTGAAAAGGCGGAATCGGATGAAGAGCGGAAAAGCTGGTTTGCCAAATTGCTTTCAGGAGAAACATTTGCCCGCGAAATAGAGCGTTTTACCTGCGCCGAATTTGGGCAGAAACATTACTTTAACCAATCGAAGATACTGGCATTTCACACGGCTCACCAACCTGTTTTTAACAAGAACTTCGATCTGCTGGCGGCCAACCTGGTCGGACATCAGAACGATGGTTACACCAATTATATTTTATCGACAAACGTTTCGCAAACCGACCGGTTACAGGCAATTTTTGCTGATAAAGGCTTGAAAGTCAGTTTTCGTCCGGTGAATTTTACCCTACACGAAGGTTTTATTGATCACGACCGGAAGATTTGTTGTTATACCGATCACCAGATTTTTGAACGCTACCACCGCTTCCAGATTAAAACCCGAAAAGCAGAACGCGACAGCATTTCGCTGAAGGAGCTGAATAAACTGCATCCGGGCGATTATGTGGTGCATGTTGATCATGGTATCGGAAAATTTGCCGGACTGGTAAAAACAGAAGTGGATGGAAAACTTCAGGAGGCTATCCGACTGACCTACCGCGATAACGATGTGCTGCTGGTAAGTATCCAGAACCTGCACCGCATCTCGAAATACAAAGGCAAAGATGGTACCGAACCCAATATCAGTAAACTGGGTAGTGGCGCCTGGCAGAAGCTGAAAGACCGCACCAAAGCCAAAGTTAAAGACATTGCCAAAGACCTGATTGAGTTGTATGCCCAACGGCTTCAGGAGAGAGGGTTTGCTTTTTCGCCCGATTCGTACCTTCAAAAGGAGCTGGAAGCTTCGTTTATTTACGAGGACACGCCGGATCAGGTGAAATCGACGATAGCGGTGAAGGAAGACATGGAAAAGGAAATCCCGATGGACAGGCTGGTTTGCGGCGATGTGGGTTTCGGTAAAACTGAAATTGCCATTCGTGCTGCTTTTAAAGCGGTGGCCGACAGCAAACAGGTGGCCGTACTTGTTCCAACAACCATCTTGGCGCTTCAGCATTTTAGAACATTTGCCGACCGGCTCGCTGATTTTCCGGCGCGGGTAGAATACATCAGCCGATTGCGGAAACCAGCCGATTTGAAACAGGTACTGGCCGACACCAAAGAGGGAAAAGTGGATATACTGATCGGGACACACAAGCTGGTGGGGAAGGAAGTTTCGTTTAAAGACCTGGGTTTGCTGATTGTGGACGAAGAGCAGAAATTCGGTGTTTCGGTGAAAGAAAAACTGAAGCAAATGAAGGTGAATGTGGATACACTCACGTTGACAGCCACCCCGATTCCGCGTACCTTACAGTTCTCGATGATGGGTGCCCGCGATTTGTCGATCATTCAAACGCCGCCACCAAACCGTTACCCGATTGCTACCGAATTGCATGGTTTTAACGAAGATATTATCCGCGAAGCCATTCAATACGAAATGGCGCGCGGCGGACAGGTTTTCTTTATCCATAACCGTGTCGGGAATATTTACGAGGTGGAATCGGTAATTAAGAAGATTGTTCCGGGCGTTCGTACAGTGGTTGGGCATGGGCAGATGGACGGCGAGAAACTGGAAAAGGTAATGATGGATTTTATTAACGGCGAATTCGATGTGCTGGTTGCTACCACCATTATCGAGTCTGGCCTTGACATTCCGAATGCAAATACGATTATTATTAATCATGCCGAAAATTTTGGATTGAGCGACCTGCACCAGTTACGTGGAAGGGTTGGCCGGTCGAATAAAAAAGCTTTTTGTTACCTGCTGGCGCCGCCGCTTTCAACGGTCACCACCGAAGCGCGCCGTCGTTTGCGAGCCATCGAAGAGTTTTCGGAACTGGGAAGCGGGTTTAATATTGCCATGCAGGATTTAGATATTCGCGGTGCCGGAAACCTGTTGGGTGCAGAACAGAGTGGTTTTATTGCTGACATCGGTTTTGAAACCTATCACCGGATTTTAAGCGAAGCTATTCTGGAATTGAAACAGACCGACTTTAAAGAATTGTTTAAAGACGAAAAAGAAGATTCGTCGCGCGCATTCCTGAATCTGAAATTCGCCAGCGATTGCCAGATCGATACCGATTTACAGTTGTTGTTTCCTGAAAAATACATCCAAAGCACTTCGGAACGAATGCTGCTTTACCGCGAGCTCGACAATATTGAAAACGAAGAGGCTTTGGTCCAATTTGAATCCGGATTGGTTGACCGCTTCGGGAAACTGCCACCCGAAAGTCAGGAATTGATAGAGATTGTGCGTTTACGCCGGATAGCTATTAGTCTGGGCATGGAACGCATCATTCTGAAAAACCAGAAAATGGTTTGTCATTTCGTGGCCGATCCGCAATCGGCTTATTACCAGTCGCCCGTATTTGGTAAAGTGTTGCAATATGTTCAAACACATCACCAATCCTGCCGCATGAAGGAAGGGAACAACAAACTTTCACTCACCTTCGAAAAAATAAAAAGCGTTAGAAAAGCGAAAGAGGTGCTGGAGGGAGTTGGGGCAGATTAATGGTTTTATTGTCAGTATTTTAAGCAAGATATTTATTCCTCTTTTTCCAAAGCATAAATCAGATCGTCAACCCATTCGCCGTTGATGAAAAGGCATTCCTTTAAATGGGCCTCTTTTCGAAAAGCCAGCCGTTCAAACAGGTTAATCGAGCTTTGGTTTCGGGGATCAATGGACGCAACAATCCTGCGTTTTCCCAATTCGGTAAAAAGATAGTTTATCACAGCTTTCAACGCTTCGGTGGCATAACCCCTTCCCTGGTTCTTTTTGCTGAGCGTACATCCAATCTCTACATGCGTGGCATCTGATAGCAAAAAATGAATGCCCATATCTCCGATCAATTCGTTATTCTTTTTTTTGATCATCACGAACTGAACCCAAGTGTCGGGAACATTTATTTTGTGCGATACTTTATAGGCAAGAAAATGATGCACATCCTGAATGGTTGCCGGAATCCAGCCCTGGTAACGGTTTACTTCGGCATTCGAGCGGTATCCGAAAATAGCATCGGCATCTTCCTGTTTTACCTGTCTGATAATCAGTCGGTCGGTTTGTCGTTGAAAGGAATTGTTTGTGTTCATGAGTTTACTGGTATCTGATTGTTCGCTTGGCTTCCAACCGGTTTTTTTTGCCCGATTTCCAATACATCCGGGTCCAGTTGCCTCGCCGGTCGTACTTAAACCAGATTTCCTGTATCTGTTCACGGCCGTATTCCTGAACTTCGGCCAACAGGTCGATGGAATAACGATCGACGAACCCGCGATTATTGTAGATGTAGTGAATGGTGGTTTTAAACCCCGATGAAATGTCTTTCCGTTCGATTCGCGCTATGCGGCCGTCAGAATCATAAAACAAATTGCATTTTTCTCCTGAAGCCGTATCGCCCTCTGTTTTAATATTATGGCGGGTAAATTCAATCAGTTTTGCTTTATCGTACAACGCATCAACTTCGAAAAGAAACAATTCTTTGGCGCCCTGCGGAGTTAGCTGCGACCAGAAATTTACTTTCACGACACGTCCTTCGGGATCAAGAAAATTTTCATATTCAATCACATATTCCTTTCGGCCCGAATCAAAATCGGTTGTCTTTTCCCGAACGATCTTCCGGCTTCCGGCAGTTTCGGTTTGGTAAGTATATTCGGTGCGCACTTTGCCCTGAAACGTGTTTATTCTTTTGGCAAGCTCCGAATTTTCGTCGAACAGGTAGGTGTATTTCCATCCCGAAAAGGCTCCCGGTTTAAATACTCCTGAATCTTTGCGGAAAGTAGCCAGCTCTTTGCCGTACCTTTTTTCAACCACTTTTTTAATGTTTCCCTTAAAGTCGGGTACTTTCGGAAATAATTGTCCGAGAGCAAGGCAAGGAAGCAGGATGAACAGGTATGCAACAAATTTCTTCATGAATATGGAATGGTTTGAATAAGCCGGTTTCAAAGATATTTAAAACAGCAAACCAATAGCTCAAGTTGTACATTTTCATTCGTCGATTTGGGCTGGAAACAGGTTTTCAGCAGGTTGTATCTGAGCCTGCCAACTTTCGTTTATTCTTCTTCCTGATCAATCACTGTTTCTTTCAAAGTCAGTTTCAGGAAAGTATAACCGATTACTCCAGCAACCAGTGACGCCAGCAAAATGGCAATCTTCGAATTGTTGATGATTGTTTGGTCGTCGTAAGCCAGGATCGTGATGAAAATGGACATTGTAAAACCAATTCCTCCGAGAAACCCAACTCCGAGTATGTTTTTCCACTTCAGGTCCGATGGAATCACACAAAACCCCAGCCCCACGCCTAGCAACGAGAACAAAATTATTCCCAGAGGTTTCCCAGCCGCCAGTCCGAGCATAATTCCGAGGCTGTTCGATTGAGCCAGACCTTCTGCCCAATCGCTTCCGATAATTATACCAGTGTTGGCCATGGCAAAAAGTGGAAGGATAACAAAAGCCACCGGTTTGTGCAACGCGTGCTGAAGCTGGTACGAAGGCGATTTTTTACCGCCGTTCGTAAACGGAATGGCAAAAGCCAGCAAAACACCGGTAATGGTTGCATGTATTCCGGAATGGTGCATGAAGTACCACATGGCTATACCGCCTAAAATATATGGAAAGATGTTGTAAACTTTGCTTCGGTTTAGGATGATGAGTACCGCGAAAATACCAAGTGCAATGCTTAAGTTGATCAATGACAGCGATTTGGAATAAAAAATGGCAATAATGATGATGGCTCCCAAATCGTCGATTACAGCCAGAGCGGTTAAGAATATTTTCAGCGACAGCGGAACCTTGTTTCCGAGTAAAGCTAAAATGCCAATGGCAAAAGCAATGTCGGTAGCGGTAGGGATACCCGTTCCGTTCTGGAATTCGGTGCCGAAGTTAAAAAAAGTGAAGAGGGCAGCAGGAAGAACCATTCCGCCAATGGCCGCGAAAAACGGGAAGGCCGCATTTTTCAAACTCGATAGTTCGCCGAGGTAAATTTCGCGCTCGAGTTCGAGCCCAATAAGGAGGAAAAATACAGCCATTAAGCCATCGTTAATCCAATGGGAGATGGTGTAGCCGGCCAGTTGAGTACTCCAGAAACTGGTATATTCGGCTGAAAAAGCCGAATTGGCCAATAAAAGTGAAACGACAGTTACCAAAACCAGGATAATTCCGCCTGATTTTTCGCTGTTAAAAAATTCTTTATATAAGATGGATAACTTCATGATTTACAAATTAATGATTGTTCAGGGCTTGGGATTAAATCTAATTCGCGTTGTTTCGTTTTTCTGACCTGATTTTTAACCCTGACGTACGTCGTAATAAACCTTTATATTTTCTGTTTTCAGTTTGGCTTTCAACCATTCAAAAATTTTCTGCTGGTCTTTTGTCCGGATGGCCTTCCCGTTGGTTGAAAAAATGACAATATTAAATTGCTCACGGGCAGTGGTAGATTTCTGGAAACGCGAGGTTGGTGCAAACGAACAGGCGGTAATTTCAGGAAAGAGTATTGAAATTTCGTCAAGAATTTGTTTTCCCTCTAAGCTCGATTTCGATAAGCTATCGATGACCTGTTCCTTCTTTTTGACCACATTGGAGAGCTGATTGATTTGATTCAGGAGCTGTTGCTTTTCATCTTTCTCGTCGGAATTAGCTCCGATTGATAGTCCGGGGCTAAACTTGATCTCAGCTTCTTCCAGCGAAAATTCCCGGGCTTTCTCCAGAATTTTATTTTTCTGCTCATCGTCTAACGAAACCCCGCCGTAAATAAGCGTTATGGTGTTGTTATTCGCGTTTATCTCGCTGTTTAGCAGGTAATTGTTTTCGAAAACACGGATGCTTTGAACATACTTGGCCGCATTTTCATTAAATCTTTCCTTCTGTACCAAGTTGTATCCAAAATATATACTGGGTATTAAAACGAGCATAATAACAACTGAAATCCATCGGTCAACCCGTTTTTTTTGATTGGGATCAACCAGTGTGCGAATTGGAAATTTCAGGATTTGCGAGATGATAACCGATGATAAGGCAATAAACACGGCGTTGATAGTAAATAGGTAAATGGCTCCAGAGAAATAGACAAACTGTAATGTTGCCAGTCCATATCCGGCAGTGCAGAGCGGTGGCATGAGTGCAGTTGCAATGGCAACTCCCGGTATTACATTTCCTTTTTGTTTACTGCTGATGGCAACAACTCCGGCGAGACCTCCGAACAACGCAATAAGTACATCGTAAATAGTCGGGCTGGTGCGGGCAAGCAATTCGGAGTGTGCTGTTGATATGGGGCTAATCATAAAATATGCAGTTGATGCCAGGAGACTGGCAAAAACGGCAAACGAAAAATTCTTCAACGCTTTTTTAAAAAGTGGAAGATTGTAAGTAGCAATGCTGTAGCCCATACCGTTGATAGGGCCCATCAATGGTGAAATTAACATGGCGCCTATAATTACGGCCGTTGAGTTCATGTTTAAGCCCACCGAAGCCACAATGATGGCAAAGGCCAGAATCCAAAGATTTGTTCCCTTGAAAATGAGATCTTTCTCAATAGTCTCATGAATCTTGTCAAAATCGTCAACCTCGCTATCCAGATTGGTCAAATGAAGAATCTTGTCTGTAATTTCAGTAAGTTTCATGAAATTCGTTTTTAATGAAACAAAAAAACTGCCTTTTGTGGGCCGATTCTGTAAATATACCTTTCTGCGGCGAGTGATGCAAAATTTATTCAGGATTCCGGCCATCATTTCTTTTGGCGGAGTTCAACTGCAATGGCTCACGTTAACAGGTAACTGGTTTGTATTTAGAAAACTGGGAAGTAAAAAAACAATGGAAATTATCGGTTTATAGGTTATGAATAGCCCCGACCTTTAGGTCTGGGGAAAATGAGAAACAGACCAATCCCGGCTTTAGCCGAAATAATGATTATTCATCTTTCAGCTGCATAAGTGCCGTTGCTATTCAAATCAACCATATATCCGGTAATTCCGAAAACAATTAAGGCAAATAAATAATAGCCAATGGGATAAAAACCAACGTAAGGATCAAAGCGATCAAGATCATCAAAACCAATTCGGGAGCCAGTTTGCCAATTAGAGGAATGTTTGAGGAAAACTGCCCGAATTTTTTCATCCACATAAATTCTGTTTCAACAGGTTCGTGTATAAATCCGCCCTTTTGAAGCAAATAAATCGCCCTCACAGTATCCGATTCCCTAACGCACAATTTTACCCCGCCAACGGCATTGGCACCTGCTTCGCAAACTTGTGCATTCAATTCGTCTCTGATCAATACTTCAATATCTTCCGATTCGAGTTTACCAAATGCGCTTCGTAGCTGTATGTAAAACTGATGATTACCGTCCAATTATCCATTTTGCAGTTTTTATTGTTGGTTGGCCTCGTTAATGTATTCTTTCAGTATCCGTTCGAGTTCTGCTTTTTTTGCGGTAATTTCTTCCATCGAACTGAAATACATCAAACGGCGATCGGCATAATTGCCTTCTAGCAAGCCCGACTGTATTTTCACAATGGCCGGATGATGAAGGACGAGCCGGATCTGTTTGGTCAAATGCAGATTAAAAGTAAGCAAATCATCCTGAATGAAATAGCTCGGAGCGTTCCATTTAATGCGCTCGGTAAGGCGGGAATCTGCATTTTTAATAATTGTTCTCAGCGCTTCAACTTCTGCTTTCAGTGGGTAGTTGAGGTTGCTCATGTAGTCATCAATAGCTCTGATTGGACTTTTGTCGTTTGAAGATTTCATAACTGCCTGATTTCAAATTCCAGGCTAATTTACACTATCTTTCAGAAAATCAATTTCGTTTCCGCGTAATATTATTTGAGGTTTTCGTTCCGATGTTTCCAGTTCAATACTTACTATTTTCATTCCACGAAAATTTTCATTTAGGTACTTCACCCCTGACAAATCGTTCACCTCAACATAAACAAAATAACTATCGTCAATTTTTACTCCAGTGGTATCTTCAATTACCTCACCTTTAATCCGAAACAGGATTGAATTGTCAATTCGCTTAATGTCGGTATATTTTTTTACAATATCCGTTAAACTGATGGAGGTAAATTTTCTGTTTTTGTTTAAAATATATACTGATCCATTATCCGTCTTTTTTTCAACCTTTATTGAATCGATACTCTTCGGGTTAAGGTAAACCTTTTTGATGTCGATCTTTACTGAATTTAAATAAAAGTCAGGAGCTTGTTTTTGTTGAGAGAAACCTGAGAAAGCAAGCAATAGCAGAAATAGAAAAGTGAAAAATTTCATACACCTAATTTTGGGAAGTGAACCATATGCTTGTCAAAAATCATGCCTCTCGCACCATTCTAGTCCTTGATAAAGTAAAATATAGCAGCAATTAATCCGGCCGAAACAACTATCCAGCGCAATACTTCAGGTTTCATCTTCCCTGCCAGTTTCCCTCCAATTAATCCACCCAGAAGCGAGCCAAAAATCATGATAAAGGCAATCGTCCAATCTACTTTTCCGGAGAATGCAAAATAAATGGCTGCGGCCAGGTTAATAGCAAATGCGAGTGCCTGTTTCAGAAAATTCAGACGGGTCATGTTTTCGTCGGTTACTAAACCCAGAGTAGCCATTAGGATTACGCCCAATCCGGCGCCAAAATAGCCACCATAAATAGCGGCTAAAAGGACCAACGAGAGCATAAATATTGGGTTGTGATGTTCGGAATGAGCCTGCCCCATGCGCGAAACTACCCAGTTTTTAATGCGCACCTGAAATCCCAAAAGCAAGGTTGCTCCCAGAATGAGGTAAGGGATAAGGCTTTTAAAAGCATCTTCGCTGGTATTTAAAATGAGTAGTCCCCCTGCAACTCCGCCCACGATAGCCACTGGCAATAGTTTCAGTAATCGCCGGTACTGCGATTGAAATTCATTTCGCTGCGCCCACATGCCGCCGATGGTTCCGGGAACCAGCGCAACCGTATTGGTTACATTGGCTACCACCGGAGAAATTCCTAAAGCAAGCAAAGCCGGAAAACTTACCAGAGTTCCTCCACCAGCCATGGCATTAATAAATCCGGCAGTTACGGCAGCCAGAAAAATAAGCATTTCGTTGAGCAGCGACATGATCCTCTCAGATTGGTGAGCCACAAAGATGTAAAAAGCCTGAAAAATAAAATCAGGTTCCGGTTGAAAAGTATTTGCTTTTGCCGAATAAGTGTTTGATATACATTTACCGTCTATTGGTTATATTTGTACATGAACTGAGCAAACTAAAACTATGAACCCATGAGAAAATCAGTTATCTTTTTTCTGTTATCGATTATTGCCACAGCGGTTACTGCCCAATCAACTACAATGGACAACGTGCTGTATGGGGCAGCTTATTACCACGAATACATGCCTTCCGACCGGTTGGCCGACGACCTGAAACTGATGAAGGAATCAGGTATTTCGGTAGTTCGGGTGGGTGAATCGACCTGGAGTTTATTTGAACCACGCGAGGGGGAATTCGAGTTCGCCTGGATGGACCGCATTCTCGACGGACTTCATGCCAACGGGATCAAAGTAATTTTAGGAACGCCAACTTATTCGATGCCGGCCTGGTTGTGGCACAAACATCCTGAAGTGCTGGTCGATTATGAAAAAGGGTATCAGGCTTACTACGGAATCCGTCAAAATATGGACATCACCAATCCAACTTTCCTGTTTTATTCGGAGCGGGTAATCCGGAAAATGATGGAGCATTACGCCAAGCATCCGGCTATTATTGGTTACCAGGTTGACAACGAAACCACTTCGTATGGGGTTAATAATTACGATTTTCACATCAGTTTCGTTAATTACCTGAAAAAGAAATTTGGCACCACCGAAAACCTGAATAAACTATGGGGCCTGAATTACTGGGGCATGACCATGAACGATTGGGACGAATTTCCGCAAAAAGACGGTGTGACCAATACTGCCTATAAACTGGAATGGGAGCGCTTTAAACGTAAAGCTGTGGCCGATTATCTGACCTGGCAATCCGAAATTGTTGCTGAACATAAACTTCCACACCAGTTTATCACCCATTGTTTTATGCCATCAGTTCAGGATATCGACCAAATAGAAAGCGCCCAAAAAATGGATGTGTTGGCAGTGAACGTTTATCACGGATCGCAGGATAACCTGACTGGCGATGAAATTGCGTTTTCGGGCGACTTTTTCCGTTCGGTAAAAATGAAAAATTACCTGATCACCGAAACCAATGCGCAAACCATTGGCTGGGATTCGAAATCGCAGTTGCCACCTTACGACGGACAGCTTCGCCAAAATGTATATGCGCACATGGGTTCAGGAGCCAATATGGTCGAATACTGGCATTGGCATTCGATTCATTACGGGCAGGAAACCTATTGGAAAGGTGTTTTGTCGCACGATTTGCAACCAAACCGGGCTTATGCCGAAGTTTCGAAAACTGCGCACGAGTTACGGCAGTTTGGTAAAAAGCTGGTTAATCTGAAAATTACCAACAAAGTGGCCATTCTGTTTAGTCACGATGCCAATGCAGCGCTGAATATTATGCCATTTAAAAACAGTAAACAGGATATGTGGGGTGGGAGCGGCAATGTTTACCGCAACGAATTGGTCGGTCAGTTTCACAAGGTTCTGTATCGGAACAACGTGGGTGTCGATTTTATTTTTCCTGAAAATGCCCGACTCGAAGATTACAAACTCGTGATTATTCCGGCTTTGTATATTGCCAGCGACGAGGTGCTACAGAAAATAAATACGTACGTTGAGAAAGGCGGACATGTGATCATGCAGTTTAAAAGTGGTTTCTGCGATGAGAATTCGATGGTCCGGCCGGTTTTGGCCCCTGGTCCGTTGCGAAAAGCCTGTGGTTTTTATTACCAGGAGTTCTCAAACATCAAAGAACTGACCTTAAAAGATAATCCGTTTAAAGTGGACGATGCTACCAACAAAGTGGCCGACTGGGCTGAATACCTGATTCCGGAAACGGCTAAAGCATTGGCGTATTACGATCATCCATACTTCGGGAAATACCCGGCCATTACCATTAATAATTTCGGAAAAGGAACTTTGCTGTACGAAGGAACTGCTGTTTCAGATGCCATTCAGGAGAAGATCTTACTGGAAGGGCTCGATCGGGCAGGAATTAAAACCGTTGATCAAAACCTGCACTGGCCGCTCATTACCAAAAGTGGAGTAAATGATGCCGGTAAAAAAGTACATTATTACTACAACTACTCTTCGCAGAAATCGAGCCTGATATATCCGCACAAAGCTGGAACCGAACTGATTGCCGGTAAAACTGTAGCTTCGGAAACATCGCTCGAAATTGGGCCGTGGGATGTGCTGATTGTGGAGGAAAATTAGTTTAGCCGAAACAACGCAGAATAAATAGGGCGCAAGCGAATCGATTTTATCGATTCGCTTTTTTTTTCAGGCTTAAAATTATTTGGCATTTGCTGTAAACGGCGATTCCTTGTAGTATTCGGAATGCCCATGTTCAGCATGAGATCTTATTGTTGCTACATTATCAACTTTCTTGAATAAACTGTTGTAAAATAGAAAAGGCTGTCCTCTGACAGCCTTTTCACCCGTTACGACGGGAAACTAACCTAAACCAACTAAACCTAATAAACCATGAGCCACCAAAGTAACCAACTTTGTAGAAGCTACCTAAATAACCATTAAAGTAGCACTTTGGTTTCCAAGTGTATTATATTTTGAATATTATTATAGACAAAGAACTGTCCAGTGAACTGAACGGGTCAAAGATATCAAAAAAAATGGAAAATAAACAAATGCCATTTCGAGGAAAGTAGAATTATTTTACTTTTTTTTAAGATTGCAACGTGTTGTAAATTAGTTGTTAAGAGATAGATGCTAAATTATATAGGTAAAAGTTGGGTCGCCGATGTGGAAAATTTGTAGTTTTTAGCTGTAGTCAAAATAGAATAACTGTACTTTAGACACTAATCCTGATGACTGAAAACTAATTCTGGATACCAGTAGCTGTTTGTCAAATCAGGACTCATCCGGCGAAAAAATGTTTTCAACAATTTACCTTTGATAAAAAGTTCGGCTTCTTTGATCGTTTTTAGTTGGGATACACGTATTTTGTCTGAAATTTAAAATCGGTAATATGCTCAGGTTTCTTGTCATTTCCATCTTGTTGTCTGTAAGTTTAGGATTGTGGGCACAGGAAGCTCCCAAACGTGAATTTCGTGCGGTATGGGTCGCCACGGTTAATAACATCGACTGGCCTTCGAAACCTGGACTTTCGGCTGACCAACAAAAAAAAGAAGCCATCGCCATTCTCGATCTTCATGCCCAAAACAGGATGAATGTTATCATCATGCAGGTCAGGCCGGCTTCGGATGCTTTTTACCAGTCAGAACTCGAACCATGGTCGCACTACCTGACCGGGACTTCAGGAAAAGCTCCGTCGCCGTTTTACGATCCGCTGCATTTCTGGATTGAAGAGTGTCACCGGCGGAACATGGAATTTCATGCCTGGCTTAATCCGTTCCGGGTTGCGCAAAACGCCAGCGAACCATTAGCGGCAACTCACATCGCTTTTAAGCATCCCGAATGGATTGTTAACTATGGCGGTAAATTGTATTTCGATCCGGGATTGCCGCAAACACGCGAGTTCCTGGTAAAAGTAGTTACCGATATGGTCTCGCGGTACGATCTGGATGCCATTCATTTCGACGATTATTTTTATCCATACCCGCTTAAGGAAGATTTTCCGGACCAGCAATCGTTTGCCCAATTTAATCGTGGTTTTTTGGATAGCCAGAAAGCAGATTGGCGGCGCGATAATGTGGATTTGATGATTCGGATGCTTTCGGAAGCGATTAAAAAAACAAAGCCCTGGGTAAAATTCGGAATCAGTCCGTTTGGTGTTTGGCGCAACAAATCAGACGATCCGCAAGGTTCGGAAACTACTGCCGGAACTACCAATTACGATCAACTATATGCTGATATCCTGAAATGGCAGAAAAGCGGGTGGATTGATTATTGCCTGCCGCAGTTGTACTGGCAAATTGGGCATCCGTCGGTCGATTTTCTGACGCTGAGCAAATGGTGGGCCGATCATGCTTATGGACGGGCCATGTACATTGGTCATGCGGTTTACAAGCTCGAAGCCAATTCAACTATTCCCGAATGGAAAGATCCTAATCAGTTAGTTAAACAAATCCAGATTACCCGTCAGATTCCGCAGTTGGGTGGAAGTGCATTTTACAGCAGCGTCCATTTTAAACGCGATTTGTTCGGATTCGAGAAGACACTTCAGGAAAAATTATACCGATCTACGTCGTTGGTGCCAACAATGCCCTGGATTGACAATAAAGCTCCGGAACAACCCCGGCATTTCAGGAAAAAGGGACATCAGCTTAAATGGAAACCGGCCAAGGTGGTTGGTAATGAGCTGGACAAGCAGGCTCGGTATGTGGTTTATCTCAATCCGGTTGGACAAGCATTTGACGCCAATAAACCTGAAAATATTTTCACAATTACTTCGGATAAAAAGATCGTTTTTAAGCCAAATTCTCGTAAATTACGGAGAAAATACGAAATACGGATTTCTGCTCTGGATCGCCTTCACAACGAAAGCGAAATAAGTAAAGTGAAAGTGATTAAATTATAACGTACTTCTCTGTCATGAATCGAAATATAGATGTGTTTTTTGTATTCAGCGATGAAGTTGCCAGCCAGAAACTGATTAATCAGTTCAGGAAATCTGCCCTTGTCAATCAGGTTTATGTGCTTACCAAAGTTTCCGTGAATTTGGAGAATTGTGAGCAAATTCTGGTTGAAGAAAATGGTTCGTGTTCCACCATCCGCCAGATCGCTAAATTGGTACAAGCTGATTATGCGTTGCTGGCATTGAGCAATTCGAATATCGAATTAGGGCAGGGTGCTGTGGAACGCCTGATACAGGTTGCCGAAAACACTGAGGCTCCGATGGTTTATTGCGATTATTTTGAACTAAAAGATACTGTTTTGTCACCACATCCGCTGATTAGCTATCAGTTGGGAAGCTTACGCGACGATTTTGATTTTGGTCCGGTACGGTTTTTCAGGGCTGATGTTTTAAAAGCCTTCAGGTACGAAAATTACGAGACGTTGAAATATGCCGGAAGTTATGCCTTGCGTTTGCGGGCAAGCCGGATGGGCGAATTGGTTCATATTCCGGAATGCCTGTTTACCATGATTGAAACAGATACGAGAACCTCGGGTGAAAAGCAGTTTGATTACGTGAAAGCCGCCGCCCGTGAGCGTCAGCTCGAAATGGAACAGGTTTGTACCGCCCACCTGCGCGATATCGGCGCCTTACTACTGGCTCCTTTCCCTGAAACCATGTTTGCAGAGCCTTTCGAGCAGGAAGCTTCGGTCATAATTCCGGTTCGTAACCGGGTAAAAACCATTCGCGATGCTGTGGAGTCTGTGTTGATTCAGAAAACCACGTTCAAATTTAACCTGATTGTTGTGGATAATTATTCAACCGACGGGACAACCGAAATTTTGGAAGAATATGCTGCTTCGGGGAAATTGATCCACCTTATTCCGGAACGAAAAGACCTCGGGATTGGCGGTTGCTGGAATGAGGCCGTCTTTCACCCGGCATGTGGAAAATTTGCCATCCAGTTGGATAGCGACGATTTGTATTCCGACAAAAACACCCTTCAAATTATAGTCGATAAGTTTTACGAAGAAAATTGCGCCATGGTAATTGGCAGTTACCGTATGACCAATTTCAAGCTCGAAGAGATTCCGCCCGGGGTGATCGATCATCGGGAATGGACCGACGATAATGGCCCAAATAATGCGCTG
Source organism: Prolixibacteraceae bacterium (assembly GCA_019459525.1). Lineage (GTDB taxonomy): Bacteria > Bacteroidota > Bacteroidia > Bacteroidales > Prolixibacteraceae > Aquipluma. The sequence goes on from JAIBEY010000039.1 coordinate 145,757, forward strand.
CGGATTAATGGATTAGGCGCCCCACGGGCATTTTACACGCCGATATTACGCGAAATCAGGGTGCCGAACGTAAGCTATGGCGAAGATTATGCACTGGGTTTGGCTATTTCGGGGAAATATAAAATTGGCCGGATTTATCAGCCTGTTTATTTGTGTCGCCGCTGGGACGACAATACCGACGCATCGCTCGATGTTGGCAAACTGAATGTCCACAATCGGTACAAAGACCGAATCCGGACTTTTGAACTTCAATCGCGCATTCAGCGAAACAAACGGGTTGATCCGGATAAGGCCTGGATGGAAGATCTGTAACCAGGGTTATCGGAATTTACTTTCTTTTTTATGGAGTTCGGTTGCTATTTGAGCCAGCATCCGGTCGAAATCGTGTTGGGTAATATTCCGGTCTTTACGTTCGGGAAACATTTTTCGAAACGGAAATTTATAGTTTAGCTTAAATTCGAGCGAATAATAAGCACTCAGCATTTCGCCTGCAACCGTATATTCCGGAACTTTCAATTCCGACGATTCCTGCCCCGGGGTTGCCCAGCCCGGAACCAGCCAGGGCTGCAAACACGGGTAAACCTGAAGCTGGCGCTGCAACAATACCTTACTGCTTGGCAATTTCCGTTCGCGTGTCCACCAAATATCGCGCACGGCTTCCATCGCCAGAAAAGTTTCGGTTTCGTTCGAAACAACATCCAGATTTCTTAACGTTTCATCAATGATTTGGGTAGCCGCTTTTTCGTAAGGCAGTTCGCTTTGCAAAGCTTTTATCCCGATGGTAACGCCCAATAAGTTCGAATAAGCATCTTCCACTGAAAAACTGGAATAACGTTCGGGGACAAACGGAATGGTTGAGGCGCCAAACCAGGTTGCAATTTCGTGCCATACCGAAAGGTCGTAAGTAATTTTTCCGGCCAGTAATATGAGGTCGGTATCGGTCAGATCAGACGGGATCCTCACATTCAGCGTTTTTTCTCCTCCCTCGCGACCCAGCACGAGCGAAAGGTTTTGTTCCGGTTTGTTTTCCAGCAGTTGTTTGTACAGATAGGCCGTCCAGTCAATCTGATCGCGCAAATGGCCCATGTCAATAAATCCTCCGCGACGGGTATAAACAATTCCGTTTTCTTCGCTCGGATCGCCCAAATAATGGTGCGAACCAATTTTTTCGAGGCTTGTAATTTCGGTAAGCTTAACTCCCGGAATAGCAAAAAGCTGCATTTCAGTACCAAACGAGCAACACGTTCTGATTATCCGATGGGGTTTGGTATCGGGCCGGTTAACTACAAAAACAGGGGCCTTGGCATTCACATTTGGGGTAAGCATATTTAATGCCGAAAAAAGCAGTACGATTCTAATTGTTCTCATGGGCTAAATACTAAACAACTGCAAATGTATAAGAAAAATAGCTGCATTAATCATTTTGTAATCAGGTGAATACTTCATTAGCCGCAAATCCTGATTTTTATCAGGTTGTTAATAATTTGTTAAAAGGATAGTGTAATGGATGAAATATAATTAAAAGGAAAATAATAAACCTGATATTTGTTCAAAATGCTTGTTTAGTTAGTTGTTCATTGTCAAAAAGATAGTTGAGTATGGAATTCAAATGTAAAAAGGCAGGCAATGAATGTTACGGGCTCAAGGAGCTTGTTCTGCTGTTTGATATCAGTCAGCGGCTGATTCAAAGTAAAGAATTGAAAAATGATTTGTCGGCGATACTCGAAATGCTGGTTAAATATTTGGATGCCGAACGCAGCTTTCTGACCATTTTTAACCGGGAGTCGGAGAGCATTATGATTGAGGCGGCCTATGGATATAGCCCGGCACAACAGGCTCGTGGCCGATACAAACTGGGCGAAGGCATTATTGGGCGGGTGGTCGAAATGTCGCGCCCGGTGGTCATCGATAAAATTTCGAAATCCAGTTTATTCCTGAACCGCACAGGTCAGGAACTCACCAAAGATGGTCAGGAACTCACCTTTATTTGTACCCCCATTATCGAAGAAGGAAAAGTGACGGGGACACTAAGTGTGGTCAGGATTTACAATCCACATATTTCGTACGACGAGGATAATCAATTGCTATCAATCATCGGTTCCATGATTTCGCGCAGTGTGCGTAGCAGGCAGGAGCGCCTGGAGGAAATGGAAATCCTGAAACAAAAAAATATTCAACTGCAAAATCAGCTTGAGGTGGATTTCAGGCCGGGAAATATCGTTGGAAATTCGAGCAAGATGCGCGATGTGTATTCGCTGGTGAGCATGGTTGCCGAAACGAATTCAACGGTGCTGATCCGCGGCGAAAGTGGGATCGGGAAAGAATTGATTGCCGATTCGATCCATTTTTCGAGTCCTCGGGCAAAAAAGAATTTCATCAAGGTAAACTGCTCTGCTTTGCCTGATACACTAATCGAAAGCGAGTTGTTTGGCCATGAAAAAGGCGCATTTACCGGAGCTGAGGCCCGACGGAAAGGACGCTTCGAACTGGCTGACGGTGGTACCATTTTTTTGGATGAGATTGGCGATATTCCGCTTTCGACACAGGTAAAATTACTTCGGCTGATTCAGCAGCGCGAGTTTGAGCGGTTGGGCGGCACCGAAACCATTAAAATTGATGTTCGTATTATTTGCGCTACCAACCGGAACCTGGAAGAATTGATTCAGAACAACGAGTTTCGCGAAGATTTGTATTACCGCATCAACGTGTTTCCGATTTTTGTGCCGCCATTGCGCGACCGCCGAAACGATATTCCTTCGTTGGTCGATCATTTTATCGGGAAATTCAACAAACGGAACAATGCCAAAATTATCAGGATAACTACTTCGGCGTTGAATATGCTGATGGTTTACCGCTGGCCCGGAAACATTCGCGAGTTGGAAAACTGCATCGAACGTGCCTGTATTCTTTGCAAAGACAATGTGATACACAGTTACGATCTGCCGCCTTCGCTGCAAACCGCCGATTCGACGAATACAAAGGCTTCCGGCGGGTTAACCTATACCGTTGAACAGGTTGAAAAACAACTGATCCGTGAAGCGTTGGTCAGTTCGAAAGGTAACATTGCCAAGGCAGCCGACGAACTGAAAGTTACCGAACGCATGTTGGGTATCCGTCTGAAAAAATACGAGATCGACGCCTGGAGGTTTAAGGTATGATGGATTAAATGTTATTCACCGGCGGTAAAACCGTCGGATTGAGAGAAAGTATTCATTGAACCCCGTCGGGGTTCAACTAAAAAGGAGGGCCTTAACAACGGGTTTCTCCCGTCGTGACTAACATCTCGACCCCATTGGGGCTTGAAAATATTGCTCTGGTTGGGCACATCGAATAGAAAAACTTGATTAAACCTATTTTCTATGGAACTATCAATCGTACAGGTCGATCTCCAAAACCAACAACATTGCGCCCAGGTAGTTAAACTGCTCAACGATTACATGAACGACCCGATGGGAAATAACCGGCCAATGCCCGCGGGGTTAGCCCCACAAATTATTTTCGGGTTGAAAGAGCATTCTGGGTTTCTGGGGTTTTTCGTTATGGCCGACGATCAGTTTGCCGGACTGGCCAATTGCAACATCAGTTTCTCCACTTTTCAGGCCAGGCCGCTGATTAATATTCACGATTTTATTGTGGCCCCCGAGTGCCGGAACATGGGCGCCGGGCATTTTTTGCTGCGCGGGGTGATCAATTATGCCTCACAAAACGGATATTGCCGGGTTAACCTCGAAGTGCGCGAAGACAACGCCAATGCCAAATCGCTCTACCGCAAAATGGGTTTTTCGGATTGTGTGCCCAGAATGATGTTCTGGGAGCGGAAGTTGTAAAACTAAAGTGACAGATGATGTCGGTTGTAATTTTTATATCTTTGGGGAAAGACAAATCATGACTGTATCCGATTTAAAACTGAAATTATTCCAGCAAATTGATTCTTTGGAGAAGGATCGATTGGAGGAACTTTATGGCGTTTTTTTGAACTACCTGAACGGCAAAAAGGATATGGATGATTGGAATAAATTGACAGAAGAACAGAAGAATGGAATTGTGGCGGCGATTGATGAAATTGATAAAGGAAAGGGAATTCCTCACTCGAAAGTAATGGCAAACATCCGCAAGAAGTACACCAATGCCTAAGCCGATTATTTGGTCTCCATTATCCGAAAAACATTTTTCATCCATACTTGACTACCTTCAAACAAACTAAAATTTCAATAGTAAATGCTGGATGGCCATTGCTGTGGTTCCCAACCCTGTCAGGTTTCGAAACCCTGACAGGGGTAAAGTGCCGATGACCGGTTAATTTTCAAATATTTTAGTCATATAAATTCACATAAAACCTCCTACAACCCGCCTCGCCACTCGCCCTGTTCCGGTTTTTGTCCGTCCTGTTGCTCCGGTATGCCGTCCTGTGGATTTTCTGGTTGTCCTGTTGGTTTGGGAAGCCGTCCTGTTAAAGTGCTTTATTGCCCTGTATGAGTTTTTGCCCGTCCTGTGCCACAGGACGGTGCAAATTAGTTACAGGACGATGAAAAACATTTACAGCGTGATAAAAATTTTAACAGAGCAATGAAAAATACTAACAGGGCAATAAAAGTCTTAACAGGACAAGTAATTCTCACACCCCTGTCAGGTTTCGAAAACCTGACAGGGGTAATGAACCACCTTCCACAGTCCTAATCAAGGAACCGCCTTCGACAAGCTCAGGCAGCGAGAGCCCGATCGTTTTTGTTTCATTGCATCAAACCCTCATTCGTAGCGCCGCTCCCTGAGCAGCGAAGCGTGTCGAAGAGAGCATTCTCCAAACTCCCCAATCACCTATTCTCCAAATCTTTTGCAAAAATTAACCGAAGTAAACATCGTATTTGTTTACATTTGGGGGTGCCTTGCCCAAACAGGTTTTTGGAGGGTATTTACCAAAAAATGAGATTATGCTCTAAAAATCAGGGTAGGGGAAATACGAAGAATGCGCATGTATTTGGCATGCGAACATAGCCGCAAAGTGATAAAATAAAAACAGATATAAGTAATAATGGTTCTTGATTATTTGCATAGGACATTTAATAATAGAGAGATTGTTTTGATTTCTTATCTACTTATTTTTATTCTCTGGACTTTGACTCAGAAAAAGGTAAGGAAATCAATTCTTGGAGTAGTAAAAGCCTTATTTGCAAAACAAATTTTTGTCTCAATTCTTTGCCTTTTACTTTATATCACAGTCATTGTTTATGGATTATCGCTATTAAACCTCTGGAATTTTAGCCTAATTAAAGACACTATTTATTGGACTTTTGGTGTTGGATTCATTTTAATGATGAATTCAAATAAGGCGTTACAAGAAGAGTATTATTTTAAAAAATTTATAAAGAAGAATATTAAGTTGTTTGTGATTCTTGAATTTATATTAGGACTATATGTTTTTGGAATTGTAACCGAGTTTATCCTAATGCCAATTGTGATTTTTCTATCAGTTTTATTGGGATTCACCGAAGCCAACGAAGAACATAAACAAGTCAATAACTTTTTATTAAAAATATTTGGTTTAATTGGAGTCCTCTATTTAATCTATTCCGTTTTTGAGATATATCAAAACTTTAAAAATTTTGCGACTTATGACAATTTAAGAGCATTGACTTTTCCAGCTATCATGACAATTTCGTTTTTTCCATTTGCTTATATCTATGTTTTATATACTCATTATGAAAGTTTATTTGTTCGAGTAGGCTTTTTTCTAAAAGACAATAAATCTCTATGCCGATTTGCAAAATGGAGAATCTTGTTGTCAGTAAATTTCAACCTAAAGAAATTAAAACTTATTACTCCTGGACATTTATTTGGTGATTGCAAAACAAAAGAAGACATTAAACATGAAATAATTTTTAGGTTGAATGAAACTCCCAGCAACTAGTATTTTGTAATTCCCTTTTCCGTTCTCCGGTTTCCTTTTCTGCCTTTGCCTACTGCGACTGAACACTTTCTTCAAAATCTACCAAAACGTAGGTTAAGCCAATATTAACACACTTAAAACCCTTGCTGCTATTGCTTTTGTGCCGTGCAACACGTTTTGTACGCCTATTTCCTGTTTCCTACCAAAAAGTAGGATTTTTTTGTGTGCCAAAATTCCTTCAGAAAAATTTAATCACTTGTAAGTTTCAGATTTTCAACGTTCAGGGCATAACTTGAAACTTGAAACCTGAAACTTGAAACTGCTCTTGGCATCATTGTCGTAATGCTTCGGCCAAACACGAAAAGTTAAACCCGTAAAAAATACGAAAATGAGAAAAATTGCCATTTATGGTAAAGGTGGAATCGGAAAATCCACTACCACACAGAACACCGTTGCCGGACTGGTTGAAGCCGGATTTAATGTAAAAGTAGTGGGTTGCGACCCGAAAGCCGACTCAACCCGACTGTTGTTGGGCGGTCTGGCTCAGAAAACCGTTTTGGACACACTCCGCGAAGAAGGCGAAGACATCGACCTCGACGATATCGTGAAAGTGGGTTATGGCGGCGTTCGTTGCGTGGAGTCTGGCGGTCCGGAGCCGGGAGTAGGTTGTGCCGGCCGTGGTATCATCACTTCCATCAACCTGTTGGAGCAGTTGGGCGCCTGGGACGAAAAATACAAAATCGACTACACCTTCTATGATGTATTGGGCGACGTGGTTTGCGGTGGTTTCGCCATGCCAATCCGCGAAGGAAAAGCCGAAGAAATTTACATCGTGGTTTCCGGAGAAATGATGGCCATGTACGCAGCCAACAACATTTGCAAGGGGATTAAAAAATATGCACAGGCCGGAACTGTTCGTTTAGGCGGACTGATCTGCAACTCGCGTAACGTGGACAACGAACGCGAAATGATCGAAGAGCTGGCTCGCCAGTTGGGTACCAAAATGATCCACTTTGTGCCTCGCGACAACATGGTTCAGCGTGCCGAAATCAACCGCAAAACAGTAATCGAATTCAACCCGGAACACAATCAGGCCGACGAATACCGCAAGTTGTCGAGAGCCATTAACGAAAACACCCAGTTTGTTATTCCAAACCCGCTGGCCATGGAAGAGCTGGAAACTTTATTGATCGACTTCGGAATTGTAAACTAATTTACCCCCGACCCCCTCAAGGGGGCTGTTAAGTTCAGCCTTCAGCAAAGGCGGGTTTTAAGTCCCCTTTAGGGGATTTAGGGGTGAATCAATACAAAAATAAAAAACTAAAAATAGGAGAACCAAAATATGTTAATGATCAGAGCAATTATACGTCCAGATAAATCAAGTAAAGTACTGAAAGCCTTGTTCGAAGCCGGGTACGTGGCCGTAACCAAAATTCCGGTGGTAGGGCGTGGTAAACAGCGTGGTATCAAAATCGGAGATGTTACTTACGACGAGTTACCCAAAGAAATGCTGTTGATGGTCATCAAAGACGAAGACAAGGATTTTGCAGTAACGACCATTATGGAAGCAGCCCGCACTGAACCCAAAGGCGCTTATGGCGACGGAAAAATCTTCATCACACCGGTTGAAGAAGCCTACACCATCAGCCGCGGAACCAAAGAGTTATAATCCCAAAACCGCAGAGATATGAAGTTAATCATGGCAATTATACGCATCGATAAGATGAATGCAACCAAAACGGCACTATCGGCAGCAGGACTTCCTTCGATGACTGCAACCGGAAAAGTTTTCGGTCGCGGAAAAGGCCTTTGGGATGCCAAAGTGCTCGAAGGCGTGAAGAAAGACCTTCCGGAGGCATTGGCCCACCTGGGAAAAGAACCACGCCTTCGTCCTCAAAGGGTAGTCACCATTGTGGTTCCCGACGATAAAGTGACAACTGCTGTTGAAACTATTATTGAAGCCAATCAGACTCCCGAGCCCGGCGACGGTAAAATTTTCGTCATCCCGGCTTACGAATCCATCAGGGTTCGCACAGGAGAAACAGGCGATTCCACACTCGATTAAAATTTACAGTTATGCCAAACAGAAAAAATTATATCAACGGATTGCCAGATCCTTCCACACTGAAAGAAGAGATCCTGAAAAAATATCCACCAAAATTAGCGAAGAAACGGGCGAAAGGGCTGGTGATTAACGATCCCAACTTGGAGCAGGAAATAATGGCCAATGTCCGCACCATTCCCGGAATCATCACGCAGCGTGGTTGTACCTACGCCGGATGTAAAGGGGTAGTTTTGGGGCCAACCCGCGACATTATCAACCTGGTACACGGACCAATCGGCTGTAGCTTTTACGCTTGGCTCACCCGACGTAACCAAACCCGACCATTGGAAGGAGAGGATAATTATATTACCTATTCCTTTTCAACCGATATGCAGGACGAGAACATTGTTTTCGGTGGCGAAGCCAAACTGAAAGAAGCCGTTCGCGAGGCATACGAAATCTTCAAGCCAAAAGCCATAGGTATTTTCTCTACTTGCCCGGTAGGTTTGATTGGCGACGACGTTCATTCCGTATCGCGTGACATGAAAGCCGAACTAGGGATCAACATTTTTGGTTTCAGTTGCGAAGGTTACCGCGGAGTTTCGCAGTCGGCTGGTCACCACATTGCCAACAACGGCGTATTTAAACATGTGGTCGGTTTGAACGACCGCGAACGTGTCGGCAAATTTCAGGTGAACCTGTTGGGCGAGTACAACATAGGCGGCGATGCTTTCGAAATCGAAAAACTGTTCGAAGAAGCCGGCATCACTTTGCTTTCTACTTTCTCCGGAAACTCTACCATCAAAAGCATGGAATATTCGCATACTGCCGACCTCAACATGGTGATGTGCCACCGCTCCATCAACTACATTGCCGAAATGATGGAAGAAAAATACGGAATCCCGTGGATCAAAGTAAGTTTTGTAGGTGCCGAATCAACGTGTAAATCGCTCCGGAAAATTGCGGACTATTTTGGCGATGCCGACCTGAAAGCCAAAGTCGAAGAAATTATTGCCCGCGAAATGGCTAAAGTAGAAGCGGTAAAAAGTTCGATACGGCCAAAGGTGGAAGGCAAACTGGCCATGATGTTCGTTGGTGGTTCACGCGCCCACCACTATCAGGATTTATTTGCTGAATTGGGAATCCGCACCGTTTCTGCCGGATACGAGTTTGCCCACCGTGACGATTACGAAGGTCGCAAGGTAATCCCATCCATCAAGATTGACGCCGATACCCGTAACATCGAAGAACTTTCGGTAACCAAAGACGAAGCGCATTTCAGACCAGATTTGGTTGAGAAAAAAGCAGAGCTGGTAAGCAAGGGTTTCGAGTTTAAAGATTACGACGGAATGATGCCCGATATGTTGAAAAATTCGCTGGTTATCGACGATGTCAACCATTGGGAAACCGAAAAATTGATTGAATTCTACAAACCCGATGTTTTCTGCGCCGGAATCAAAGAGAAATACGTGGTGCAAAAAGCCGGGGTTCCGCTCAAACAGTTGCACAGCTACGACTACGGCGGCCCTTACACAGCTTTTGACGGAGCCATCAATTTCTATGTCGAAATGGAACGAATGCTGGCTACCAACATCTGGAAAATGATTGATGCCCCCTGGAAACACGAGTCGGAACTGGTGGGCAGTATGACAATTGAAGCTTAAATATCAGGAGGAACTAATTATGTTACTACGACATACAACAAAAGAAGTAAGAGAAAGGACGGCGTTGACCGTCAATCCAGCCAAGACTTGTCAGCCAGTTGGCGCCATGTACGCCGCGCTGGGTGTTCACGGATGCCTTCCTCACAGTCACGGTTCGCAAGGCTGCTGCTCGTATCACCGCAGCGCGCTTACCCGTCACTACAAAGAACCGGTAATGGCTGCAACAAGCTCATTCACCGAAGGATCATCGGTTTTCGGCGGACAAGCCAACTTGTTGCAGGCCATCGAGACCATTTTCGCGGTGTACGAACCCGAAATTATTGCCGTGCATTCAACCTGTTTGTCCGAAACCATTGGCGACGACCTGAACCAGATCGTGAACAAAGCCAAAGACGAAGGTAAAGTTCCATTCGGGAAATACGTGATTCAGGCCTCGACACCAAGTTACGTGGGTTCGCATGTTACCGGATACGCCAATATGCTCGAAGCTTTCGTGAAATATTTTGCCGAAAAAACCAACGAAAAAATCCGGCAGATCAATTTACTCTCCGGATGGGTTGAACCTTCGGATATGCGCGAACTGAAACGGATCATGAAAATGATGAAAGTAAAATCAGTTTTACTACCCGATACTTCGGATGTTTTGGACACTCCAATGACCGGTAAATTCGAAATGTACCCGAAAGGCGGAACAACCATTCCTGAAATGGTGAGCATGGGTGACAGCATGCAGACATTGGGATTGGGTGAGTGGGCTACAACAAAAGCGGCCATCATGCTCGACAACCAATGCAAAGTTCCGTTCGACATCATCGATATTCCGGTTGGGCTAAAAGCTACCGACCGTTTTATTCAGGCGCTGGCAAAAGCTGGCCGAGTTTCAATTCCTGAATCAATTACCGAAGAACGCGGCCGCCTGTTGGATGTGATTACCGATATGCATCAATACCTCTATGGAAAACGAGTGGCCGTTTACGGCGATCCTGATAACATTATCCCACTGATCGAATTTTTGGTTGACATGGATATGAAACCGGTTTACATCGTTTCAGGAACTCCGGGTAAGCATTTCGATTCCCGGATGGCTGAGATCCTTTCGGAACGTGTTCCCGAAGCCAAATACAAAAACGGTCCACAAGCTGATATGTTCCTGATGCACCAGTGGATTAAGGAAAATCCGGTTGACCTGTTGATTGGAAATACCTACGGAAAGTACATTGCCCGCGACGAAAAAATCCCGTTTGTCCGGATGGGTTTCCCAATTGTCGATCGTATTGGCCACAGTTATTTCTCAACACTAGGATACACTGGTGGTTTGCGCATTGTAGAAAAACTTCTGAGTGCCATTATGGACAAACAAGACGCAACCTGTCTCGAAGAAAAGTTCGAACTGGTGATGTAATCGGTTGATATTAAAATCCTGACAGGTTTTCAAAACCTGTCAGGATTAAAGGAAATGGATTCTCTAATCGTTCTAAATAAATAATCAACCTGCTTTTATCAATCCTGACGGGAATGCCATACCTGTCAGGATTTCAAAAATCTACCGCTGAATATCTCAGCGCGAACGAAAAATTCTCCTTAGGGTGAGGAGAATTCTGATGGCTATTTTCTTTTTAATGCAGAAATGGGGGAGGTGCTTTCTGCTTCCTTCCCCTTTCATTTAAAATATAGACACCATGAACGAAATGCTAAAAGGCCGAAAAAGTCAGATTGTCACCAAAGGACATGACGATGTTGCCATTGCTTGCGGAAAAGCAAGTATTGCAGGCTCTGTCAGCCAGCGGGCATGTGTTTTCTGCGGATCGCGCGTGGTACTTTATCCCATTGCCGACGCGCTTCACCTCATTCACGGGCCTGTTGGCTGTGCCGCCTACACCTGGGACATTCGCGGATCACTTTCTTCAGGACCGCAATTACACCGCCTTAGTTTTACTACTGACCTGAAAGAAAAAGAAGTGGTTTTTGGTGGCGAAACCCGTCTGTACAATGCGCTCATTAGCCTGATCGATCAGTACAAACCCAAAGCTGCATTCGTCTATGCCACCTGCATTGTGGGTGTTATTGGTGACGATATGGAAGCCGTTTGCCGCCGGGTTACCCGCGAAAAAGGAATTGATGTAATTCCGCTGATGTCGGAAGGTTTCAACGGAACAAAAAAAGACGGTTATAAAATTGCCTGTGCGGCACTTTCAAAACTGATTGGAACCGATCAAACTTCCGTAGTTCCCGAGCACAGTATTAATATACTCGGCGATTTCAACCTGGCTGGCGAACTGTGGATGCTGGCCGAATATTACCGCCGCATGGGTGTAAACATGGTGGCCTGCATGACCGGCGATGGTCGTATCAATGATATCCGGAAAGCCCACAAAGCCCAACTCAACGTGGTTCAGTGCTCCGGATCGATGACCTATCTGGCCAAAGATATGGAAGATAAGTATGGCATCCCGTTCATGAAAGTTTCCTATTTCGGAATCGAAGATATGTCGGATGCGCTGTACGAAGTGGCCCGTTTTTTCAAGTCAGATGAAATGATGCAAAAAGCACGGGAACTTGTAAGAGAAGAACTCAGCAAATTATTACCGGCACTTCAGGAATACCGCGCAAAACTGGAAGGAAAGAAAGCAGCCATTTACGTGGGAGGAGCTTTTAAAGCCATTTCACTGGTGAAAGCGCTGCGATTGCTGGGAATGAAAACCGTGGTGGTTGGTTCACAAACCGGAAACCAGGACGATTATAATCTGCTGAAAGAATTGTGCGACGAGGGAACCATCATTGTTGACGACTCGAACCCGAACGAACTATCAGAATTTGTGAAGCAAACCGGCGCCAACCTTTTTATCGGTGGCGTGAAAGAACGCCCCATCGCATTCAAGCTCGGATTAGGTTTTTGCGACCACAATCATGAACGAAAAGAAGCCCTGGCCGGATACGAAGGCATGTTGAATTTCGCCAAGGAAGTCCACGCTTCCGTCTGCAGCCCGGTTTGGAAGTTTATGAAATAACAGTCCCATCGGGACGGCATATTGGTAGCCCCGGCTTTTAAGCCGGGGGATGAAAAAAGGCAAAAGTTTTAGCGCCGGACGGAAAATGTGAATCGAAGCCACAATTTAATTTCCGGCGCAACAACGAAAATAACCAATATCGAATATTCAATAACCAATTTCCAACAATGCGAAACTTGGAACTTGGAATCTGGAACTTGAAACTTAAAAAAAACGCCATGATTGAAAATACACCCATCATCAAATCAACACCCGAATACACCGCTACACGTAACGCCTGCAAACTCTGCGCTCCGCTCGGCGCCAGTGTGGCTTTCAAAGGAATTCGCGGATGCGTTCCTATTATTCACGGTGGACAAGGTTGTGCCACTTACATTCGCCGCTACCTGATCAGTCATTACAAAGAACCTGTCGATATCGCTTCTTCCAATTTCACCGAAGAATCTACCATTTTTGGCGGCGGTGCCAATTGCCTGGCAGCCATCGAAAATGTAATCAGCCAATACCAGCCTGAAGTAATCGGCATGGCAACTACCTGCCTGAGCGAAACCATTGGCGACGATGTAAAATTCTACATCCAAAACTTTAAAGATCTTACTGATCGCGAAACTCTACCCCATTTTATCTCGGCATCAACCCCCAGCTACCAGGGCTCGCACATCGATGGTTTCCACGAAGCGGTGGCTTCAGCGGTAAAATTGATTGCCGAAGGTGGTGAAAAAGGTGAGCATCTCAATATTTTCCCTGGCTTTGTTTCTCCGGAAGACTTGCGCCAGATCAAAAACATTCTCGAAGATTTCACCATACCTTATATATTACTACCTGATTACTCCGAAACACTCGACAACCCAATTTGGGATTCATACCATCGCATTCCTGAAGGAGGAACACCCATCGAATCTGTTCGGAAATGCGGTTCAGCCCGTGCATCCATCGAATTGGGCACCATATTAAATAAAGGTAGTTTATCCGGAAGGGTAAAAAACAATGCACTGGCAACCACCGCTGCCGAATATTTACTGGAAAGTTTCGGGGTAGAAAATCACCGGATGCCACTTCCGCTCGGAGTCAGCAATTGCGACCATTTTTTCGAAACACTTAGCCAGCTTTCAGGAAAGGAAATTCCGATGAAATACACCAAAGAGCGTGGTCGCCTGATCGATTCTTACGTCGATGGACATAAATATGTGTTTGGAAAACGCGCAGTCGTTTATGGCGAGGAAGATCTGGTAGTTGCACTTTCAGCGTTCCTGAACGAAATCGGAATTGAAGTAGCATTGGCTGCTTCAGGCGGCGAAAGTGGACGGTTGGAAGACGAGATCCGGAAGTATTGTCCGGAGAATACATCTGAAATTACCGTTCAGAATGGATACGACTACGAAATGATTCACGAATGGTGTGCCGAAAATAAACCCGACATCCTGATTGGAAACAGCAAAGCCTATTACATCGCCCGCGAGTTGGGCATCCCGATTGTTCGCTGCGGTTTCCCAATTCACGACCGCATTGGCGGACAACGCATCAAACACCTCGGTTACACCGGCACACAAGAACTGTTCGACCAAATCACCAATATGCTGATCGCCAGCAAACAAGACAGCTCTGCCGTTGGATATAAATATATGTAGAACCATTTAGTGACGGGGTGACTTGAAGTCACCCCGTCACTATCCAAATTAAACGCTATGATAGATCTCGAAAAACATCCGTGCTTCAACATCGAAGCGAAAGGCACATACGCCAGGGTTCATTTGCCCGTGGCCCCAAAATGCAACATTCAATGCAATTATTGCAAACGCGATTACGATTGTGTAAATGAGAGTCGCCCGGGAGTTACCAGTGAGGTTCTTTCGCCTGAGCAGGCCTTGGCTTACCTAACTAAACTGAAAGAAAAGATGCCAAACCTGTCGGTAGTGGGCATTGCCGGCCCGGGCGATCCATTTGCCAATCCGCACGAAACCATGACAACTCTGCGGTTGGTGCGCGAACATTTTCCTGAAATGATTTTGTGTTTGTCGTCCAACGGACTAAACGTTGCTCCGTTTGCCGAAGAACTGGCTGAGTTGGGAGTGAGTCATGTGACGATTACTATGAACGGATTGGATGCAGAAGAAACGCAAAATATCTATAAATGGGCCCGCTTCGGAAATCGCGGTTATGTGGGCAAAGCTGCGGCTGCAATTCTTCTGGAAAATCAGTTGGTGGCCATCAAAATGTTGCGGCATTTCGGAATCACGGTGAAGATCAACAGCATTGTCATTCCTGGAGTGAACGACCATTTGGTTGAAAGTGTGGCCGAAAAAGCGAAAGAGTTAGGAGCAGAACTGATGAATGCAATTCCATTATTTCCGGTGGCTGACACACCATACGAAAACCTGAAAGAGCCTGATATGCTTACCATGCGCGAGATCCGCCTGAAAATCGCGAAGCACCTGAAACCGATGACCCATTGCGCCCGCTGTCGTGCCGATGCTGTTGGCTTGCTTGGTGAAGATGACGTGGAAGCAAAGAAAATCATGTCGGAAGTAATCAACATGACAGTCGCTGACGAAGAGAACCGTCCGTTTGTGGCCGTTGCCAGTTACGAAGGAATGCTGGTCAATCAGCATTTAGGCGAGGCCGACAGCCTGTACGTTTTCCGCGAAACGCCCAATGGTTACCGAATGGTGGAGCAACGCAAAACACCTCCTTCAGGAATTGGGAATAAGCGCTGGGAAGATTTGGCAGAACTTTTAAGCGATTGCCGCGCCTTGTTAGTTGGAGGAATCGGGCCAAGTCCATCGGCCACCATTGGCCGCACAGGTATCCGCATCGTCGAAATGACCGGATTGATCGACGAAGGTTTGGACGCTATATATAAAGGTAAAGAATTGCGTACTGTAAAAAAGGCCGATGTGTTTAAATGCGGTGCCGTCTGCTCCGGAAAAGCCACGGGGTGCTGAAGAAGGAAAGCGTTTCGGGATGCGGGTTACGTGTTTCGGGTTAAGCTTTGCACATTAGTTATTGAATATTTTCCACTTCGTGTCCTCGTGACTTTGTGTTTAAATTTTTAATTCAAAATAATAAGAAAATGAAAAAACCAGATTACCACATTTTGATTTGCAACTCGTATCGGGTTGCCGGCGATGCCAAAGGATTTTGTAACAAAAACGGGGGTGCTGAATTTATCCAGTATGTCACAGAAGAGTGCGCCGATCGCGGCATTGATGCCGCAGTATCATCAACTGCCTGCCTGAATGTTTGCTCGCAGGGGCCAGTTATGGTCATCCAACCCAATAACTTTTGGTATGGAGCCATCACCACCGACAAAATCGACGAAATTCTCGATGCACTCGAAGAAGGCAATGCGGTTGAGGAATATTTGATCAGCGAATAGTTCAAGTATTCAGTCGCAGTCACAGTTGGCAGCAAAAGATGTTGCGGGTTTCGAGTTACACGCAATTCGTAACCGTAACTCGAAACGTTTTATTCAAGATTCGAAATTCTAATACTCAAGACTATGACAAAAACTCCACATATTATCGACTCCACCCTTCGCGACGGCGAACAAGCTCCGGGAGTGGTTTTTACGCTGGACGAAAAACTTCGGATTGCCGCTCTGCTCGAGGATTGCGGGGTAAAAGAGCTTGAAGTTGGAACACCGGCAATGGGAGAGGATGAAGTTCGTGTAATTCGCGAGATTGTGCAGGCCGGATTTCGGTTCGACAAACTTTGCTGGGCGCGTGCCAAAGAATCCGACATCGAAGAATCGGCCAGGACCGGTGCCAACCGGATCAACATTTCATTTTCGGTGTCCGATATCCAGCTTTCAGCCATGGGGCGAAATACCGATTGGGTAATGAAGCAGATTCGTCCCATGATTGCGTTTGCCCGTCAACGGTTCGACTTTATTGCCATCGGCGCCCAGGATGCTTCACGAGCCAACAGCGATTTTCTGGATGAATTCATTGCTTCGTGCCTGGCCGAAGGAGTTGACCGCATTCGGTTGGCCGATACTGTTGGCATCCTGAATCCATTTTCGACAGCTCAGTTGTTTTCGACGGTTTGCGAGAAATTCCCATTTGTCGATTTCGAATTTCACGGACACAACGATCTGGGAATGGCAACCGCCAATTCGGTCTGTGCCCTGCTTTCCGGAGCACAATCGGTCAGCGCAACTATCAACGGATTGGGCGAACGCGCCGGAAATGCCTGTGTGGAAGAAATCGCTGCTGCACTTAAAATTTCTTCAGGAATTAACTGTGGAATTCATTTATCGCAAATTCAGGAACTTTGCCGGTTTGTGGCCCAGGCTTCATCCAAGCCCATTCATCCATCCAAACCAATTGTTGGTGAGATGGTTTGCCGCCACGAATCCGGAATCCATTGCCGAAGCTTGTTGAAAGACGAATTGGCGTA
This sequence comes from Prolixibacteraceae bacterium, assembly GCA_019459525.1. Lineage (GTDB taxonomy): Bacteria > Bacteroidota > Bacteroidia > Bacteroidales > Prolixibacteraceae > Aquipluma. The sequence continues at coordinate 162,755 of JAIBEY010000039.1, forward strand.
CCAACCTTTCCTTTCTTCAGAAATCGGGAAATCGACTGAAATGGTCATTGGGCGGCATTCAGGAGGCCGAACGATCAAACATTTTCTGGAAAAACAGCAGATAAGCGTTAATGAGCGCCACACCTCACTTTTAACCGAACAGGTTAAGGCATTGTCGCTCAGTAAAAAACGATGTTTGAGTCAGGATGAGTTGATCCATCTGGCAAATAATTTGAGTCATCACGAACTATAAAACAACAGTTATGGAATGGGAAAGCTATTATTTGGAAGCGACTGATTATTATAAGGCAGCACTTGGGGCATCCAAGAAAAATACACTTGGAAATCTGGTTATTTACAATGTAGTTGCCATGTCTATTGAGAATTACATGACCAGCGTACTAATGAAATCGGGGTTTATTCCTGAACATTCCAGTATTTCGTCGATGTATCGCGAGTTGAAGAAAAACCACAATGCACCCGAGGAGTTTCATGCAGAGGTACGATTCATGAACCGGTTCATGAATTTTTGTTCGCTTGAACCTACTCTTGAAATTGTGCCAACGGATGATGAGATTAAAAGGATGGTGAGCTTCGCTTCAGCATTGAAAGAGTGGGTCGAGCCACAATTGAGTCTGGAGTGCGCAGCCTCGGAAATAAAGTAGTAAGTCAGATCTTGCTTATATAATCAATAGTTTACTTTTAATTATTTTGCCACCTCTCCATAGTAATCCGGAGTAAATAGCTTTTGTGTTTACTTCTATCTTAATTCCTTTCCTGAAGTTTAAACCTGAAATTCGCTGATGTGCCCTCTAAATTGTAGTATCTGTTAGATATTCCAGTATGTGATTTTACACTTTAGTTGGCTTAAAAGCTTACTCCCATTGCTGATTTCAGATAAGGATTTGTCCTCTTAACATTAAGTTTACAAATAAAATATGCGATAATCTATTGAATTTCAGTAGTGCCCCCAAAAATTTGAATAGTATTTTCAGAAAAGTTAAGAATAGGAGTTGGAGAAGTGTTTTAGCCCTCTATCTTTGCAACCGCCAAACGGGGAAGCAGCGATGCAGGAAGCGAGGCTGGAGTTCATTAAGGTGGTGTATGGTAAGCGGTTAGTAATAATTTTTGGAATAATTTCAGAAGTTGTTTGGAAATTAAGAAAAGGCGATTACCTTTGCAGCCGCTAAACGAAAAGCGAGTTCAGTGAAAAGATTGGGGAGTTAGGGTTGAATGTTTGCAAGCAGATAAATCTGTCAGGTTTATAGGATCGGAGAGAAGAGAGAAATAGATTAAGGACCGGAGCAGGCATCAATTGAAGGAGAGAAAAAAAAGGAAAAAAAAGTTTTAAAAATCTTTGGTAAATTAGAAACTCTTCATAACTTTGCACCCCGCTGAAACGGCCGCCACAACAAGGCGATACGGAGAAAGCTGAATGAAACGTTCAAAAAGAATACGAGATTGAATTTAACCATTAGATGTCGCTTCGCAAGAGGTAGAAAGAAGGTGGTAAAACCGATAGCCGCAAGGCACAGGAGTTCATTGAAAATATTGAAAAGGAAAAACAAGGAAGGTTACGCAAATTAAATTTTTGAGTTAACGTCATAGAGCTGGATAATATTTAACTTTTAACTTACAACGAAGAGTTTGATCCTGGCTCAGGATGAACGCTAGCGGGAGGCCTAACACATGCAAGTCGAACGGGATTGGGAGCTTGCTCCCATGAGAGTGGCGCACGGGTGAGTAACGCGTATGCAACCTGCCTATAACAGAGGGATAGCCCATAGAAATGTGGATTAATACCTCATAGTCCTTAGGAACCGCATGGTTTTTAAGGTAAAACTCCGGTGGTTATAGATGGGCATGCGTGACATTAGCTAGTTGGTGAGGTAACGGCTCACCAAGGCGACGATGTCTAGGGGTTCTGAGAGGATGATCCCCCACACTGGTACTGAGACACGGACCAGACTCCTACGGGAGGCAGCAGTGAGGAATATTGGTCAATGGGCGCAAGCCTGAACCAGCCATCCCGCGTGAAGGATGAAGGTCCTATGGATTGTAAACTTCTTTTATACACCAAGAAAAACACCCACGTGTGGGTGCCCGACGGTAGTGTATGAATAAGCATCGGCTAACTCCGTGCCAGCAGCCGCGGTAATACGGAGGATGCAAGCGTTATCCGGATTCATTGGGTTTAAAGGGTGCGTAGGCGGCTTTTTAAGTCAGTGGTGAAATCCTGCCGCTTAACGGTAGAATTGCCATTGATACTGAAAAGCTTGAGTACAATTGAGGTAAGCGGAATGTGTAGTGTAGCGGTGAAATGCTTAGATATTACACAGAACACCAATTGCGAAGGCAGCTTACTAAACTGTTACTGACGCTGATGCACGAAAGCGTGGGGAGCGAACAGGATTAGATACCCTGGTAGTCCACGCCGTAAACGATGCTCACTCGCTGTTTGCGATACACAGCAAGCGGCCAAGCGAAAGCATTAAGTGAGCCACCTGGGGAGTACGATCGCAAGGTTGAAACTCAAAGGAATTGACGGGGGCCCGCACAAGCGGAGGAACATGTGGTTTAATTCGATGATACGCGAGGAACCTTACCTGGGCTTAAATGTAGAGCGACAGATTGTGAAAGCAGTCCTTCTTCGGACGATCTACAAGGTGCTGCATGGTTGTCGTCAGCTCGTGCCGTGAGGTGTCGGGTTAAGTCCCATAACGAGCGCAACCCTTATCGTTAGTTGCCAGCGGGTTAAGCCGGGGACTCTAGCGAGACTGCCACCGTAAGGTGTGAGGAAGGTGGGGATGACGTCAAATCAGCACGGCCCTTATGTCCAGGGCTACACACGTGTTACAATGGCCGATACAAAGGGCAGCTACCAGGTGACTGGATGCTAATCTCCAAAGTCGGTCTCAGTTCGGATCGAAGTCTGCAACCCGACTTCGTGAAGCTGGATTCGCTAGTAATCGCATATCAGCCATGATGCGGTGAATACGTTCCCGGGCCTTGTACACACCGCCCGTCAAACAATGGAAGCTGGGGGTACCTGAAGTCTGTAACCGCAAGGAGCGGCCTAGGGTAAAACTAGTAACTGGTGTTAAGTCGTAACAAGGTAGCCGTACCGGAAGGTGTGGCTGGAACACCTCCTTTCTGGAGCTTGA
>JAIBEY010000087.1 GCA_019459525.1 Prolixibacteraceae bacterium
AAATTGTAAGTTCACCTTCATTTCACCCCTCCAAACCTCCCCTGAAGGGGCGGCTTTGAAGTCCCCTTCAGGGGATTTAGGGGTTTTAACAGTATCTGTACTTTCAAATTGTAAGTTTTTGAAAAAACATAATCACTTTTGATACAGCCTCCTAAAATTTATTCTACCACAGATTACACGGATTTACACCGATTAAAATATAAGGTAGCTTTTGAATCTGTGTTTATTCGTGTAATCTGTGGTGCCAACTTTTATTTGTTGAAGCAGCCTTGCTACTTCAACAAGTATTTTTGACTCAGAAAAAACACGACGTTATTTCAGTTCTATTGCTTATCTTCAAATCATTCAAAGTTTTATGCCGCGTACAATTCAGCCGAATTGCCATTCCCAAAATTTGAATATCTTTGCGCCAAATGCGACTGGAGGATTTGAGTAATAAGGTTTTTAGAACGTTTAGGAATGAAGAACATACGTAATTTTTGTATTATTGCGCACATCGATCACGGGAAAAGTACGCTGGCCGACAGGCTGCTGGAATATACCAAAACGGTTGACGGCCGGGCCATGAAAGCCCAGGTTCTCGACAGCATGGACCTTGAACAGGAACGTGGGATTACAATCAAGAGCCACGCGATACAAATGCAGTACGCCCTTAACGGGCAGGAATATACGCTGAACCTGATTGATACCCCCGGACACGTTGACTTTTCGTACGAAGTTTCGCGCTCGATTGCCGCCTGCGAAGGCGCCCTGCTCATTATCGATGCTACCCAGGGAATCCAGGCACAAACCATTTCCAACCTTTACCTGGCCATCGAACACGATCTGGAAATTATCCCCATCCTGAATAAAATGGACCTGGACAATGCGATGCCCGAAATTGTTGAAGATCAGATCATCGGGCTGATCGGCTGCAAACGTACCGATATCATTCGCGCCAGCGGGAAAACGGGGATGGGAATTGACGAAATTCTGGAACGTATTGTAAATGTAATTCCGGAGCCTAAAGGTTCGGAAGATGCACCCCTTCAGGCTTTGATTTTTGACTCGGTATTTAACCAGTTCCGTGGTGTAATTGCCTATTTTAAAGTAGTGAACGGCACCATCCGCAAGGGCGATATGGTGAAGTTTGTGAATGCTTCGAAAGAATACCTGGCCGACGAAGTGGGCGTGCTGAAACTCGGAATGTTTGAACGGCCCGAAATGAAGGCCGGCGACGTAGGATACATTATTTGCGGCATAAAAACAGCCAAGGAGGTCAAAGTCGGCGATACCATTACCCATTCAAAAGCGCCTTGCGAAAAGGCTATTGATGGTTTTGAAGAAGTGAAACCCATGGTTTTTGCGGGGGTGTATCCGATTGATTCGGAAGATTATGAAGACCTCAGGGCATCGATGGAAAAACTGCAATTAAACGATGCCTCGCTTACTTACGAGCCCGAATCGTCGGCGGCATTGGGTTTTGGGTTCCGTTGCGGTTTCCTGGGGCTGCTGCACATGGAGATCATTCAGGAGCGGCTCGACCGCGAATACGATATGAACGTGATTACAACGGTTCCCAACGTGTTGTACCATGTGCATACCACCAAAGGCGAAACGATAAACGTGTATAACCCGTCGGGGCTTCCGGCCACAACAACCATCGACGACATCGACGAACCGTTTATCCGGGCGAATATCATCACAGCCTCCGATTACATCGGGCCCATTATGACTTTGTGCCTCGAAAAACGTGGTACGCTACTGAAACAGGATTACCTGACCACCGACCGCGTGGAGATGGTGTTCGATCTTCCGCTGGGCGAAATTGTGTTCGACTTTTACGATAAACTGAAAAGCATTTCGAAAGGATACGCTTCGTTCGATTACCACATGCTCGATTTCCGTCCGGCCAAGCTGGTTCGTTTGGATATTTTGCTGAATGGCGAAATGGTCGATGCGCTGTCAACCCTGATTCACTTTAACAACGCGTATAATTTCGGACGACGGATGTGCGAGAAACTGAAAGAGCTGATTCCGCGCCAGCAGTTCGACATTGCCATACAAGCCGCTATTGGCGCCAAAATTATTGCCCGCGAAACGGTAAAGGCGGTGCGTAAAGACGTAACAGCCAAATGTTACGGTGGCGACATTACCCGTAAGCGTAAGCTGCTCGAAAAACAGAAAAAAGGGAAGAAACGTATGAAACAAGTCGGAAACGTGGAAGTTCCGCAGAACGCTTTCCTTGCGGTACTCAAATTAGATTAGATTTTGCAGAGACACATAAATTGTAGAGACGCCCAATTTGGGCGTCTCTTTTTTTTGAAATTAGCATCCGAAAAAATCACTTCATGTGCTAAATGCGGCCATTCAAGTAAAATTTCGGCCATTTCAGTTAAATGTTCTAAAAAATAGTTGACAGATCTGTTTAACTTCTTTAAATTAGTTGTGCAATAGCATCATTTTCAAGGTATTTTATGGGGAGTTTCGTTTCTGCTGTTTGGGTTAGCGGCCGGTAAAAATCAATTGCCTGAAAAGATTGCGGGTGTATGCTTCCGGAAGTTGTGAATGCCCGTCCGGAGAGTGTAAATGCGCATTTGGACGATGTGAACGTTCATCCGGAAACAGTTAAAGCTCATCCGGAACATGAAAATGCGCGTTTGGAAAGCGGAAGCATTCGTCCGGAGACTGTTACTGATCATTTGGGACGTTGAACTGCCCGTTTGGAAAGTTTAAATAGTAATCCGGACGATTGGAAAGGCCATTTTTTGAATGAAAAAGTCAGTCCGGGAGATTGAAAAGTTCATTGGGATGCTTACAGAAGCCGAAAAGATGGGTAAACAACCCGATTAATACGCACGTAACGGAATCCGGACAGTCGGCTTGGAGAATCGGATAGCTGATAAGTTAAACGGATACGGAAATATGAGATAACTGGTTGATTGGAATAGCAACAGCGTTTATGCCGTTGAAAGATGAATAATCTGTATTTCGGCTAAAGCCGGGCTTGGTTCGTTTCTCATTTTCCCCGGACCTAAAGGTCGGGGCCATTCATAAACCGATAATTCTGAAATTGATTTAGTCAATAGATATCAACGTTCAACTCCCTTTCAGGGCTGAACGGGCCCAAAGTCCGAAGGACTTGAATGTGAATAACCTCCGGTGAAACCGGAGGCAAATGAACCAATACGTTTGAGAACCCCGAAGTGCCCGCCTGACGCGGGCAGGGGTTCAATATAAATTTAAACAGTCTTTTGAGAAGCAAAAAAAGAAGTCGAATCGAGGTAAAGTGGGGAAGGTGGTTAAGATTGAAGCAGGTACATCAGCCGAAGACAAGCGCAGTATTCATTATTCATAAATCTTTTAAAACCAATGAAATGGACAAACGTGATGAAAACAAATTGGTGACCATGAAGGCCCTGCGGAGCTATTTGAATTTGAACAATGCAATCTGGGGGACCTCTGAACCAATGACGACAGCAGTTACCGAGCTCGAAAACCTGATCGGTTTAATTGAAACGATCCGAAAAAGCACCGATGTGGACCAATCGGGACTGGTGACCGAAAAGCGGACGATTCGGGCCAATGTGGTGAACAAGACCTTTGAACTGGTATCGCAGATGTTTGCGATGGCCAGCAAAACAAAAAATCAGGTTTTACTGGGCAAGATTAGTTTCTCGAAGTCGGAACTGGATGGACAGCGCGACGGGGGACTGGCTTCGACCTGTAAAACCGTTGTAGATCTGGCCCGCGAAAATCTGGAGGGATTGGCTATTTACGATATAACCGCCGCCGGATTGGAAACACTGGATGGTTTGATTGTGAAGTACGAAAACAGTTTGCCAACACCACGCCTTTCGGTTTCGGAACGTAAGGCCAACAACGAAAAGATGAAAGGGCTGTTTCGGAGTTCGAAGGAGGTATTGAACGACCAGATTAAACGCCTGATGATCCGTTACAAGGAAACACATCCCGATTTTTATGCCGGATACCTCAACGCCAGTAAGGTGGTTGATTACGGCACGCGCTACGATAAACCGGAAGGCCCGGCAATGCCGGAATAGCATAAAAGGCAGCATAGTTTGGTTGACTTATGTTTTTTTCTGTGCGAGTCGTTCACCAGAGCGGAACGACCCGCACCGTTTTTTACCGAAGGCAATGCGCTTAACTAAACTTTGGCAACAATTCGTTACTTGGGCAATTGCAAAACAAACAGAGATTTAAACCGGGTATAACAACCACTAAAACAGCGCTGAAAAATTAAAATAAAATATGCTCAATACAAACAAAAACTCAAAAAAGGATTATATATTTGGTGATAAATACTAGTTAGCGCCTTATTTAAAGACACAATAAACCAACAGTATAACATTGACAATAAAATAGATTCTAAAATAAATTATGAGTTCACCTGACCAAATATTAAGCAAAAAAGACAAAGGAGATGAAACTCAAAATAGATTCAGATATCAAAATGCTTGTGCCTGTTTCATTTCTCTTAATTTACTTTCAGAGGATAGAAAGTTTAATGAATTATATTGTGAACAACACGAGGATATTTTATTAAAGTTAACCAACGACAAATTTTCTGGTATTCAGATTAAAACAAAAAATTTAGACCTTACACCATTTGATTTAAATGATGAAGCGATATTTAACTCGTTTAAAAGATTTGTAGAACACAACATTAATTTTCCCGACAAATTCGAATCATACATATTTGCAACAAATGCTGGTTTATTAAAATCTGACTCAAAAGGAGTAAAAGAATATGTAGAATGGTTAAAATCAATTGATATTGCAGCTCTTGAAAAGAGTAAAAAAGATTTTGGAAAGTTTACTAAAAAAATTGCCACTGATTTAGATGTATCATTAGAGGTTGTTGCTAATGCATTAATTAAGGTAAAGTTTAGAGAAGGCTTGCCTCATGATGGAGATATTGATGATAAAATATCAGCAAAACTTGGGACTATAAATGAATGTAAGAGCTCATATGTAAGGGTAATTAACGAAATCACTAACAAGCTAATTAAATTACATAATGATGCAAGTTCATTAAAAATTGATTCAGATTATGCATTTCTTTCAGATAATCCTGAAAAAGAATTGACCAAAGAGATAATTGAAAAGAAAAGAATTACTCTGGATAAACTACTCGATATAATTGCGGCAGAAATAAAATTCGACAAAAATAACTTGATTAGTGTTCCAATAAATTCAACGATTCACTCAATTCCTAAATCCGTTAAAGTACTAGAAAGAAAGATGGATGTTGGCAATATCACAATAGACAATATAAATCTTATTAAAGACCAAAAATATGCTTTTGAAGTATTAATAGCAGAAAAGTTTTACAAAGATCAAGATCAAACAGAAAAGGATTATAATCATCTAAGACAAATTGCACTAAGTGAAAGTCAAATCTCTTTTGATGAAACTTATGACAATATAAATGCATTTGGTATGCAAATGATCAAAGATTTAAGGAAAAGAATTCATAATAGACATTTAAACAATGCAGACACTTTTAGAGGTTGTGAGATCGAACATATTTTTGGTTTGATAGCGATCCTTACTGAAGAATGTAAAGTTTGGTGGAGTGATAAATTTGAATTATAAATCATGGAAATTTATCAAATTTTAAAACTGGTTGAGAATGATCTTAACACACAATTGGCTAGATTAATGATATTAATTTATCACTTGTGTGGAGAAAATAATAACAAGAAAATCGATGGGATTAATAAGTTGGCTAAACTTGACTTTCTCTTAAAGTCTCCTAAATTTTTACAAAGAGGTCTATTGAAACAAAACTCAAAATCAACTATATCAATTACAAATGCAGAATCAAAAAGTATTGAGATAAAAATGAATGCTTTTCGTTACTTACCTTGGGATGAAAACTATAGAAAATTACTCAATGTTATTATTGCAAAAGGACTAGCTAAAATTTCATTTGAGAAAGATGATTATTTTATCCACATAACTACAACGGGAATTGAATTAGTAGAGCAGCTGAAGAACGATAAATATTTCAATGAGTTTTTCAATCGATCGAGAGTAATAAATACAAATTTCGGATCATATTCTGAGCGATATTTAGATAGTTTTTTTGAAAAACATTTCCCCGAAATTGGATCTTTTAAAACCTTAGACAATGAGAATATACTTTGAAAAATTACTAATAGTATGTAAAAAGAAGATTGAAGAATTAGATTTATCTCATCAAATTTCATTCTTCCATGGCAAAATTGGTTCTGGTAAATCAACAATTGCTAGATTAATTGATTTCTGTTTTGGAGGTGAACTAGAAAATACAGCGGCCATTAATAGTGAATTCATAACAGCTAAGTTATTTTTTACAATTGGAAATTATAATGCAATTATTGAACGAGGACATAAAGAATCAAAGATTTTGGTTACATGGAAAATAAATGAAAACATTTATCGACTAGATGCCCCAATAGAGTCAAGTGGATCACCTATTCTCAATGATAATATTTTTTCTTTTAGTGATCTCATGTTCTTCTTATTAGAAATGACTCCATTAAAAATTGCAAAAAACAAGCAAACTGATTCTCCGCTGGAAAGACTTTCTATAAGAAACTTCTTTTGGTATTCATATTTAAAGCAGGAGAAACTAGATAATACATTTTTTAGATTTGAAGAACCATTTCATGCAAAGAACAGCAAATCAGTGCTTAAATTTGTTCTGGGATATTTCACTGAAAGTCTGAATGATTATGAAATAGAACTAGCAACTTTAAGAGAGAAAAGAAAAATTAAGCAATCAACAATCTTCGAGCTCAATATATTCCTTAATAAGTTTGATTATTCACTTGAAGAAATAGAATCCCAAATAGAAATAACTAAGAAGGAGCTTTTTCAATATGAAGAAAAAAGAGAAGACTACAAAAAAAACTATAAGGATGACACTCATACTTCTGATAAAACTAGAATCAAATTGATAAAGCTAAATGAAAGACTAGACACACTTAATTTACAGCATTCAGAATTATCAAAAAAAATTGAAATGCAGAAATCATTGAAGGCTGAATTAATTTTGTCGGCATTCAAACTAGATAGGGCAAGCTCTGCGAATAAAGTGTTTGCTGGACTGCAATTTGAAAAGTGTCCTTGTTGTGGAGAGGATATTGAGGACAAAGATAATGATACAACATGTTCAGTATGTAAGAAACCGATCAAAGAAAAGGAACTTGATAATGTTGAGAAATTTCAAATCATTAAGAAGGATGTTGAACTAAGAATAAAAGATGTTGATAATTCCATTTTTAGACATGAGGATGAACTCGAAAAGTCCAAAAAAGAGATTAAAAAATTAATAGATAAAAGAATAGAACTAAATCAACAATTAAACGAAGAATTATCAGTATATGAATCTGCTCATTTGTCAAATACTAAAGAGATAGATAATAAAATCTCTCAACTTCGTGAAAGAATTAGAAATTTATTGAAGCAATCAGCTTTGCCAAAAGAAATTGAAAATGTTCAGAAGGCTGTAAAATTATTACTTATAGAAGAGCAAATTTTGCAAGACAAAATAATTAAAGAAAGAGAAAAGCTTAATAACTCTGACATTCATTTAAAGGAGTTAGAAAATGTCTTTGCTGAGACGTTGGATAATGTTGGCATGCCTGGGTTTAATATCAAAACAGACATAGTTAGCATTGATAGAAGAACATGGTCAGTTAAGATTATTTCAAAAGACAGGGGAAACGATTATGAATGGTGTTTTGACGATGCAGGAAGTGGAGGTAAAAAAACATTATTCAATGTTTGTTTCTTGTTGTCATTACACATTGTTGCCGAGACAAATAATTTGCCATTACCTTCATTTATGATCATTGACACACCAATGAAAAACATAGATCATACAGTAAATCAAGAGTTATTTGAGAATTTTTATCGCTATTTATATTCAATCGCAAACACGACACTTTCAGATACAAATGTTATTATAATTGACAACTTTATTATAGAACCAACTGTAGATGAAAATATTGATTTCACATCTAGATATTTGACACCTGATGAGGATGAGAACCCACCATTAATATCATATTATCGCGGAGCATGAAAATAAAAACAAGGCATAACATCAGCTACCCGCCGGGTTTCAGTGCTTTGTTGACAGGAAATTAGTATTTTGGAAGGCAGCTCTTCGTAGACAATTTATCGGGAAACTCCCAGCCTGCGTGTAGCTTCCTCAGTTATTGCATCCAATTAAAAGACAGGAGTTATGATACAAGTAAAATTTCCGGGAGTATTGGACAGAGTGAAAGCAATTGTGACAGACTCAGTTGTTATGTTGCTTTTTATAATCATTGCAACATATACTTTTTCATTTTTTGACAATGTTCCGGATAACGCGAAAATTGCGGCTTTTGTATTTATTTTTATACTTTATGACCCAATTTTTACAAGTATTTTTGGTGCAACTATTGGACATATGTTGATTGGCATCAGAGTAAAAAGAGAATCGGATGAGACGAGAAATATTCTATTTCCGTTAGCGATACTGAGATTCATTGTGAAAGCTTCATTAGGTTGGATATCGCTAGTCACCGTTTCAGGAAATAAAAAAGGAAAAGCAATCCATGACTATTTAGTTGGCTCTGTAGTAGTCTATGCAAGTCAAGGCTAAAAATAAAAACTACTGCTAACTTCAGTTATCCGTGCAAGCACGGTAGCGGTGGTTTTCGGTGGGTATCTTTACGCGCAGGCCCGGTTAACCGGGATTGACAGGAATTGAAAATCGGCGTAAGCCAAACCGCCCGCAAACAACCTTTGTTGGTAGCTTCCTAGGTTGGCAGTCAGTTTAATCGCAACTTGAGACTGGATTGGGTTTTAGCGAAATAAATGGAATGTTCTTGATTTGCTACTAACATTTTCGAATTTATTTAAATAGGATTTATAAACAGCAAGTGTAAATTTTATTTCGGGTGAACTCATATGCTTATTGGCCAAAACCAAAACGATAGAAAGAGTAAAACTTAAAAATGGAATTATCAATATGGAATTTCGAATGAAAAGGAACCTACGCAAAAAAGTAATAAGTGTCGTTTTTGGATTATTAATCAGTCAATTTTTATATTCACAAAACTTTGCCAACAATTGGGTCCTTGGTGATTTTGGACTCGAATTTCAAAATAACACGGTTAGTCTTCGGCACGATTATTCCTCGTATCTGTACAAAGGGTTCGGAATTATTAGTGATAAGCAGGGTAAACTATTGTTTTATTCTAACGGACTTGACGTATGGGATAAAAATCGTGGTTTGATGCCCAATGGAAAAGATGTATTCTCACCTACCGGTGGTACATTATTACAAGAATCTCTTGTGGTACCCAAGCCTGGCTCAGGTTCTTTATACTACTTGTTTACCGTCGATCCCCAAAATGGGGAATCGGGTTCAGGGTTATATTATTCCATTGTTGATATGAGCCTCAATAACGGATTGGGAGATGTCATCCTGAAAGGGAAAAAAATAATGAGTACAGTTTCGAATAAAATTACTGCGGTTTATCATTCTAACAAGCATGATGTGTGGTTAATAACGCAACAATATAATTCCAATAACTACTATTCGTATTTAATCTCCGATTCGGGCTTGTCTGACACCCCGGTTATAAGTTCAGTAGGGAAGTCTGTATCATCGTCTTTTGATGGACAATTAAAAGCCTCTCCTGATGGGAAAAGAGTGGCTTGTAGCTATAATGACTTTAGCAGCGGTGGATTTGACTTATTTGATTTTACTGATTCATCAGGGAAATTATCGAATCCGATGACGTTTACGTTGCCTGCTTCCGATCGCGGTTGTAATGGGCTCGAATTCTCTCCGGATGCCACCAAGCTATTTGTTATTCAGGAAGGTAGTACTGGAGAAAGTGGATTGTATCAATTTGATGTGACTGGCAAAACATACGATCAGATTAATTCTTCACGAGAACTCCTGGCCCGGGAAGTCTTTAATAGCTTTACACAAATGCAGCTCGCACCTAACGGAAAAATTTACATTACCAAAGGTGGCGGTGGCGGAGGCACCGAATATCTTGGAGTTATAGAGAATCCAAATGAATTGGGTACGAATTGTATTGTAAAAGAAAATGGGTTGTTTCTTGAAGGTGGAAGTTCTTTTGTTGCCGGAACCCCAAATTTTATACAGAACTACTTTTTCAAAACCAACTTTACTTTTGAAAATACCTGTCAGGCTTATCCTGTTGGGTTCAACGTTACGAACACCTACAAATTAGATTCAGTTCGATGGTCTTTTGGTGAAGGAACTTCATCCCAATCGCTCAATCCGAAATTTCAATACGCTGAAGCAGGTAATTATACTGTTCGGTTATTGGCATTTTATCCCGATAAGACAGATACCATAATTAAGCAAATAACCATTAATCCCTTTTCAAAATTCGACTTGGGCAACGATGCCTCAGTTTGTTTTGGTCACGAACTGTCAGTTGCCGAAGGATTTAAATCGTATCGATGGAATACAGGAGCTATAACCCGATCTATCAGGATAGAGAAGGAGGGGAAATACAAGATAACAGTAGAAAATTCATTCGGATGTTTTTCTTCGGATTCTGTTTTTTTAAAGGTTATTGATTTGCCGGTAATAAATATGCCCGATTCTGTAGTAATTGGGGCTTCGACATCGGTTAAACTGTCTCCGGGACAATTCAGTTCCTATTCGTGGAGTACTGGCGAAACAACATCTTCAATCGATGTAAGTAAAGAAGGATGGTATTCTGTTGCAGTAAAAAATGCTTCCGGATGCTTGTCTGCCAAATCTGTTTTTGTTTCTAAAAGTTCAACCACTGGAAATCAGGAAAAAACAGGTTGGAAATTACTAAATCCACTTCCGTCAGCACGTACCGCTCTGGATGTTTGCTTTATTAATTCGCAAATTGGGTTTGTTGTTAACGACAAAGAGATTATTGGCACTACTGACGGAGGAAATACATGGAAGGTAAAGATGGAAATTTTATCGGGGAAACGAATTGCGTTTAAAAACAGCATTGGTTATGTCATTGGAGATGGTGGATCAATATATAAATCAACTTATTTTGGCGAGGGATGGAACAAAGTCAACACCAGTTTTACCGATAACTTGAATGCCATCAGTCTTATTCATCAGGATACCGTATTGGTAACAGGCAAGAATAAATTATATGTATCGAATGATGGCGGACAATCGTGGTTGACACGTAATGTAACCGGGGCAAACAATATCGAAGATTCGTATTTCACAAGCGCAAAGGTAGGTCTTGTGGGTTGCTCTGATGGAACCATACTTAAAACTATTGATGGAGGGTTGAACTGGAAAGTTACCAGCTCTGTCAGCTATTTTCCGGCCAATATTTTCAGAATCTATTTTGTTGATAAGAATGTCGGATTTGCATCGCGCGGACATGGTGATATCTTGAAAACTACCGATGGCGGCGAAACCTGGAAGGTGATTCCAAACACAACAGATGCTATTTATTCTTATTACTTCTTAGATCAACAAAACGGATATATAGCAGGAAGATATGGTGTAATATTTAAAACAAGTAATGGCGGTTCTACCTGGGATTGGGCAGGCTTTCAGAATGGAAGATATGATGGAACTTCAATTAACAGCCTCTACTTTTTTGATCAGATAACTGGATTTGCTGTTGGCGTAAGTGGACGGATCATGAAAACAATGGATGGCGGACAGAACTGGAAGGATTATTCTCCAACGTATGGAAGTGTTAAACAACTTGATTTTGTTACAGATCAGGTTGGCTACGGACTCGTAGGAAATACCTTTTATAAAACTTCGGATAGTGGTAAGACTTGGATAAACATGAGTGCTCCAGTGAAAACAGGAAACACAACTCAGTTTGATTTTATTAATGAAAATACAGGTTATTGCATTGCTGGTGGAAATATGGGCAGCTCGGCAAATGTCAGTAAGGTATATAAAACGATTGATGGCGGTAAAACCTGGATCATCACAAATCAAGGAAAGGATGTAATGAATGAAAATCTTTATACTATTGATTTTGTGAATGAAAGTACAGGATATGTTAGTGGAGGGTATAACGGTGATTCGACGTTTAAAACCATCGATGGAGGAAACTCATGGCAGCGGATAAATGATATAAGCTTTGGACAAATGCAATTTATAACCGCTGAAGTTGGTTATGCCAGAAACGTTGGTAACTTGTACAATAGAATCTATAAAACCATAGACGGTGGGAAAAATTGGGTTGCGACTTTTGAAATCGAAGATGATATTACATCATTTCACTTCTTGGATGAGAATAACGGGTATTTTGTAGGTGATAATTCGTTGGCTTATAAAACAAGCGATGGAGGGGAAACATGGCAAAAACTTACCATACCCTATGGTTATTATGCGAAGGTTCGATTTTATTCGAACAATGTTGGATACATTACAGGTGAATACGGTGCATTATATAAAACAACAAATGGTGGTGTAAGCTGGGATGCCGTTAATACACCATATAGTGTTCCAGGCATTGAGATTCTCGGGGAAAATATATTTATATACGGGGGAAGTGGTGTAATTCTAAGAAATACGATTGATTACCAACCCGCATCTCTGTTCTTAGGTACAGCAACGAATATTTCAAATAGTAGTGTTACGTTAACAGGGTATGCGACATCTAATGGCGGAAAAATCGAAAATATCCGGTTCGAATATGGAGTTTCATTACTAAATACTGTTGTTTCTGGTGATCCCAATACTGTGAATTCAGGAGCTTCTGTAAATACATCGGCAGTATTGAATAATCTCAGTCAAAATACAACTTATAACTATCGAATAAAAGCGACATGCGATGGAGTCGAATATCAGAGCAATATCCTCCAATTTAAAACCTTACCCGACTTTCAGTTAACAATGTACCAGGTAAATGACTTCACGTCAGATGAAGTTAATTTATATGGTAATATCACATCAAATTCAGGAGATATCACAAATGTTGAGTTCCAGTATGGAACTGATATGCTTTCCTTAAATCAAAGTATTGAAGCCACTCCCACTATTGTACCAGGTGCAACAACGAAAGAAATTTCAGGAAAATTAAAATCACTGAACCCAGAAACGAAATATTTTATTCGAATTAAAGCCATTTATAAAGGAACAGAAATATATAGTTCTATCGTTAACATCACTACTCAACCTGAATATAAAATCAATTTCTATGCGACAAATATCGATGGCAGAACAGCATTTTTATCGACCTACATTGCGACCTACAAGGATACAATGAAGCATATTATATTTGAATATGATACAATTCGTAGTTACAAGAATATGGTATCAGCAACTCCAGATCAAATAATTAAGAACAATTCAGCTATTATTCAAGCACAATTGAAGGACCTGGATAGTAATAAGATCTATTATTATCGGATTAAAGCCAAGTTAGGGGATAAAACGATTGTCTCACGTGAAAATATTTTACGAATAACCGGAGGCATTCTTATCATCCCCATTGAAGTCCAGCCGATATCAGATAGTTCAATCAAGTTACACGGTTTGATTAATGCGAGCGGAAGATCCCTATTCAACATTCAGTTTGAATATGGAACAACCAACGAGTTTGGCAGTACAACTTCTTCTTCTCCGAATTATTCTTCAGGAATGCAGACAAATACAGTCGAAGCTACTTTAACCGGATTGAAACCAAATACAGAATATTATTTCAGAATAAAAGGCACCGATGGTACTACAACATTTTATTCTGATGAAGTTAAATTTACTACTGGAATAAGCACCGGATTAGATATGTCTGAAGATTTACATGATGTTCTTATTTTCCCAAATCCGGCTAGTGATTATTTGAACGTAAAATCTTACTACCCGATTGAGAAGATTGAATTTATGGATCTAAATGGAAGAATTTTGATTGCAGATAGAAATAAAAATCTATTAAATATTTCAAATTACCCTGCAGGTTTTTATTTTGTGAAGGTTTGCACTAATAAAGGATCAGCAATTAGAAAAATAATAAAAAAATAAAGCAATGTTACGGATCCGTTTAGTTGCTCATTGAAACAGCTTTGGTTTTGACAGATTTTTTAAATTGACAGTTCGATCAACTTGAGACAAATGAATTCTTTGAGAGATTTATAAAATTGGTTTTTATGTCGGCTCAGTCTGGCAGGTTTTCGCTTTTTGTGACAATTTCGACCAAAACGTTCATTTTTTAGCTTAACACAGACTGCAATAGGAAACGTATTCACGGACAGGGTTTTTAAATGTTGTGGATACTTCGGCAAAGAAACTGGTTGAGCGAAATTTGTAATTTGACTCTGAATTTATTGACTGACAGTATTTACGAACGAATTGCAAAAAGAAAAAATATGTAAATGTTTCGAGTGACAGAAAACCATACCGCTAACTTCTACGACCTGTTAAACTCGGCAGCGGCGGTTTTCGGTGGGCATCTTTCCGCCCGGTTCCGGTTAACCGGGATTAACAGGAATTGAAAATCGGCGAAGCCAAACCGCCCCTATGCAATAGCTTCTGAATGTTGGCTGTAACGGCAGGAAAAACACTTCAACAAAATGAAAAAATGGCAAGTATTGGAGAAGAGATCACACGAAAACTATTTTGTGCTGTGGCTAGAAAGGCTGTTTCCTGATCAGATAAGTAATGAGAACTATTTAAACTATAAGGTCGCTTTTGAATCTGTGGTGCTCACTTTTACTTGTTGTGCAAAACAAGTATTTTCGGAATGATCGGTTTACAGGTTATGAATAGCCCCGACCTTTAGGTCCGGGGAAAAGGGAGACAGACGAATCCCGGCTTTAGCCGAAATAATTGATTGTTTTGGCTAAAGCCGGAATACGAAATATTTATCTTTCAACGGCATAAATGCCGTTGCTATTCCAATCAACCATTTTTGACCACATTACCGAAAATCTAAAATCCCGCTTTTCAGCAGGATTTTAGATTCCTATTTCGGAGTTGATTTACAAAATCAGTTTGTAGCCTTTTCCGTGAACATTAATAATTTCAACCTTCGGATCGTCTTTCAGGTGCTTCCGGAGTTTGGTAATATAAACGTCCATACTGCGGGCATTGAAATAATTATCGTCTATCCAGATGGTTTTCAGTGCGAAGTTGCGTTCCAGCACCTTGTTGGCATTGTTGCAAAGCAAACGCAACAATTCGGCTTCCTTGGTGGTCAGTTTTACTTCTTCTTCGCCACCGGTAAGGATTTGTTTACGGGTATCGAACGTGTAAATTCCCAATTTATAAACGGCATCGTCGGGCGAATTCGAATCTTGCATGATACGCCGCATGATGGCTTCGATGCGAAATATCAATTCTTCCATGCTGAACGGTTTGGTGATATAATCGTCGGCACCAATCTTGAAGCCTTCCAGCACATCTTCTTTCATGTTTTTCGCGGTCAGAAAAATAATAGGAATTTCAGTGTTAATCAGGCGAATATCTTTTGCCAGCGAAATACCATCTTTTTTGGGCATCATGATATCCAGGATACACAGGTTATAGGCATTATTTCTGAATCCTTTGTAAGCTACTTCACCATCCGGGTACAAATCGGTATCGTAGCCTTTGGCAATCAGGTATTCTTTCAATAACAATCCAAGGTTTTCATCATCCTCGGCCAAGAGTAATTTTACTTTTTTTTCCATGGTTCTCTGCATTTATCGGGAAATATATCATGAATTTTGTTCCTTTATTTAGGGCGCTTTCTACTTTGATGTGACCCTGATGGGCATCAACAATCTTTTTTACATAGCTCAACCCAAGACCAAATCCTTTTACGTCGTGCACGTTTCCGGTGGGCACGCGATAAAAGCGTTCAAAAATCTGGCCAACGTGTTCGTTTTGTATGCCAATGCCATGATCTTTTACCGAAACAACCAGGAAATGATCTTTCAGCTCGGTTGAAATTATAATTTTGGGTTCATCCTTGCTGTATTTCACCGCATTATCGAGCAAGTTAAATAAAACATTGGTAATATGCACTTCATCGCCTTTAATGATTGCCGGTTCAGCTTTTAAAACGGAAGTTAATTCGCCGTTTTTCGCTTTTACGCGGAGTTCGAAGTTCAACACCACCGATGTGATGAGGGCATTGATGTTTACTTCTTTAATTTTAAGTTTGAGTTTTCCTTCATTAAATACGGCCATTTGCAACACTTTTTCAACCTGCGTGGTTAAACGTTTGCTCTCCTGAAAGATAATTCCGGAGATGTGTTCGATGGTTTTGGGCGTATTGGTTACCGTATTGTCGCGCAACATCTGACTGGCAAGCGAAATGGTTGAAATGGGCGTTTTCAGCTCGTGGGTCATGTTGTTGATGAAGTCATTTTTAATATTCGACAGCTTTTTCTGTTTCAGGATGATCAGAATGGTATAAACGAATATCCCGATCAACATGGCCGTGAGCACAAACGTTGGGATAACCAGTATCCCGGTTTCTTTCAGCAAAAGGGAATCCTGTTTAGGGAAGTAAAGGTAAATGTAATTGGGTTTCCTCAGTTCTTCCAAATCGTTGGGGAAAAGCAGTGTGCGATATTCCTTTTGTTGTTTCGAGTTGTAATTTTTATCGCCAAAAATGAACCGTTCTTCACCAGTTGGAAATGTTTTTACGACGTACCTGAAATCCAGGGTTATTCCCTGCCGTTTAAGTTCTGATTTGATAAGCCTGCCCAAAGTGCTGGGCTTAATGCGTTCTTCGATCGGCAACTCCGATAGTAAGAGAGCCATCGTCCTGAGTTGAAGCATTCGGGCCCGTTGGTCGAGCCTTTCCTGGTACTGCTGGCTGACATAGCCATCGTATTCGTGGATGATCTCAAAAGCGTTTGGAAAATCGCCAGGGTGTCCCCTTTCATTCTCTATTTCAGGGCTCGGTTGGCTGTAATCGATTTTTAGTTCTTCAGTAACGGTATTTCCTGAAGCCTTTTTTGAGTATTCTAATGAAAGCTGGGGCAGTTGCTGATTGAGTGTGCCTGAAATGGAGTGCTGATTGTTCCCGGGGAAAATGCCGCTCCGGCGAGGGGTCGAAAGCGTTCGGGCATAATCGGACAACATGGAGGCTTCTTCCATTTCGAGTTGATTGGCAACTTGTATCAAAGCACTTTTTATGGAGGTGTCAAATTGCTCCTGTTTTATTTCAAGCGCTTTTAAAATCGAATTGGTTTGAACCAGGATTAAGCTGGTCATTACCAATACCATTAGAATGATTAATGTTAAAATTACCCTCCTACTCATAGAACAAAGATAAGTTTTAAAAATACGGATAATAACTGCTTAACACTATTTAACACAGGTTTATATTCCTTAACACCTGAATTTTTGAGGTTTAACCCATGTGTCTGACCGAATTTTTCTGCTAAATAAACTCGTCAAAGAAACGGAAAGAGATGGAAATTTACACCGGACGGTGGCTACTCTTCGGCAGATTCCGATGATAGCGCCTTTATTTTGTCGATGGCCACTTTGGAGGCGTTTTGTTGCGCCTCTTTTTTCGAAGTTCCTGAACCTTTTCCCAATAATTCACTGTCAACTTCTATGGTGGCAATAAACCAGGGCTGTTTACCGTCATTTTTACTTTCGTCAACGGTGTCAAACGATACGGCTTTTTTGTTTTTTTGCGACCATTCAATCAGCTGGCTTTTGTAGTTTGTGTTGGTATTCTGTACTTCAACCAGATTAACGTAGTTGTTCAGTAACTTTCGGGTAATAAATTTTTTTGCTTCCAGATAACCTTTATCCAGATAAATAGCCCCAATCAGCGCTTCGAGCGTGTCGCCGTAAATGTGGCTCGACTCAATGGTTGAGGTGGTGTTCGACTGGATGTAGTGGTTTAGTCCAATCTGATAAGTAAGTTGGGTGAGGAAACTCCGGTTTACGAGCTTCGAGCGCATTTGAGTCAGGTAACCTTCGTCCTGGTTGGGGAAACGGTTGTACAGAAAATCGGCAATGGCGGCGCCTAAAATGGCATCGCCCAAATATTCAAGCCGCTCGTTATTCACGTAATTGCCCTGCGAATTAATTTTGGAGGCGGATTTGTGCATGACAGCAATATCGTAAACCCGCAAGTTTGTGGGATAAAATCCCAACAAGGATCTTAAAAACAAATAAAACTCTTTTCTAGGAGAAGAAAAGAGTTTTATTCTTTGAACGATGGTTCGTATCACTTGTATTAAATTTTCTTGAAAATAACAGAAGCGTTGTGCCCACCAAAACCAAATGTATTGCTTAGCGCAGTTTTGATTTTGCGTTCTTTAGCGACATTGAAAGTGAAGTCCATTTTTGAATCTACTTCAGGATCGTCGGTAAAGTGATTGATTGTAGGCGGTATGATACCATCCTGGATTGCCAGTATCGAAGCGATTGCTTCAACGGCACCGGCAGCTCCGAGTAAGTGACCAGTCATTGATTTGGTTGCGCTGATGCTTAATTGGTAAGCATGGTCGCCAAAAACATTTCTGATTGCTTTTGGCTCGGCAATATCTCCCAGGGGAGTTGAAGTTCCGTGAACATTAATGTAATCAATGTCCTCCGGATTCATGCCGGCATCTTCCAGTGCCCATTTCATGACTAAAGTTGCACCACCGGCCTCAGGGTCGGGAGCGGTCATGTGGTAAGCATCGGCTGACATTCCTCCGCCAACCATTTCAGCATAAATTTTTGCACCACGTTTTACGGCGTGCTCATATTCCTCCAGAATAAGGGCTCCGGAGCCTTCTCCCATAACAAATCCATCGCGGTCCAGGTCGAATGGACGTGAGGCGGTAAATGGATCATCGTTTCGGGTAGAAAGCGCACGCATGGAATTAAATCCAGCCAAACCTGCAGGATTGATTGCTGCTTCAGAACCACCGGCAATAAATACGTCAACTTTTCCAAGTCGGATGTAGTTCATCGCTTCGATGAGTGCATGTGAAGCAGATGCACATGCTGTAACGGTCGTGAAATTCGGGCCTCTGAATCCATAACGGATAGAAAGAAGACCACTCGCGATGTTGGCAATCATTTTCGGAATGAAGAACGGAGAATAACGAGGCATCTCGTTTTTATAATTCAGTGTTTCTTCAAAGAAGGTTTGTAAACCTCCAATACCGGCACCCCATACAATTCCGGCTCTGTCTCTATTGATCTTTTCCAGATCAATACCCGAGTCTTCCATTGCCTGCGCAGCCGTGGCATACGCATACAAGGTAAACGGATCGTGCTTCCTGATTTCTTTTTTTTCTACGTAAATAGAAGGATCGAAATTTTTAAGCTCGCAAGCAAAAGTAGTTTTGTGTGTAGTAGCATCAAAATGAGTGATGGGGCCAGCGCCACTTTTCCCATTTTTTAAGCCTTCCCAGAATTCCTCAATAGAATTACCAAGCGGGTTTACAGTTCCAAGGCCGGTAACAACTACCCGTTTAAATTCCATAAATCTTGTTTTGTTATTATTACTTCAAATTTGCTTCGATGTGCGTAATAGCTTCACCTACAGTTGAGATTTTTTCAGCTTGGTCGTCTGGAATAGCCAAATCAAATTCTTTCTCAAATTCCATGATTAACTCAACGGTGTCAAGTGAATCAGCACCAAGGTCGTTAGTGAATGATGCTTCGTTAGTTACTTCACTTTCATCAACTCCTAATTTGTCAACAATAATTGCTTTTACTTTTGCTGCAACGTCAGACATAACTCTAAATTTTTGGTTAATATTAAAATTGTTTCAAAAAATTCGATGCAAAGTAATAAATTTACGCCTGATATTTCAAACAAAAAATGAACTAAATGGGCATATAATGGTTTGATGAAGCATTTCGCTAAGCTATATTTGAACTAATTATTCTAAAATTCCATTAGACATAAAACAAAATAATTGATTTATAAATGAAACGAATCGCCATCTTTGCTTCGGGCTCCGGAACTAATGCACAAAAGATAATTGAGTATTTCTCAGCGAGTAAAGAGATCTTTGTTGATTCTCTTTGGTCGAATAATGAGCATGCGTATGCATTAATCCGTGCCGAAAAATTGGGTATAGAGACATTCACTTTTGACAGTGACGAGTTTTACCGGTCGAATGAAATTCTGGACAGATTGTACGATCACCGCATTGATATGATCGTTTTAGCCGGGTTCCTTTGGCTTGTTCCGCGTAATCTGACTGAATTATTTACTGTTATTAATATACATCCGGCCTTGTTGCCTAAATACGGCGGGAAGGGAATGTATGGTACGAATGTGCACAAGGCTGTTCTGGCCTCAAAAGATAAAGAATCGGGAATTACCATTCATCAGGTTAACCAGGATTACGACAAAGGAAAGGTTATTTTTCAGGCTACCTGCCCGATTGTTTCCGGTGATACGCCCGAAACACTTGCAGCCCGCATTCATGAGCTGGAATACCAGCATTATCCAAGGGTTATTGAAGAATTACTCCTTAAAGATGATGACGAAGATTAGGTATCGCTTCTGGTTAGTCAAAAAAATACAACTGCTCTGAAAATAGTTCTTCAGAGCAGTTTTTTTATGTCCCGATCAATTAGCCGCAGGACAATGGTTGTAATTGTTTAGTCTCATTAAAATGCCAGTCTGATCAGGTTCAGATCGACCAGTAGCAAATAATAATCGTGTTCCAGATTCAGCAATTCTTCCTGCATCAGGTAAAAATATTGCACCTCGGTGAGGTAATTGATCAGCGAAATTTCGCCGGCGCTTAGCGCTTTACCCAGCAGCTCTACCGAGTTCACACTGCTCAGCGTGGATTGCATTTCGTCGAGACTTGCTTTCAGGATAGCCAATTGCGCCGATTTTTCGCGGATGCTATTTTCGCGGCTCAACGTTTCTTCGGTTAGCTTTGCCTGCGCAAATTCCCAACCCGACCGGGCTTGTTTCACTCTATTCTTGTTTTGCCATAATGGAATGGTCATGGCTGCTCCCGGCCCGGCATATTTCACTTCAGGAGTTTTTTCGTAACCGTAGTTGAGTGCTATTTCCGGAAGGTTTTTGTTTTGTTCCAGCTTAATTTCCTGTGATGCGATGTTTACATTTCCTGAAACTATCCGAAGTTCGGGATCTTTTTCGCGGTAAAGGCGCACCAATTCCTCGGTATCGGTATAGGGAAACAGGGGATAATCCAGCGAATTGAATGCAAATGCTTTTCCGGCATTGGCCAAACTTAACTGCTTATCCACCGTATTTTGCTGTGTTTCAATCATAGCCAGCAGTTTTCGGGCCTGAGCGAATTCCAGTTTCAATTTGTTTACTTCCAGGATATTGGTTTCGCCAGCCTGCTGTTTTTGCTCAAAAGAATGCAGCAGTTGCTCAGCATTGCTTTTTCGGTCGGCAAACAGTTTATTGGCTTTCAGCAAATAAATACGCTGAATATAGAACCGTGATGCGTCATTTAATACGGCTAACCGCTGCGACTGAAATTCAAAATCAGATTGTTCCTGCTGAAGTTTCGACAGTTTATTTTTCTGACTATAAACGGTTGGGAACTCAATCTTCTGACTGATTTTAAACGTCGTCATATTTCCCATTTCGTCGGCATTGCCGGG
This sequence comes from Prolixibacteraceae bacterium, assembly GCA_019459525.1. Lineage (GTDB taxonomy): Bacteria > Bacteroidota > Bacteroidia > Bacteroidales > Prolixibacteraceae > Aquipluma. Next base: position 21,551 of record JAIBEY010000087.1, read on the forward strand.
TAGGTAGCCAAATTCAACTTCAGGATTATCCGGAGTTAAACCCGTTTGGGCCCCTATTTTTTTTGCATTCGACCATTCCCTGAATGATTTTAATTTCAGATTATTGGCCTCTACCGATTTCAGAAATTCGTCCAGATCATTGCCGGCAAATACGGAAATTGCGGTTAAAATCGATAAGGTAATTAGGATGACCTGTTTCATGATAGCATCGTTTTTTTCGGTTGGCGTGTTTCCTTCATATAAAATACCATAGGCACGATAACCAGATTTAAAAAGGTAGAGGTGAGCAATCCGCCCAGAATGACAACAGCCATTGGACTTTGGATTTCGTTGCCTGAAAGGTCGCCTTTGAAAGCAAGTGGAATGAGAGCCAAAGCTGCTGTAAGCGCCGTCATCAGGATGGGATTAAGCCGGTCAATCGATCCATGAACCACCGTTTCGTAGATCGAATGTCCCTGTTTCAGCAGGGTTTGGTAATGCGAAATGAGCAAAATTCCGTTCCGGGTAGCGATACCAAACAGCGTGATGAATCCAATGATGGCCGGGATGCTTAGCACTCCGGACGAAAAATAAATGGCAAATACTCCTCCGATTAGCGCCAGGGGGAGGTTGAGTAAAATAATTCCGGCCAGGCTAAAGGTTTTAAATTCCTGATAAAGTAGCAGAAAGATGATGAAAACCGATAAAAGCGAAGTTAAGAGAAGCGTTTGAGAGGCACGTGCTTCGCTTTCGAACTGACCGCCATACTCAATCCGGTAACCTTCGGGCAGGGTAATGTTTTCGGCAACCCTGTCCTGGATCTCAGTAACTACAGTTCGTAAATCGCTTCCGGAAACATTGGCTGAAACGACGATTTTGCGCTGCACATTTTCGCGGCTGATTGAGCTGGGGCCTGAAACTGAAACAATTTCGGCAACTTGTTCCAGCGGAACTTTTTTACCATCGTATGTGCCAATCAACGCCGAGCGAATGCCATCAACAGATTCGGTGTAATCTTTATTAAGTCGCAGAACCAGGTCGAACCGGCGCTGGCCTTCATAGATGTCTGCCAGTTTTTCGCCACCAAACGAGATGTCGATAAATTCGTTAAACTGTTCGGTGGTAATTCCATAACTGGCTAACATGTCGCGGTTTGCCCTGATTTGAATCTGGGGTACTTCAACTTGCTGATCGACGTTGACATCAACCAACCCTTCGATTCCGGAGATCTGACCTTTAATTTCGTTCCCGATAGAAAACAGTTTGTTGAGGTCGGTGCCAAAGAGTTTGATGGCTATATTGGCGCGGGTGCCCGAAAGCATGTGGTCGATGCGATGCCCCAATGGTTGCCCCACAGTTGCTGCAACTCCCGGTATTCCTGCAAGTCTGGCCCGTACTTCGGTTTTAAACTCTTCGGCAGAACGTTCCTTTAGCGTGAAGGTGACATCAATTTCGGCACTGTTGGCGCTTTGCGAGTGTTCGTCGAGTTCCCCGCGACCGGTGCGGCGTGCGGTGCTCACTACTTCCGGAATCGACAACAATTCGTTTTCTACCAGATTGCCCAACCGGTTGCTTTCGTCGAGCGAAGTCCCGGGTTTACAAACGACGGACAGGGTTAACGAACCTTCGTTAAATTCAGGAAGAAAACTACGGCCCAAAGTGGTGAAGGTGACGAGCGCCAGGACAAAAAGCGCCAGGGTTGAAGAAATCACCAGCCTTTTGTGGTTCAATGTCCAGCTCAGTAACTTCCCGTATTGCGCGTTAAGTTTTTGTGTCAGCCACTTTTCTTTTTCATTTTTTGCCAGGTATTTTTCGTCGGAGAGCAACATTTTGCATAGCAGTGGCGTGAGTGTCATGGCCACTATGAGCGAAACGAATAACGAAACCACGAAGGCGATCCCCAACGGAATTAACATTCGGCCTTCCATTCCGGAGAGAAAAAACAGGGGAAGAAAAGCCACAATAATGATAAGCGTGGCATTTAGAATGGATGCCCTGATTTCTTTGGATGCTTCGAAAACCACTGTCAGCGCCGGAAGTCGCTCTTCTTCAGGTTTCATGCGGTTTTGCCGGAGTCGTTTATACACATTTTCCACGTCAATAATGGCGTCGTCAACCAGCGACCCGATGGCAATAGCCATACCTCCCAAACTCATGGTATTGATGTTCAGCCCGAGGTATTTTAATGCGATGATGGCGCCCAGCAACGATAGGGGAATGGCTGTCAGCGAAATTAAAGTGGTGCGGAAACTTCCTAAAAACAGGAACAGGATGATGATGACAAAAATTGAACCTTCGATCAGTGCATTTTTTACATTGTTCACCGAAGTTTCAATAAAATCGGCCTGGCGGAAGATTTTTGTATCCAGTTTTACATCGGCAGGCAACGTTTTTCGGAGTGTTTCCAGGTTGGCTTCAATTCTTCTGGTCAGGTCGAGCGTGTTGGTATTGGGCTGTTTTGAAACGGAGATGATTATACCTGGCCGGGCATTCATGGAGGCATATCCCATTTTTACGGCGCTGCCGATTTTTACCTCCGCCACATCGCCCACACGAATGGGTTTTCCATCAATTAACCTGATGAGCGAATTGCCGAGTTCGTCCAGTTGCGAGGTGCGGGCAATCCCGCGTACCACATATTCATTTCCGAACTGGCGAATGACCCCACCGGTGGAGTTTTGAGAGATTCCGGTACAAACCTCTGCCAGTTCGCTCATCGAAACGCCCAGGTATTTCATTTTTTGCGGATCGGCCAAAACCTGGTATTGTTTGTATTCGCCACCAATAATGGTTACCTGCGAAACCCCGGTTGTGGCCAGAAGCAGCGGTTTGATGTTCCAGTCGGCAATGGTGCGCAGATCCATCAGGTTGGTACTGTCGGCCTGAATACCGATGAAAAACATTTCGCCCATGACACTCGATTGCGGCGCGAGCGTAGGCTGGCCAACGCCCAATGGCATTTGTGCCGAAATGCTGATCAGCTTTTCACTAACAATCTGGCGGGCTTTAAAAATATCGGTACCCCAGTCGAATTCTACCCAGACAAACGAAAATCCCTGAGACGAATTGGAACGGACACGACGAACATCGGTTGCCCCATTCACTGCTGTTTCAATAGGAAAAGTAACCAGGCGTTCAACTTCTTCGGAAGCCATTCCGTGCGCATCGGTCATGATTACGACGGTTGGGGCTGTCAGGTCAGGAAAAACATCCACGTCCATTTTGCTAGCCGTTCGTAGCCCTACGATGGTCAGCACAGCCGCGCACAGCAAAATCAGAAATTTGTTGTGCAACGAAAATTTGATAATATGATTTAGCATGATGATCCGGATTAATGAACGTGACCTGAATGTGCATCGAGTGCGCCGGAAGATTGCGCCAACTTAACCAGAATGGCGCCTTTGCTTACCACCCGATCGGTGTTTCCGATTCCCGATTTGATTTCGGTCCGCATTCCATCGGTAGGGCCCAAAACAACTTCGCGTTTTTCGAATAATTCAGGATTTACCTGAACGAAGACAAAATAATTGCCCTGTTCTTCCATCAGTGCTGTGTTGGGAACCGTCAGTGCCTGTGTATTTGAAAGTGTTTTCAGAAAGATTTCGACGAAGCTTCCGGCTGTAAAATTTCCGGTGTTGTTTATCTGAAGCGAAACCGGGATCAGGTAATTGCTGCTGTTGGCGCTTCGTCCGAACGAAAGCACTTTGCCATTCAGTTCTTCCAGTGTATAAGTCCTGTTTTCATGCGGAATCCGAATGATTGCCGATTGAACAGTGCTTAACAGCGAAGCGTATTTTTGCTGAACATCGGCCTGAAGCAGCAGTGTCTTGTTTTTGGTAAGCTCAACGAGCGGTTGCCCGGCTTCAACGTATTGTCCGTTAGTCACGAGCAATTGCTTAACAAATCCGCTGATGGTCGATTTTACGGATTGCCCTTTGGAACTGAAATTGGTGTTCAGATTGGTATAAATTGCCTCGGCGTTCTCCAGTTTATTCCTGGCTTCGAGCAGGTCTTTGTCTGATACAATTTTGTCTTTGGCCAACAGGCTCATCCGATCGTAGTCGGTACGGGCTTTTTCGAAGTTGTTTTTTGCCTCGGAGAATCTGATTTTCGAATTGTTGTCGGCCATTTCATCGCCCGAAATCAGGAATAAACTTTGCCCGGCAGAAACACTCCGGCCTGCCAGGATAGCTGCTCCGGTGAATTTGACGATTCCGCTGGTTTTAGCTGAAACGGTTTCCCCATCTTCAGGAGCTGAATTAACAATAGCCGTAGTTTTAATAACCTGCCCGAAAGGAATTACCTGCGGAAGTTCGGTCGCAAAATCGATTTTCCACGATTGTTCTTTGGTAAAACCAATGGTGTTTGTTTTCGGAGTAACTTCATCTTCGGCGCCGTGAATGGCATCGTGTGCGTCGCCAAAAACGTGGATGTCTGGCACAATAATTTCATAGCTGGCCGAATCTGTTTTGATTGAAAATACCAGTTGTCCGGTTCCTTCTGTTTCGGGTTTGATGTCGAATCTGAAAATTCCTTTACGCGTGGGTTGTTCCAGCGTTTGCTCCACACTTTTTGCTCCCACTTCTAAACGGGCCGTTATGCTGCCACTTTCAAGGGCTTTAAAATTTTTCAGGTAGGAGAAATGCGCTAAAATTCCTGATGAGTTTCCGACCGAGAATGGGTCTGCTTCAGCAAAAACTTCAAAATCGTTACTATAAGCTGTTAACTGGAGCTTTACGTCGCCGTGTTCGTGCGCGTGTTCACTTTCATTCTCCGTTTCATGTTCGTGGTCATGCTCGTTGTTTGCCGTATTTGGAGTGTGATTGTGACAGCCCAGAAATAGAACAACAAGCAATGACAAAAAAAGATATTTTGTCGCCATTGGGTTAATGGATTAAATTAAAAATTGGAAAGAAATGTTGGGTACGGATTCCTTAAATCTGCACGAAAGCAAGGCAAAACAACATTTCGTCTTGCTTGAAACTAACCCAATGGAGGACCCCTTAACGAATAGTATTCGGGCGGCGGGGATGTGGTAATCCGCTCGGTATAAGGTGTTATTTGTGTGGGAAGAACATCAGGATTTTGGAGAACCAAAACTTGCCTGATGACAGCAAGGAGTTGAAAAGAAACATTCTTGATTTTTTCGCTGTTGAAATTGCAGACGTGCGCATGAGAATCGGGGCTGTGATGCGCATCAGTACAAAAGTCTAACTCCTGGCTGAAATCAACAGAATGGCTGCACGATTGGCATTCAACAGCATGTTGTATATCGATCCGGCATTGCTCCGATTCCGAATCATGGTGATGGTGCGGAATAATTCCATGCAGCAGCAAAGCCAGCATGGCCATCCACAAAAACACAAATGCTGTATGTTGTTTCATCTTCATCACAGTTGCAAATATAGTAAATTGACGAATTCCAATTACAAATCAGTTGAATAAGAAATCAACGGATAACATATGGCAATAAAATTCAGTTGAAAAAGATCATTTCAGACCAATCCCTCGTTTTAATCCTTTAAATTAGTGGCTCAGAAATACGATCAGTGCTCTGTATTCGAACTAAAACCCTAAAACTACTCATTTATGAAACAACTACTCATTTCAATGCTAACGTTCTGCCTGTTCGCACCTGCATTGCTTTTTGCACAAGGCGGTACGGTTTCCGATAACCTGTCGGTGCCCAGTAAGATTTTGAAAATGGACCGCAAATACGCCATTTATTTACCTGCTGATTATGAAACTTCGCAACGCAGTTATCCGGTGTTGTATTTATTGCATGGCGCCGGTGACGATCATTCGGGCTGGGTTCAGTTTGGCGAGGTGAAACACATCGCCGATAAAGCCATTGAAGAGGGAAAATCAACAGCCATGATTATTGTGATGCCTGACGGGAATACCGGACAGCGTGGTTATTTTAACAGCCCGAAAGGCGACTGGAATTACGAAGACTTTTTCTTTCAGGAGTTTATACCTTTCATCGAAAAAACGTATCGAATCCGGGCTGAAAAACGGTACCGGGCTATTTCGGGTTTGTCGATGGGCGGCGGCGGAACTTTCATGTACGCCTTGCATCATCCCGAATTGTTTTCGGCTGCCTGCCCTTTGAGCGCTTATTGCGGCCCCATTTCGATGGAAGAAGCTACGACCCGCTGGGGAAAGCAGTATCCAGATATTTCGAAAGACGATCTGGCCAAATATTTCAATAGGCACAGCGCGTTGGAACTGGTGAATGCCATGCCCGATGATCAGAAAAAAGCAGTTCGCTGGTACATCGATTGTGGCGACGACGATTTTCTGTACGAAGGAAATAGTCTGGTACACATTGCCATGCGCAAAAAAGAAATCCCCCACGAATTTCGCATTCGGGATGGTGCACACAATTGGACATACTGGCGCGAATCGTTGCCAACCGTACTCAAATTTATTTCCAGCGGGTTCCATCAATTTTAATCCTGAAACAGTAACCGAAAATCATATAAAAATTAACCAATTATGAATACTTCACGTCGTTCATTTCTAAAAAACAGTGCTGTTCTGCTTGCCGGAACATCGTTATTACCGAATGCTGCATTTGCGGCAGGCAAACCTTCCGAAATTATTGGACTGCAACTTTACTCGGTTCGCGATGACATGAAAAAAGATCCGGTAGGAACATTAACTCAACTGGCCAAAATCGGGTACAGACATGTTGAACATGCCAACTATATCGATCGCAAATTTTATGGATATACCGCCAAAGAGTTCAAAAAAATTCTCGATGATCTGGGCCTGAAGATGCCATGCGGACACACCGTGATGGGTAAAAACCATTGGGATGTTGAGAAAAAAGACTTTACCGATGCCTGGAAATATACCGTTGATGATGCGGCTTACATGGGCCAGAAGTATGTGATCAGTCCGTGGATGGACGAAAGTATGCGCAAGACATACGACGATCTGGTTCGTTACCTCGATGTTTTCAATCTCAGCGGAGAACTTTGCCAAAAGTCGGGAATGAAATTTGGTTACCACAACCATTGGGCCGAATTCACCGAGCAGCTAAACGGGATGAAACTGTTCGACATCATGATGCAAAAACTGGATGTCAATAAAGTAGTGATGCAGCTCGATATTGGCAACATGTACATTGGCGGAGCAAAAGCGCTTGATGTGATTGGCCAGTATCCCGGAAAATTCGAGATGATACATGTGAAAGACGAAGTTGCTGTGGATACTGCCGAAAAGTATGAAAGTGCCATTTTGGGTAAGGGCATCATTCCGGTAAAGGACGTTTTGGATATTTGCCGTAAAACAGGCGGAACTCAGGTTTATATCATCGAACAGGAATCTTATCAGGGCAAAGCACAGTTGGCATGTATGAAAGAAAACTTTGAGATCATGAAAAACTGGGGCTATTAATTGGAGTGTTGGAAGGAGAATGATTGGACTGTTTGCAGTCAGGTTTGTCATACAAAACCTCTTATTTGGGTGATTAAAAAAGCCTAAAATAAGAGGTTTACTTATTCATTTTTACCTGTACTTTCCCGTAAAAACATGATAAATGTTATCTTTTTCTGAGGTTTTGGATTCGATGAGGCTAATTCGTGCAAATTCGGGGTACTTTTGGTAACCTGAATTCCAAAGATTATAAGGCTATAAACTGAAGAGAAGGAAAGTACAAACAAATACATTTTACGGAGATGGAAAATTCAAAAAATCAGGAAGCATTAAATTACCACAAAGATGGGCGGCCCGGAAAAATCCAGGTAGTTCCCACCAAACCATACAGTACTCAGCGCGATTTGTCGCTGGCCTATTCGCCCGGAGTGGCCATACCTTGTCTCGAAATCGAAAAAGATCAGCAATTAGCCTACGATTATACCGCCAAAGGAAATTTGGTTGCTGTAATTTCGAACGGAACAGCAGTTTTGGGCTTGGGTGATATTGGCGCCCTGGCCGGAAAACCGGTAATGGAAGGGAAGGGTTTGTTATTCAAGATTTTTGCCGATATCGACGTGTTCGATATTGAAGTCGATGAAAAAGATCCGGCGAAATTTATTGAGGTGGTAAAAGCCATTTCGTGCACATTTGGCGGGATTAACCTCGAAGACATCAAAGCTCCCGAATGTTTTGAAATTGAAGAAAAGCTGAAAGAGGCGCTGGATATTCCGATTATGCACGACGATCAGCATGGTACGGCTATAATATCGGGGGCTGGCCTATTGAATGCACTGGAATTGGTTGGAAAGAAAATAGGAGATGTCCGGATTGTTGTAAATGGCGCAGGTGCTTCCGCATCGGCTTGCTCGTTGTTGTACATCCGTCTGGGTGCCGATCCCAAAAAATTAGTGATGGTTGACAGTAAAGGCGTTATTTCGGTTCGCCGTACCGACCTGAACAGCCGGAAAAAGCCATTTGCTACCGAGCTTCCATGCAATACGTTAGAAGAGGCGTTGGCTGGTGCCGATGTTTTCCTTGGTCTTTCGGTTGCTGATATTCTTACCCAGGATATGGTTCGCAGCATGGCCGATAACCCGATTGTATTTGCGCTGGCCAATCCAAATCCTGAAATTTCGTATGCCGATGCCGTTGCTTCGCGTCCCGACCTAATTTTTGCAACCGGACGAAGTGACCATCCCAACCAGGTGAACAATGTATTGGGGTTCCCATATATTTTTCGTGGAGCGCTTGATGTACGGTCAACTGGAATTAACGAAGAAATGAAGGTTGCTGCAGTACGCGCCATTGCAGAGCTCGCAAAAAAGCCTGTTCCTGAAGTGGTAACTGCCGCCTACAATACTTCGCACCTAAGTTTTGGGCGCCAATACATTATCCCCAAACCACTCGACCCGCGACTGCTGGTTACCGTTGCCCCTGCTGTGGCCAAAGCTGCCATGGAAAGTGGCATTGCCCGCAAACCAATTACCGATTGGGACAAATATGCTGATGAGCTGCGCCAGCGAATGGGCCTGGACAATAAGCTAATCCGCGGATTGACAGAAAAAGCCAAAGAAAATCCGAAACGCGTGGTTTTTGCTGAAGCCAACCACATTAACATGCTGAAAGCAGCCCAGATAGCTCGTTCCGAAGGGATCTGCGTTCCGATTCTTCTGGGAAATGAAGAGCGGATTGAAAAAATTATTGCTGAAAATACAATAGAATTGGATGGTGTTGAAATCGTCAACCTGCGCCACGACCGCGAAGATGCCAAGCGCCAGAAATATGCCAAATTGCTGACTGCCAAACGTCAGCGTGAAGGCATGACGTATAGTGAAGCTTACGAAAAAATGTTCGACCGCAACTATTTCGGGATGATGATGGTTGAAGCTGGTGATGCCGATGCGTTTATTACCGGAGTTTACACCAAATACAACGATGCCATTATTCCGGCTATCGAGATTGTGGGCATGCGCGAAGGGCTCAACCACATTGCCGGATTAAACATCGTGACCACCAAACTCGGTACGTTCTTTTTTGCCGACACGATGGTGAACAATCACCCATCAAAAGAAACGCTCATTGATATTGCCAAGCTGGCTCACGATTCGGTGCAGTTGTTTAATACCGAACCGGTAATGGCTATGCTTTCGTATTCAAACTTTGGCGAACGTGCTTCAGGAAGCCCGGCGATGGTGCACGAAGCGGTTGATTATTTGCACAGGAATAATCCGGAAATGCTGATTGATGGCGAGATGCAAGTGAATTTTGCGCTCGACCGCGATTTACGTCACGATAAATTCCCGTTCTCGAAAATCGACGGGATGAATGTGAATACCCTGATTTTTCCAAACCTCAGCTCGGCAAGTATTGCTTACAAACTGATGCTCGAAATCGGGATGAGCGAAACGATTGGGCCCATCCAGATGGGATTGAATAAACCCATTCATATCCTGAATGTGGAAAGTTCGGTGCGTGATATCCTGAACATGGTTACCATTGCCGTGATTGATGCGCAGGTGGAAGAACAAAAAACACTTCAATTGAAGAAATAACGGGGTTTTTTAGGACGACTATCCAAAATGCAACAAGCCTCGCTGATCATTTCGGCGAGGCTTGTTTGTTTATCAGAAAAATATTTCGGTGCGCTGCACCTTATATCGAATCTTCACTTCAATATCTACAAATATTAGTGGTGCGCTGCACCTTTTGTTATCTTACTGTTCAATTTTCCTTTTCAAATGGTGCAGAGCACTAAAATATTTGTAGAAAACTTGTTACATATGAATCTTTAGGTGCCGCGCACCGAAATAACTATTCCCAATTATTAACATCATCAAAAAAATCGAAGACATATTCGTTTTTAAACTCTACTTCATTTTTTCTGAGTATTTCCAAATATTCTTCCCTGAATGTTTTTTTCTGATGATGTTTCTCTTGATTTCTCACGTAGTTTACAACAATATCAATCTGCGAGTGAGAATAAGTAAATGCGCCATAACCTTTTTGCCATTCAAATTTGAATTTAGATAGACTTTGCTTTTTGATCCATTCATTGCTTGATGTCTTTATTTCTTCTACCAGATTAGGAATAAGATGATTGATGTTATACCCAATAAATATATGAATGTGATCTGGCATCGAATAAATTGCCAATAATTTGTGCTTGTGATTCTTAATTATTCCGGTAATATACATTTCCAGTTGATTTTTCCAGTTTTTTTTAACTAGCGCATCTCTGTTTTTTACAGCAAATACAAGATGAAAATAGCTCTGTGTAAATGTGTTTGCCAATGTTGAAATGTATTTTGGTGCGCGGCACCTTTTGTTATCCTAACAAAAAACGATTTGCATTGCGCTTTTTATTTCTTCTTCGTAATTAACACCTTGTCGATCTTGTTGTTGTCGATGTCAACTACTTCGATGGTACAGTCGGATAAAACAACTTTGTCGCCCAATTCCGGAATTTTATTGATCTGGTTAAAAACGTATCCGGCAACGGTTGAGTAGTCAATCTCGTCGAAATCGATATAAAAATCTTCAATCAAATCGACCAGCGTTTCAATGGGGGCATCGCCGCTCACCAAAACAGACTGATCATCGCGCACGAACACTTCCGGTTCCGGATTTCCGCCTTCTTCCGGCACGTTCCCGATGATGTTTTCGATAATATCGTGCAGGGTTATGATTCCCTCGAAACTACCGTATTCGTCCACCACCACAGCCATGTAATTTTGTTTTTCGCGAAACAGGTCGAGCACTTTCTGCGCGTCGGCATTTTCCGGAATAACAATCGGTTCGGTGAGCAGCGAATTCAGTGGGGCAGGAGTTGGCGAGTAAAAGTTGATGAGGTATTCTTTTACTTTCAGTACACCTAAAAATTCGTCGATACTGTTGCGTCCGACAATAATTTTACTGTGCTTGAGACTCAGTATCTCGTTGTGAAATTCTTCTTTGGTTTGTTCCGTGTCCAGCCATTCCACATCTTTCCGGTGAGTCATAATGTGCTTGGCTTTTTTATCCGAAAAGTAAAATACCTTTTCGTGCATCCGGTTTTGCTCTTCCTCAATCACTCCTTCGTTCGAAGCAAATTTCAGCATGTGCCGTAATTCCTGTTCAGTAACCTGTCCTTCCGATTGTTTTATGCCAATCAGTTTGTTAATCATATTGGTTGAAAGGGCCAGCAAACGGACAAACGGGTAAAAAACTTTGCTGAAATAAAATATCGTTGGGGCAACGATAACCGCAATTTTTTCGGGATTGCTTAACGCGATGGTTTTGGGCACCAGTTCGCCGATCACAATTGAAATGTAGGTGATTGCCAAAACGGTGAGCGAGAGGGCAATTTCGTGGGCAAACTCGCTGGTAAATTCGAATTGTGTGAAGAAAGGAGTGAGGTCGTCGGCAATGTTTACTCCGCCGTAAACGCCTGTAACAATGCCTATTAATGTGATGCCTACCTGAATGGCCGATAAGAATACTTCCGAATTGTCGAGCAATTTCAGGGCAACTTTTGCCCCACTCATGCCTTTTACTTTAAACTGTTCGAGTCGTGCCCGCTTGCTGGAAATCAAAGCTGCTTCCGACAAGGCAAAAAAGCCATTCAGTAAAATCAGAAATCCAAGTACGATAAGTTCCATTTCAGAATAAACTAATTTTACAACAAAGGTAATACAGTATCTTCAATCTTTACCGGCTCAATAATTTTATAAACCGGATATGCATTAAATCCACGGCCCCATTGTGGTAAAAGGTAGCGATCCAGAAAATTCCAGGTCACCAGACCATCGTTACTTTGTGGTTCGAGCAGGTAAGCTGCAATATTGGCCAGGGGCTGAGCCGTGCGCACAACAAATGTTCCGGCTTTAAATTCCACATGCTCGTTGGTCCAGATTCCGGAAGCTGTTTGGTTAAAATGTCCCTGATTGAGCCTTGTCGTTGCTTTGAGTTCAGTCAATTTAAACGTTTCCACCTCAAACGATTGGGCTTTGCTGAGCTGACTTACCCGGATGCCATGTTTCCGAAGCAGGTTAACGGCCAGCGGATCGGAGATGGCGTAAAGGTAGGCAAACGGGAATTTCACACTCCGGATTGCTTCGTAACGGGCAATATACGGCACCTGAACGGTTTTCTTTCTGTCCGTTTTTTTATAGGTTTCGCGTCCTTCCGGGTCAGTAATTACATCAACTTCAAACGTTTTAATCGTTACTTTTTCCTGAATGGGTTTTCCAATGTATTGGATAGGAAATGAGTCGGTTGTCGCCGGATTCAATCCCCGGGCAATTGTTTTCTGATCAGCCTTTTGGATCAATTCTCTGACCTCGGTGGCGTGTTGGGCGGCATAGTCGGCAACGGCATGTAACAGACCATAACAGCCTAAAACACGCGATTTATAATCGGCATAAACGTAATTTTCATTCAAAATGGCCAATCGGTTGCGAACTCCAATGTAATTGGTTAGGTATCTGGGTTCCGAGGCATATTCTTCCCAGCCTTTTTCGGGCATTTTCATATCCACGAATTCGCCGTAAAAGCAGTTCTCAACCTTGTACTCGTTGCGTAAAGTGGTGGCAACCGCAGGCATCATCTGCTTTTCCATATAATCCATAAGCGATCGTTCGCCCGCTGGGTTCATCATCCAGGTAAAAGTTACCGGTTCTTCGTGGTACGAGCCATTGGTGGTGTGGCAATCAAGGGTAATCTGCGGGTCCCATTTCAGAAGTACATTTTTCATCAACCCATTCATTTCGGGCGTTTCCAGCTTGAGGGCATCGCGATTTATATCGAGCATTTGCCCGTTATGCCGCAGCCCCACACCGTTTTTCGGACCATTCTGATGTGTCCGGTTTTTAACACTGATGGCTTCATTTCCGTCGGGATTAAAATTGGGACAAATCAGGACGATCACATTTTTCAAAACCTCCTTTTTCATTCCTGAAATCAAATCGCGGGCAAACATCAAAGAAGCTTCTTTGCCTTCCACCTCACCGGCATGGATATTCGCCTGTATATATAAAACCACACGCGGATCGGTAGCCAGTTTTTCGGGTGACTTAATCATCGGATCGGCAATAACCATCAGTTGGATTGGCCGCCCTTCGGTTGAGGTTGCAATCGTTTCAACTTTAATATTGCCCGACTTTTTGCTTAATTGACGGATAAATTCATTCACATCCTTTTCGTTGGAAGTGGATTCGAAATTGGAACTTTCAGCAACAGTTAATGGCTGCGAAAAAGTAAGTAAGGAGCAAAACAGGCACAGGATCAGGAGGTAAAATTTCGACATAATGGAGTGATGTTATTTCAGAAAAGTTTGTTGCAAATTGGTGTGGTTCGTTTGTTTATTGGCTATTTGACCATATCGAGAATGATGGGTTTAAGCCCGCTGAAAAAGAATTCTACGGCAATCACCATCACGATTAGCCCCATCAGCCGCATCATTACGTTATTGCCCGTTTGTCCCAGGTATTTGATGATGCTCGATGAGCTGTATAAAATCAGGTAGGTGATCAGCATGACCAGGCTGATTGATGCAAAAAGTACCATTTTGAGTTCAAGGGTGGTGGCATCTTCCATCAGAACAATGGCGTTGGTGATGGCGCCGGGGCCGCAAATCATCGGAATGGCCAGTGGGGTGATGGAAATGTCGCTAACATAACTTTTTACTTCCGATTCTTTAATTTTTACCTGCCCCAATCTCGCCTGAAGCATGTCCATACCCATGATGAAAAAGATAACGCCGCCAACAACGCGGAAACTATTCACCGATATTCCGAAGAAATTAAACAGCAATTGCCCCGAAAGAGCGAAAATTACAATGGTAATAAATCCGACAATCGATGCTTTTTTAGCCGTGGCATTTCGGTGTTTCACATCCAATTCCGAAGTCATGGTCATAAAAATGGGCATGGTTCCCAGCGGATTAATCAGCGTGAAAAATGAGGTAAAACAAAGCAGTCCGAATGAAATTGAATCTTGCATGGAGGTGTTTTTACTTTTGCCAAGTGCTTATTTCAGGTAATTATCAACAAACTCATTTTTAGGATTGAAAACCATGGAGTCCCAGTTTTTGCGCTGTTCGGCGTTGGGCCAAGTGTGTTCGCGGTAAGGAACCGGATAAATAATTTTTTTGCCTTTTGCCTGATTGATCGCAGCGTAAATCGACGTGGAAGGGCAAGTCTGATCAACCAAGCCAATTTCGACGACAAGGATTGCTTTGGAGTTTTTCAGGAGATGGGCCGTATCGAAATAGGGTAGTGTCTGCTTCATTTTTTCCTGATTCAACGGGCGTTCGAAGGGTTGAGGCCAGCCACCTTTACGATTAACCAAGGTTCCACCCCAATCGCACATGGCCGGAACGGTTGCCACTACCGCCGAAACGCGCGGGTCGAGTCCGGCTGCGGCCAGAGCTTGTCCGCCACCCTGACTTTCACCAATTACAATAATGCGTTTTTTATCCCACTCCGGCTTGCGGGTAAGGAATTCAATTGTACGCATCAGTCGTAAGTACATTCCCCTGAAGTAAAGGTCCTCCCTGTTTTCCAAACCGCTGACGTAATAGTCCTTCAGTTCTCCGGCCTCCAGGTTGTTGTAGTATTCGTCGGGTTGCCCATTTAGCATTCCATGTGCATTCAGGTCGAAACAAAGTGCGCCATTCCCTTTTTTTGCATAGTTCAACGCATTGGCAACTTCCGAACGGCACCACGACCCTTTCACACCGGCGGCATGAACAAGCAATACAATAGGAAGCGACCTCACTCCGGCATGGATTGGTTTGACAAAATAACCGCGTGCCGGTTTAGGGCCGGTGCAGTTAATTTCAATATCCCGGCATTCGTAACCGGGTTCATTAATTTCTATTTTTTTTGTTTTCACCTCCATCAGGAGCGAGTTCAGGGTTTGTTTTTCCTGATCCCAATAGGCTGCAAGGTCTTTCGGGCATTCGGTGCCGGGCAATAATTTTTTAGGAGAAACAATCAGTCCAAGGAGCTGTTTTTTCTCTTTCTGTTTGGCTTCCAGCATAACCGAACAAGGTTCTTTAAACGCAGCTTCAAAAACAATCATTGGATTGCCAGCAGGAAGAACCGATTTTTCGAACAGAAGTTGGTTGTTATTTTTAAAGACTTTAATAAAAACAGAATCAGCTGATTCCGTATCGGGTACAAGCGTAACCCTGATTTTTTCGCCGCTTTTATACACGCCGTTTTCACGGGTTTGTTTCAGGGTAAAGGTTTGTGCCTGAATCGTGCCAACAAAGCAGAAAAGAAAAATAAACAGAAACAGGCTCTGGAAATTGGTTTTCATGTCGGATAGTTTGTAGATTTCATGGATGTAAAAATACAATAATCCGAATAGTAAACGAATGACAGCATTGTTTTGGGCCACCTAATTCAGGGGGCATTGATTTTTTATTTTTTATTTTCTTCTTCCGGAAATTCTTCAGCCAGTTCTTTGTCTTCCTCTTCGTTTTCTTCGTAAATTTCGATGATTGGTTCTGTAAATGCTTTGCTTACCAGTCGTTTATCGAGCGTAAGCAACAGCGACGGCAGAACCATCACATTAAAGAACATGGCAATCAGCAATGTGGTTGAGATAAGGATTCCAAGGGCCTGTGTACCACCAAACTCGGAAACGATGAAAACGCTGAATCCCAAAACCAATACGATACTGGTATAAATCATGCTGAACCCGGCTTCGTGCAGGGCATTTAAGGCTGATATTTTAATTGCTCCATTGTTTACTTTCAGCTCGTGCCGGTAGCGTGAAAGGTACTGAATGGCATTATCGACCGAAATTCCGAGCGCAATACTGAATACAATAATGGTGGACGGTTTAATTGGGATACCGGCAAAACCCATGATGGCTGCGGTAATCAGCAACGGAATAATGTTTGGAACCATCGAAACCAGTATCATTCGGAAAGAGGTAAATAAGAAAGCCATCAGGATTGAAATCAGGACAATGGCAATCAGTACCGATTCGAATAAATTTTTGATCAGGAAATTGGTTCCTTTGGCATAAACCACGCTGTTTCCGGTCACTTTTACTGTATATTTTGCCGGGTCAAAAATACTGTCAACCTGGGGTAAAATATCGGCCATCAGCGAATCCATATGGTTGGTTCCTACGTCGGCCATCTGGAAACTAATTCGGGTTGTTTGTTTGGTACTATCCAGGAACGAATTCAGTAAACCACTTCCGTTTCCCTGAACATTCTGTGGAATATAACTGAAAATGAAGTTTTTTTCCATCGAACTGGGTAACGAGTATTTGCTTGAATCGCCATTGTAATAAGCTTGCCGCGCAAATTTGAAAACTTCGATTAACGACAGTGGTTTCGAAAATTCAGGATGTTTCCCTATGGAGTCCTGTAACTGGCTTATTTTCTGAATGGTTGAATAGGTTAATACTCCATTGGGTTTTTTGGTATCGACAGAAATTTCGAACGGCATTACACCTCCGAAATTGGATTCGAAGAACTTCAGGTCGAGGTAAGTTGGGTCGTCACTCCTGAAATCATCCACCACTTTCCCTGAAGTTTTCATCATGCTCAGGCCAACAAATCCAATAACGACGAGCCCTCCGGCAATTCCGTAAATTAAGTTTCTGCGGTTGCTGATCAGGTAAATCACTTTATCTAAAACGGCTCCAAAGAAATTGTTGTCGAGGTGCTTGATGTGTTTGGGAGATGGCGGCGCCAGCAGACTGAGAATAATAGGAAGCAGCACGATGGTCAACACATACAACACCATGATGTTGATGGATGTAACAATACCAAATTCGCGCAACATCTGGTTCGGAACCAGGATAAAAGCTGCGAACCCGAGTGCTGTAGCGGCATTGGTCATGAGCGATGCAAACCCGATGCGATGGATAACTTGCGATAAGGCCCTCATTTTATTGCCGTGGCTACGGTATTCCCAATGGTATTTGTTCAGGATGTAAATACAGTTTTCGATCACAATAATTACAATGAGCGACGGAATAACCCCGGTTAAAATGGTGATTTTGTAGTTAAAAAGCACGAGTGTACCCACCACCCAGATGATACTGATGCCCACAATCAACAAAGAACTGGCCACTACGCGTAACGATCTGAAAAACAAAAGCATGATGAAGGCCGCCACCGCAATGCTGATAATGATGAACAGGAACAATTCGTGTTTCACCTTTTGCATGGTAACCGTGCGGATGTATGGCATCCCGGAGTAGTGTATCTCGACTTTTGCCTGAGCACGGTAAGCTTCCACAGTTTTTACAATGTTGTCAATCAGTGTGATCCGGCTAATGTCGTTTATTTTTTTCTTGTCGAGGGTAATGGTCATCAGCGTGGCCTTTGTTTGGGGATTGTAGAGCATTCCCTCGTACATTTTCAGGCTAAGTATGGTGTTTTTGAGGCTGTCAACCTCTGCCTGGGTGGTCGGATTTTGAGAAACGACTGGCAGGATGTTGAATTGATGGGTTTCTTCATTTTTCACCAGATTGATGGCCCTGGTCAGGCTAACCACTTCCAGCACGCCATCAATTTCTTTAATCTGATTGCCCAGGTTGTTCCATGCGTTAAACTGGTCGAGCGTAAATAAATCGGGATTTATTGCCCCGATTACGATTACATTCCCATCTTCACCAAAAAGTTTCTTAAATTCGAGGTATTCCATTCTGGTGCTGTCTTTTTCGGGCAACAGCGAGGCATTTTCGTACGAAAGGGCTGCATTTTTGCCTTTATAACCCATGAAGATTGTCAGCAGAAGGAGTACAACAATCAGGAAAGTTCTGTGTTTGAGGATAAAACGGGATATATGTGTAAACATTATTGGAGGATAATATCTGATTTTACAGGCAGATGATTAATTTTTGAATTTGAATTGGCGCAAAAATAGTACAATATTTAATACTTTACAAAGCTGGAACTTATAAAAGACGGTTGGCTTAGTTTAGCTGATTTTCAATTTAGTATGAGACTAGATGGTGTGGGTTTGGTTTAATTTGCAAGGGTAAATGTTTACATTGATTTAATATGCGTGACTTTTGAAAATAAAAGATGGGTTAAGTTCTATGTTTGGTAAAACTGGACTAATTTTGCTTCGTTTTTCCTTAAAGTATGATTCTAACTAAACTGTTTGTTCAAAAATTTAACTGGAACAGAAAATTACTCAACCTGAAAAGTGCCATCAACTGGGTTTTGCTTCTGTTTACATTTGGTTTATTTCTTTTGGCGATTCAAGACATTGGGTTTCCCGGCACTGAAAAGGCCACCCAATTTCAGATTCATAACTTGTATTTCAGGATTAGTTACCTGGTTATTGGTGTTTTATACCTGGTTCGATCCATTTTTTTTAAAGGAAGTACCGGAAATAAAAAAGTGTTTATTACCCAGCTTATTATCGGTATTTTTCTTGTCCTTTTCTTTTTCCCGATTTTTGTGGTCAGCTACGGCGAAACATTTGAATACTATTTGTATCAAACTGCTGCTATCCAGATGCTGGCTTTTGTATTGTTTTTTCTCGAATTATCGAGAATGGAAATCAATATGCTGATTAAAGTGTTAAACCCGGCGCAGTTGTTCATGTCGAGTTTTGCCTTTATCATTTTTGCAGGCGCCATGCTGCTGCTGATGCCCATGTCAACTACCGTTCCCATTAGTTTCACTGATGCCTTGTTTACTTCAACCAGCGCAGTTTGCGTTACCGGTTTGGCTGTGGTTGACACCGCTACCCGCTACACTTTTTTGGGTAAATTTATTATCCTGGCGCTCATACAGATTGGCGGAATTGGAGTAATGACCATTACCAGTTTTTTTGGTATTTTCTTCAAGGAAAAATCATCGATACGCGAACAGTCCATGTTGCGCGATTACCTGAGTGAAGATAGTTTCGATTCGATTATAAAATCGTTGATGAAGGTGGTGTTGATTACTTTGCTGATTGAGGCGATTGGCGCTGCTTTTATCTACATGTCACTAGAAAAAAATGCACTCGGCTCCGAAAGTGATAATATCAAGTTTGCCATATTCCATGCTGTTTCAGCATTCTGTAACGCCGGCTTTTCTACTTTGACTGACAATTTATACGATATTCGCATCCGGCACAATTACAATGTCCACATCTGGATAGCCAACCTGATTATTTTAGGCGGTATTGGATTTCCGATTTTGTTGAATCTGTATCAGTATTGCAGAAGTCAGGTCATCTGGCTGGTGGAGTATTTTCGAACCCGCAAGTCGTATGTGCACCGCGTAAATATGATTACTTTGAACTCGAAGATTGTGATGTTTTCCACCTTTTTGCTATTGGTTTTTGGCACTTTAGCTTTCTTTTTCTTTGAAGCCGATCATACCCAACAGGGAATGGATTTAAAAGGTAAGCTGGCGATGTCGTATTTTCAGAGTGTTACGCCTCGCACGGCCGGATTCAATAACTTTAGCATGTCAGCCTTGTCGATGCCATCTATCCTGATTATTACGTTCCTGATGTGGATTGGGGCTTCTCCGGTTTCAACCGGAGGTGGTATAAAAACCAGCACTTTTGCGCTGGCCATTTTAAATAGTATTCGTATCATAAAAGGCAAAAATCACATCGAAGTACACCGGTATGAAATACACGAATATTCAGTAAATAAGGCGTTTGCCATCATTACGCTTTCTATATTTACCATTATTATAGGAGCTTTTGGAATTTTTATTTTTGACGGAAAATTTGGAATGCTTCGGATTATTTTTGAATGTTTTTCGGCTTATGGTACTGTTGGTTTATCGCTTGATTTAACGCCCGGCCTTTCTGCCCCGTCAAAATATATCCTCGTAGTGCTGATGTATATTGGTCGGATGGGAAGCATCACCTTGCTTTTATCGATGGCAAAAGCTTACGGAAGTGCTTCGTTGTACCGCTATCCGAAGGAGAATTTAATTATAACTTAGCCTTTTGTCTCGTAGTTTATCGCTTGCAAATGCTTAATGAATGAACAAGAACTAAAAAATATCACATGAATATTGTTGTAATCGGACTAGGAAATTTTGGCGCCTCGCTGGCAAAAAATCTAACTTCATTAGGACATGATGTACTTGGCGTAGATAACGACCTGGGTAAGGTTGAATATTTTAAAGACTCGGTTGCCAATACCATTTGCCTGGATGCTACTGATCCACATGCCCTGCGAATTTTGCCGCTTAAAGAAGCCGATGCTTTTGTTGTGAGTATTGGAAGCGATTTCGGGATTTCGGTACAAATAGCTGCACTCCTTAAAAAGTTTGGCGTATCGCGGGTTATTTGCCGCGAGAGTTCATCGATCCATTTTACCGTTCTTAATGCCATTGGTATCACCGAAACCATTAATCCGGAATACGAATCAGCCAAAATTTTTGCACAGAAACTTCCGCTAAAAGGAATCCAAAACTTGTTTGCAATCACCGATTCTTTTAAAATTTTAGATATGGTTATGCCGGTTTCATTGATCGGACAGAAATTCTCACCAGCGCTCTTTCGAAAAGAAACCCATCTTAAAATTGTAGCCCTGAAACGAAATTTCCGGATTGTTTATTCATCGGCTTTGGCTGCTGAAAACGAAGATAAAAACGAAATAGAATTTAAAGAAAACGATACGCTGGTTTTAGCTGGCGAAATGAAAGACATCAAGCGTTTTTTGCACGAATAAAGACCATTCCCGAATCCGGATTTTAATCAAACATTATTCCGAATGGCGTCAGAAAATGGGTGTGTTTTGTATTTTTAACCCCAAATTAAAAGTTTAGCCATGAAATAGCCATAAGAGCTAAAGCACATGCCAACCAAAAATGTTTAAATGGCTATTCCATGAGGTTGAGAATTGAATTGAAAATCTGAAGTTAATGCCAAATTGTAGGAATCAAAAACGAAAATTTATACGAATGAAACCATATGTTGTAATTGTACTGCTTTTTCTGGGCAATTTAACTGCTCATGCACAACCTTCTGTTATCGCCCACCGGGGCTCTTCCTTTGCCGCTCCCGAAAACACAGAGGCTGCCGCTAGACTGGCCTGGCAACAAAATGCCGATGCCGTTGAACTGGATATATATCTTTCGAAAGATAACCGGGTTGTGGTTATTCACGACAGCAATACGAAACGCACCACTGGTCAGGACTATAAAGTGGCCGAAACAAGCGCCGAAGTGCTCAGAACCCTGGATGCCGGTTTATGGAAAGGTGAGCAGTTCAAAGGCGAAAAAATACCATTCCTGGAAGAGATGATTGCAACGGTTCCGGAAGGTAAAAAGATGGTTGTCGAAATTAAATGTGGTGTGGAGGTTTTGCCTGCACTGCAACAAGTGGCCGATCGGTCGGGCAAAAAAGAGCAGTTAATTTTTATTGCTTTCGGATGGGAGACTATAGTAGCCACCAAACAATTGTTTCCTGAAAATGCCTGTTACTGGCTAAGCAGTTCGGCTACTGCTGTTCAGGAAAAAATGGAAGAAGCTGCGAAAAAAGGATTAGACGGGATAAACCTGAATTATAAAATTGTTGACGAGAAAACGGTTGAACAGGCCAAAGCACTTGGGCTTGAGGTTCTTTCGTGGACTATTGACGATCCGGAAGAAGCCAGGCGCCTCGTAAAAATCGGGGTGACCGGCATTACCACCAATCGCCCCGATTTAATGAAAAGTAGCTTGTAGTCAGCAGCTTATTTTTCTTCGAAAATCATTTTCTTCATCCCCTCAGAGAAAAAAATCTCGTATTCGCCTTGCTGATTGCTGTAAACAAAATAGACTTCAATGCCCGGAAGTTTTTTTAGCAGTTCTTTGCTTTTGTCAACACCAAGCACCATAAATGCGGTGGCATAAGCATCGGCGGTCATACAATCATCGCAAACAACGGTAGCGCTCAAAAGCGTATTTCGCGCCGGAAATCCGGTTTTGGGGTCGATGGTGTGCGCATATTTTACTCCGTCTTCAACGAAAAATTTCCGGTAGTTTCCGGAGGTAGCCAGCGATTTATTGTCGATTTCGATGATTGCCTGCAATTCTTTACCCGGATCCATGTTTCCATCCGAAGGTTTGTCGATGCCAATGTGCCAAAGCCGGTCTTTGGCATTGGTCCCTTTTCCGCGTAGTTCGCCACCAATCTCAACCAGGTAATTTTTTATGCCTTTACTCTCAAAGAAATCGCAGACTACATCTACCGAATAGCCTTGAGCAATGGCATTAACATCAATTTTTACTTCAGGAAAACGTTTGATGACCTTTTGTCCTTCCAGTTTCACTTTTTCCATCCCAACAAGCTGTAGTAGGCTGTCGATATGGGCCGAGTCGTGTTTGGCTACCGGGCCGTTGGCAAATCCCCAGGCTTTCACCACCGGACCAACGGTAATGTCGAATGCCCCGCCGGATACGGTATAAACTTCGGCCGATTTGTTGAAAACATTCACAAACCATTCGTCGGCCTCAACCGTTGGGTCGTTATTGTTTATCCTCGAAATAACAGAGGTCGAATCGTAAATAGAAAGTGAACGATCAAAAGCCTTCAGGATCGAATCGATGGCGTTGGAATAATCTTCGTTTTCCGAATTTTCGTAGGTGATGCTATAGGTAGTGCCCTGTGCAAACCCTGATATTTTTACATATTCACTTTTTTTTGGTTGGCAGGCCACCAGGAACAGTGCCAGTCCAAGAACGAATCCGGTAAATTTCATACGTAAATAATTTGTTTTTTTAATTGTCGTATGGAACTCGCATGTCGATATTCTCATATGCTTAGGTGTAAGTATTTTACATGCTCGTTTCATATGCATTATTTTTACTACACAAATGTAGGATTTTATTGGGCCACAGAACCAACTGGCGCTTCACTTTTTGCCGAATAGAACTGTGAGTACGTTTGTTCCCGCTATATTTTTGCGAAGAAAGAAGTTTTAACTTATGTGGTTTTACTACCCATTATTTGAAAGGATTGCCTAAATTTGAGAAAAGCAATTCAAGCACAACGAAAATGAAAAGACGACGGATTGATTACAGGCGGTTGATTGTCATCGTTTTTCTGCTCATCCTCATGACAGTGATTGCTTCACTAACTATTGGGAAAGACATCTACGAATACAACGAAAACGGAATGTTTTCCTTTGCTTTTGTGAATTTTTCGGGCTATTTGTTCTTTTTCCTGTTCATGCCCATGGAGTTAGCTTTCATTCTGTACCTGCGAACCGGATACGATCCGTTAACTCTTAATTTAGTAGCCGTTACTACGGCCATGGCTGCGCAGACCGTTGATTACCTGGTTGGTTATTTTTTTAGTACCGGAATTATTGACCGGCTGATTGGTCGCCGGCGCTATGAACGGGCTGAGGCTGAAATCCGTAAATACGGCAATTGGACCCTTTTTCTGTCGAACTTGCTTCCGCTTTCCTCACCGGTGATTTCGCTTGCTGCCGGAATGCTGAAATACCGGGTTAAAGAGGCTTTATTTTTTAGTTTCGCCGGAATGATTTGCAGGTATTTATTGCTTACACTGCTATTTCACGGATAGGTTTTATTTTATACCATAAAAAAATGATCTGTTCAACTTGTTAAGCCACCCCATTGCGACAACACTTCCAGTATGGTCGATGTAAAGGCCATTAATATTCGGTTCACTAAAGAATGTTTCAAATGTTTCAAAATTTAGTGTTTTCAATACACCAAATCCTGGGATGGCCATGTAATAAAAAGCTCCAAATTGATGAACGTAACTTTGCATCGAACCGGTATTGAAAGATACCGAACCCGAGAATACCATTTTGTAAGACTTGCCTAAGTCAGTTGATTTGTAAATTCCTGCATTACTTTGTGTGAAAACGATTATTTCATCATTTTCAGTAACAAAAAGGCTATATGGATAATTCGGAGTAGTAAGGGGAGTCCATGTTTTCCCATCATCCTCTGATTTCATTACAAATTGTTTTTGGCCAGTAGGATCGCCCAAGGATAAAAGCCATCCGTTTTTTAACCGGAAGGCACCAGTCATATAATAGTTTTTTCCTGAAACGTTTACCGGATTTAACCAAGTCGTTCCTCCATCTTTGGAATGCCACAAGCCACGTTTGTTTTGTGTTGCCCATAAATCGCCATCGTTGGTTATCCAGAAATAAAAGTAGTAGGGTCGATCAGGGATTGGATTAGTGCATTTTATCCAGGAAAGTCCATGATCAGTACTTTTATATAATTCGCCATACCAGGTTCCAATGTACACAACTCCGTTTTTATCTATTTCAATTTCTCGGGCTCCATTTAGTTTTGGTTCATTAATTGGCTGCCAATCCAGAAAATTAGATCCTCGTTTGTACACTTTGCTTACCGAAATCATCCAACTTTGGTTATTTATGGTATCCGAAGCTAAATCGGAGAGCTGGTTAAGCGGTGAATAATCTATTTCGTTCCAAGCGTTGTAAATCATTCCATGTGCGGTTATTTGGGATTCAGGAAACACATTTCCATTGGGATCAGTAACCCGTGCAGACACCATTTGGGTAAACGAATCGGTTCCTAATTTCCAGCGGGTTGCTGCTTTGCCGCTTTTATTTGTTTTAACAATCTGCTGATCAACCGTTCCGCCACCTTTTGTTACCTTGAATTCAATAGTAAATCCGCCTACATCGTTGGGTGTAGCATTGCTATATACCTGAACAAAAATGCTGTCTTTTAAGTATTCGCCGCCAACCGAAATTTGGTTGTTGTTAAAATAACTAAAGTTATAGCTTGCCAGTGTTTCCACAGAAGGGTCGTTAAAATTGCATGAGATGATCGTTGAAAGCAAAACGACGAAGACTTGAATTTGCAGTAATTTGCTATTCCTGAATATGTTGGTTGTTTGTCTCATTTTGATGGAATTTAGAACGTTAGCGGCTTATAGGTATTTGTAATCCAAACTGAAGGGTAACACTTCCATTTTTTATAGAAACGTCGTCGATGGAGTACCCGCCCGAATTTTCGTCGTTCTTATTGATGATTGGAGAAAAGCTACCTGAGTAAACGATTCCCAGATCAAATTTCATATTCTTTCTGAACGGGAATTGAAATCCCATTCCAGTTTGATAACCAAAATCCACATCGTGGTAGTATCCTTCAACTGCATCGTTGATGTTTATTCTCCGCAAAGAATAGCCGTAAGAGCTCGACGAAGACTCAATTGCAGTTCCGTGACACAAGGCGTTTACTTTGAATCCGGTATAGAGGCCAAAATTGAAATAGAATGAGAATGGATCGCCAAAAGAGAATTTGAGGTTCAATGGAATAGTTACATAATCGAGTTCGGTTTTTGTGTTAACTTTTTTCTCGGCATACCGGAAGTCTGTTGCAACGCGGTGGTAATAAAGGCTACTGTCTGAAAGGGTGTATCCTTTTCGTTCGAAGAGAATTCCGGATTGAAGCGACAGCGTTTTGTCCAGCCGGTATTCGAAAACAGCTCCCATACTTGAACCTGTTTTATACGAATAGTTTCCCAATTTTTTTGAAGAAGAATTCCATCCAACCAGTAACCCGGCAACAGGTCTTATATAACACTTTATAAACGAGCTATCGGGTGATGTTTTTATATCGTTGATAATATTTTCTTTTCTGCTTTTGGGCGTATATTTCAATCCAAAGCCAAGTTCGCTGCTCCCATTTTTGCCCTTTAAACTTTCAATAAATACCTTTTGCCCGGTTGTCAATCTGCTTGTGATAAAAAGTCGGACCTCATTAGTAATTGGATATGAAAGATCGGCTGAAAACAGATAACCCCAGTCATGTGTTGGCGGATAAATTCTTCGATCTTCCTTTTCTGCGGCATCTCTTTCAGCGTTGGTCAGATCGTCGTTTAGTATGACCGAATAAAATATCCCCCCGCTCAGACCCAATTGCAGCATGGTGGGTGTTCTATATCGAATGAATAGGGGGAAGCGCAAAAACGAATAGTCATATTTATTTTGATAATAATAATAAGGATAGTTGATTGAATTCAATGTCTGGTTGTGAATCAAATCATCATAGTAAGTTGGAACAGTGTACTGACTGTTATAGGTTTTCATTTCATAGTAAAAAGCAACATAGTCAACCTCGGTTTGAAGCGAAAACGACTTGTTGAGGGAATATTCTATAAATAATCCCGCATTGGGTCCAACTTTGGGTAACCATTTGTTGGATAAAAGATTTCCGTGCAGATTTGAAAAGTTAACTCCCGTATATTCACCAAACGAAAATCTTTGGGCTAGCGAAACCTGTGATGTTAAAGCGAGAAAGAAGCAAAAGAGTAGGGTTAGTTTGGTCTTTTTCATCGTTGATTTTTGTTGTTAGATGAATATCCTTACGAAAAGGTTGCGCGAATAAAGATATTGATATTGAAAAACAAAAACTCCGGAAAATCTTCTTTCAGAAGGCTTCCCGGAGTTTTTAGTAAGGGCTTCACTCGAAGTGAAACCCTCAGTTCTTATATTTTTTACAGCAAATCGGCTTCCAGCAACAATTCTTCCATTTCAAGCTGCACATTGATAGCTTCGTTGCGGGCTTTTTCTGCAAAGTCTTCGCCATCTGATGCGTAAATAATCTGGCGCGACGAGTTGACCAGTAATCCGCACCTGTCGTTCATGCCATATTTTGCAACTTCTTCCAGGCTTCCGCCTTGTGCACCAACTCCCGGAACCAACAGGAAATGATCGGGAACCAGCTCGCGAATTTCTTCCAGCTTTTCGGCTTTGGTAGCGCCAACCACATACATCATGTTGTCGGTTGTTCCCCAGGTTTGCGAGGTTTTCAGCACGGTTTCAAACAACTGTTCGCCAGTTTCTGAATTTTTCAGATATTGAAAATCAGCGGCCCCTTTGTTCGAAGTCAACGCCAGCAGAATCACCCAACGGTCGAGGTAAGTCATGAATGGTTTGATGGAATCTTCGCCCATGTATGGTGCAACGGTTACCGCATCAAAATCCATGTGATCGAAAAATGCGCGGGCATACAGGTTCGACGTGTTGCCAATATCGCCACGTTTGGCATCGGCAATAATGAATTGCTCCGGATATTTTTCGCGGATGTAATTCACCGTTTTTTCGAGGCTGATCCAACCTGCCACACCCTGACTTTCGTAAAAAGCCAGATTGGGTTTGTAGGCAACGCACAAATCCTGTGTAGCATCAATAATTTCCTTGTTAAACGCAAAAATCGGGTCACTGGTTTCGCTGAGGAAACGTGGGATTTTCAGGATATCAGTATCTAGACCAACGCATAAAAAGGTGCGTTTCAGTTTAATCTGTTCAAAAAGTTGTTCTCTGTTCATCCTTTATTTCTTGTTTATTATTTCTTATTGAATATTTAGTATTGGAAATT
Organism: Prolixibacteraceae bacterium; assembly: GCA_019459525.1. GTDB lineage: Bacteria > Bacteroidota > Bacteroidia > Bacteroidales > Prolixibacteraceae > Aquipluma. Next base: position 49,254 of record JAIBEY010000087.1, read on the forward strand.
TCATGAATCTAAATTTAGCCATTCCGTCCGAAAGAGAATTTTTCCTTCGATCAACAAAATATCGCGGACGGCTTTTTTCCCATTCTTTTCCCCGGGTTGAAACCCGGGGCTACAAATATTCCGCTCCTAACGGAGCTTTGAAGATTAAATTTCTGCTTCTTTCAGTCGTTCTGCGTTTTCTTCTACCTGCAATTTGTCGATAATTTCGTCCAGGTCGCCGCCAATTACCGCCTGAAGGTTATAAATTGTCAGGTTGATGCGGTGATCGGTAATACGTCCCTGAGGCCAGTTGTAGGTGCGTATTTTAGCCGAGCGGTCACCGGTTGAAACCATGGTTTTACGTTTCGAGGCAATGGCATCGAGGTACTTTTGGTGTTCCTGGTTGTAAATACGGGTGCGCAACTCAATCATTGCTTTTGCAAGGTTCTTTATCTGCGATTTCTGATCCTGACAGGTTACTACAATTCCGGTTGGAATGTGTGTCAGGCGAATAGCTGAATAAGTTGTGTTTACCGATTGTCCGCCAGGGCCCGAAGAACAGTACGTGTCTTTCCGGATATCGCTGTCTTTTACGTCGATATCGAATTCTTCAGCTTCAGGCAAAACCGCCACAGTAGCCGCCGAAGTATGTACACGACCCTGAGTTTCGGTTTGTGGTACGCGCTGCACACGGTGAACGCCCGATTCGTATTTCATGATTCCGTAAACACCTTCGCCTGTAATGGTGGCCACAATTTCCTTGAAGCCTCCTGAAGTTCCTTCGCTGGTGTTGGTCACTTCCAACCGCCAGCCTCTGCGTTCGCAGAATTTGGAGTACATGCGGAACAAATCGCCGGCAAAAATACTGGCCTCGTCGCCACCGGTTCCGGCACGAATTTCGAGAATCGCATTTTTACTGTCTTCCGGATCGGCTGGAATCAGCAAGAGTTTGATTTCCTGTTCCTTTAACGGAATCAATGCTTCTGAATTTTCAATTTCTTCGCGAGCCATTTCGCGTAAATCCTCGTCGGTTTCTTCGGCAAGCATTTGTTTGCCCGACTCAATATTATCGACCATCGCTTTAAATTCCTTGAAGGCATTGGTCAGCGATTCCAAACGTTTGTATTCCTGGTTTAATTTCACGTAGCGCTTCATGTCGCTCATCACCGAAGGGTCGGTAATTTGTGAGCCAACTTCTTCGAAACGATACCTGATCGCTTCGTATTTTTCTAATAATGAATAGTCTGCCATTTTTGAATGATGAATTTTGAATGATTAATGATGAATGGGGCACACAGGCGAAGTTTGCCTGAAAAAATGGAGCGTAGCTAATATTCGAATTCGCCAAATGGCGATTGGATGGTAAGTTTTTTGCCGTCGAAGGCTTCAACGCGCCCAACGATGCGGGCTTCGATGTTGTATTTTTCTGAAATAGCGATTACCTGGGCTGCAAATTCAGGAGCCAGATAAACCTCGAAACGGTGACCCATGTTGAAAACCTTGTACATTTCAGACCAACTTGTTCCGGATTCTTCCTGAATCATTTTGAAAAGCGGCGGAACATCGAACAGGTTGTCTTTAATTACATGTACGTTATCGACAAAATGCAGCACTTTGGTCTGTGCACCGCCCGAACAGTGAATCATTCCGTGAATGTTTTTCCGGAGGGCTTCCAATAAATCTTTGACTACCGGCGCATAAGTACGGGTAGGAGAGAGTACCAGCTTCCCGGCATCCAGTCCAACACCAGCGATGGCCTCGGTCAGTTTTTTGTTCCCTGAATAAATGAGTTCAGCCGGAACTTCCGGATCGAAACTTTCAGGATATTTTTGTGCCAGGTAATTGGCAAATACATCGTGGCGGGCCGATGTCAGACCGTTGCTGCCCATGCCTCCGTTGTATTCTTTTTCGTAGGTAGCCTGTCCGAATGAGGCCAAACCAACAATCACATCGCCAGCCTGAATGTTGTCAGCCGAAATCACATCTTCGCGTTTCATGCGGCAAGTCACCGTTGAATCGACAATAATGGTACGCACCACGTCGCCCACATCGGCAGTTTCGCCACCGGTTGGGTAAATGTTGACACCCATTTCGCGCAGCTCGGCACACAGTTCTTCGGTTCCGTTGATGATGGCGGCAATCACTTCGCCCGGAATCCGGTTTTTGTTGCGGCCAATGGTTGACGATAACAAAATGTTATCAGTTGCGCCCACGCAAAGTAAATCGTCGAGATTCATGATAATAGCATCCTGAGCAATGCCTTTCCATACAGAAATATCGCCGGTTTCTTTCCAGTACAGGTAAGCCAGCGACGATTTGGTGCCTGCGCCATCGGCATGCATAATGTTGCACCAAGCCGGATCGCCCCCCAAGATATCGGGGATGATCTTGCAAAAAGCTTTGGGATACAAGCCTTTGTCGATGTTTTTAATGGCATTGTGCACGTCTTCTTTCGAAGCCGAAACACCACGCGCCATATATCGGTTATCTGCTGACATATTATCTGAATTTCCGGAATATTTAAAGTGCGGCAAAGTTAATATTTTTGGGGAAATAATTTGGAGGGGAGTTTTATAGCCCTGACAGGTTTTCGAAAACCTGTCAGGGCTATAAATGTTCAAGTCTTTGTTTGATTTACCGAATCGATAAAATACGGATTGGATAGGGATTTGTCGGTTGCCAAATCTAGCTGGCGTTGAAATAGGTTTTTAAATTATCATTCAGGAAGGATTTATTGATTTTTTTTTTACTCACTCCAGTTTGCTGCGTACCGGCATAATTCCCGTTTCATATCGGTAATTTTAAACAGGTAGGGACCAAACAGTTGCCGCCCGACATTTGTATTGATATACAGAATGGTATGGTTGTCGGGAACAAAAAAGACTTGAGTTGAGCAACCGATGCCATCACCTTCATGCCCAAACTGAGGTGTTGAACCTTCGTTAAACTGCCAGTATTCAAAACCCTCGCCATACTCTGGTTCGGTTGAGGTTTTTCCGCTAATCCATGTTTTCATTTCCTGAAGTGACGATGCCGAAACAACTTTTCCTTTTACGAGGGCATCGTAAAATTTTACGACATCGGCCGGGGTTGAGGCAATGCCGCCATAGCCATCGCTGGCATTAGCCAGGGCATTGTTCCATGTCGTGATATTTTCGAGCTGCTCGTTGGCATAACGATCGAAATAATAGTTCGGAAGACCCAGATTAACCGCTTGTTGATCGGAAACCTTGAAATAGGTCTGTTCCAGATTGAGGGGCTGAAGAATTTCTGATTTTAAAAGTTGTTCGTAGCTTTTCCCGGTAACATTTTCGAGCAAAAGTTGCAACAGCAGATAGTTGGTATTCGAGTACATGAAATCAGTTCCCGGTTCAAATGCTAATGGGTTCCCTTTAACCATAGCCAAACGTTCTGTAACCGAAGGCTGGTTCAGCGGGTCATTCAACTGGCCAACCATGAATTCGGGCAGTTCGGTAACATTTACAATCCCGGAGCTATGATTTAAAAGCATGCGGACTGTAATTTTATCACTGCCTTCCAGGTGAATCAAAATACGTTCAGGCAAATAGTCTTTTAGGAGATTGTCCGGTTCAATCACTTTTTTTTCAATTTGTTTCATCACCAAAGCTGCGGTGTATGTTTTAGTAATGCTGAACAACCAGGAAGCTCCACCGGGTTTAAACGGACTGTTTGATTCGATTTTGGCCTGACCGCCAGTGACATGTAACCAACCATCGTTGTTTTTCACCACCACCTGAACTCCGGGAATGCCTCTTTCTATATACTTCTCAATGATAAATTGGATAGAATCTTTCATCGGATGGTTCGGGTTCGATTCAAATTCATCCAGATTTGGCTGATAATCAGTGGTAAACGGATCTTTACTGCACGATCCTGCAAGTAGCAGTGCTATGGCTGCGATTAAAATAATTTTAAAAGTTTTCATTTGTTTTCTGTTTTTTATTGTTGATTGAAATGCAATTTTAGCCCAAACATTAGATTTGAGTCGGGCAATGGCGAAAGGTCTGGACTGTAGCGGAATAAGGCCTGCAACTGGTAAGCCACGAATGGCCGTATTTCGCATGAGCTAATTTTAACCGAACGATACCCCAGGCTGAACTGAACGGGTACTTGTACCACACCTTTGAATCCTTGTCCATTACCCCATTTGTCGCCGTCCCATTTGAGCGGGTTGGTACTGTAAAGCGACAGCCGGTAACCTGCACCCGTGCCAAATCCCAGCTCAAATCTTCTGAAAATTACAGGTGTAAACTGGGCCAGAAGTTGCAAGCCAACTGCATCGCCCTGAAATTCGTACTGGCTGAATTGTCCATGAATGCCTATTGCGAATTTTTGCTTTTGACCAAGGAGTTTGTTTATTCCAAGGGAAGCAACAAAATCGGGCTGCCCCCATTTCAGGTTTTCAACAGGTGCATAATACGAATGTATGCCTGTGGAAAGAACGAACTGCCAGGGTTGGCTACTGCTGTTATTCCTGGCCGAAGCCTGGATCGTCAGAAAAAGGAGGATAAACGGAATCCAGTTTCTGAATGTTGGATATGGGAGTTTCAAATGCCGTGAACTGCCTTTCCCGGTTGGTTGGAATGTATGTTTTCCTGATTTCTGATGTAAGCTGAATGGTTTCATTGTTTTCTGTTTTATGGTGCAAAGTTTGTCAATGTCAGACAGTTCAGAAATCGCATGGAGATGTGAAATGGTGGTATGGAAACAAAAAAAGATGTGATTAATGACCACATCTTTGAATCTGTTATCGAACCCATGATTTGCTCCAACATGGGGTTATGCGCTTTACCGCTTACTGTTGTTTAGTTTCCGGACGGCGGAATTGCCATTGGAACAAGGTTGTTTACTGGTTTAATACTTTTGAGGTAAGCAAAAATGGCTTTTATGTCTTCGTCGTCCATTTGCGAATAGGACTGCCATGGCATCGGAGGTAGTAACTGACGGCTGTTTTCAAGGCCTTTCCATTTACCTTGCTTCATCGCTCTTAAAAATTGTTCTTCTGTCCAATTCCCGATTCCCGACGGGTCGGGTGTGAGGTTGGCAGCAAACGAGGTTCCCCATGGGCCAATTGTTGCGGTATTGTTCATGTTGAAAAGAACATACGATTTCAGGATATTGGCATCGTATTCCGGTAACAGTTCATCAGCCTGGTGCCCCGAAAGTAACCGGAGCGTATCTGGTACGGGACCCATGGCGGTCATCATTTTCGGCGAATGGCAGTCGTTGCATCCGAGGGTATTCACCAGTTTTTTACCTTTTTCAATCGGATCGACGGCAGGTGTTGGCTGATTGTTGGTTTCCGCATTTTTTGCAGCCGGATTACATGCCAACAACACGACTGAAATCACCACCGGAATAAAATAGCTTTTTTTCATGTTTCTGTTTTTAAGATTTATTATTAATCCATATTTTTTGCAAAGTTCATCGATATCAGTCAGTTCTGAAATCGCATAGAAATGTGAATGTGAAGTATGAAAACAAAAAAAGATGTGATCAACGATCACATCTTAAACCAAATTAAAACTATAAAGGGCTATTCGACAAAATTTACATGTACTCCGGTGTAATTTATGGGGTGTTTTAATAGTTCGCGGAAGTAATCCACAACTTACTTTTCAGTTTTCTGAAATCGGGTTCGGGCATAATTCTTTTCAGTGTTCCCATGAGTGAATCAAAATCCGGAACAGGCATGTTTTTGCTGGTGGCTATTAACATCAGCAGGTTTTCTGTTTCGTTTTGTGCGGGGATGATGTGCTTGAGCCAAAGAGCATAGGTTTCAATATCCATTTTCTTTACAATTGCCTTGTTTATTGCCATTTGTTCTTCATCAGTCAAATGATCCCATATCAGCCCCTGCGTAACTGTTTCTTCCTCGTTTATGTGTTCGAGGTAAAGGCTTTGAAATGCTGCAAATTGTAAATAAAAGTCGTAGGCTTCGCCGGAGGTAATGGTTGTACCGAACTTTTCGAGCTGATCCTCAAGCTGGCTCTGAATGTGTTCAATTTGGATATGGTCGAGTTTGTCGTGTTCCGTAGAGCCAGGCAATTTAGCTTCGAGCGCCGCCAAAATGATTTTATCTTCGTTTTCGGCATGCAAAGTCAACAGGAGAAACAATTCTTTTCCCATGCTTTTTAGTTTTTCAACTGCAGCCGTGTCGTTAAAATTGGTTTGTCCGGCCAGTACTGAAAAGTTGGCCATTGTCCTTCTCAGCGCTTTATGAGGGGCTGAGAACATTCTGATTGTTGTCATAAGTTTCCTGAATTATTGTTTAAATACTTTGCTTTGGTGTGATTTCCCGTCAGCCGTTCTGATGGAAAGCACGTACATCCCGCGAATAAATTGTTCTGTATTTATGGTAGCCGATGAACTGGAAAATGTATCCTGATAGATGGTTTTACCGGCAAGATCGGTGATGTTTACCTGGTAGCTTTTAATGTTTGTATCGTTGATTGAAATACTTAAAGCATTTTTTACCGGATTGGGGAACGCTTTTATGCTGCTGAGCTTATTCATATCCGGAATGTCGGTTGTAAAATGCAGGAAATCGCTGAAATCAAATTTCAATACATTTTCTGGTGCTTCCAGCTCCGGATCCCAGTAGCGAACGGTCATCTGGGTTACATTATTTTGGTTGTCGTAAGCCAGGTCGAAGAAGTACCGGATATCCAAACTCCAGTTGTTATCGGCCCACGAACTGTATTGAAAACCGGTTGGATTGCCCGAAGCATCAAATGTACTAACGAACTTTTCATCTTTTTTCCAGGCTGAATTCTCCCAGGTTTCGGAAACGTTTGCTTCTTCGGTGTTGGTATGTGTATAAATCTGACGCTTACTGTTTACCCACTTGTCATTCTCTTGCACTTCTGTCGTTCCTGTATAATTGTCACCTTCGTAAACGGCTGTATATCGTTCATTTTTCATGCCTTCTTTCCAGTATTGAATGGTGTAGCCTGCCAGTTGTTTCTTTTGCCAATTGTGCCAAACCAAAAGAATGGTCCGGCTATAATCGACCCAACGGGCACCGTCCCATTCCGACGCATGAAATTCGGTTGGTATTCCACTGCCATTCAAGGTGTAATAATCTTTTGATTTGTTTTCCCAGGCTCCGTTATGCCAGATTTGCTTTATTTCTTCAGTCAGGTTGCCATGATCATCATAAGAATACTGAGTTTTTTCTCCTGTAAGGATCATCCATTCGGTGTCGCCCATGATGTAGGAGATTTCTTCAGTAATATTCCCTTTGTGGTCGTACTTGGTAGATTCCCGCGACAGGTAATGCCCGGTTCCTGCTTCCTGAACAACTTCTTCCAGTATATCACCTTTGGGGTTGTAGGTATAGGCCGTGTTGGAGGTATGTTCCCATAACTTTGTTTCCTCATTCCAGGTGTAGTCCACACTTTTTCCGGGTACCGAAAGCTGATTTTCTTTCAGGCTGAGGAGCTTCAGTTGAGGGTTGCTGATTCCCTTTACTAACGATGCGTTTTTGAGTTGCAAAAAATGCAGCTTACTGACTTCTGTGTTTCGTTGGCTGGCATTAATTGTAAAATCGGCCAGCAACAGAAATGCAACAACTAAAATTGTTTTTCTTGTTTTCATGTTGATAAAATTTAACCAATGGTAATTTTTAATGATTCTTGTTTTCTGAATTGTTTCGAACTATGCGAAAGCAAAATAATGATGAATGTCAGTATGTTACAATCACATGGAAATGTGAAACTTTCTGCCTGTAAACGAAGAAAGATGTGATTGCTGATCACATCTTTCAAATTCCTGTTTTCTGTAAAATGTTTAAATTCAGTTTATTGGTGTCTTGAGTCAGGGAGAAATAATGCCGCGGCTACGATCAGTCGTTTTGGATTAGTTTCGTACAAAAGTTAAGGACAGGGTCCTCTCCGGATAGGATTTGATTAACGGTTGGCTCAACTTTGTAATCAGGAATAACGCCCCGGTCGTTGAATGGATAACCACTTACGGCAGTGTAATAAGCCACCATGGGAATTCCAACGTTGAGCTTGCTGTTTGGCAGAGTTACAATTGCAAAAGTGCCGCTGTTATTTCCGTAATAGGCCCCACCGGTTTCTTCCCCGATAAAAGTTGCACGCTTAAGGAAATGTGTTACCGCTGCAAATTCAGCAGTAACCGAGAAACTGGCGCCATTAATCAGCACATAAACATCGCCTGAAAAGTTATTCTTTTGCGGTTTCTGTACTTTCAGGTTTTTGTTGTGATTCCAGCGGTAACTGCCATCATTTCCCTTTGAAATCAGGTGCCTGTAAATCCCATAAAATCCGGGTAAACGTGCTTGTTTGGCAAATGAGTATTTTTTACGGGTTGTTACTTCAAGCCGGTCGTAATAGCTAAATTCCCGGTCCATTAAATACGAAAGTAACAGCGAACCACGTCGGTCAATTCCACCTTCATTGTTTCGGAGATCGATAACCAGATTTTTCACTTTCTTTTGGTTTATCGCTTCGAAAGAATTCTTAAGGAATTGTTTGTATTTTTTCTCCGTTCCTTCCCAAAACGATGGGATGGACAGCAGGGCCATTTTGTCCTCCCGGAAATTAATCCTGCTCAGAGGTTTGTTATTGGCCACTTCAGCCAGGCGTTTCTCGTACAGCTCAATCTTCTCATGCGAAACAGAAGGAATTTTAGTTTCAGCAATACCCTGCCCGTTCCGATATTTGACAGTGAATGTATCCGGACCTTCAAACAGATTGGCATAGTAGGCGCTAAAATAATGGCTCATTTCTATGTACTTAAAGGTGGTGTTATTCCCATCTGAACAAAAGGAATTCAGCATTTTATCCATGATATCCGAAACGGAGTTCCCGTTAATCTCAAGCACTTCCGATCCTGCCGGAATGGGACTCGTATCTTCGTAATTTCCAATTTCATAAGCTTTTTTGTCCTGAAAAAACAACCGCAATGGGAAAACTTTCTCTGTATTGTAATAAAAGTTTGTTGACCAATTGCTGTTGGGATGGAATTTGGTATGCCCGCATTTGATTTGAACAACCAGTGGCAGCAACAGTTTATAAAACTCCTGCTGACTCATTTCACAATCTATCAGACCATTTGTTTTTGCGAATAGGCTGTCGGTGTGAGCTTTGGAATTATACCGGTATAAACCGGGATGCGCCTCCTGCAAGGCTTGTTCGAAAAGGTCAAAATCAGCTTTTAATTGAGCTACGGTGAATGTTTCCTGTGCTTTCAGGAATTGAACGGACGACAAAAACTGAAGGCAAATGATCAATAAAACGGCATGAGTCTTTTTTTTCATAAGGTTGGCTTGTTTTCTACAGGTAGGTACTTCTGATGAGATAGATAAAAATCCCGATGTAAAGTAAAGATTTACAGTTTTATCCGGCAATCACATGAATATGTGAAATTATAGGCTGGTAAGATTTGTCCGTATTATTTAGGAGAAAATAACCCGACTGGTTCTTTTTAGATCAGTTTATCTTTAAAGGCTTTGGCCACGGCTTCGCTTTTGCTGTTAACCTGAAGTTTTTCGTATATCTTTTTAATGTGCGAGCGAACAGTGTCGATGGCAATAAACATATCGTTGGCAATCATTTTATAGCTGTAACCGTTTACGAGCAACTGCAAAACCTGTTTTTCGCGTTCGCTTAAGTTGTATTCGTTGTTGGCTTGCTGTGGTAATTCGGAGAACATTTTAAGAACCTGTGTAGCGATTGATGAAGTCATAGGCGCTCCGCCGGTAGCAACATCGCCAATATATTCCAATAGTTTTGCCGGAGGGGTTTTCTTTAGCAGGTAGCCATTTGCTCCGTTTTTCAAAGCCTCAAAAACATTTTTATTGTCATCAAATACGGTAAGCATCAGTACTTTAATGTTCTGGTTCACTTCCCTTATTCTTTTGAGGCCTTCGATCCCGTTTACTCCGGGCATATCAATGTCCATTAAAATGACATCCGGATTCCATGCTTCCAGTTCAGGAATGATGTTGTTGCAATTTTTATACGAAGCCACCACACTAAATCCATCACTACCATCAATAAGCATGGTCAAACCTTCTCGTAACTGCGGGTTATCTTCGTAGATTAATACTTTTATCATGACTTTTTTTTACAAAATTACGAATCAAAAACCATTTAGGATACACATAAATATGTGGAAATCATGCCTGAACAGGAATATTCAGGAAGACCTCAGTGCCTAGTCCTTGCCAACTACTAATATCAATGGTGCCTTTCAGCGATTCAGCCCGTTTTTGCATGTTGCCCAATCCATTCCCCCCATCGGCTAGATTTACATTAAATCCCACCCCATTATCGGTTATCGACATGGTAAGTCGTTGATTACTATGTGCTAATTCAATTATGGTTGTGGTGCAATGGGCATATTTGGCCACATTATTAACAGCTTCCTTAAATATCAGAAACACATCGCGGCGGGTTTCCATATCCAGTTTTAGTTCCTGAATGTGTTCGCCTATATTAAAAGTGATTTCCACATCTTTGGGTTCCAGTATTCCTGAAGCATATTCACGCATTCGCGCCAAAATTTTTAACATGCTGTCGTTGTCAGGTTTAATGCTCCAGACAATATCGTCCATGGCTTCCATCATCTGCTGGCTGTTATCTGTAATCTTACTGAGATAACTGCTGGTTTTTACCGGGTCGGTATGCATTTTACTTTTTGCCATCGAACTGAGAATGTTGATCGTACTTAACGTCGATCCAATATCGTCATGAAGATCGCGGGCCACTTTATTTCTCACCCGTTCAATAGCCAGTAGTTTAGTCAACCGCAGGCGATAGATCAAATAGGTTAGCCAGCCAAGCAGTACAAAACCAAGCAGTGCGAACCACCAGGTTTGATAGAAATGAGGCAATATGGTGAGTGGAAGTGAAGTGATGTGTGCCGATTCCATACCCTGCATATTGATACATTTGACATTGAACATGTACTTTCCGGGCGACAGTGTGGTGTAATTTGCGGCCATGTCTTGCTCGGCTTTCACCCAATCAGCATCAACCCCATCAAGCTTATAATAGTAAATTAGCTTGTCTTGATGGGTGTAACTCAGCGAAGAGAAATAAAAGGTAAATGAATTTTGTTCGGGTTTTAAGATCACTTTTTTCGAAGCCATTAACGAGTCTAACGGAATATATTTATTAAATATCTTAAAATCGGTTAACGTTACTTCAGGCGCCGCCGTGTTTCGTTTCAGTTCTTCCGGAACAAAACCAAACAAGGAGTTTTCTCCGCCAAACCATAGCTCTCCGTTGCGCATCTCGAATTTGGCATAAGGTGATTTTTCGGCCATAATAACCCCGTTCTTATCGTTGTACGATGCAAATATATTTTTCGGATAGTTGTAGCTACCTAGTCCATTGTTGTTAATAAACCAAAGGATGTTTTCCTTATCTTTCAAAAGCTGGGTGACGTTTGCTCCGGGAAGTCCATCGTATTGGGTAAGTGTCTGTACCTTTGCCGATTTCAGGTTTATTAGATTTAAAAACCCCGTACTCACGAAAAAAATGCTGTCGTTGTATTGTTCAATATCATAGACACAGTTTCCCATAAATGAAGTTGCCGAGCCTGGCTGCCCGTTAAAGTGGTACAACACATTCTGCCCCGTGTGGTCCATAATGAAAAGTCCCGTATTCCGCGTTCCAACCCAAATGCGGTCGGATTTATCTTTGAAAAGAATATATATGGAGGAGTTAAAGTCACGTATAATTTCAAAATTTTCGCTGGTCATTTCGGTTCCGTATTTCCATTTAGCCAGGCGGCCTTTTTGAGTGCCGAAGAATAGACTCCCATCCTTGTCCTCCAGTATTTGCCTTACGGGCGCTTGCTCAAAAACAGGCGGTTCCAGCAAGTGGACAGGCTTTTTTGCCTGCGGATCAAAAATGGCGATGAGCCCATTCTGGCAGCCCGACCAGATTAAACCCGATTTCGAATGCTGCAACATATCCCACACCTGCTTATAATCCATGAGGTTATCGCCTTTCATCGATTTATACAGGTCATCATCAATTCTTTTGAAATATTTATCGTACAACAAAATGCCGTTTCCAAGAGTGCCAATCCAATTTTCCAGGTCCTTTGTTTCCTGAATAGAGGTTACAACCATATCTTTCCCGTGTTCCATGTCATTGAAAACTGCGTTATACACACTTTTCTGTCCGGAGGTAACCACATACAAGCCATTATCAGTCGTCAGCCAGATGTTGTTTTCCCTGTCTTCGTAGGTTTGCTTTATTTCCTTGCACTTGATGTCATACTCGCCCGGAACTGCTTTTTTGTTCTGAATGAAAGCGTTCGATTTGGTATCGTAGCACACGAGCGTGTTAACACCGCCAAGCCAAATCTGTCCATTACGGGTTTCATTTATCCAGAAGGTTCCCTCATAATCTGTTCCGGAAGTTTGAATTGCTGAAATATCATCCAGCATTTGATTCTTCAACGGATCGAAATGTATCAAAACAGGTTCAACCTCTGCCCGGAAATCCCAGCAAATGATCCACCAGGTTCTTCTCGTATCAATAAAAAAAGCATAGACCGATGAAAAGTTATTGTTTTGAAATACGGGCAGATGCAGCGGATTATTTCGCTTGTAAACGAGTGTTTGTGTTTTGCTCTGATAAACTGCCAGCCCGAAGTCACTGCATATCCAATAATCACCGGTAATGGTATCTTCAAATAAACTGTTTACGGTCCAACCGTCAGGAACTTTGATCGGAAGATGGTCATCTGTAAATTTATTTTCAGTCGGATTGTAGCACAGTAATCCGGATTTGTGCGTGCATAGAAAAATATTCCCTTTGCTGTCGCGGAATAAGTTAAATTCTGATTGAAAAAGAAGTTGATCTGGTGATTTAACCGGAACCCTCGAATAGGTGAATGAAATCGGGTCAAACTTACCAATCAGGCTGCCCTGTCGTAGCCAAATCTTTCCATCGCCGGCATCCAATATCTGATCAATGCCCAGGGGAGGCATGGAATGATCCAGTCCATCTGATTTAAAACTGATAAATTTCCGGCCATCGAAACGCTGAACCCCATTCTCAGTCCCGACCCATAAAAAACCCTTTTTATCCTGCCAGATACAGTTTACCCTGTTGGTATTTAAACCGTCAGCATTCGAAAGCCGATTAAAAATATTCGACATCTGACCAAGGACAGAAAACGGCAGGGAAAGTACAAAGCAGAGGTAAATAATCCTGATCATTGATCACTTTTCCAGTAAAATTACAAAAACATTCTTTTTAAAATGCCGGAAAGCTAAAAACCACATCTTTATGTGGTGATGGTATTTCCTGTTTGGGCAAGAAATTTTTGGCTGTGTAAGACCTGGCACATTATTTATCCTGAAGTCGGTTGACAGGCAGGGTTTGCCCGTTATTTCTCAACATCCGGGGCAAAGGTTTCGTGGAAATCGTTGCTCAGCACCCTGAATTCTGTTCGCCGATTCAGTCCTTTGGCTATTTCCTGTTGCTCGGGTGTAAGTTTCAGGATAAATTCCTCGGTCAGTTCATCGTTACGTTTCAGGAAATCGTATTGTTTGGCTAATTCGCGGTTCACTTTTTTGGGCCAGGTTTCTCCGTAGCCCTTAGCTACCAACCGGGCCGAATTCACCCCTTTCGAAATCAGGTAATCGACTACCGATTGTGCGCGTTTTTGCGAAAGATCGGAGTTAAACTGATCACTGCCAATGTGGTCGGTATGTGCCATCAGTTCAATGGTTATGGTTGGGTTAAGCGTTAGCAACTGAACAACTGAATCGAGAGCCAACTTTGATTCTTCTGTGATTTGGTAACTTCCCGTGGCATAATTGATGTTGTTCACTTTCACAGGCTCATCGGTTGGCGATAGCTTAAATTCGAATCTAAATTCTTTACTGTCTTCCAGCCCAACGGTTGATGCCCTGACTTTATCGTTGAGGTAGCCATCTTTAAAAGCAGCAAAAACATAATCGGTCTGTGGTTTCAGTTTTAGTTGGAAACGTCCGCCATCGGCCCTCATTTTCAGGTTCGTACCGTCGGTTCCGATAATACGGATCATGGCTCCGTCGATTTTCTGATTGGTTTCTTTGTTGAAGATTTCGCCACTGGCATTAAATACTTTGGGTGGCAGATAAAATGAATAAATATCATCACTTCTCGATCCTTTCCGGTTCGATGCAAATAATCCTTTTTCAACTTCGCCTTTAATTACCGTAAGTCCAAAATCATCACCGGGCGAATTAATAGGGGCTCTCATGTTTTCCACAGCCCACTTCCCTTTTTCGTCTTTTTTCGCCTTAAAAATATCGAGTCCGCCAATTCCCGGGTGGTAATTGGATGAAAAATAGAGATCCCCGTTTTCGCGGATGAAAGGGAACATTTCGTCGCCGGGTGTATTAATTTCAGAACCCATATTTACGGGTTTACCAAAGCCCCCTCCATCGGAAGAAGCCATCCAAATGTCTTTTCCACCGAAACCGCCCGGTTTATCGGATACAAAATAAAGGGTCGATCCATCGGCGCTTAGCGAGGGGTGAGCAGCAATAATGCTGTCGCCAACCAGTTCAATTAATGTAGGTTCCGACCATTGCCCTCTCGATTGATTGGCAGCAAACAATTCGGTTCCCAAATCTTTAGATTTGTCGTATCGGGCGCGTGTAAAAATCATCAGATCGCCCCTTTCCGAGAGGGTTGCAGCACCTTCATCACTGGTAGTATTGATTAGTTCGTTTTCTTCGAGCAGTTGGGGAGTATCCCATTTTTGTTTCTGAATGTCGAACTTGGAGGTCAGCAAATCGGCAAAACGGGTTCCGGTGATGTTGCTTTTTCGTTTGCCTGTCACCATTTCACGGGTCGAAGTAAAAATGATTTCGTTGTCGCGGCCGCTTACAAAAACCGGACAGTAATCGTTGTCTTTCGAGTTCAGTTCTTTAACGATGCCAACCATATAGCGGTTGGGTTTGTCGAGCCATTCCTGAACTATCTTGCTCGATTCCAATCCGTTCTTTGCGTACTGATCGTCGGGTTTCACTCCCAGATAAGTTTGATACCACGTAATCGCTTCTTCATATTTCTGGGTGGCCCTCAGGCAATCGGCATAATGTAACATGCACAAGGGGTCGGCATAATTTCGTTTGATTGCATTTTTATACCAAACCGAAGCTTTGGCAAAATCGCTTAATTTAAAGTAGGATTCTCCAATCCGGAAAGCCATCTCTGCTTTTTCTGCGCCAAGTTTTTGGCTGCGATAGGCTTTTCTGTACCTTTCAATGGAGTTAAAATGTTCGCCAATTTCGAATGACATAGCAGCCGAGTTCATCTGTTTTCGAGCAGAACATGAGCCAAGCAAAATGACCAGAAGGAGCAAAAATATTTTAGGAAAAACCGGGTTCTTCATTTCAAAAATTCAACGTTTGGCGGTAAAAGTAACCATTTTAAATCCATTCTAAAAAACGGAAAAGGTTTATTTAAAGTATGCAAGGCGCTAATATTTATTTAGAACCGGCTGCCTGTTCGGTTTGCAAAACCCGGAATTCGGTTCTACGGTTTAGGCTCCTGGCAATTTCTTTCAGGCTCTCGCTTCCCAGTTTGTCAATGGTTTCGTCATTTAGCAGGTCGTTTTCCCGAAGAAATTCGTATTGCCTGGCTGTTTTCTGATTGACTCTTAATGGAATCGACTCTCCGTATCCTTTGGACTTAAGGTTTTTAGCCGATATTCCTTTTTGATTCAGGTATTCAACTACTGAGGCGGCACGTTTTTCCGAAAGTGTCAGATTCAACTGCTCATCTCCGGTATTGTCGGTATGTGCGGATATTTCAACAATCGCTTCCGGATTTAATTTGAGCAGATCGACCAACTTGTCGAGCGATGTTTTTGCCTGCGGAAGCAGTTCCCACTTCCCGAGTTCATAGTTAATGTTGTCAATGCGGATAGGTTTGTTGGTAGGTACAGGCCTGATGTCAACTTCAAATTCTTTGGCCTGGCGAAGTCCGCGGGTGGATATTTTGGCCTGTGCATTGAGGTATCCATTGGTGAAAACCACAATGGCATAGTCGTTTTCGGGATTTAAGCCTACCTGAAACTGGCCATTTACCGATCTGATTTTTTGTGAACTTCCGTCGGAACCTACAATGCGGATATTGACATCAGGTAAAATGGAGTCTGTTTCGCTATCGTGTATTTTCCCAAAGCACTGAAATAAAGTGGGAGGCAGAACGAACGAATAAATGTCGTGTCCCCGGCTGCCTTTGCGGTTAGATGTAAAGAAGCCTTTCTCCTGAATGCCGTAGAACTGGATAGACAAATCATCGCCTGCCGAATTGACGGGCGGTGAAAGTTGGTCGATTTGCCATTTCCCGTTGCTTAGCTGAGCCTGAAAGATGTCGTAACCACCACTTCCTGGATGAAAATCGGACGAGAAATACAGGTGCCCGTTAGGTTTCTCGAATGGATAAATTTCATTTCCCGAAGTATTGATTTCGTTTCCCACGTTTTGGGGCACTGCAAATTGCCCTTTGCCCAATATTTCCGATTTCCAGATATCCAATCCGCCTTTTCCGCCTGAACGATTGGAGGCGAACCATAAGGTCTTTCCATCTTCTGAAATCATCGGATGGGCATAATCGGCGCCATCTTCAGAAAAAGGGACAGGTTTCGGGCTGGTCCAGTTTTCTCCCTCCTTCAGCATAAAAAACAGTTGGCCGATGGTTGGTTTTAACGGCTGCTGCACCGATTTCGCAAAAACAACCCATTGTCTGGTTTGATCAAAGTTTAAGGAGAGCTCTTCGTCGGCTGAGTTTAATGAATTGGGCTCGTTCAGGAGTATGGGGAGCGACCATTTTTGCCTTGTACTATCGAAAGTTGAAGTAAAAAAATCGCCAAACTTTTGCCCGGTCTCCGGATTTATTTTTTTCTCCGGACTTTCTTCGCGTGAGGATCGGAGCACAATCGTTTGCCCTTTCCCCGGATATAGCTGTGTCACAACATCATTCGTTATCGAATTGATGGTTTTTAGATTTTCAATCAGGTAAAGTTCAGGTAATTCTTTCCACTCCTGAATACGGCGAATAGATTCCAATCCGTTGGAAGCCCATTGGTTTTGAGGTTGTTTCTTATGCTCCGCTTCGTAGATTGGTTGAGCCATTTCGGGTTTTCCGGCACCACGCAAAGCATCGGCATAGCGCAATTGAATAGTAGAATCCTGATAGCCCGACCGAATAGCATTTTTATACCAAATAGCTGCTTTGGTGTAATCGCCCATTTGTCTGAAACTCTCGGCCAGATTAAAATAGATGAGTGGTTTTTGCGCTTTGTCTTTAACTTTCTGATTGGCCAGTTTGTATTTTTCGGCTGCCGCGAAATATTCTTTTCGTAAAAAAGAATTGTTGGCATCCGAAATTAGTTTATTGACCGAGCAGGATGAACTCAGGAATACAGCGGCAATCACTATCAGGGTTTTGATCTTCATTTGATTCGTATTTTCCGAAGCCGAAATTACTATTTTCAATCCATCAAACGGGAATAAACGGGAATAATTGTCGTGCTGAATTCAACGGAGGGATGACCAACAGGCAAAAAAAAGCTTCCGGATTTCGCCGGAAGCCTTTCTCATTAATTTGTATGTTGAATACTATCTTACAAAGAGTAATTCCCTGTATTTTGGTAATGGCCACAATTCGTTGTCAACAATCAATTCGAGTTTGTCGATGTGGTAACGAATATCGTCCAGATAAGGTCTGACATTGGCTTCGTAAGCATATGCCTTTTCTTTTTCTGATTCGATCGTATTAGCCACTTTACGTGCTTCAATCATTTCTTTTACCTTAGCCTTGATTGAAGATACGTGTCCGCCAATTTCTCTGATCAGTTCGAGACGGCCTTCAGCCAGTGATTTATATTCGGCATCTTCAAAGACCATTTTCAGGTTTTTTACATTTTCCAGCAACATTGACTGGTACTCGATAGCAGTTGGAACAATGTGATTGATTGCCAAATCGCCAAGAACGCGTGATTCGATCTGGATTTTTTTGGTGTATTTTTCCAATTCTACTTCAACACGGCCTTCAATTTCCCTTTCGCTTAACACGCCTGCTTTTTTGTACAATTCAATTACACGTTTGTCGTGCAAAGCTTCCAGTGCAGTAGGAACACTTGTGATGTTGGTTAAACCACGGCGGGCAGCTTCTTCTTTCCATTCAGCGCTGTAACCATTTCCATCAAAACGAATTGCTTTTGATTCGATGATCAGTTTTTTCAGTATCTGGAAGATTGCTTCGTCTTTCTTAACTCCTGATTCAACCAAAGCATCAACTTCAACTTTAAATTTAACCAACTGGTCGGCAACTACAGTGTTTAAAGCGATCATAGCCGATGCACAGTTTGCAGATGAACCAACAGCGCGGAATTCGAAACGGTTTCCGGTGAATGCGAACGGAGAAGTACGGTTACGGTCGGTATTGTCCAGAATAATTTCAGGAATACGGCCGATATTTAGTTTCAGGGCAGTTTTTTCGTCCGGAGTCATTTTGCGGTCAACAACTGCTTCTTCCATCATATCCAACATTTTAGATACTTCAGAACCAAGGAAAGCTGAAATAATTGCTGGCGGAGCTTCGTTAGCACCCAACCGGTGTGTGTTTGGGGCAGTAAGAATGCTGGCACGCAACATATCCTGATTAACATGCAATGCTTTCAGGGTATTGATTACGAAAGTTAGGAACTGCAAGTTTGATTTTGGATTTTTTCCGGGAGAATACAGGTTTACACCAGTATCGGTTGAAAGCGACCAGTTGTTGTGTTTCCCGGATCCGTTGATTCCGGCAAATGGTTTTTCGTGGAAAAGAACTGCAAAGTTATGACGACGTGCAATTTTTTTCATCAAGTCCATGATCATCTGGTTGTGATCGTTGGCCAGGTTCAGTTCTTCGTAAATCGGAGCTAACTCAAACTGGTTCGGAGCTACCTCGTTGTGACGGGTTTTTACCGGAATACCTAATTTGAAAGCTTCGTTTTCCAGGTCTTCCATAAAACGGAAAACACGTGTTGGGATTGAACTGAAATAGTGGTCATCCAACTGCTGATCTTTTGAAGCCGAGTGTCCCATAAGGGTACGTCCGGTGAGCATCAGGTCGGGGCGAGCCATAAACAAAGCTTCATCAACCAGGAAATATTCCTGTTCCCAGCCCAAATTAGCATTTACTTTGCTTACATTTTTATCGAACATCTGGCAAACTTCGGTAGCAGCTTTGTCAACAGCAGCAATTGCTCTTAACAATGGTGTTTTATAATCGAGAGCCTCACCGGTATAGGAAATGAAAATAGTTGGGATTGTTAAAGTATTGTCAACGATAAAGGCCGGAGAAGAAGGATCCCATGCTGTATAACCACGGGCTTCGAATGTTTGGCGAATACCACCACTTGGGAATGATGAAGCATCGGGTTCTTGCTGGGCAAGCATTGATCCGGATAAAGCTTCGATAACGCCACCATTTTCTCCGTGTACAACAAACGCATCATGTTTTTCGGCTGTGCCATCAGTTAATGGGTGAAACCAGTGAGTGATGTGAGTTGCACCATTTTCCAGGGCCCATGATTTCATACCTTGAGCTACCTGATCTGCCATCTTACGATCAATCGGGGTGCCATTGTCAACAGCATCAATAACTGCTTTGTAGGCTTCCTTCGAAAGGTATTTCTTCATTTTTGGACGGTCGAAAACACACTTTCCATAAAAATCAGAAACCAGATTTTCTTCGCGTTTAACTTCGACTGGTTTACGGGTCAGAACTTCTTCAAGAGCTCTAAATCTAAATTTTGCCATAACTTAAAAAATTAATCGTTTATGTATTTTTATTTATCTCTTTTATTTCAAATAATCACATAACAAAAATATATAAAAAATGAAATAATGGTATAAAAATATAGGCTATTCACATAAAATTCACAATTATTTCAGGAAACACGTTATAAATTATGGGCATTTAGTTAAAAAATGTATATAAAATTGAGAATATTTCAAAAATAATAAAAATGGGTTACAGTAAAATCAATCATTTCCAGCTTATTTAGCTTAAGATTCGTCTTTCGATAGAAATGCCATTCATTTTTCGGGTTTTTGCAGCAATTTTTTGGTGATTCTTCAGAATTGAACCTTAATTTGTGGTTGTGGACTGTAAAAATTGAGGTATTCCCGATCATGTTTAGTTTTTATATAAAAAAATCCTTCCCCGAAAACTAATTTCAGAGAAGGATTCCTGCAAATAAATTTATAGAAGCCGATGTTTACTTTTTCTTCTTTTTAACTGATTTGATGACCGTTTCTTCTTCCTTCATTAATGCCCGCCAATCGTGTGGATTATCAGCAGAAAAGTCAATAGTTGCAGAATAGTCTTCTTTGTCAATGGTCACGACATTTATTTTTTGGTCTAAGAAGGTTTCAATTTCGTCTAAAACCGGTTTTTCTTCAGGGCTGCAAAACGATACCGCCAATCCTTTTTTGATTCCACGGCCAGTTCTTCCCACCCGGTGGACGTAATTTTCAGCTACATCCGGTAGATCGTAGTTAATGACATAGTCCACATCAGCAATGTCAATTCCACGTGCACTAACATCAGTTGCAATCAAAATTTTTATCTCCCCACTCCTGAATTGCTTCATTACTTCGAGTCGGTCTTTTTGTTCTTTATCACTGTGAATGGTGAGTGTCTTAATATCAATGCGTTCCATGGCTTTAAATACTCTTTCCGCACGTACTTTGGTGCGTACAAAGACCAATATTTTTGAGCTTGGGTTTTCTTTAATAATCCGCTCAAGAAAAAAGCGCTTGTCATCCATCGGAATAAATGCAACAGAGTGAGTTACATTTTTTGCAACCGGATTCTTGGGCGAAATCTCAATGCGAATAGGGTTCACAACCAACGAGTAGGCCAAATCTTTAATTTCAGGATTGATGGTCGCTGAAAAGAATAAAGTCTGCCTTTTCTTTGGTAACCGATGGATTAATTGTCTGATGTCTTTGATAAATCCAAGCGCCAGCATATGATCAGCCTCGTCAAGTACAAGTATCTGGAGCTGGTCCAGATTGATATGCCCCTGGCTGACGAGGTCAAACATTCTTCCTGGAGTTGCAACCAGAATATCAATCCCACTTTTTAGCTTCGAAATTTGAGGGTCCTGATCGACACCACCAAATACACAAGCAGTTTTTACCCGGGTATGCTGCCCTAAGCTCTGAAAAACTTCGGTAATCTGTAAAGCCAGTTCGCGGGTTGGAACCATCACCAGGCAGCTAATAAACTCACTTCGGCTGCTTCTTTTCTGCTGGTGAATCAAGTCGATTACCGGAATTGCAAATGCTGCTGTTTTTCCTGTACCTGTTTGTGCAATAGCCAGAACATCATCCCCTTTTAATATGGGGGTGATTGCTTTATACTGAATATCTGTTGGGCGCCTGAATCCCAGTTGGATGAGGTTTTCTTTTATTTCAGCAGAAATGCGATAATCTTCAAATTTCATATTTTCAAGTAATTTAATCCGTGCAAAGAAACACATTTTTTAGCTTGACTTTGCTATCGACTGCTAAACCTGACTGCAAGAATGGCATTGCGATAAAATAAAAAAGGGAAGCCATTGCTGACTTCCCTCTATAGTATAGAAAATGATTTCTATTTCACTTCGATTTTCTTGCGTGAAGAATAGTTAATATGCAAAGCAGCTGCTTTTCTCAGCTCTTGTTTGATTTCCCCAACAATTTGCATTTTAGTGAATTCATCTACTTTTAATGAAGTAACCATAAATGGAATTTCAGCTTCATCTCTGGCAGCGCGTTCAGCAAGTATAAAATCAGGAATATCAGAAACTTTGGCAAACTGATCGTTTAACTGAATACGAGGTTCAGTTCCAAACATTTTGGTATATTGTTTCTGTGGAGGCCCAACATATACATAACTTACCAATGATTTCTTCTCTAATTTGGAAAGTTCTGTAGCCGTTGGTAAAGTAGTTCTTACTTTTAAGGTGACTTCCCTCATCGTTGTGGTAACCATGAAGAAGAATAGGAGCATGAATACAATATCAGGCAGAGACGCAGTTGAAACTGCAGGTACTTCCTTGGCATTGCTTTTTCTAAATTTTGACATACTATTTCTTTCCTCCTATCGTTTTAGGTTCTGCTTCAGAGATTCTTGATGGAATAGCTTCACGAATCGCACTTTTTTGTTCATTGGTGCAATTTGCATAGGTTTTTCCAAATCTTTCAGAAGCGAATTCGTCTCTTAATTCATTAACAGCAGCAACCAACTCGTTTTGTACAGCAATGTAAGTACCGTATTGAGTACCGTGGTCATTACGAAGCGAAATAATTCCTTTAGTCACCTCAATATTCCCTAATAAAGGAATTTCTGTGGTTTTCGTTTCGGGTAAATTTTCGCTATTGGTTGGGTTTCTCATGAATTCTTTCGCCTTTTCCCGAAGATCTTCAACTCGCATGATTTCTCCTTCGACCATCAAACGATTGTATTGATCCAGTAGTACTGAAAATACGTTCCGTTCTTTGATAGGTGGAGTATCATCTTGTTCTTGATTTTCCGGTGGCATTTGTGGCAATACACGTTCCAATCCGCTATCCACATCCATGGTTGTTGCAACCAGGAAGAAGATGAGCAACATGAAAGCAATGTCGGCCATTGATGCAGAAGGTATTTCTGGTGTTTTTCTCATATCGTTTTTTTTTCTGCGTTTTTTAAAACCAGTGGTTATTTAAAAATACGAGAAATGGAAGACCATACAATCCCGATTATAGAAAGTGCACTCAAAATGTAAGTTGCAATTAGTCCGGTTCCGATCCATTTTGATACATTAGTTGTTAATGTTCCATCCTCAATGAATTTTTCAACCCCATAGAATTTAGGGATAGAACCATCTGAAAGTATATAAGAAAGACCTATAACGGCACCTAAAAACAAAATGGCAGTCAGAGCACTTTTTGTAGCTTTTTTATCGGAAGCAGTGTTAATGAATTCCAATACCAAAGCAGAACCGATGGATAAAAAGAACAAAATATATGACCAGTATAAATTCACATTCACCCAAGTATCCATTGTAGGATCCTGCTGATTTTCATTCAGATTAGATAAAAGCGAAATTGCAAGGAACACACTGATGCCCAGAAATACCCATAACATTATGTTTGTTATTTTGACAAATTTCATAGGGTCAATTATTTTTTAGTGTTGTATTTTACCAAGATATCAATCAAAGAAATAGATGCATCTTCCATGCTGTTTACAATACTGTCAATTTTAGATACACAGTAGTTGTAGAATACCTGAAGAATCATAGCTACGATAAGACCACCTACAGTTGTAATCAAAGCAATTTTAATACCATTTGCTACTAATGTTGGGCTAATATCACCAGCAACTTCAATAGCATCGAATGCAGAAATCATACCGATAACTGTTCCCAAGAATCCGAGCATAGGTCCAAGTGCTATGAACAAAGCGATCCAGCTTAATCCTTTTTCTAATAAACCAGCCTGAACACCTCCATAGGCAACAACTGTTTTTTCGACCACGTCTAAACCTTCGTGTGAACGATCTAAACCCTGATAGAAAATACTGGCTACAGGACCGCGGGTTGTGCGACAAACTTCTTTTGCGGCTTCAATACCGCCAGTGTTTAACGCTTCTTCAATTTTTTCAAGTAATTTTTTGTTGTTGCTTGTTGCAAGATTCAGGTAAATAACTCTTTCAATGGCAAGTGCAAGTCCCAAAATTAAGGCAACAAGGATAGAAGTCATGAAACCAGGACCTCCCTCAATAAATTTCTGTTTAAGAGCACTGTGTAATGATTGACCACCTTCAGCCTGTGCTGCTGCTTTTTCTTCCTGATCAGCAACTGCGGCAGGAGCTGCAGAGGTCGCTTTTACTTCTGTTGAAGCTGGAGTAGCACTCTGAGCAACAACGTTGTTTGATGTTGTAATGAACAACATACCGAGAACTGCTATTAACGCAAATAGTTTTTTCATCTTGGTTTTAAATTTTAATTAGTAAATCTCCTAAATTTTTAAAGTTGTTTTATTTGTTTATTTATAAATTATTTGTCTGTCGGTTATTTTAAATGATGCTTCTAGTTGTTTCATGCTCAAAAAGTATAGAATTTTTAGTACATCAATTATATTGCCAAACTTAAGAAAGCGGAGAGAGAGGGATTCGAACCCTCGGTACCCTTTTGAGGTACACACGCTTTCCAGGCGTGCCAGTTCAGCCACTCCTGCATCTCTCCAAAATACCATGACTGGCACTAAATTTTCAGGGCTGCAAATTACGAAAAAAAATGTAACACAAAAAAAAACTATTCACTTATTTCCCCGATCAAACTTTTATTCAGATGTAGCTTGATTTCTTCATGTTCCAAACCTTGCCCAAGCAGAAACATGAGCTTTGTTATGGCAGCTTCCGTGGTCATATCTTTTCCGCTTACAACTCCTGCATTGAGTAGTTCTTCGCTGGTTTCATACTGCCCCATTTTTACTGCTCCACCCTGACATTGAGTGATATTCAGAATTATTATTTTACGTTTAATTGCATTCTTGATCTGGCTGATCATCCAGCGTGATGTCGGAATGTTTCCAGAACCAAAGGATTCCAGAACCACTCCTTTTAATCCTGGAATGTTCAAAATGTTCTCCAATACCATGTGTCCGATTCCGGGAAATATTTTGAGAATGACAACATTTTCATCAAAGTGTGTCCTGACTTTTAATATTCCTTTGTTGGCTGACCGATGTATATTCTCCTGAAAGTACTTAATTTCTACACCAGCATTGGCTAATGCCGGATAATTTACTGATGAGAATGCACTGAAATCATCAGCATGTCGTTTAGATATTCGGTTACCTCTGAAAAGCTTGGAGTTGAAATAAACGCAAACTTCAGGGACAATAGCTTGCCCGTGATGTTTTGCGGCTGCAATCTGAATGGAAGTAATCAGGTTTTCTTTTCCATCAGTTCGAAGTATCCCGATCGGAAGTTGCGATCCGGTCAAAACGATCGGTTTGTCCAGGTTTTCGAACATATAACTTAGGGCCGAAGCCGTGTAGGCCATGGTGTCGGTGCCATGCAGAATAACAAATCCATCGTACTTACTGTAATTTCGTTCGATGGTATTGGCTATTTTTACCCAGATAGCAGGGGTCATGTTTGATGAATCGATGGGAGGGGCAAATGTTACGACCTGCAGATTACATTCTAACCGATCGAGTTCAGGGACTTCTTCCTGAATTTGATCAAATTTCATGGGAACAAGAATACCACTGGTTGGCTTTTGAACCATACCAATTGTGCCACCTGTGTAAATAATTAGTATTGACGGCTTATTTTCCACTTGTTTACTACTTTTTGCGATAAATACTTAGATGCCGAAAAGCTTCCGGGCATTCTCAGTGGTAATCTTTGCAATATCACCAACTGTCATTTGGTGAAGATCGGCAATTTTTTGTGCAATATAAACAAGGTATGAGCTTTCATTTCGTTTTCCCCGAAAAGGAGTTGGCGTTAAATATGGAGAATCGGTTTCCAATATCAGATTTGAAGGATCTATCTGTCTGATAACATGATCTAAACCACTTTTTTTGAAGGTAATTATTCCATTGACACCAATCTTAAACCCTAAATCAATTATTTGATTGGCCTGCTCAATGGTTCCGCTAAAACTGTGAAAAACGCCGGTCAGCTTATCATCTTTTGTTTCCTGAATTACCTGGAAAACCTCATCAAACGAATCGCGGACATGAATAACTACGGGTAGCTGATATTGACGAGCCAGTTCAAGCTGAAAACGGAATGCATGAGTTTGTTCCTCCAAAAACGACTTATCCCAATACAAATCAATCCCAATCTCTCCAATTCCGTAGAATTTTCGTTTTTTAAGCCAGTATTCAACGACTTGTAATTCTTCCTGATAATCGTGATTAACAGATGTTGGGTGAAGTCCCATTAAGGGGATGCAGATGTGCGGATAAGTGTCAACCAGGTTGAGCAGATTCTTCACCGATGAGCTATCGATGTTGGGAAGAATGATCTTCCGGACATCGTTGGAGTACGCCCGTTGAATTACTTCATCGAGGTCGTGAATGAAGTCAGTTGAATAAATATGAGAATGAGTATCAATCAGCATTTTCCGCAAAATTTGGCCAAAATAAGGAAAAATAAAGCAGCCAAATATGAAGCTAATATTATTTTATTGGGAATTTGGCGGTAAAACCATGATGTTTGTGTCAATTTCATAAAATCCGGCTAAAATGCAGAATGCTCCAAAATTCAATTCTGATCGAATTTTGGAGCATTGACTATAGCACGCTGGGTGTATTATACGATTCCCTGGGCAAGCATGGCATCGGCTACTTTTACGAAGCCTCCCACATTTGCGCCAATCACATAATTCACTTTATTTCCATTTCTCCCGTATTTTACACAAGTTTCGTGGATGTCTTTCATAATCCGGTGCAGATACCTGTCCACTTCTTCTCTGGGCCAGTTCATCCGGATGGAGTTTTGCGACATTTCCAATCCTGAAACAGCCACGCCTCCTGCATTTACAGCTTTACCCGGGGCATAGGTAATGGCTTCGGTTAAGTATTCAACTGCTTCGGCTGTACAACCCATGTTCGAAGTTTCGGCTACAAGCCAGCATCCGTTTTTTACCAGTGTTTTGGCATCCTCAAGGTTCACTTCGTTCTCACAGGCACAAGGCATGGCAATATCAACCGAACATTCCCATGGTTTTTTTCCGGCCACAAATTTGGCTCCGTATTCAACTGCATAGGGTTCAACAACGTCATTGTTCGATGCACGCAATTCGAGAAGATAATCTACTTTATCACCTGTTATACCATCGGCATCATAAATATATCCATCAGGGCCAGATATGGTAACGACTTTTCCGCCCAACTCATTAATTTTTACAATGGCGCCCCAGGCAACGTTTCCAAATCCTGAAACACTAAATGTTTTTCCTTCAATTTCTTTACCGAGGTTAGCCAACATATGCTGAACAAAATAAACAGCTCCAAAACCTGTTGCTTCAGGACGAATTAAACTTCCACCCCAGCCGATTCCTTTGCCGGTTAAAACTCCGGTAAATTCGTTCCGGAGGCGTTTGTACTGTCCAAACAGGAATCCGATTTCACGGCCACCAACGCCAATGTCTCCAGCCGGAACATCGGTATTTGGTCCAATGTGTCGGTAAAGTTCGGTCATGAATGATTGGCAGAAACGCATAATTTCATTGTCTGATTTGCCTTTCGGACTAAAATCGGATCCGCCCTTTCCTCCGCCCATTGGCAGGGTTGTCAGGCTGTTTTTAAACGTTTGCTCAAATCCTAAAAATTTCAGCACACTCAATGTTACTGTAGGGTGAAAGCGCAAGCCTCCCTTGTATGGACCAATTGCTGAATTGAATTCGACACGGTAGCCACGGTTTACCTGCACATCGCCACGATCGTCGATCCACGGTACCCGAAAAATTATAGTGCGTTCGGGCTCTACAATTCGTTCCAGAATTTTAGCTTTTTGGTATCTGGGGTTTTTCTGATAAACATCCCATATTGATTCAATCACTTCCTGAACTGCCTGATGAAATTCACGCTCGCCCGGAGTGCGGGCTTTCAGTGCTTCCAAAAATTCGTTGATGTCTGCTTTCATGTGTTTTTAATTTATTTTTTGACTGCCACATGGAACTTGTCCCAAGCTATCGGGACACGTTTCATCTTATTTTGAATTTTTAATACTAGCCAAAGTTACCACATTCAAAGGTTGATTATTCTAATTCGGAAAAAATGAAAATAAATTTAAAGGTCAGGAATGCAGGATATTAGGCAAGCAAAATGAATGTTTAATAACACTGATTGACTTTCATCAGTTTTTCGGACGTCGATTAATGAACCATATTTAAAAATTGAGCTTTTGTGCTGAAAATCAGCACGTAAATTGATAGTTTGAAGGTGAAAAAGAGACTATTCAGATAAAATAACTGTCAAAAACCGTCAAAAATTAAATTCTCTAACAAAACTGATGTTTTAAGTTTTATTTCGTTAGTTCAATATCTGTTTCAGACTTCGTGGATTTCTATCGCTCCGAAGGACAGATTTTGGGTTCAGATTATTTGTCCAATTTATAGATGCGTTCCATCAATTGCCACTTTTCGTCGGCAGTGGCTTCGGCAGAGGTTTGCTGAAACCGTGAAACGTAGGCTTCCCATTCTGATTGACGGGGTTTGGTGGCTAATTCGGCCATGGCTTTATCGTGGTCAAAATCGGCAACGGTGTCCATAATCATGAAAAGGCGCGTGCCCATGATGTAGATTTCCATGTCGATGATGCCAACATCTTTCATTCCCTGGGTAATTTCAGGCCATGCAGAGTTGGGGGCATGTACTTTTTTATAGTCTTCAATTAGCTGGGCATCGTCTTTCAGAGACAAGGTTTTACAATATCTTTTATATTCCGGGTGCATAATTTTTCAGTTTAAAATTATCTTTTATGAACAGTTAATGTTCTGTAACCATAAATTCCTATAACAACAAAACAGATCAACGGAAGGATAAAGGAGAAGTTTACAGCCGGAAGAGAACCAACTGTTCCAAGATCGATAAGAGCGCCTTGCAGCGGTGGCATTAATGCACCCCCAACAATAGCCATAACCAATCCGGCAGCGCCAAGGGTAGCGTCTTCACCAACTCCCTCAAGTGCAATACCATATATGGTAGGGAACATGAGCGACATAAATGCGGATATCCCAATCAGGCAATACAGCCCGGGCATACCAACAATCAGGATTGCCCCGAGTGTCATAATAAACCCGCCCACCGAGAAAATTGTCAGTAGAAGTCTGGAATTCATATACTTCATTAACAAGGTACTGATGAACCTGCTCGACAGGAAAATTCCCATAGCAATAATGTTATAGTTTTGAGCCTGCGCTTTGGTGACACCTAAATTTTCGGCATACTGGATAATAAATGTCCAGCACATGATTTGTGCAGCTACATAAAATACCTGGGCAATTACCCCTTCGCGGTAATTCGGATTGGCAATCAACCTTCGGAACATATCCATCGCATGAATGGTATGATCCGGATCTTTCCGTTTAGGCATTTTAAAAAAATAAATAACCAGGAACATTGCAATTACCACAAATCCAAGCATGACATACGGATCGCGGATAACAGCAAGATCATGAGTTCGGATACCTGCTTTTTCAGCTTCGGTTAAAGTTGTGAAAACCAAATCCCCGGCACTGTTCCTGATATCGGATTGCAGCGAGGTTAAAATAAAATTGGAGGCTACAAACATACCCAGCAATGAGCCCATAGGGTTAAAGGACTGGGCCAGGTTGAGCCTTCTGGTTGCAGTTTCCTCATCGCCCATCGAAAGGATATATGGATTGGCTGTAGTTTCGAGGAAAGCTAACCCAAAAGTTAAAATGTATAAGGATAACAGAAAAAACTCGAATATCTCGTATTTAGCTGCCGGATAAAATAGCAGGGCGCCAATGGCATAGAGCGCTAGCCCGACTAAAATCCCCTTTTTATAACTGTAGCGTTTTACAAACAATGCTGCAGGAATAGCCATCGTGGCATATCCTCCGTAAAACGCAAACTGGATCAGTGCTGCTTTCGCGTTTGAGATTTCCATTACCGTTTTAAATGCAGCAACCATCGGGTTTGTGATGTCGTTTGCAAATCCCCATAACGAAAATAAGCTGGTGATAAGAATGAAAGGAACCAGCAATTCCCTCGAAATTACTTTTGCTTTAGTTTTTGAGTTCACTGTTAAGATAGTTTAGTTTATTTGTTGACTCAAAAATCATTAAACAAATCCGAATTGCCAAATCTTGAACCGAGATCTGTTGCCTTGCAAAGCTTTGCAGAGTTAGAAAAGTGTTGAGGAACATTTTCGTATGGTTTTACCCGCATACGCCGCAACGGAAAAGTATGATGATTTTTCAGGAACGAGGATATTATTTTCAGGAAAATATACCATCCTGTACTATGCTGTATCGCGATGGCCTGACAGGTTGGAGATTTGGCAAAGTTTATTTTGAGCAAAATATTGTATTTTTGCAGTCAATCATTAATAAATAAAGCAATGAGTAAAGCAGAAATTTATACCAGCAAAGGTGTTATGAAAGTTAATTTCTACGACGAAGATGCCCCGGGCACTGTAGAAAATTTCACTAAACTGTCGAAAAGTGGTTTTTACAATGGACTTACGTTTCACCGCGTAATTCCTGATTTTGTTATTCAGGGAGGTTGCCCTAACGGAACGGGAGCTGGTGGCCCCGGATATAAAATTCCGTGCGAGCTGGACGGTGAAAACCAATACCACGATCGTGGCGTTTTGTCGATGGCTCATGCCGGACGTAATACCGGAGGTTCACAGTTTTTTATTTGCCACAGTCGCCGAAATACTTCGCACCTCGACCGCAAACACACCTGCTTCGGCAAGGTTTACGAAGGCCTCGAAGTGATTGATGCCATCCGTCAGGGCGATATCATTGAAAAGATCGTAATTATCGAAGAATAGATCACTCAAAACCCTCGCCAACCGCGGGGGTTTTTTATTGGTATAAATCATTTTGTTTGCTCATTTTTGTATGCAGTCATTCCGTATAATATCGGTAGTTTTGTCAACTTAATCCAAACCATTTCTATGTCCGATAATTCAAAAGGCATATTTCTGACTCTGGGCTCAGTCGTATTTTTTGCGCTGATGGCGGTTCTGGTAAAAGCAATCCCCAACGTATCGAGCTACCAAACTACATTTTTTCGTTTTGCCATCGGGTTGGGAATTATCGGCATTTTATCGCTTTTTGGAGTTATCCACCTCAAATTTAATGACCGAAAAAATCTGTTTTGGCGAGGATTGGTTGGCGGGGCAGCGGTTTACTTGTTTTATCTGGCCATTCTAAAACTGGGTGTGGGCAAGGGCTCGGTATATATTTATTCGTATCCGATTTTTGCAACACTATTCAGCATGTTAATCCTCAAGGAGAAAGTAGAACCCATCAAATTCGTAATTATTTTTATTTCGTTTGCCGGATTAATATTGCTTTCTCTTGGCGGAGGAAAAGAATCGCTGGCAGGAATGGGAATCTACGAACTGATTGCCATTGCAGGTTCGGTCACTACCGGATTGGCGGTGGTTTTTGTGAAGAAGCTGCACGACAGCGATAATTCCTATGCTATTTTTTTCTCTCAATGTATTGTCGGTTTCTGGATGTTTTTAGTTCCTTCAGGAGTTACCCAGGCTGATGGGAACCTGACCGAATTGCTTTTACTGGTTCTGGTTGGCGTGGTTGCAACTATCGGACAACTTTTTATGACTGAAGGTTATAAATATGTCAATGTAGCTACCGGATCGCTGCTTCAATCTATGGTTCCTGTTTTTAATTTGTTATCAGGTTGGCTTATTTTTCACGAACAGTTTAGTACCATTGAGATGGCAGGAGCTTTTGTAATTGTGGGGTCCTGTTTTGCACTAGTTATCATCAACTTCAGCGTAGGTAAAAAAACACGTATTTTAAAACTGGTTGAATGATATAGATCAACCTGAAACAGAAGGGTATTACATGTTTTTTAGGTAAATTGCCTCATTCAAAACATGTAAAATCGGGAGCTATGGCAAAGTGTAAAATTACGGTACTGAAAAAGATATTTAATAAAGAATTGGTTGCTGAATACAGCAATTTAGACCTTTCAGATCAATGTCTGGGGTGTCCGCATTTTGCTGTTAACGAGGAATTCTTGGTTGAAGACCACAATCACGTTCCTGAAGGTTTTTGTTCCTGGGCATGGGGCGATATCCAGAAAGATTTGACCACAATCATGTTCGACGGGAGTTTCCCATGGATGAAAGAAAAGGGAGTTTCAATTGCCTGCTGTTCCGATGGACTGATGCCGGTAGTTTTTAAAATAGAAAAGATACAATCTGATAACCTAAATAATTAAAAATTTAACTATTCATGACATCCACAAAATCTAAAAACTTTGCACTTGCCTGTATCGTTTTGACCGCAGTTCTAAGTCAGCCCGGATGCAAGCCGACTGATCTTTCAAAAGAAAACCTGATTCCAAAACCAGTTTCTGTGACCGCAACCGGAAGTTCGTTCGATCTGACCGACCAAACCGATATTTACGTTCAGGGCGAATCGGAAGAATTGCTTCGGATTGGCCAATATTTAGCTGATAAACTAAACCCATCAACCGAATTGGGACTGGAAGTGAAAACGACTACAGAAGCACCTGCCACTGGAAACATTTTTCTTTCTTTAGCGGCTAACGATGCCGAATTGGGCAACGAAGGTTACGAACTGACCATCACCGACAAATCTGTGAATCTGGTGGCAAACAAACCTGCCGGATTGTTTTATGGAGTTCAGACTATCCGCCAGATATTGCCCGCCAAGGTTGAAATGACAACAAAACAAAAAGGGCCGTGGAAACTGGCAACCGGTACCATTCGTGATACTCCGGCTTATGGGTATCGCGGTTCGATGCTCGATGTTGCCCGCCATTTCTTTGGCGTTGATGATGTGAAAAACTTCATCGATCAGTTGGCCTATTATAAAATGAATGTGCTGCATTTGCATTTATCCGACGATCAGGGTTGGAGAATCGAAATCAAATCGTGGCCCAACCTGACTGCCCATGGCGGAAAAACCGAGGTCGGTGGTGGTGAAGGTGGTTTTTACACTCAGGAGCAATATACCGAACTGGTAAAATATGCTCAGGACCGTTTTGTTACCATTATTCCTGAAATTGATATGCCTGGCCATACCAACGCAGCGTTGGCCTCTTATCCGGAATTGAACTGCGATGGAAAAGCGACCGAGTTGTACACGGGTATCGAAGTTGGTTTCAGCACCTTATGTACGAATAAAGAAGTTACTTATCAATTTATCGACGATGTGATCCGCGAACTGGCGGCTTTAACTCCCGGCGAATATTTGCATATTGGTGGCGATGAATCGCATGCTACCAAGATTGAAGATTATATTCCCTTCATGAACAGGGTTCAGGATATGGTGATTGCCCATGGCAAAAAAGTGTTGGCCTGGGACGAAATCGCATTGGCCACTTTAAAACCGAATACGGTTGTGCAGTATTGGGCCAAGGCCGAAAATGCCATTAAAGGTGTGGCTCAGGGAGCAAAAGTACTGATGGCTCCGGCAAAAAGTGCCTATCTCGATATGCAGTACGACTCGACCAGCACTTATGGGTTGCATTGGGCAGCTTACATTGAGGTTGACAAAGGCTACAACTGGGATCCGGCAAATCTGGTTCCTGAAATCAAAAAAGAGAATATCATCGGAATTGAAGCTCCGCTTTGGTCGGAGACAGTTGGAGCACGCCAGGAAGCTGAATACCTGATCTTTCCACGCCTGTTGGGTTATGCCGAAATTGGCTGGACTCCATCTGAACTTCGGAATTGGGACGAATATAAAGTTCGTTTAGCCAGTCACGGTGAGCGGATGAGAATGATGAATATTAATTTTTATCCTTCGAAGTTGGTACCTTGGGATGGACAAACGAAGAAATAAACGTGATTGTGCAGAGTCAGCAGGTGATTTCAAGTCACCTGCTGACTAACTAACAAATCAGGATTGTGCATATACAGCCGCAAAGACAGGAGCAAAAGCTTCAAACTTCGTTTTTCCCAATGTGGTTGGTCCATTCTTCAGGTAATCTGAGTCCATTTCGCCACTACGCATGGCCGCACCCATTTCGGTGTAGTTTTTTGCAATTTCGTCTGGAACTCCGGCCTGTAACAAACCGGCCAACGTATCCTCATCAGTAAAATTTACCCACTGAAGTTCTGGTTTTCCAACGGCTTTCCCCAGAATCGCAGCCACTTCACCGGTAGTTATCTCGTCGCTGGCAATGTACCTGATACGCTTTCCCCTGAAGTGCAATTCTTGAATTTCTTCAGCAGCAACGTCAGCGATATCGGTCGGATGCACCAAAACCAATTTGACATTTTCACCATAGTTTCCACCAATAATGCCCATGTGTTTGACCATTCCGGCGTTGGCCAAAAAGTTAGTATAGAAAAATCCTGGACGTAGGTGTTTTACATTCACACCTTCCAGTGCGTTCAGCGCTTTTTCAACAAAGAACAACCCGCTTACCGGCCCGCAGCCTTCGGGCATGTGAGCGCCCATACTACTCAGGTTAACTACATTTTTTACGCCTGAGGCATGAATGGCTTCAGCATAATTTTCGCCGATTCCGGCAATGTATTTTTTCCAGTTACTGGCTCCAAAATTTGGTGGAACCATGGTGTAAACGGCATCAGCTCCGGCAAAAGTCTTCGTCAGAAAATCAACATCTTCAACCGAACCGATAGCTGCTTTGGCTCCTATGGCTTCGATTTGTGCAGTTTTATCAGCTTTGCTGCTTACTACAGTCACGCTGTGTCCGGCAGCAACCAATTTTTCAGCAAGTGGTTTGCTGATGTTTCCCAATGAACCTGTTACAACGAATTTCATTACTTCTGTTTTTAATTGTTTCGATGTTTGAACGTTGAATAGGAGCTAAAAGTTCATTTTACCAAAGGTCTGAAAAACCGACTTGTGCCAGCACAGGGTAGAGTGGAGCGAAACCCTGTGATTAATCGATCCATATTTCCACAATTCCCACCTTTTAACTTGCAACTTTCTTTCTATCTTTGCGGCTCATTATCAAGAACCTTAATCACTCATATAAAATGGAATATAAATTCTGGGAAATTGAGCCGAAATGGCAGCAATACTGGGAAGAAAACCAGACGTTCAAAACCGAAAACGACTTCTCGAAACCAAAATATTACGTGCTCGACATGTTTCCGTATCCTTCAGGAGCGGGATTGCATGTAGGACATCCGGAAGGTTACACTGCAACCGACATCATGTGCCGCTACAAGCGCATGAAAGGCTTTAATGTGTTGCACCCGATGGGTTGGGACGCTTTTGGCTTACCAGCCGAGCAATATGCCATTCAAACCGGAACGCATCCTGCTGTCACCACCAACAAAAATTGCGACAATTTCCGCCGACAGATCAAATCGCTGGGTTTGAGCTACGACTGGGACCGCGAAATAAATACTACCGACCCCAAATATTTCCGCTGGACACAGTGGATTTTTACCAAATTGTACAACACCTGGTTCGATCCTGAAGCTGGGAAAGGACGCCCAATCAGCGAACTGCCAATTCCCGCAGATATTCAGGCACAAGGGCAGGCTGCCATCAATAAATACATTGGCGAAAAACGCCTGGCGTATTACGACAATGCCCAGGTGTGGTGGTGCCAGTCGTGTAAAACCGTTTGTGCCAATGAAGAAGTGCTGACCGATGGTTCGCACGAAAAATGTGGACATCAGGTAACCCGCAAAAACCTGAAGCAATGGTTGCTCCGGATTCCGCATTATGCCGAATGTTTGTTACAGGGTTTGGACGATCTGGATTGGCCGGAAGGCGTAAAAGACATGCAGAAAAACTGGATCGGCAAATCGACCGGTGCCGAAGTTGATTTTGCGATTGAAGGCTCAACTGAAAAACTACGTGTGTACACCACACGTCCTGACACGTTGTTCGGCGCAACTTATATGGTTGTATCTCCTGAACATCCGATGTTGGAAAGTCTGGTTACTCCTGAAAATGCCGATCAGGTAAATAAATACATACAGGCTGCTTCGCTGAAATCGGATTTGGACCGCACTGAACTGGCTAAAGATAAAACCGGAGTTTTCACTGGACGCAATGCAATTAACCCGATTACTGGTTTGCCAATCCCGATTTGGGTGGCCGACTATGTACTGATGGGCTACGGAACCGGTGCCATCATGGCTGTTCCGGCACACGACACCCGCGACTTTGAGTTCGCACAGAAATTCAATATTCCGGTGGTCTGCATTCTCGATCCGAAGAGTGCCGACGACGAAACACGTGCCAAAGTTCTGGCTGGCGGAGCTTGCTGGACTGAAGACGGAGCATACATCAATTCTGCCAATCCCGCAATCGGTCTCGATCTGAATGGTCTGAACAAAAAACAGGGCATTGCTAAAGTGGTTGAATGGCTGGGCGAAAAGGGCATTGGCGAAGCCACTACCAATTTTAAACTGCGCGACTGGTTATTCAGCCGTCAGCGCTATTGGGGAGAGCCTTTCCCGGTTATTCACTGGGAAGATGGCGAAGTAACTTTGGTTGAAGATAACCTTCCGGTTGAACTTCCGGAGATGGAAAAATACGAACCGGGCGAAGGTGGAGAATCTCCGCTGGCCAACGCAACCGACTGGTTGTATGTGACCGATGCGAATGGTCGCAAAGGGCGTCGCGAAACCAACACTATGCCTCAATGGGCTGGCTCGTGCTGGTACTATTTGCGCTATATTGATCCTAAAAATGACGAATCAATCTTCGACAAAAAACTCGAAAACTACTGGATGCCGGTTGACCTTTATGTGGGTGGAGCCGAACATGCGGTTTTACACTTGTTGTATTCGCGGTTCTGGCACAAAGTGCTGTTCGATTTGGGCATTGTATCAACTCCCGAACCTTTCCAAAAACTGTTCAATCAGGGAATGATTCTGGCTTTTGCCTACCAAACCGCTACAGGAGCGAAAGTGGCCAGCGATTTGGTGGAAGAAAAAGAAGGCAAATATTTCCATACCGAAACTGGCGAAGAGCTTACCCAGATTGTGGCTAAAATGTCGAAATCGCTGAAAAACGTGGTGAACCCCGATGATGTGGTAGCCAAGTTCGGTGCCGACTCGCTTCGTTTGTACGAAATGTTCATGGGACCGCTTGACGATACCAAACCCTGGGCCGAAAACGGGGTGAAGGGTGTTTTCGGATTCCTGAATCGTGCCGCCCGTTTCTTCGGAACTCCGGAGAATATTGTTGATGAAGCTGACGACAAAGAAACACTGAAGCTGTTGCACCAGACCATCAGCAAAGTGGCATTCGACATCGAAAACATGAAATTCAACACCGGCATTTCGGCATTGATGATTTTCAACAATCTGGCGATGAAAAAAGGAAAAGTAAGCAAACAAACTGCTGAAATTTTTGCAAAAATACTTTCACCATACGCACCTCACCTTGCTGAAGAGTTGTGGCAGATGTATGGAAATACCGAAACGCTGGCTTATGCGCCCTGGCCCGAAGTTGACCCTGCTATGCTAACCGAAGATGTGTTTGAATACCCGGTTTCGTTTAACGGAAAAGTACGCTTTAAATTGGAATTTGCGGTTGGAACTCCCAATGCAGAAATTGAAGCGGCTGTTTTGGCTCACGAAACTTCCATCAAATGGCTTGAAGGCAAAGCGCCAAAGAAAGTAATCGTGGTTCCGAATAAAATCGTGAATGTGGTGATATAGAAATCAAGAAATAAGAAAAAAGGAAAAGCGCAGGATGAAAGTTCTGCGCTTTTCTAGTTTTAAGAATTGCTGGTTTTTTCTTTATATTTGTCAAAAGCAAAGCTATGAATGCATTAG
Source organism: Prolixibacteraceae bacterium (assembly GCA_019459525.1). Classification (GTDB taxonomy): domain Bacteria; phylum Bacteroidota; class Bacteroidia; order Bacteroidales; family Prolixibacteraceae; genus Aquipluma. The sequence goes on from JAIBEY010000087.1 coordinate 86,773, forward strand.
AAATTAAAACTAATTTTCATCATCTGATCGATCAGATCAATAACGAGCATTTATTGATCAAACTCTATCGTATCATGGAACAGGCAAGTTCTACACCCGAAGGCCAATTGTGGAGTAGGTTGACTGAAGCAGAAAAAATCGAATTACTGAAAATCGAACAGGAAGTTCTGTCTGACAGCAATCTGATTTCAAACGAGCAAATGCAAACCAAGCATCAGAAATGGCTTTAAAGGTCAAATGGTCAAAATACGCTGATCATAGTTTTGACCGAATCCTGAATTATCTGGAAGCAGAGTGGGGTGAGAATATAACCCGTGCATTTGTTCGCCGGACTTATGAATTTCTGGATTTATTAGCTGAATTTCCAGAAATTGGATCAATAGAAAATCCGGAAAAGCAAATTCGGGGTTTTGTATTAATCAAACAGGTAACCGTCTTTTACATCCGAAAAAACGATTCAATTATTCTGCTTAATTTTTACGATAACCGGCAAAAACCAACAATTAAAACGAAATAATTTTTATCGAACATATACGAAGCGCAGGATAAGAGTCCTGCGCTTTTTTGTATGGGCCAACTTCGAAAGCCAATCGTTGCAGGTTTTAAAATCAGCTTGAAAATAAGAAATCAGTATTTCCGTTAAATGGAATTAAAAGCTACCTTTAAAAGCAATAATTTAGACCCAAAACAATGAAAACAAGAAAATCTTTTCTGATCCTTTTTCTCTTTGCAGCATTTTTAATCTTCGGAACTGGATGTACAATAATCCGTCCGGGATATCATCATCCGTCAAGAACCGTGATTATTAAAACGAATCCCAATGGCAAAATTCCACCCGGGAAGATGAAAAAGGCAACCGGTGCCAAAAGCGCTAAACATTATGCACCGGGACAAAACAAAAAACATAAAAAGAACAAGTAGCCAAAAAGAACAAGTCCGGAGAAATCAAGTCCGGACTTGTTCTTTTTTTACTAGGAAGGAGTTTACTATTATTGACCTCCAGCATCGCTGGGGGACAAAGGTAATACGCAGGGAAGCAACCCGGAACGGGTTGAATATGGTATTAAATCTTATAAGTTAAAGCTTGCTTTAGTCTTATTTTTTCAGTTGCGTTATCCTTTCTAAGGGCATGATATTCCATTATCGCTGATTTATTTTGTACATACCCAGAATAATTACAGAATTTCAAAACTAAAATACATGTGAGAAACTGTATCTCATAAGCTCGAATTAAATTAGCTACTTTAAATCCAAATTGTTCTCCTTTAGGAATAGAACCATGGAAATACTCGTTTCTATATGCTAGAACATTTAAAAGTGAATCCGGTAGTTGCTCATTGAAGTATTTGAAAGCTTCAAGTGCTTTGTCCCTATTCGTTGGAGAATTCAGATATTTAATCTTTTTGTCGATCAGAAATGACTTTTCATTATAATTCAAATATTCATCTTTGCTTAATAGATCCTCAATTTTTTCGATCAATTTACTTTTTTTTAATCTATCTTCATCAACTGGTTTTGGTTTTTTATTGTTTTTATTGATTAGGCTGGATATTGTTTCTAATGCAGCAGAAAATAAAACACATTTGGTTAAAGGTAGGGCCGACTGTAACGCTTCATTAATAATTTCCAATGTTCGTGCAAAACTTTTTGTAGTCAAATAGCTATTGCAAATCGTTTCAAAAACAGATTTCGGAAAGTAACTTAATCCATCCTGTAACGGCATTTTTCTATCAAAAATAGGATAGCTATTGCCAATGTATGAATCAGGTTTTGTATTGAAAATGATTTGACTAATTTTTTCAAAAACGTGGTCGTCAGTTGATATTAAGTATGATTCTTCTCCTACAATATCTTCAAATACAAAAGCATATGCAGCAAAAAAGGAATCTGTTATATTCTTAAATTTTTCATAATCAACTTTAGAACGGGAATCAATTAGTATAAATTTCTGTTTTTCAATATCTACTGTGAAAACATCAAGCTCAAAACATTCGATTGTAAACTGATTAAGACCGAAGTATCTTTGATTACTGTGTTCTGGTGCTAGAATAACAGCACCTTCAATGTATGCTATTTTGGAATTTCCTTTAATCGGTTGAACAAGTCGCATGTATGAAGATTCAGATTTTTTTGGAATAGATTCAATTATTGATGTTAGTCTACCCGTAGTGAGTTGCCTTTTAAAATCTACTACGCAGGAATTCATAGATCCCTTAAAAAAATGGTACTCTTTAGTATTGCTGATCAAACTAGATATGTCAAAGATCGTTGAATAACCTGCATCAATTTCTGGTAGTATTATATTGGTTGAAAATTCGAAATAATTACCAGATCTCCAGACTTCTATCGGTTTTCCATTCATTGGTGAGTTTGGAAATTCTATTTTAAGTTTCTTTTTTTTATTTAGTTCATTAATCCTTCTGAATGTTTCTAATACTTTTTTTTGTGTAGCTGGTTGATTAAACATGGGCGAATAGAGTTTATATGTAAAGGACTAAAATGAAAAACTTACCATGTTAAATATACTCTTTAGATTTCACTTTATTTAAACGAAAACCCCTGTTAGGATTCTAAATCCTGACAGGGGTACCTATTTTAAAAGCAAGCTTTTCTTCTTATTTGTAGCTTTCAATCGGTTCGCAGGTGCAAACCAGGTTGCGGTCACCAAAGGCATCGTCAACACGGCCAACCGGTGGCCAGTATTTGTTTTCCTTCAGCCAGACGAGTGGGAAAACGGCTGTCTGGCGGCTGTACGAATGGTTCCAGTCGTCGGCAGTAACCACATCCGAAGTGTGCGGTGCATTTTTCAGCGGATTATCTTCCTTGTCGAGTTCGCCAGATGCCACGGCCTGAATTTCGTTGAAAATGCCGGTGAGCGCTTCTATGAATCGATCCAGTTCCTGTTTCGATTCGCTTTCGGTTGGCTCAACCATCAAGGTTCCGTGAACCGGGAACGACAGGGTAGGAGCGTGGAAGCCATAATCCATCAGGCGTTTGGCAATGTCGCCTTCGGTAATACCCGAAGCGGCTTTCAGGTGGCGGCATTCCAAAATCATTTCGTGGGCGCAGCGACCATTTTCGCCGGTATATAAAATTCCGTAGTTGTCTTTTAACGCATTCGCAATGTAGTTGGCGTTCAAAATAGCCATTTCCGAAGCACGTTTCAACCCGTCGGCGCCCAGCATTTTGATGTATCCGTAGGTGATTGGCAGTACCGAGGCACTTCCCCAGGGACCGGCTGAAACAGCAGTGATTCCAACATGTCCGTTGTTCATTACCGGATGCGAAGGCAGGAACTCAACCAAATGAGCGGCTACGGCAATCGGGCCAACTCCTGGGCCACCACCACCATGAGGAATGGCAAATGTTTTGTGCAAATTCAGGTGACAAACATCGGCCCCAATACGGCTCGGATTGGTCAAACCAACCTGCGCGTTCATGTTGGCGCCGTCCATGTAAACCTGACCGCCATGCGAATGAATAATCTCGCACAGTTCGGTGATTGACGATTCGTAAACTCCGTGTGTGGATGGATAAGTCACCATGAAGCACGAAAGCGTGTCTTTAAATTCTTCAGCTTTCTGGCGCAGAGCTTCCACGTCGATGTTTCCGCGTTCGTCGCAAGGTGTAACCACCACTTTCATGCCGGCCATTACGGCGCTGGCAGGGTTGGTACCGTGAGCTGATGAAGGAATGAGCACCACATCGCGGTGTTCTTCGCCCCGGCTGATGTGGTATTGGCGGATAACCATCAATCCGGCATATTCGCCAGCCGCTCCTGAATTAGGCTGAAGGCTGACATCGGCAAAACCGGTGATTTCGGCTAAATCGCGGCGCAGTTCTTCCATCATTTCGTGGTAGCCGCGTGCCTGATTTTTTGGGACAAACGGGTGGATACCTCCAAATTCGATCCAGCTTAACGGCAGCATTTCGGTAGCCGCATTCAGTTTCATGGTACACGATCCGAGTGGAATCATGGAATGTGTGAGTGAAATATCTTTGTGTTCGAGCTTTTTAATGTAGCGAACCATTTCAGTTTCCGACCGGTATTTGTTGAAAACTTCCTGCTGCATAAAGGCCGAAGTTCTCAGGAATGCAGTCTGAATGGTGCAAATGGCCGGATATTCAGTAACGATTCCATGAGGTTTGTTGGCTGCTTTGGCGAATACTTCGATGATCCAGTTGATGTCGTCGAGGTTGGTAGTTTCGTCGATACTCAGACCCACTTCGCCGTTTTCGAAATAACGGAAATTCATTTCCAGTTCGAGCGACAGCCATTCAATGTCTTCGCGCTTTACGTGGCGTGGCAGTGCAAAACGGATGGTATCAAAATAGTTACTGTTGAGTTGGGTGTAGCCCAATGCCGAAATTTCTTTTTCGAGCAAAGCGGCGATACCATGAATGCGGGTGGCAATTTGTGTAATACCTTCTGGTCCGTGGTAAACGGCATAGAAACCAGCCATATTGGCCAGCAATGCTTGCGAAGTACAGATATTGGAAGTCGCCTTTTCGCGTTTGATATGCTGTTCGCGGGTTTGCAAAGCCATGCGCAACGCACGGTTGCCATGTGCATCTTTCGAAACACCAATGATGCGGCCAGGCATGGTACGCTTGAATTCTGCTTTCGATGCAAAGAATGCAGCGTGCGGACCGCCATAACCCATCGGGATTCCAAAACGTTGCGAATTTCCAAAAACAATATCGGCGCCCCATTCTCCCGGAGGAGTCAGGATTGACAAACAGAGCAGGTCCGCAGCAACCGAAACAAACACTTCTTTTTCGTGGGCAGCTTTTACCAACGACGAATAATCAACGATTTGTCCGTCGGAATTCGGATACTGAACGATGACTCCGAAGGTGGTTTCGTCCAGATCGAAATTTCTCCAGTCGGCTACTTTCAGTTCAATGCCGAGAGGGTTAGCTCGGGTAATGAGCACATCGAGCGTTTGAGGCCACACTTTTTCGTCAACCCAAATGGTATTGGCGTTGGCTTTAGCTTTGGCTCGCGAACGCGAATTGTGCATCATGATCATGGCTTCGGCGGCAGCTGTAGCTTCATCGAGCAGCCCGGCATTGGCCATTTCCATGCCAGTCAGGTCGCAAACCATAGTCTGGAAATTCAGCAAAGCTTCCAGTCGTCCCTGCGAAATTTCGGCCTGATAGGGTGTGTAACTGGTGTACCAAACCGGGTTTTCCAACACGTTCCGGAGAATTACCGCCGGGGTGATGGTATCGTAATAACCCATCCCGATGTAGGTGTTATAGACTTTATTTTGTGCGGCCAGTGCCAGGATTTTGCGGAAATACTGACGTTCGGTTAATCCATCTTCCAGGTTGAGCGGATTTTTTAAACGGATATTTTCCGGAACGGTCTGGTTCATTAATTCGTCGAGCGTTGAAACGCCCAGAACATTAAGCATTTCCTGGATTTCGTGGTCGCGTGGACCAATGTGGCGCATTACAAATTTATCGCTTGCCATATGAGTTTAAAATTTTGTTTCTGTTTTGAGGGTGCAAGTTTACGGGTTTTGCAAATAAAATAAGATGATTTTTGCTGTTTTTAAATAGTGAAGGACTGAAGGGTTGAATTACTGAAAAACTGTTGTGATCACTTTCCCTAAAACCTGAACACTGCGACTGAACACTTTTTATTCTACGTCAAAAAAGGATTGTTTTTCTTTTCAAAACCAATGGTCGTTTCGGGGCCGTGGCCGCAATAAACAACCGTTTCTTCGGGCAAAGTGAGTAGTTTGGTCTTGATGTTGCCAACAAGTTTCACGAAGCTGCCTCCCGGAAGATCGGTCCGGCCAATGCTTCCGTAGAATAAAACATCACCGGCAATCAGTATTTTTTGTTCCGGATTATAAAATGCCACTCCGCCTGGCGAATGGCCGGGAGCGCCAATGACCTGCAAATACGAGTTTCCGAAAGTTAGCCGGTCACCTTCCTGGAAGAAGGAATCTGCCGGATCGACTGGTTCAACCGGAATACCAAACAGGTCGCCATGTTCGGCCACTTGCTCAACTAAAGGTGTTTCAGCGGGGTGAATTTCGAAGGGAAGGTGGTATTTGGTACGGCAATGGGTGATACCCATAATGTGATCGAAATGGCAATGGGTATTGATCAGTTTTACCGGTTTCAGTTGGTTTGCGGCGATGAAATCGTCGAGTTCCCTGCGTTCGTTTTCGAAAAAACAACCAGCGTCGATAATGGCGCATTCGCCGGTTTCATCGTAAACAACAAAAGTATTTTCCTGAACCGGATTGAAGGTGAATTTTTTTATCTGTATCATGTTTTTACCTAATGTGTATAGAGTTTTTAGAATGAATTGAAACGTCATTGCGAGCGACCGAAGGAAGCGTGGCAATCTTTATGAATCCGAACCACCTTATTGCCAAAAGTCGCAGTGAAAAGTAAATTATAATGCAAACTCTTGTTGAATGTCAGATTGCTACACTTCGTTCGCAATGACGGTCTTTAGAATGGCGCTCTGTACTATTTATCTACGCCTTTTAACATCGGGACAAATACAAATGTTCCGTGCGATTCTTTATAGTATTCGGTTTCACTGCTTTTCACGACTACGTACATGGTTTGTTTTTCGCGTGGTCCCATAGGAACGACCATACGCCCGCCAACTTTAAGCTGGGTTAACAAATCTTCAGGAATTGAGGGGGCTCCGGCGGTGATAATGATTTTATCAAACGGGCCATAGGTTGGAAGTCCTTTATAACCATCTCCGTAGAAAAACTTAGGATTGTAGCCAATTTGAGGCAAAATAGCCTGAGTTTTCAGGTACAGCTCGCGCTGGCGTTCGATGGTATAAACCGTGGCGCCCATTTCGAGCAAAACGGCTGCCTGATAGCCTGAACCAGTTCCTACTTCCAGAATTTTGTCGAACCGTTCGATCTGCAAAAGCTGTGTTTGCATGGCTACCGTATAAGGCTGGCTTATGGTTTGCCCGGCGCCAATCGGGAATGCCTGATCTTTGTAAGCAAACTGGGTAAAACTACTGTCCATAAACAAGTGACGGGGTACTTTCCCGATTGCAGCCAGTACTTTTTCGTCTTTAATCCCTTTGATACGAATACCTTCCACCAATAATTTCCGTAAACCCTGATGTCGTAGTGTATCCTGAAAATCCATAGAAAATCCTTTTTTTCAAAATTAGCCAAATAACGATTCTAATTGATGCCCGAATCTAAACAATATTAACAATCGACGTTGAAAAGTATTTTGATGAGCAATATTACAACTTTTAATTTATTCCTATTTTGCAAGTATGATTAAACTCGGAATTTTTGGAGATCAGACTACCAATCCGGAGTTTCTGGAACAGTTGAAAACAATGCCCGGAGCGGAAATTGCCGGTGTGTATTTCTCCGGAAATGCAGCTGTCCCTGAAGGCTTTGTTGAAATGCTAAGCCCGGTTGCCCTGATGGATTTATCTGATGCCATCCTGATTCTGAGTGATAAAAGTATCAGTAGTGAACTGATCAGGCTTATTTTACGAAAGAGTAAGCACATGTACCTGAAAACTGTTCCGAATCTGAACATCAGGGAAATCAAAGAATTAATTGATTTGGGGAAAGAAGCCGGAATCGTTAATTTTATTTATAACCCCTTCAGCTATATTCCTCATTTTGATCCTTTTGTCAATAAGTTTGAAAAGCCGCTCCTGATTAATTTACGGACTTGTTTTGAAAGTTCTGCCATCAAGCCTTCGCATGAAATGCTGCTTTTAATTACAGCTTTAAATCGGGTGGTACAGAGTAATTTTAAAAATCTGCAGATATTTGGATTGAGGGAGTCGGGTTTACACCTTATTGTCAATGTCCGCATTGAATATGAGAACGGAAGTGTGATAAATCTGACCGTTTCGCAGGAAAAAACGATCGGGTACTGCGAAATATTTGAACAGACCAGAAGGACTAAATTTGAATTTCAGACTCCATTATTTATCCTATATCCTCATTTAAGCCAGGAATATACAGCTATCGGTAATTTTATCCGACTGATTCAAAATCAGGACAAAAAGGCCAATTCCTTTGATAATCTACTGAATGGTGTGCAGATTGTACATGAAATCAGGGAGCATTTGCGTTTCAATGAAATCGATTTTTAATAATTAAAATCTATTTTTGCGGCAATATTTTCAAAAGCGAAGCGTTCGTTTGATTACATCTGTAATCAGAACCAAAACTCATTTATGCATAAAACTTTACAAGTTGCCAGATACCTGGTTTTCGATATTGTTGCGGCCATTATTAGCTGGATATTGTTTTACTCTTACCGAAAGCTTTACATTGAACCCATAAAATTTGGTTATGATATTCCGCTCGAATTTACCCGGCAATTTTATCTGGCGCTAATTTTTATACCTGCCTTCTGGATTACACTGTATTACATTACCGGTCAGTATTCGTACATCTATCGCAAATCGAGGCTGTTGGAATTGGGTAAAACAGCAATCACCTCCATAGCCGGTGTAACTATAATCTTTTTCCTCTTGTTGCTCAACGACTGGGTTCCCGATTACCGCAAATATTACAATCTGTATTTCACCTTACTCGCATTGCATTTCGGGTTTACATACCTGTTCCGGTTAATTATCACCACACGCACCATTCACCGCATTCATCGGCGGATTATAGGTTTTAACACCCTGGTAATTGGGGGTAACGAAAAAGCAGTTCGGTTGTTTAACGACATGATGACCCAAAAAAGGCCCGCCGGAAATAAGATCATCGGCTTTTTAACGGTTGAGGAGTTAAGCTCATATCCACTCGAAAAGTATGCCCTTAATCTGGGCTCGTACAAAAACCTGCAAAAAGTTATTAATGAATTCGAAGTAGAAGAAATCATCATTGCCATCGAATCGTCGGAGCATAAATTGTTAAGCGAAATTCTGATCCTGCTGGAGAACCGAACACATACCGTTTGGGGAATTCCTGATTTGTTCGACCTTCTGACCAACCAGGCAAAGACCAATACCATATTCGGAAGTACTTTGCTCAAAATATCGAATGGCCTGATGCCCGTATGGCAGGAAAACGTAAAACGATTGCTGGATGTAGTCGTTTCTATTTTGGCAATTATCATCTTTTTCCCGGTTTTTATCGGCCTTGCAATTGGTATTAAAATGAGCTCGAATGGCCCGATTTTATACCAGCAGGAGCGGGTCGGAAAGTTCGGGAAACCCTTTACGATTTATAAACTGAGGACGATGGTGAAAGATGCCGAAACGAATGGCCCGCTTTTGTCGAGTAACGACGATAACCGAATTACACGCATTGGCCAGTTTATGCGCCGCACTCATCTGGACGAAATTCCCCAGTTTTTTAATGTTATTTTGGGCGAAATGTCGTTGGTAGGGCCACGTCCGGAGCGGAAATATTACATCGACCTGATTGCACAGCGTGCCCCTTATGTAACTCACCTTCAGAAATTGCGGCCGGGTATTACGTCCTGGGGACAGGTGAAATACGGATATGCTTCGAATGTGGACGAAATGGTGGAACGTTTGCAGTACGATATGGTTTACCTGAAGAACATTTCGCTTTATGTTGACTTTAAAATCCTGATTTATACGATTATGGATTGCTTTAAGGGAAAAGGTAAATAAACAACGTCAGATAATCCCCATTTCGATGTACTGAATAATCTGTTCGATCTGGCGGTCTTCGCCCCAGGGGTCGTATTTTGATTTCAGATTATTCCCAAAGATGCGGGCCACACCTTGCCAGAATACAGCCGAAACTCCGCCTTTTAATTCGTGAATCAGGTCGTAAGAAACCTTGTTGGTTTCACGGTCAATCAGCTTAATCAAAACCCGCCCGTCGTTTACCGACAGTTTTTTCATTGCCGGCCCATATTTTTTCATCAGCTCTTCTTCTGCTTTACGCACATAAACCCTACGATCTTTTCCACGGGCATCAGGAGAAACCTCCATTTCGTATTTCTTCACCAACAGGGCAGCCTCTTTGGCATAAGGCAAAACCTTTTTGACCCGCCAAACCAGCCGCCAGTATTGCTGTTCCTCCGATTTGCTTTTGAATGCTTTTTTAGGGAATACATCAACTGTAGGCAAATCTAAATGCGGCAATGTATCGTTACCCATCAGGATACCCGGAACATACTGTGGACTTGGTGGATTTTGCGCCAGTACCGCAAAAGTCAGCAAACAGAATATGAAAATAGATGTTGCAAGCCGTTTCATGTGAGCCGAATTCTCAGACAAAGATAGCCATATGTTATAAAACTGAAACGATAAACAAACAGTTTACGATTCCCTGAAGTTCAATGTTTGTATCTTTGCAGAGCAAAAAGAAAAATTATGCTGACAGATCAAAAAATGCAAGTTGAAGTGTGTTCGGAATTTGGCGTGTTGGAAGGTGTAATTATCCACACTCCCGGACAGGAAGTGGAAGAAATGACTCCTGAAAATGCGGAACGTGCGCTATACAGCGATATCCTGAATTTGTCGGTTGCGGGGAACGAGTATTCGTATTTTAAACAAGTGTTGAATAAAGTTACCCGTACCTTCGAAGTTAAAGACTTGCTCTCGGATATTCTGGATATCGATCAGGTGAAATCGGCGCTTCTGGCGGAGATTTGCCTGAACGAAGGAGCAATGGACATTTTGCCGGTACTGATGGAGCAAAAAGCCCCGGAGCTGGCGCGTCAGCTTATTCAGGGTGTTTTTCTGGAAAGGAATAACCTCACCCGTTACCTGAGCCAGGAGCGTTTCAGCTTGCGGCCGTTGCACAATTTCCTGTTCACCCGCGATGCTTCCATGTCGTTTGGGAACGAGGTACTGATTGGTAAAATGGCCAGTAAAGTCCGCGACCGCGAAGCCGTAATTATGAATGCCATTTTTACTCACCATCCGCTGATCGAAACAACCACCATCAATCCCAATACCCCGGAAAGCATCCGTAATTTCCCCGGAATTTCAATTGAAGGCGGCGATTTCCAGGTCGGACGGGAAGACGTTCTGGTTATCGGAACCGGAATCCGAACCAGCACGCAGGGCATCGACTTTATTCTCGAAAATATAAAAGCTAAAAAAAGCGGGTTGCAGCACATCCTGATTCAGGAATTGCCTGATACGCCGGAATCTTTCATCCATTTGGATATGGTTTTTACATTCCTTGATGTGGATACCTGCATGGTTTATGAGCCGTTAATTATGGGGACCAACCGTTTCCATACCATTCACATTCGGATTGAAAACGGCAAAGTAATCGATATCCGTGAACAGGAAAACCTGCCCAAAGCGCTCGCAAAACTGGGGATTGATATGGAGCCAGTTAAGTGTGGTGGCGGAATCGATAGCTGGACACAGGAGCGCGAGCAATGGCACAGTGGAGCCAATTTCTTTGCTTTTGCACCCGGGCAAGTGATTGGTTACGAACGGAACGTGCATACGATGGACCAACTCAGTCAAAAAGGGTTCCAGATTATTCCGGCTAAAGATTTGTTAAGTGGGCTTTGTGAAATTCCGGATGGGAAATGTGTAGTAACTATTCCCGGATCGGAACTGGCTCGTGGCGGTGGCGGCGCCCGTTGTATGTCGATGCCCATCCGCAGAAGAAGTGTGGAGTGAACTAAAGTTCGGAGTGCCTAAAGTTAACTCTAGGCACTCCGAACTCCGAACTTTAGGCACTATTTAAATAAAAACCCATGCGTAAATTAAAAAACTCAGAACTCGACCGCTTGTCGGTTGACGAATATAAAGAGATTGAAAAAACACCGATTACTGTTGTTCTGGACAATATCAGGAGCTGCAACAATATCGGTTCTGTATTTCGTACTTCCGATGCGTTGCTCATAGAAAAGGTAATGCTCTGCGGGATTACTGCCACTCCGCCCAATACCGAAATTCATAAAACAGCGCTCGATGCCGAGAAATCGGTTCCTTGGGAATATTTTGCAGAAACCGAGGCTGCTGTTTCAAGATTAAAGGAAGAGGGTTACCGGGTTTTTGCTGTTGAACAGGTAGAAAATAGCATCATGTTGCCCGATTTCGCACCCCAAAAGAAACAAAAGCTCGCGCTCGTATTTGGCAACGAAGTAAAGGGCGTTCAGCAATCGGTGGTAAATATTTGTGAAGGAGCCATTGAAATTCCGCAATACGGAACCAAACATTCGTTTAATGTTTCGGTAAGCGCCGGAATTGTTTTGTGGGATTTGGTTTACAAACTTCGAAAATAGACCGAAGACGGAAATCCGGAGTGCGTTTAACTACGGTTTTCCGTCTTCTGACTTCTGTCGGTACCTGTTTTAGAAATTCTTAATTTCAGTTAATTTAGTCATCATCGAATCGCGGTGAACAGTATAATCTTTCATGTACCTTTCTGCAACCGGTTCGGTTGGCGGCGATTTAATCGTAAGCGGATTAACCGGGTTCCCATTCAGGAATACACGAAAATCGAGATGCGGGCCCGATGAAAGTCCGGTAGTTCCAACATAACCGATAATTTGTCCCTGTTTTACCCTTACCCCGTTGGCAATTCCGGCACCGTATTTACTCAAGTGCATATAACTGGTGGTGTAAACCGAGTTGTGTTTGATTTTCAGGTAATTGCCGCCCCCACTGGCCTGATAGGCTTTCGCTATTACCGTGCCATCACCGATCGACATAACTGGTGTTCCGGTTGGTGCAGCATAATCAACTCCGTGGTGCGGCCTGTAGATTTTTAATACCGGATGAAAACGGGCATTTGAAAATTGAGAACTGATACGGCTAAATTTTAATGGCGCTTTCAAAAAGGCTTTTTTCAGGCTTTTGCCTTTGTCGTCGAAGTAGCTGTCCTCGTTATTTTGGGTAAACCTGAACGCATAAAAATCTTCTTTGGAATGGACAAACTGGGCGGCAAAAATACGCCCTGTACCTATTGATTTCCCGTAAACAAAATTTTCTTCGTAAATCACCCGGAATTTATCCCCTTTCTGTAATCCGAAGAAGTCGATGCTCCAGGCGTAAATCTCCGATAGTTCCAGTGCCAGGTTCCGGTCGAGTGCCTGCGCTGCCATGGTATTCCAAAGCGATGAGGTGATCACGCCACTGGCGGTCTTGATTTGGGTTACTATGGGTTTCTTTTCCTTGTAAATCCGCAAACTGTCGCTCAAATCATAAACCACATAATCTACCGGGTTGATTTCGTAGATGAAGTATTCGACTTTCGATACGTCCTTCTTGTTCATGAAAAAGTAATACGGATTGTTCACTTTCATTTTACGGACATCAAAAGTGAGTACCGATTTTTTTGAAATCTCATCCACTTTGGTCATCGATATGCCTTGTTTTACAAGTATATCCGACAGGTTTTGTCCCGATCGGATTTGCCCGGGAACCACCGTAAACGAATCGATTGGGATATTAAAAAGCATTACTGGTTCAGGTTTCTTTATCTCTTCCTCCTGTTTTGCCAATTCTTCCATGATACGCCTTGTTTCGTAATGATCGAAAATGAAATAGGCAATTTGTAGCAATACAATAAATGAAAGCACCCAAATCAGGATTCTTTTTAGTCGTTGGAATTTTTGTGGGATAATAAATTTCATAGTTTTCTGGTATCTTTTTCAATGGCACATCAGGAAGGTACTTTTAATGAGGCAAAAAGCGTACTTTCTGTTGTTTATTTCTGTTTTTTCAAAAATAGTAATTTTAACCCGCTCTCTAAACCGTATTTCCAATTTAGCTGCTTCGCAGGAGCGTTAAATCCACCCGCCGTGGACTTAATACGTTGTAATCGTATAACTTAATGCTGAAATAAAAACCGATTAAAAAATGGATTTGGAGGTAAAACGATGCAATCAGCCTTTTATTTTGTCGAACCCCTGGCCATAAACACCCATTACGCTGGCCATCGAAATAAATGCATCCGGATCAATTTCCTTGATTTTCCTGAAAAGTATGCTGGTTTCTTTTTTGCGTACAATAGTGATTAAAACCATTACATCGTTCTGGGTGTACCAGCCAGTTCCGTTCAGTGCGGTTACCCCACGACCAAATTCACTGTTTATATAGTCAGCAATTTCGTCGTATTTAGGCGAGAAAATAAATATTTGAGCAGATGCATTTGAGCCTGTCAGGAAAGAGTCGAGTGTATATGAAACTACCGCCATGGAAACAAATCCATACACCATTTTATCGAGCGAATGAACCAGGAAATAAGATGAACCAATGATAATGACATCGCAATACATGATAATGCGGCCCGGGCTAATGTTGCGGTATTTGTTGATGATCATGGCAATAATATCGGTTCCGCCTGTGCTGCCGCCCCTCGAAAAAACAAGGCCAATACCAACGCCGCCCATCATTCCGCCCAATACTGCCGATAAAAAGTTATCTTCGATAATGGCCCCGGGGAAAAACTCCTGCGGGATACTGAACAACACCGAAATAACCACCATACTGAAAATGGTCTTTATCCCGAAGCTGGCGCCCAGCACTTTCATGGCAATGGCTACCAAAACCACGTTAATGGAGAAAAACGTTAACCCAATCGGGATTTTGGTGCTGTAAAAAATCACTGCAGCCAAACCGCTAATTCCCCCACCGGTAATTTGTGCCGGAACTAAAAAAAGTGTCCACGATAAAGTGTATAACGATAAGCCAAGAAACATGATGAAATAGTCCTTGATTATCAGTTGGATATTTGGTTTTTGGACGTTGACCATTTTTTGCAGATTAAATGCCATGCAAAATAAGAATTTTAAATTGAGCCGCAAAACAACTCCTTTTTGGGGTCTTATTATATGTGAAAAATCAGGTGATGGCAGACTTAATTAAAAGATTACATTGAAAATCCATCAACGTTTTTCTACTTTTACTGCATGATTTCATTTCCAAACGCTAAAATAAATTTAGGTTTACACATTACTGAAAAACGACCGGATGGGTTCCACAATCTCGAAACCGTATTTCTTCCGGTGGGGTGGAGCGATGCACTCGAATTTGTAGAAGCGGACAAATTTCGGTTCACAACGAGCGGAATCCCCATTTCAGGCGATCCCGAAACAAATCTGGTTGTAAAAGCTTATCGGCTGTTAAAAAGAGATTTCCAGATTCCAGAACTGAACATCCATTTGCATAAACAAATTCCTTTTGGGGCCGGGCTCGGTGGAGGCTCGTCGGATGCTGCTTTTATGCTCCGAATGCTGGATAAAGCGTTTCATTTAGCCTTGCCGGAAGAAAAATTACTGGCGTATGCGGCCGTTTTAGGCAGCGATTGTCCTTTTTTTATCCGGAATAAACCTGTTTTTGCTACCGGACGGGGAGAAATTATGCAGGAAACAACTGTTTCGCTTAACGGTATGTTCATATTGCTGGTAAAACCACCGGTTGAAGTTTCTACCGCAAAAGCATTTCAACGAATTGTGCCTGAAAAGTCAGGGATTTTATTGCCCGAGTTGCTCAGGCTTCCCGTTTCTGAATGGAAAAATAAAGTGGTAAATCAGTTCGAATCATCTGTCTTTCCGCAGTATCCGGAGATTGAGGCCCTCAAACAAAACCTTTACGATTCAGGAGCCATTTACGCATCCATGTCGGGCAGCGGATCGTGCGTTTTTGGCCTTTTTCAGGAAGAACCGAACCCTGATGAAAGCCTGTTTCCAGCACCTTTCTTAACATTCAAACAACGATTTTCATTTCATTAAGGTTTTTTTAAGACAAGTTTATCTTTTAATTAACTGTTCCCTGAGTAACTTTTCGACTCTTCATCAGTCTTAATAGTGAAAACAAAAAGAAACAGAAAACAACCGGTTTAAAGAATGCCGGTAAAGAAACAATTAGAAGATGAAAATTATGAAAACGAAAATTAGAACATTTATTGCCATTGCGGCACTTGGAATTATTGGTTTTACCAACATCAATGCCATTGCAGACAACAAAAGCCTGGTCAACGCCGAAGTTGTTACTGAATCAGATGAAATGTTGACCATTGAAGCGTGGATGACTGATGCCAATTTCTGGACATCGGAACTCAAAGTAGCTGCTGCCGATGCAGAAGAAACCTTGAAAGTGGAAGCGTGGATGACTGATCAAAACTTTTGGACTTCAGAAACCGAAAGCAACGTGGCTGATGACGAAGAAGCTCTTGAGGTTGAGTCGTGGATGACCAATGAAAACTATTGGACTTCGGCAACTACAGTTGATGCCCTGGAAACAGAGGAAACTCTTGAAGTTGAATCGTGGATGACCAATTTAAGCTTATGGGAATAAGCTTAAATTACTCAGCTTGTACCGAGCGGTACATATAAAAAGAGCTGTTCCAAACCGGGGCAGCTCTTTTTGCATTTATCAATGTCTCTGTGGCTAAAATAATTTCATGGTGCGGAATTACGGGAATCCTTTAAGCCACAACTTTTTTGGTCTTATTGAATTTCGATTTTTTAATGGATTCTTTTCGGGTTAGCAACATCGGGATGGCAACACCAATACCCAGCGAAATGAGGATAAACATCATTTTTGCCCCGTTATTTACGGTTTCAATCAAGGTTTGGAGGTAGGCATCGGTATTTTCAATGCTGGTTAAGGCAATTAACCCGAGCATCATTTTATAGGCAAAAAAACCGGGAACCATTGGAATTACAGATGGAATTGAAAAAACCAAAGGCGGACTTTTTCTCAGGTGTGCCATCTTGATACTGATGATCCCGATAACGGTAGCTCCCATAAAGGAGGCCAAAACAATCCCGATTTCGAAATACATGGCTGAAAATTTAATCAGGCCGCCCAATGCTCCGAGCCCCCAGATCGAAAAAATGGTGCGTCGCGGAACGTTAAAAAGAATAGCAAAACCAATAGCTGCTATGCCTGCCCAAAAGCTTTTTGATAGAATATCGAGTAATATCATGTTAGAAATTTAAAATCATTTTTGCTGCAAAAAGTCCCATAGCTATTGAAAAGGCAATCATTAATCCGTTCATGGCCCGAACCATGCCGTTTTGGATGTTTCCGTCCATAAGGTCGGTTACCGAGTTGATGAGCGGGATTCCGGGAACCAGGAAAAGTACCGAAGTAGCCAACGCTTTGTCGGGTTCTTTACCGATTTGGAAATGTTCGGCCAATCCGGCAATTAAGGTTGCAGTAAAGGCTGCAAAAAACACGCACAGGTACGGGTTGAATTTCTTTTTCATGGCTTCCTGCCTGATGAACAATCCGGCAACAGTAGCCACAAAAGCAACAGTCATTTCAATAGCCCCGCCGCCAAAAATGTTGCAGAAGGCCGCACCAGCTAATCCAACCAGGCCTAAAACTACCAGTCGCGGATAATGCGGAAGCGATTTCAGGCGGTGTAATTCTTCTGTTATTTGTGCAACCGACCAATTTTCTTCCCGAACATTCCAGCTTAAGTGGCTTATTCCGCTCACGATACGAAAGTTAACGCCGTGAGGTGAAATGCGTTTCAGGCGGCTAAAAAAATGCTGCTGATCTTTTTCTGTGATCGTAAGCATCAGGGCACGCTGGGTAATCAGCAGTTCGATGCCATAACCCAATCCTTTGGCAATGCGTTCCATGGTAAGCCTCGTTCGGTGAGTACTGGCGCCCGAACTCATCAGCATAGAGCCAATTTCGAGTAACACATTGCCCACCAACTGCGAATCTTCTTTTAATCTCTTCATTTTCAGTAATTCTGTTCTGTTTGTAAGGGAATACAAAAGTAGGTGTTTCATTTTGCACCGCCTTTAGCTTAATCTTATATTACTCTTAACTCAATGAAAAGTTTACTAACTGTTTAAATTTCATTCATTTTAATTTTTCGGATTACCCCGAACCCTGAATGGAGCCTGAAAAATCAAAAAATCACCCTTCAGGGCCGGGGTAAATTTTTTGATTTTGGGCATAGTTTCAAATTTTAAACAGTTTCTTACTTTCACTAAAAATAAACCTAAACTCCATTGACTTGTTATTCTGGAACAAAAATACGACATGCCCAAAGCCGAAGAATATAAAAATAACCCCATTGAACTAGAAGAGGTTATTATTACTCAAAATCAGGAAATTTCGCCGGAGGTACATTTAATTTCGTGGAAACGAACGCAGCATTTTGTGCCGGGTCAGGTGGTAAAAATCACGCTCGATCGGGCCGTTCCTCCACGTATTTACAGCGTTTGCAGCGGAAATGACGATCCTGAAATAAGTGTGCTTTTTAATATTAAGGAAGATGGTGTGTTAACTCCCCCATTGTCGGCAGTAATTCCGGGCATGAAAATTTGGGCAACTCAACCGTACGGTAGTTTCAAGGACGGCAAAAAACCGGCCTGGTGGATTGCAACCGGAACCGGAATTGCACCGTTTTACAGCATGTTCCGCTCCGGAATGTCTGAAAATAAAACCCTGATACACGGAGTCCGCCAACTCAATCAGTTTTATTTTGAAGACGAGCTGGAATGGGTCATGGGAGAGCGTTATGTGCGTTGCTGCTCCCGGGAACAGTCGTGCAATGTTTTTCCCGGACGGGTTACCCAATACCTGAGCGAAATAAATGATCTTCCGACCGATATTAACTATTATCTTTGCGGCAAGGCTATCATGGTGGTTGAAGTGCGCGATTTGCTGATTTCAAGAGGCGTTCCGTACGAAAACATTCTGGCCGAAATTTATTTTTAAATACGCTATAACCACATAGACACATAGTCCACATAGAAAATTAATAACTATGTGAACTATGTGCCTATGTGGTTTAAAAATAAACAGATGAAACGAGCCATGAGGAAAGCTTTCCACACATGAGGATGACTATTCGGCGAGTTCCATATGGCAGTTAAAAAACAAATTATAGACATATGAAAGAAGCTCTTTTCGGAAAAACGCTCGATGAACTGACTGCCCTGGCTGTTGAAATTGGATTGCCCAAATTTACAGGCAAACAACTAGCCGAATGGCTGTACCAGAAAGATATCCAGTCGATTGACGAAATGACCAACCTCTCGAAGAAAAACCGGGAGTTGCTGAGCAGCAAATACGAATTTGGGCTGGTCGATTCGACCAAAGTTCAGGAAAGCATCGACGGAACCAAAAAATATTTGTTCCCAACGGCCAAAGGTAAATTCATTGAAACGGCTATGATTCCGGATGACGACCGCAAAACGGTTTGTGTATCGTCGCAGGTGGGTTGCAAAATGGGCTGCTTGTTCTGCATGACTGCCAAACAAGGTTTTCAGGGACAATTAACGGCCGGCGAAATTGTGAATCAGATCCGCAATATTCCTGAACGGCACGAAGTAACCAACATTGTTTATATGGGTATGGGCGAGCCGTTCGACAACTTGGAGCAGGTGTTGAAAAGCCTTGAAATACTGACTTCGGAATGGGGTTTTGCCATGAGTCCGCGGCGAATAACGGTTTCAACGATTGGCATTGTGCCCGGAATGGTAACTTTCCTGAATCGGTCGGAAGCGCATCTGGCTGTGAGTATGCACACCCCGTTCGACGACGAACGTCAAAAACTGATGCCGGTACAGGTGGCTTATCCGCTGGCCGAAGTAATCCGCGAAATTAAAAGCTGGGACTTTGGCCGCCAGCGCCGCGTTTCGTTCGAATACATTGTGTTTAAAGGATTGAACGATTCGCCCCGTCATGTTCAGGAATTGTGCAAAATTCTGAATGGCATCAAATGCCGCATCAACCTCATCCGCTTCCATCCCATTCCAGGCACACCGCTCGAAGGAACCGACGAAGCTACTCTCCAAAAATTTAAAGAACTACTCAACGACAAAGGCATTTTAACCACTATCCGCGCCAGTCGCGGTCAGGATATTTACGCCGCCTGCGGGTTGCTGAGTACGAAGGAGATGTTGGGGTAGAAGGGGATTCTGGTTTTAAGATTCAAATTACAAGTTGGCAGCAATACGTATTGCGGTTTTAAAGAGAGTAATGTATGAACCGATATTTGTTCAAATCGTTCAACTCATGTTAAACTTTTGATATCAAAAAGTGTTATAGAAGATGTTTTAACAATCATGTATCGAATTTTGATACATTTGTGGAGCTCATCTTTCCTTAATTAGGAAGAAGGAGTTTCGGAGGACGATACATCTTGATATGTACCGTCCTCTGCGGTTTTATAGCAGTTGAGGTAATTTGCTTTTCATTTTCTTTTGCATCATTTTTTCTCCATACGAACGATTTAAGAAGTAAGCTGAAAGCAAATAGTAGTCTTTACCGCTTCGCTGAGGTTCCATCACAATCACATATTTCTGCTTGTGGTCATATATATAAGTTCGAAAAGCATTTCTTCCGTTTATTCGTTCTTCGGTGCTAAATACCGAAATAACATCCTTAAGCCGCTCTTCGAAATGGAATTTCACCCAATGTATTCTTTGTGAGCGATGTATTTCGAATATACGCCTTTTATAAGTCTTACCATCGGAATCAGTTTCCTCAATTTCTTCTGTTGTCAAATGGCGAAATAATAGTTGCATGGCGGGTTCTTCTCCTTTAATTGGCCTTATGACTTTTGTTCGAAACCTCAAATCCGGATTGTCTTCAATGTCGCGTTTGAAAACAGCTTTAAGCGATATGTTTCGATCTGGTTCAGCAAGATGCCCAATTTCAAGTAATTCCGGATATTTTTTAAGAAGGTTCAGCGGCATATTGCTTATTTTAATTCTATAAAAAACAGGTTGAACTTCTCGGTGTTCCGAGGTGTCGAACAATCCAATGATCGATTGGCGTGTCTCTTGATTTTTTCAATGATCTTAAGTTTTGCAATCATCTTCTTTTCACCACGTAAATTGTAATTAAGAGCGCCCATAATTACATCGGTTAATTGAAGTAAGACACTTTCGTGAGAATGTATGAACTGAAGATTGCGGATATTTCCATATTGGACATTCAGTATTTCACGTAGTTTTTTATTTTTACGGTAACTACAGGTATCTTTTATATCCAGGTAAATATTATAAGTGTACTCCATATTAATTTTGTGATGAAGCAATTGGTAATACATTCGGTAATAAAAATCGTTGTAGGTGAATTCTAATTTCTCGTTGTTAATTTGCGACTTGTTTACAATGACTGCTCTGAAATTCAAATCGGTAGCAAAAAAATAATCAATCAGTTCTGAGTAGAATGGATAGTTTGATTCTGAAAGTTTTGACCACTTTATTTCTCCTTTGAAATGATGTTTCTCGCGAAGGTGATAGATATGTTGCGAGTGCAGTTTAACCTGATTCCATGCTGAACTGATATAAGCAATAATCATATACGGAAAACCATCGTTTTCGAGATGAGTGCTTTCGTCGCAGTAAAAGTTAAACGTTTTTTGTTGCATCGTTATTTTTTTTATCGTTAATAGGGGCTTATTCCCCCAATATCATTTTCTCTACTTCGCGTTTGGCTTCTTCCAACACCCTCGCGGCTTCGTGCTGCAAGGCTTTGGCCCGGCTGTGGATGTTTTGAATATGAATGGCTATCTCGCTTTGCTTTTTGATTGGTGGAAGTGGAATTTTTAGGGACTTCAATAATTCAAGTCCTATACCTGATTGATTATTCCAGTTTGTGCAGATTGAATAAAAGACCTTATTCTTTTGATAGATATTTAAAATTACCCAAAGGAAGTCGGGTACTAATTTATTCTGGTCAACCTTAATTCGCGTTATATGATTCGAATAGCAAAGTTCTTTTTGCTCCTTTAAGATCGCGGTTTTGCCAACTAATTCTTGGCTATTTGTATTATTAAATAAAACATCATCAACATCTAAAGTGTCTGCTTTGGCTTCAAATGGGAGATAGATATTCCGATCAAATTTTAATAACCCATTTTCATCAATATTGGTAGGGCGGATCTGGATAATGCCATTCTGACCAATAGCCTGATCTTGTTTCCCCGCACCAACGCCTGATTTAAAACTTATGGAAACAGACTTTAACGGCACACTTGAATATTTACCTGAATAAAATAGCATCAAATCGGAAGCATAGAAAATAGAATCCAATCGTTCGCCTGCCAATTCGCTATATCTTTTGGTAAAAATCCGCTTCTCCAACGAATTAACCTGCTCCGGCAAGCTTATCCCCAATTCGCCCAACAAATAAGTGTCTATGCTTTCCAATAAGGCTTTGGCTTCGGCTTCTTTTTGCTGCTTTTTACTTATACCGTAACGATAGACCTGTACAATCTCCTTTTGATACTCTATATCTGGGGTTGGAAGTTTTAGCATAGCTAAATCGGATAAATTCAAACGTTGTTGAATCGCTCCTCTTTTTTCTAACTCTAACAAGGAAAATCCAAGGTTCGTGTCTAAAAGTGCCTGTACAAAACTGGGTAATATTTTTGCCTTTTCTTTTTGTCTTAATATACCGACCGCTCTGTTAGCAGTGCATATTGGATAGCTTTCAGGAACAATTGCCGTTGCTCCAAGTGATGCCATTATAGAAAACAGTAAATCACCGGGATAAATATGACATCTCTTTACACATTGGAAATACTCGTCTGTTACAAAGATTGGATTTTCATCGATTATTGTGTTTCCTTTTAAATCCTGGGATCTCAAGTATCGCTTACCATTTGAACTGTCAGCAATCGCATTAGCAGGTAATTTATCATGATCCCCATCTTTTACAAAAAATGAGTTACCAATCTTTTCTAAAGGGAATTTAAAATTGCTTAGAACTTTTTCCTTCAATTTGTAAAATGTTGGATCATATCTTCCGTCCAGTTCCGATTGTTTGATCAGAAAGATTTTATTGGGATCGACTGTAGTTGGTAAATTATACATACTCGATGGATTCAATAAATTTTGTCAACTCTTCGCCAATTACGTCCAGTTCGTTGTTGTTGGTGGGTTTGCCGGTGGCATCGTAACCAATGTCGTCGGCAATGGCCATAAAGATGGGGTAATCGGGCAACTCGCGTTGTTTGGCTTGCTGGTAGGCTTCCTGTAATTGCTCTTTCAGGTCGTTTACTTTTTCAGTATAAAAAGCGTTCAGTTCATCTTTCCACACTTTGTAATCTTCTGTCTTTTTAAGTTCGGCAACCGAGATGGCCGCGCTGTATTCGAGGCCGGTCAACTCTTTCAGCTTTTTAGCCTTTTCTTTTTCCCATGCTTCCAATTGTCCATGATAATTAAACTGCTCTTTCAATCTGATTTGTATCGCGGCCTTTTGGTTGCTTAACTTTTCGGTGTGAGCATTTGAATACTTTTTCAGGAACAACACCGAGCTTTTAACACCTGCCCCGGTTGCCGAAAAAGCGGTTTGTGGCATGGAAACCACAGCTACAATGCGGAATTTATCTTCGATACCGTCGCGCACATATTGCAGCGAACTGTTGGTGAGGATGCCGTCGGGTAACACAATGCCCAAATAACCACCTTCGGCCAGGAAGTTGTGGCATTGCTCGATAAAGAGTATTTCGGTGCTTTGGTTTTCGCGCTTTTCGATGATTGTTTTCCCTTTGGTATCGAACCAATCGGGGTCTTTCTTGCCAAAGTCGTAACTACCCAGATACGCTTTTTCCGATTTCCGGATGGAAGAACCAAAAGGCGGGTTGGTGATGATAAAATTGAAACGGTTGTACTGGAATCCCGTGTTTTTAGTGAGCTTCTCTATTTCAGAAGGATTTAATAATCCGTCGGCAGTAATTACATTGGTGTGCCCGTCATCGTGAAGAATCATGTTCATTTTGGCGGCACGCGATATTTGTTCGTTTATTTCGATGCCATACAAATTCTTTTCGGCAAAGTCGTGCCAGAATTTATAGTGCTTCAATTGTTGTTTGGGATCGGTCTTGTGCTTTGGATAAAGTGCATCGGCTTGTTTGCGAACCTTGTCGAGGCAATAGAGCAAAAAGCCGCCGCTGCCGCAAGAAGTATCGAGTACCAGCGAATCGTTTTTAACCGGAAGCACATCGGTAGCAAATTTCACAATGGGACGGGGCGTAAAGTATTGCCCGAAGTTTCCACGGAAAAACGAATCCATAAATGTTTCGAAAGCGCGTCCTTTGCTGTCAAGGTCGGTTTCGCTCAGGTTAATTTTCTCCAGATATCCCACCACCGTACGAATCTTTTCTGCTGTCAGGCGGATGTCGTCGCGGAACACTTCAGCATCTCGTTTCCGGCCTTCCTCATACAAAGCTTTCACGCGTTGCATTAGGTTTTCATTTTCCATCCGGCGGCGTTTGGCAGGGTCAGGCTCATCTTCCGAATCAACCGTTATAATCTGGAAATCGTAAGGTTGTCCGGGTTTTCGGTCTTTACGTTCGTCCCATATTTTGCAGAAAATCAATTTATCCAGTTCGTCAAAAGCTTCCGAAGGGTTCAATTGTCCGCCAGCCCAAAGTGCATCATGCGCCTGCTTAAACCGGCGGGTCAGCTCATCTTGCCCGATCACTGAAATCGAAAAATAGTTCTGTTTGTTATCCTCCACCGACAGAGTTTCGGCTTCGTAAACAAATTTATAATTGGCCAGTTTCTTTACCCCAAAACGCGGAATGTCGGGTTGCGAAACGCGGGTGTTTTTCTTTTTATCGACCTCGTAATATTCATCTTTCAAGCCCGATGTAATCCACACATATTTTACATCGTTAGGCAAAGCATACGCATAGCTGTACGATTGTTCGATGGCTTGCAAAAATTCCTGCTCGCTTACTTCCTGCTTTTTGCATTCGACCAAAATGTGGGGCTGTGTACATTCGTCGTCGTTATACACAATGATATCAGCCTCTTTGGATTCCGATCCCATCTTCACCGTTACAAACTGCTGGATGCGTTGAGGACTATAACCGTATTGAAGTACTAATTTCAGGAATGTTTCGGCCTGTACTTTTTCTTCCGGATTATTGTAGTTGCGCTTTTTGTTTTGATGAATGTAGTAAATGGTTTTCCGTTCTTCATCGAAACTGATAAAGCCCATTTCCAGGCCAATATTGATGATGTCTTCCATATCGTTGTGGTGCTTTTCTTTCTGATTATCATTCTTCGGTCAAATGTAATCATAGCCAATTAAACACCAGCCACAGCGAACAGCTATTTTAGGGTTGGAAAATTCAAAAATCAAAAAAATAGGGCAATGGAAGCCAATCCGGGGTTTCATCCTGAATGAAAATTTGCGTTTCATTTGTTAAATCGCCCCCTTCATCACGAATTTTGACACTTTCAGAAAATTCCGGAGTTGCCTTAATTATAATTCAACAGTCATTTTGTAAATTAGGTAAGTAGCTCATCGTCTGTGGATGAGCAAAATAAAATCAATAAAAAATAACCTTAAAAATTTGTTTTATGAGTGACACAAATCGCTATTCATCGGTCATTCCGCCAGAAGTTGCTGAACAGGCCAAAGATTTTTTTCGCCAGGGCGCTGAGGTCCTGGCTCCTTACCTGATTAATTTAACTCCGGACGAAAGGATACAGTTGCCCAAAATGGGAGACAAGTCGGTACCGTTTGTAACCAAAGGCGCCGAATACCTTCGGATACCAAATTCACCAGCTCCTCCTTATCTTAATCCGGAAGATTTGATTGTTGATCTTAACGCTTTTGAAACCATTCGCCAAATCAGGCAGATTGTACAACCAATTGCTGATATGTTGGATGATACCATGTTGCTGTGTGGAAGTGAAGCGTATGTAGCCGTTCTGGCGTTTTACACTTATCTGAAAGGGGCTGCCAAAATGAATGTACCGGGAGCCAAAACCATCTACGATGATTTGAGCGCACGTTTCCCATCGCGACCAGCGAAAAAAGAGAAAATAGCTTAATTCGAAAAACCCCGGACACAGACTCCGGGGTTTTTTATGGGTTTTCTGTTGGCAAAATCATATCACCTCGGAGGTACTCCCCACCACCTAAAAGGTGCAACATAGGACCTTTTAGGTATCCCCTACCACCTGAACGGGAGAACACCGGACCTTTTTGCTCCGACATTCTCCGAAAAAGGTGCAACGCTGGAGTTTTGAGGTACCCTGGACCACCTAAAAGAGGGAATGTTCACTGAAAAAGGTGGGACGGAGGGTGTTTTAGGTACGGTATACCACCTAAAAGTAACCATTCACCTCCTCGTTGCAAACGAGGGGCAGTTCCGGGGGGGGACGGGGTTTGGAGGATTGATTTTTTGAATAGTTTATTTAATGCGTATTTTTTTCCATTATATACACATTTATAGATTTTCATAATTCGATTGGAAGCAAATTTGGGATAGTATTTTTATCGTTAATTTTCATTTTTGTTATTTCCAGAAGCTTATCAAAGTATTTGGCAGCATCAACATCTATTTTACTTAAACCATTAGGTAAAAACTCATCTGCCAACGAGGGTGTCATTCCAAATGTTCTAACATCTAAATCAATCCTTGCTAATCCGAGCTGACCTGCTGCAGCAATATCATTCGGAGTTTTTATATCTATCTTCACCTTAAGGTCGCTCATTTTAAATAGTACATAAGCCCCAACGCCATAAGAGACTTTTTTTTCTATGTTTTCTTCAAAACAATTGAAATTTTTGGATCTTTTTAGATAATATACATAAAATTCAGATTTTTTCTCAACTGAAAGAGAACTACCTAATGCAGACAAGCTTGCCTGAGCATTCGATTTGATTTTTTTGAATAAAAAAGCACTTTCAGTCAATTCACTATATTTCGGGACGATAAAGTTGCATTTGTCATTTATGGACAAATACTGTGTTGATTCATTTGTTTTAACTTTGATTTTGTTTATTGTGATTTCTTCCACATTTGCTATTTTTATTTCGGTTTGGGAACTTTTAGCAAATGAGATTGAATCAGGCTGTGCAAAACATTGAATTGATGTTAAAAAAAATGGTAGAACAAAAATTAGATTTTTCATAATTTGTAAATTTATTAGATTTTTAATTCTCTATACTATTGCCTTTTTCTATTTGAGCCAAATTGGAAGTAACACTTCCATGCATTTTGCTGGAAATGTAATTTTCACAATCCCGATACTTACATTTCATTTTCTTCAAAGGTTTTTTATCACGCATTCACCCCTTCTATAATCTTTTCCCAATCGAAAGCAGGCCCGATGTCTGTTTTGTCAACCCGGCAATTGACATGGGTCACGATTCCGGAGAAGCTTTTAAACCCGGGTTCGGACATGATTTCATAGCGTTCGGGTTCGTTCAGGAAATTTTTAGGGATGTTGTATTTTGCACACAGGAATTTAATCAATTGACTAATGGCTTCGTACTGGGCATCGGTGTAGGTGGCATAATACTCGTACCCACGGTATTTGGTATTTAACCGGATGTAATACTGCGTTTCGGCAGCGGAGCAATAGATATCCGTATCGGAATACGTGGTTACCAAGTTGCTCCCGACCAATTTTAAGGGTCCGATGTTTGAAATTTCAATTCCAATACATTCCCGGCTCATGGGGGTGTTGCCACCAATAGCTGTTTTTCCTAAATGGTAACTCCAGTATTTCGAAGCGAACAGGTTGTAGATCACACCATTTCGCCCGATGACAAAAGGTACTGAAACATGCTGTTTGGTTAAGGTAGCCATGTCGCCTTTCAGATAACCCATGGTAAAGTGGAGGGCGATTTTATTTTTGGCAGTCTCTTCTGGGTAATAGAAGTATTTTTCGCCACTCTCAAGGGCACAATCCA
>JAIBEY010000109.1 GCA_019459525.1 Prolixibacteraceae bacterium
GTCGCGTTTGGTTTTTAGTTTCTGATCGTTACTACCTGGGAAAATGAGTGACGGCGCATTGGGTAATACGGCCAGAGTTGCTGCCTCGGCCCATGAGAGCTGCGATGCGCCGTGCCCGAAATACCGCCAGCAGGCGGCATCAAGGCCCACCAGATTTCCACCAAATGGCGCATTTGACGCATAAAGCGAAAGAATCGTGCGTTTTCGGGAAAACAACTCCAGTTTGAGCGCCGAAAAAATCTCGATAATTTTGTTGGAAATGGTTCGTTTTCGTCCGTTTCCGGCCATTCGCGCCACCTGCATACTGATGGTGCTTCCGCCGCTGACCACTTTTTTTGCTTGCGTATTTTGCAACATCGCACGGCCAATGGCGAAGAGGTTCACCCCGGGGTGGTACTGAAAATACTGATCTTCGAACTCAATTAAACAGGTTTTAAATTTAGCGGGAACGGTATTGTTGGATGGAAACCGCCATTGTCCGTCGGCAGCAATGCGGGCTCCAAGCAGTTGCCCGTCGCTGGCCAAAACTACCGTTGAGCAAGGTTTTTTGAAACGAGGCATCGGCGCGAGCATAACAAGGATCAGCATCAAAGCCAATAGTACCAGCAGAGAGCGAAACAGGTATTTTTTGCGAATCATCAACAGCCGTAATTAGAATGTTTATCTGAATAGTTTGAGGTAATCGTCAAAAGAGAAAACCCTATTTCGCTTATATCCAGTCAGCTCCAGTAGAATTTCTAAGCGTACAAAATCGTCCATCAATCTTGACGCCGTCGAATAATTAATGTTTAAAGTTTTAGCAACGTCTTTGGTGTCGGTAATAGGTTTGCTATACAAATACTGAAGGAGCGATTTTGCTAAAGCCTGTTTTTTGCCCAATGAAATAATTTTATCTTCTACCATACTTCTCAGTTCAATAATATCTTTAAAAGTTTGAATTGAATTTTCGGAGGTACTTCGAATTCCCTCGAGAAAAAATTTCAGCCATTGTGATAAATTGTTTTGAGAACGAACGTTTGTAAGATTGTCGTAGTAGGTGGATTTGTTTCTTTCAAAAAAATCGGACAGATAAAGTGTTGGTTTGTGCAGCAGATTGTTACTCACCAAGTACAATGTGATGAGCAATCGGCCAATTCTGCCGTTACCGTCTAAAAAAGGATGGATAGTTTCAAATTGATAGTGAGCAATACCAATTTTAATTAAATGCGGGACTGGTTCATTTTGATTGTGTAGAAAACTTTCTAAATCTGCCATTAAATCTGGCACACTGTCCTGATGTGGTGGGATAAATGCTGCATCAGACAAACTACTGCCGCCTATCCAGTTTTGGCTTCGACGAAACTCGTCTGGCTGTTTATAAGTACCTCTAACTCCATGTAAAAGAGTACTGTGTGTTTGTCTTAACAGCCTATTGCTTAAAGGTAGGGTTTCTAAACTCTCTATGGCTTCATTCATTGCCTGCACATAATTTTGAACTTCCTTCCAATCATCATGTTTATCGGGCTGAATATATTCTTCCTTCTGAACAGCCTCATCAAAATTGGTTTGTGTACCTTCAATACGGCTGCTTTTTGTACCTTCTTTAAGTACATGCATTTTTATAAAAAAATCAACGTCGGGAATTAATTGAGAAAAAGCATTTAACTCGCCTAGCTTGATATCTGCCTGGCTTAGTAACAATACAAGATCTGCATTGTACCCCTGCCACGGCAAATCAATTTTATTGGGTTCAAAACTTTTGTATTGAACACGTTGTACATAGGATCCCGACTTAAAACTATTGATATTCATTGCTGTCAGATTCTTATTTTTCTGCAAATATAGAAATTCATATTTGCACTTAAATAGTTTTCTGCAAATAAGATATTTCTATCACATGTCTTTTGCCTATAGGCGAACAACCTGTCCCGATTTTTATCGGGAGCAAAGAATACTGCATCGATCAAGTGAATCCAGTTAATCAGAGCAATACTCTTTGCCGTCTGGCTTTAGCCGACGAATAGATTTATTTCCCCACCTCGACCCACATGCCCGGTATTACCGACAAATAATTTTTATCGTACATGGCTTCGGACTGAATATTGGGGAAATAGTATTTCCCCAGGTAAGAGGCATTCAAAATAACCAGATAGTTTTTCGACTCTCCTTTTTTCAGGCTAAAATAGGTCAGCACCTTGTCATCGCGGAAGTCACGGTAATCATACGAATCTTCGTTGGTGGCGGTTGTCTGGTTAAACAGTCGTGTATTCCGGATTTCCCAGCCTGATGGAACCTGAAAAGTCAGCGCGCATTCGGAAATGTCCTCCGTAGAAGTATTCCTGACTTTTATTACGGCCATAAAATCGGTTCCCTGCTTCATTTTGGTGACATCTACCGGTGTTTTATCCTTGCTGATAAATTTAACCGATGTTTCCAGATTCCGGTCTGTTTTAACCGATTGGCCAGCTTTGGGGATTCCCTCGGTATAATAATTCACAAAAACAGGAGAGGCGGAAGTGTTTTTGATTGTCACCCGTTTCTCATTCAGCAAATCGGTGGTTAAAGCCGTGCTGAACAGCGCCGTAGTTTTTACATTTCGGGTTGCTTCGTTACTCACCAAAACCGAGTAGGCCAGTCCTTTTTGCGAGGCAATCATCTTTTCCATGGTTTTGCTCACAGCAATCAGCGCAAACGAAGTGGTTTGAGTGTTCATCCATTCTTCGCTGTTCAAGCTGGTGGCAATTCGTTTGTAAAGTTCAAAAATGTTGTTCTGATCGTTCAGCCGAATCATGCAAAGCAGTAACATGGCCCGGTCGCGGGTTTGGTCGCCATAAGTAAACCGTCTGAAATCTTCTGTCGGAGTGGTGTTCCGAACGTCAATCATTTCCCAGGCTGCTTCGGGGCGACCGGCTTCAGCATAGGCACCGGCCAAAAACCATCGACCGGCGGTAGCTAAACTTTTATCTTCGCGTAAACGGTTCATTGCGCTGAACGATGGTTTTCCGGCCAAAGCCAAAGTATATAACCGATAGGCTTGTACCACTTTTTCGTACGGATAATTTCCTTTCCAGTCGGAAGCCATACGCGCCTGATAGGCCAACCAGTTTTTCTTTAGTTGTGCCGGAATGCTGAATCCTTTCAGTTCTGCTTCGTAAAAGAAATGTCCGGCATAATTGGTTAACCATTCGTCGTTGGCAGCGCTACCGGGCCAGAACCCAAATGAACCATCCACATTCTGATGCTTTTTCAGTTTCGAGATTCCTTCCTGAATGTTATTGCCGATCTCCTTTTTCTGATCGGCATTCAGTTCCTGAATTCCGGAGAGATAAAGTTGAGGGAATATGGCAGAAACCGTTTGTTCGGTGCAGCCGTGCGGATACTGAATCAGGTAATTCATTCGCGAATCGAGGTTAACCGAAGGCAGCCCGCTGACCGTTACTATAGCCTTGTTACTTCCTTTAATGCCAAACGGAACGATGGACTGAGCAAATTCTTCACCGGCATTTAATACTTTGGAGGTGCTTTTGGAAATGGGTAATTCTTTCGACTGAACCGGAATATTAATTTCGTATTTGGTCGATTCGTTGCCCGAAGTAGCCGTGAAGGTAATCGTTCCGTAGCCCGATAGTTCGGCTGTTTTTATGCGGAATTCCACTTCTTTTTCGCCAATTTCAGTAAAATTGAGTTTGGTTTCTTTGGCCGACAAAATGCTGAAATGTTCGGAACAATGAATTTGGATGGCCACATTCCTGATGGCGGCATCTTGTGCAAATACCGAAACCGGAATCGTAATTTCTTCGCCAAAACCCAATGTTCTTGGGGCAACAGGCATCAACATCAGCGGACTTTTTACCGCGCTTGTTTTTTCGGTGAAGCCGTAAGCGCCCACATTTCCGGCAATAATCATGGTGCGCACCGATCCGGAATAGGCCGGTATGTCGAATGTATGTTTTTTCGATTCGCCTTTTTCGATTCGGAATGGCCCGGCAAAACGAACGACAGGTTTAAATCGGTTGGCCTTGTTTTTCGAAGGATCAACCGGATTCATGTCGCCGCCGATGGCAAATAATTTTTCGATTCGTCCGCCGAAAGCGCCAAGCACCTCGTCGAACAAATCCCAGGTTTTTACGCCCAACGCTTCCCGCTGATAAATTCCTGACCAGGGATCGGGTGTTACAAAACCCGTGAGGTCGAGCAACCCTTCATCAACCATAGCTACCGTATAACTCATGGCTTTCCCGGTTTTTTCGCTCACGGTAAAAGTGATTGGTTTTTCGGGCCGGAACTCCGCAGGTATTTGCAGCACCGGCGACAATCGTGATCCGGGATTTTCTACCGGAACCGGAATTACGCCGTACATACGGATGGGGTTGTCGTTGTTTCGCTGCCCAAAAGGCTGAATCAGGCTGATGTGAACGTAGGCACAAGGCGCCATTTCTTCCGTAGCTTTTATTTTCAGGTCGTTGTTTCCGGCTTTGGTATCTGTCCAGAATTTATCGAGCACGCGGGTGCCGTTTTCGATCGTCACCAATGCGCGACCCTTATCGGGAGCCGGAAAGCTGATGTGAATATTTTCGCCGGTGGTATAATTTTTCTTGTCGGAAGTGAACGTTAGCATAGTCGCCTGATTCGAAGACTGATCTTCGTAGTAATAGTCGGGTTTGTTGTAAACGGTCTGACTGCTCGTATGCCCGGAAGCCGATTGTACAACAATGAGGTAACGTCCCCATTCCATTTTGCTGAAAACGCTGCTGAGTGTGACCGGAGTTTTACCGGTATCAACTGTTTTTGTCAGCACCATTTTGGCGTTGTTTCGCGAAATGTAACTGCCCATGTTTTGGTCCGACGATTCCCACCACCAGCGCCATTCCATTTTGTAAACCATCAACTGAAGCTGGTCGGCAACGGCTTCTCCCTGCGGATTAACCGAAACTAATTTCAAGGTTGAATTTTCGTCAACTTTCAGGTAGTCGTTGTTGTCGTTGGCACGGGCAATAAATAAACCGGCATATTTGTTGAAAGGCGAGTATTTACGTGTGAACTGACGGATGCTGGCATCACCGCCCGGCTCAAATACCCGAATAGTGAAGTCTGCACTCAACATTCCGGGTGCATCGCGAATTTCGCCTAACTGAAGCGGTAAAGTCAGGTTCCCGTTTTCGTCCGATTTGTTGTCGAGCAGCGTTTTGGTTTCGTACTTAAATGTTTTGGTGGCATCGTCGAAACCAAACAGCGGGAAATTGTCAAATTTGGTTTTTCCAGCCCTCAGGCTAAGTTCTACCACATTGCGCAACCCGGGCGCTTTAATTCCGGTGAGCCAACTCGATTCAATTTGTGCAGTCGAAAAACGATCGTCGTTCCGGATCAGCTCTTCTTTGCTGGTGAAATTGATTTTGAGCCGGTTGGGTTTAACCGTTTCAATACGCAGATGTTTGGTGAACTCTGCTCCGCCAACAGAAATTACGGCTCTCCAAACTCCGGTTTCTGCATCGGGCGAAGTGGTGGTGCGGAAGGTGAGCAAGTGTTTTTTATCGAGGCTTTTCATTTGCTCCTGAATGATTTGCCCTTTGGTGTTGATCAGTTTAAAAAGCACCGGATGTTTATCGGGAAGCGGGGCATATTTGTCGTCGATAAAAGTTGAAATGAAAATGGAATCGCCCGGACGCCAAACGCCACGTTCAGCATAAACAAAAGCTTTTATTCCATCCTGAATTTTTTCGCCCGAAACATCAAACTGGCTTAACGATAGCGCATTGGAATCGTTCAGTTTGAGATATGATTTTTGTTCGTTGTGGGTTGCCACCAGCAAAAACGGTTTTTCGGTAACCGGAATGTTCGAAAACCCGTCGCTATCCGAATTGCCGGTTCCGACGAGTTGCAATTGATAACTGTAAACTTCGAGTTTAATGCCGCTCAAAGGCAAAGCCGTTTGCAAATCGGAACAAGCCACCAAAATTTCGTTGGCCAGTCCTTTTTTTGCCGTTAAACCAATGTTGCTCACCAGGATGTTGCGTTTGATGTTGCGGTCGCTGGTGTAATAGGCTTGCGAACATGGATTGTCGCGCAGTTGCCAGTTGTAGTAATGGTCGTAATAATTGTTTTGCCAGCTATCCGGGTCTTCCCAATAGTCTTTTTCGGTTTTCACGGCATTGTTGCTGTCGTAAGTTCGTTCCTCTTCATCCTTGTCCGGACTTTCGGTGCAGGTATATACCGAATAGGCTTTTTGCATCCCGATTTCCACATCGTAAATGGCGCCCTTTTCAATCTGGATGTGCTTGGAAAGGTCGATAGAGAAAGCATTCCATTTGTTGAAATTGACAAATTCGCTGGTCACCAAATCAATGCGTTTGCTGTAAATCAGTTTGCCCACCCGTTTCATGTCCCAGGTATCGCTGATGGAGGAATTTTGCAGAAAACTAACCATGTTCGACGGGAAAACCTTTACGATGCGCAGGTCAACAGCTTTCAGGTTAACGGCTTCGAACGGAAAAATAACCGAACCATTATCGGGCATAATAACTCCGCGGCCCGGTAAACGCAATTCGGGTTTCAGTAGCCTGAAATCAATTTTTTGTTCCAGCGAAGCCTGAAGGGTCTGGCCTTCGGTATTCCTGATGTTTTTATCGATGGCCAGTTTAAATTCGCCAGCCAGGCGGTCGCGCAAATAAACCGTTAACTGGTTGCCCTCAGCCGCCATTTCAGTTGCGGGGGTACCTTTCAGCTCCACCAATCCTTCCAAATCCTGTGTTTTGTCGAGCGGATCAGAAAAAATAAGCTTAAGTTGCTGTTCGGGCTGATGGATAATGTTGGTCGTGATGAGTTTAAACTCGCTGATAGCTGGTATTTCTATGTTCTGTTCTCCTTTTTCGCTGACATCAACAGCTTTTCCGTTCCACGAAAGTTCAACAGTCGAAGTTTTGTTTTTCCGCCGGATGTCGCGCACCGAAAAAAGGTGCCTGTTTTCACCTGAACGATGCTCCCACTGAATGGTCAAATCGTCGCCATCCTGTTCTGCTTCGATGACTTTTTCCAGATCGGCTTCGGGAAGTGGAACCGAAGTCTGGATTTCGCCATGCAGGGAATACAGGCCAGCCAGTTCGGCGGAATTCGTTTTTAGCCCATCTACCGTGACCGAAAAATTGCGTTTCAGTGTAAATACATTGAATTTAATTTCTTCGTATTGGGCCGGAACATCTATAATTTCTGTCAACCGGAAAGTGATTTTATATTCGGAGCCTTCGTCCAGATTTTCTGCTGGCTTAAAGGTGAAAATTCCATCGCTGTAGGTGCATTCGCCTTTTACCGATGGGGCAACGGTGAACAGTTTAGACAAATCGATAGCTGCTTTTTTTTCTTCAACCGTTGATGCAACAGCAGAGGTCAGCTTAATCCGGAAAGCTGCCGAAACAGGTACCATTCCACTCGAATACTCTTCGATGTAAGTGCTGAATCCGGGGTCAACCTGCATCAGTTGAACCACTTGTCCGGAACTGCCTTTTTGTTTGCAGGAATTTAAACTACCTAAGAATAAGACAATAAAAAGGAGCTGAAGGATTACCAACGTTTTCATGGAAGACAGTTTTATATTTTATATAAAGTTATACATTTTGGTCGGAAATAATTGGTTAAATAAATCGTAAAATTGTAGAATTAAATATAACCACATAGGCACATAGTTCACATAGAAAAACCCAACTATGTTACCTATGTGTCTATGTGGTTCAACGCAAATTATGAAACGAATTGGCCTTTTATCGGATACGCATTGTGACTTGAGCAATCGCATTTTTAAATTTTTTGAACCGGTTGACGAAATCTGGCATGCCGGCGATATAGGTAATGCCGAAACGGCCGACCGACTTTCGGCTTTTAAACCTTTGCGCGCCGTTTACGGAAACATCGACGATCACGTTGTCAGGCGCATGTTTCCGGTTGACCAACGGTTCTTTTGCGAAGAAGTGGATGTGTTGATTACCCATATTGGTGGCTATCCAGGACACTACGAAGCCCGGATGCGAAACATTTTTAGACTTAAACCGCCACAGCTTTTTATTTGCGGCCATTCCCATATCCTGAAAGTTATTTTCGACCCGAAATACCATATGCTGCATATTAATCCCGGGGCTGCCGGAAACAAAGGTTTTCATCAGGTTTGCACGGCAGTGCGATTTGTTATCGATGGCAAAAATATCCGCGACATGGAAGTGCTGGAGTTTGAGCGAGCTGCGTTCCATGAAGTCTAACAGGAATCAGTAATGCTTATGCCTAAAAATATGCTCAATACAAAGATTAGCTTAGGAAAGTATGATATATTTGAGGATAGTTTCAAGCTAGCATGCATAATAAACAGACTCCGAGAACATCAGAAATTCGTTGTGAGGTAAATTAATTTTTCAGATATGGCTTCAATTGATTTAAAAATTTTAACTTTTCTATATCGACAAAAGATTGACAATAATTGTCATGATGTCAGTGTCATATTCTCATTCAAAGAAGAGCCTGAAGATATTACTGGCGAAACAGATATGTATGGCAATGAGTTGAGAGTAATTAATAGTTATTCAAAATATAAGCAGACTTTATTAAAAAAAACTATTGCAAGATTATTTAGACGAGTTGATAGTAAAGACATTATTGATGACTGTGTTATTTCGCTTGAAGAAAAAGGTTTCGTGGAGAAGCTTGTTAAAGGACAAATGACATTTTTTGAACTAGGTCCTGGAGATGATTATTCATATTCAAATAATTCTATTTGTAGAATCACGACAGAGGGTATTAAATACTATGAACAACACTTAAGATTTAACAACACCCGTTTTTTGAGTATTCTTTCGTTAATTATAGCAATTGCATCAATATTAATATCGTTATTTTCAGCGAAATAATTACCCACGCGTAACAAAAACTATACGCCAATTGGGGTTTCAGTGTGG
Organism: Prolixibacteraceae bacterium; assembly: GCA_019459525.1. GTDB lineage: Bacteria > Bacteroidota > Bacteroidia > Bacteroidales > Prolixibacteraceae > Aquipluma. The sequence goes on from JAIBEY010000109.1 coordinate 8,913, forward strand.
ACAACAAAGTTTTGAGAGGGTGAAAATTTAGTTTCTAAATATGGAAACATTTATTATATTTGTGGCGTTAGACCAGAGCCATCAATAATGAGATATTTTGAAACACGATTTTTAGAGGAGGCCAATGAATTCATATCTGAACTCGACTCGAAGTCAATCAAAAAGATCTTTTACAACATTGACCTTGCCGAACAAACAAATGACCCAAAGCTTTTAAAGAAACTTCAAAACGATATTTGGGAGCTTCGTACAAAGTTCGCAGGACTGCAAATCAGACTACTTGCATTTTGGGACAAAACCGATAATAAAAGAACATTGGTCGTTGCAACCCACGGTTTCATTAAAAAGGTTGACAAAGTTCCGGTAGGTGAAATTGAACGGGCGATGAAATTGAGAGAAAAATATTTCAACAGTAAATAAAAGCAGTAAGCACATGTCAGCAAAAGAAATGAAAACCTATTCGTTTACCGAGATGAAAGATAAGTATATCGGTAAAGTTGGAACAAAAGAAAGAGACGAGTACGAATACGAACTTCGTATGGACGTATTAGGCAAAATGATAAAAACAGCTCGTCAAGAACGAAACTTGACACAAGAAGAACTTGGAAAACTTATTGGCGTGCAAAAAGCTCAAATTTCTAAACTTGAGAGCAGTGCTAATAGTGCGACTATTGACACAATTTTGAAAGTTTTCAAAGCATTAAAAGCGGAGATAAACTTTAATGTAAAACTTGAAGACAACTTTGTTAAACTCGCCTGAAAAAGAAGCCGAACGTACTATATCAGCTCCCTCTTAATCACGACAGCAACGGTTTTCGGTGGGCATTTTTCCGCCCGGGCCGCTTTCCCGGAAATCGCCAATAATTCACTTCTATTCGCAGCTTCCAGACGCTTCAGAGCTGTTGAACCCACACCTCGTAACGGGTAAAAAACAATCCAACGAAAAAAAACATGAAAAAATTTGCGTAGTCAAATAGCTTCATTTAAATTTGTAGTCAAATAACTTCACAATGAATTTAAGACGAGACGTATTTCAAGCTATTGCCGACCCCACACGAAGGGCAATATTAATGCTGGTTGCAACGCAGGCTATGACAGCAGGAACAATCGCTTCAAATTTCGGCACCGCACGACCGACTGTTTCAAAGCATCTGCAAATTCTGACCGAATGTGAATTGCTCCAATCTGAACAAAGCGGAAGGGAAATTTACTATCATCTAAATGCGCATAAAATGAAGGAGATAGCCGACTTTATTGAACCTTTCAGAAAAATGTGGGATGACCGGTTTAATCAATTGGAACTGGTAATGAAAAACTACAAAAACAAATAAAATGGAACAGAAAACAAAAGTTAATGCCGAAGATGGCAAACAGGAAATCGTAATTACACGGGAATTTGATTTGCCTTTAGAATTACTTTTTAAAGCGTATGAAGAACCCGAACTTTTTGAGCAATGGATGGGAACGAAAGTGCTGAAAATGGAAAATAAAAAACACGGCTCTTATGCTTTTGAAACATCTTACAATGGAAACGTCGTATTTCGAGCAAACGGGACAATACACGATTTCGTCCCGAACCAGAAAATCACACGAACTTTTGAGATGGAAAACACGCAGTTTCCTATTCAGCTTGAATATTTGGAATTCGAAAAACTAACGAGCGACACAAGCAAACTTACCATGCACATCGTCTTTAAGTCAATTGAGTTCAGAAACCAGCTCTTACAAATGCCATTTGCACACGGCATCAATATGGCTCACGACAAACTTCAAGAAATCGTAAACAAACTAAAATAAAAAAATATGAAAAAAAGAGACAAAATCATTTATTGGATAGCAACGATTTGGTTTGCTATAGCAATGGTTGCAAGCGGAATACAACAAATTTTCACCATTGGCGGGTTTGTTGAAATAATGGAAAGACTCGGTTTCCCGGGCTATTTCTCAATTGTTCTTGGTGTTTGGAAAATTGCAGGAGTTTTAGCAATACTAATTCCCAAATTCCCACTGCTAAAAGAATGGGCTTATGCAGGATTTTTCTTTGTTATGTCGGGAGCAATCGTTTCTCATTTAGCAGTGGCAGACAAAGCAGTTGAATTGTTTGCACCACTATTTCTTTTGGTCTTAACAGTTGTTTCGTGGTATTTCAGGCCTGAAAGTAAAAGAATACCAAAGTAAAATGAATCCGAAAGTTGACCTGTTTTTAAGCAAGGCTGCAAAATGGGAAAAAGAAATGACATTGTTAAGAAGCATTGTTCTTGAAAGCGAACTTACCGAAGACTATAAGTGGATGCATCCGTGTTATACTTTACAGGGTAAGAATGTTGTTTTGATTCACGGATTTAAAGCATATTGCGCTTTACTATTTCATAAAGGTGCATTGCTGAAAGATCCCGAGGGCATTTTAATCCAACAAACGGAAGATGTTCAATCGGCTCGTCAAATCCGTTTTACAGACATCAACCAGATAAAAAGACAGAAATCCACCATTAAAACCTATATCAAAGAAGCTATTGAGTTAGAAAAGTCAGGAAAGAAAGTGGTATTGAAGAAAACATCAGACTATCCTGTTCCTGAAGAATTTAAAAAAGCACTAGACGAAAATCCTGATTTGAAGAATGCTTTTAATGCCTTAACTTCGGGAAGACAACGGGCATATTTGTTTTATTTTTCTCAAGCCAAACAATCAAAAACCCGTGAATCAAGAATTGAAAAGAGCCTGCCAACAATTCTCGACGGGAAAGGAATGGATGATTAATTAAAAACCAAGACCGGTAGTTCAGATCGTTTGTGTGCAATGGCGGCAAAAACAACGGATACTGGATTTAGTGATTCATTAACCGGAAATCTCCGTCGTAAAACCGTTACAATTACACTGCTCCAATTTGTATCGACCTTCCTCTTTTTCAACCTTTTCCTGCGCCATCTGTTTTGAAGTGAAAAGCAACTTACGATGATACGAATTCTTTTCATTTTAATACTATCAGTAATGACACAGTTAACGAGTTCCGCGCAAACCGAAACGGCAACCTTTGGTGGCGGATGTTTTTGGTGTACCGAGGCTATTTTTAAAAGCCTGAAAGGTGTTGAAACCGTTGAATCGGGCTATTCGGGCGGGAAATTAAAGAACCCGACCTACAAGGAAGTTTGCACGGGCGAAACGGGTCATGCCGAAGTCATTCAAATCACTTACGATCCGAAGGTGATCAGTTTTCGCGAACTGCTCGAAGTTTTCTGGGAAACCCACGATCCGACTACGTTAAATCAGCAGGGTGCCGATCGCGGAACACAATACCGCTCGGTAGTTTTTTATCATACGCCGCAGCAAAAAGAACTGGCAGAAAAATACAAGGCTGAACTGAATAAAGGAAATGTGTTTGGCAAACCGGTGGTGACTGAAATTACTGCTTTCGACAAATTCTATAAAGCCGAAAATTACCACCAGGATTATTTTACAAACAATTCGACACAAGGGTATTGCCAGTTTGTAATTGTGCCTAAATTGCAAAAGTTCAGGAAGGTGTTTAAAGACAAACTAAAATAGCTGACCCATGACCCGTAGAATCATTCTTTTTACGCTTTTTGTTGTTTTTTCGGCTTTTCAGTCGAACGCCCAGCGCGAGTTTAAAATGCAGGAAGGTGATACCACTTATGTAATGAAACGGTATGTTTTTATGTTACTTAACGAAGGTCCAAACCGAACCCACGATTCCATTACGGTGGCTAAAATTCAGGAAGGACACATGAACCACCTCAACGAAATGGCCAAAACGGGCAAACTGGCTATTGCCGGTCCGTTCGAAAAAGGAGGAAAGCATCGCGGAATACTCATTTTTGATGTGGATTCCATTTCGCAGGCTATCCGCATGGAATCAACCGATCCGGCAGTCGTTTCGGGTCGGTTGGAAATGCAGACCATCTATTGGTGGGCCGCCAAAGGAAGCAAATTGCCGTAAAATTTGGTTAATATGGCTCTCAATGAATTCTAACATAAAAGAAGGCTCTTCACGGTTCCATTTTATGGTCAGCTTGGAATTTGAGGCCCGAAATAGTATCTTCGTGATGCTCTTGAAATAACTAACTAACAGGAACTAAGGTTTGGACAATAGTCAGCACATTGAATTACTTTCAAAAAAGATAAGCCAAAATTCAGATCAACAGGCGTTTAAAGAATTGTACCTGGTTTATTTCGACCGGTTGTATAAATTTGCTTTTTCCATTCTGCATTCTTCTGAATTTGCTGAAGAAGCCGTGAACGATGTTTTCCTGAACATCTGGCAAAAAAGATCGAGCCTGAAAAATATTGAAAGTCTAAAGAATTACCTCTTCATTTCAACCAAAAACACCTCTTTTAATTACCTCAGCAAGTTCAGGAAAGAACGAAATACCACACTTGACGATGTTTTGGTTCGGTTCGAAATTGATGAATTAACGCCGGAAACAGCTTTTTTTACAGCCGAGATTCGCAAGGAAATTGAGCAAGCCATTAATCAGCTTCCGCCCAAGACCAAGCTGGTTTTCCAGATGGCTAAAGTTGAAGGATTAAAGTACAAGGAAATTGCCCAGATTCTGGATATTTCGGTAAATACGATCGACAATCACATTGCCACTGCCATAAAAAAGCTGTGTGTAACATTAAAAAATATAAGCCCTGAAGAAATTAATCTTATTCTGTTCCAGTTGTTTACCAAACTGCGAAAAAAAACTTCAACAATCGGGCAGAATAACTAGTAGATTTTTATCAAATCGTTGTCTTTAACCTTGAATGACAAAAAACCATGGAAACCATCTGGAGCATCATAGGACGGAAGTTAGAGGGTGATATTTCTCCGGAGGAGGAGCAGGCACTAAATGAGTGGATCAATATATCGACTACAAACAAGCAAGTATATTTTCAAATCAAAGAACTCTGGTACCACAAACAAGATCAAACAAACAATTCGCAAGCGATTGCGGCGTACGACAAATTAATTAACCGGATAAAATTCGCGGAAGTTGCACAGTCTCAAACCAGGGTTCAACAGATTTCCTTCCGGATTAACCAATTTGTAAAGTACGCCGCAATTCTCTTTTTTATCCTTTCGTTCGGTTACCTTTCCTATTATTTTATTGATGCAGAAAGCACGAACAATGAGTTTTGTACTATTTCAGTTCCAAAAGGAAATAAGTCGGAAGTTATTTTGTCTGATGGCAGTAAAATATGGCTCAACAACAACAGTAAGCTGGTATATCCTAAAAAATTTAATGCCAAAGAGCGGCGCATTGAGCTGATTGGGGAGGCTTATTTCGAGATTGAAAAGAATGAAAAGGTGCCGTTTATTGTGCAGACTTCCGACATCAGCATTAAAGTTATGGGTACCAAATTTAATGTAAGCGCTTATGCTAACGATAAATTTATTGAGGCCACACTGATCTCCGGAAAAGTTATGGTGCAGTCGAACGATAATCCCGAAATTGAAACCGTGTTAAAACCAGGTGAAAGCTTAACTTTTGATAAGGTAAATAATCAGTCTGCAGTTAATGACGTAGATACCGAGTTTTATACCTATTGGATGAAGGGTGAATTTGTATTTAAAGACGAGCGGTTTGAAATACTGGCCAAACGCATTGAACGCATTTACAATGTTGAAATTACTTTTGAAGATGAAGCGTTGAAGGATAAAACCTACACCGGTGATTTTAAAGTTGACGATAATATTTATACTATTCTCGAAATATTTAAGCGATCAACTAAAGTCCCGATTGATTATACAACCGATCGGAATAAAATTACTATCCGAAGAAAATAACGGAAAACAAACATTTATCGCTTAGAGATGGAATAAATTGCTGTTAATCATGAATTCAGTGTCCTTTTCCTTAGTCAGATTTATCTATTTCAAGAAAAAAAGTTGATATTTACAGAGGTATTGTCAGTTTGGATAGCTTCTGTGTTTATGAGATTAAAGCTTCTATTTATCATTCTTCTGGTGTTTGGAGCTGCGAATGTATTTTCGCAGCATAAACTGATATCACTTAATCTTAGGGAAGTATCGCTGGATCGTATCATTAAGGAGATTGAGAAGCAAAGTGACTATAGTTTTTTCTTCGAACAATCGGGTATTAACCTTACTCCCAAAACATCGATTCAAATCCATCAGGCACCCATAAAAGACGTGCTCGAAAAGCTTTTTGCCAATTCGCCCTATTCTTACCAAATTATCGATCGTCATATTATTCTATCTCAGGATAAGCCGATTAATCCGGATCAATTCAGTACAAAACTTTCCAGGACGATTAAAGGCGTGGTAACGAACAAAGACAAGGAAACTATTCCGGGCGTAGCCGTGGTGATTAAAAATACCAATACCGGAACGCTAACCGATCGCAATGGATTCTATAAAATTGAAGTTCCCCTAAACACGGATTCGCTGTTGTTTTCGTATGTCGGGATGAAACGGCTGGAAGTTGGGATCGGGGTACAGCAGCAGATCGATGCCGTACTCGAACCCGATGTACTGGATGTGGATGAGGTGGTGATTATTGGTTACGGTGCGCAACGCAAATCGGATCTTACAGGAGCGATTACAACCATTGAAGTTGACGGGGTTCGCCGGATACCGGTGGCAGGAATCGACCAGGCCTTACAGGGAAAAGCTGCCGGAGTTCTGATTACTTCCACATCCGGATCGCCGGGTGGGGGAACTTCTGTCCGCATCCGTGGCATTGGAACGGTAAATAATAACAATCCACTTTTTGTAATCGATGGTATTCCGACCGATGATATCCGTTTCCTGAACATGAGTGATATCGACAACATTGAAATACTGAAAGATGCCTCGGCCACTGCTATTTATGGGAACCGGGGCGCAAACGGGGTCATCCTGATCAATACCAAAAAAGGGATTCCGGGTAGTCCGGTTGTTACGGTCGATTCGTACCTCGGGATTAGCGATGTGTGGAAAAATCCGGATATGGGAGACAGTCAGCAATTTGCAACGGTTCATAACCTGGCCGTTAAAAATGGTATTGAGAGCGAAGGAACCGGCGCCTATCAATACGTTGAAGATTTTAAAAATCCTGAAAGTTTTACCGGAGGCACCAACTGGTGGAAACTGATTACCCGTCAGGCATTGGTTCAAAACCATAACGTTTCCATTTCCGGCGGAACAGAATCGAACAAGTACCTGATGAGCCTCTCATACCTGAATCAGAATGGTACCATAAAAGGTTCTGAATTTGACCGGATTACGTTTCGAATAAACAATGAATATAAACTTTCGAAACGGGCTACTATAGCTTTTAACACGAACCTTAGTCAGGCCAAAAGGCAAACCATTCTGGAAGACGATCTCGACGGAGGGATTGTATTTACTTCCATTGTGCTCGATCCGATAACATCCGGAGGCGAAAGACCGATAAATGATCCGATCCGCGTGAAATACGGCGAATTTTCCCGCTGGTACGAATCTGTTTACAGCAACAAATACAACCCGGTAGCTCAAATCGGCCGATCGTTAAATAAATGGACACAACTTCGGTTTTTTGGTAATCTATCGTTCGGATTCGAAATAACCAAGCACCTGACATACAATACTACTTTCGGACTGGATGCCCGCCGCTCCGATCAGGATAGCTTTTTGCCTTCGTATTGGATGGATTCCGACTCGAAAAATGATGTCACCCAGGTAAAAAAAGAGTCGGGTAAGAGCATCGACTGGGTTTATGAAAATATGTTGACCTATAAAAAAACAGTAAAGGAGAACCATGAATTCACTGTTTTGCTTGGGATGACTGCCGAAGCCGGAGAATATGATGAAGTGCAGGCATCGAAACGGAATGTTCCGGGAAATGAAGATTATTTGCGTTACCTGAGTGCAGCCACCACCGATCCCAATGTAACCGGAATTGTTTCGGAATATGCCTTGATTTCTTACCTCGGACGTATCAATTATTCTTTCAATTCTAAATATTTGCTTACCGCCTCATTCCGTGCCGATGGTTCTTCCAAATTTACCGGTAGCGAAAAATGGGGTTATTTTCCGTCGGTGTCCGGAGGATGGCGCATTTCAAATGAAAAATTCTTTTCATCCAATAAACTATTTTCGCACATTAACGAGCTGAAAATCAGGTTAGGGTGGGGGCAGGTCGGAAATCAGAATATCTCGGATTATGCTTTCAGTACGTTGATTGCAGGAGGAAATTCGAGGAGGTACCTGTTCGGAAATACGCTCGTGCAGGGCTATGCCCCCATAAATATTGGCAATGCCAATCTTACCTGGGAAACCACCGAATCGACCAATTTCGGCATTGATTTTATGCTGATCAAGAACAAAATTCTGGGCAGCATTGATTTTTACAACAAGAAAACGAAGAACATGCTCCTGAGGTTGCCGGTACCTTTATCTACCGGATTGCCAGGGGCTCCATGGACTAATGCCGGAGATGTTGAGAATACCGGATTTGAATTGAATGCCACTTACCGGAATAAGTGGAAGGATTTGAATTATAGCGTAAACCTGAATGTTTCGTCGTATAAAAATCAGATTTTGTCGCTTGGGGGTGGTGAACCGATTATGGGCGGCGAACAGCGTTTGGGATATACAACCAAAACTACAGTTGGGCACCCGATCGGCGAATTCTTTGGCTACTTGGTTGAAGGGGTTTTTCAGAACCAAAAAGAGGTTGATGATGCCAATAACTTGTCAGCCGAAGATGTGTATTATCAGGATATTCTTACCCGTCCTGGTGATTTCAAATTTAAAGATCTGGATGGTAATGGTAAAATAACCGGTGAGGATCGGGGTTTTATCGGGTCGCCCCATCCCGATTTTATTTACGGGCTTACGTTGGCCGCCGATTATCATCAATTCGACTTTAGTCTTTTTTTTCAGGGAAGCCAGGGTAACGAAATATTTAACGTATTTAAATATTATACCCATCAAAATACCGGGTACTTTAATTCGCCAGCCAACATTCTTCAGGAAGCGTGGCATGGCGAAGGCACATCGAATACTTTGTTTAGGGTTTCAGCCAGCACAGCCAACAATAATTTGCGGGCTTCGTCGTGGTACATCGAAGATGGTTCTTTTTTAAGGGTCAAGAACCTGCAATTGGGTTATCGCCTGAATAAATGGCTCTGCCAGAAAATAGGAGTTGCAGAATGTCGGTTGTATGTCGGGGGGCAAAACCTCTACACATTTACCCGATATTCGGGTCTTGATCCCGAATTAGCTGATATGACCGGAAGTCCGTTGAGTTCGGGAATTGATTTTGCAAAATATCCTCAGGCCAGGACCTTTATGACCGGGTTGAGTATTAAATTTTAATACCAGAAAAAATGAAAAGAAGGCGGATACTTGTCATTCTAACTTTGCTCATCGTTTCGGCGTGCGATGCTGGTTTTATCGATCGGCCACAGCTTGCGGTGCAAACCAGCGATACTTTTTATAAAACCGAAGAAGATGCGATAGAAGCCGTTTCTGCAGTTTATAATTATTTACAGTCATACGATTTTGAAGTACACCAGTTCGAATTTGGCGATATTGCTTCTGACGATGCCGAGAAAGGCGGAGAGTCGGACAATGACCGCCCGTTTGTAAAAGATCTGGAGTATTTCAGGATGCGTTCCGATAATTTGTCGTGCAGGGGAATGTGGAATATTTGTTTTACAGCTATTTATCATGCCAACAATACCATCCAGCATATTGAAGTAATTGATATGGATAATGGGCTTAAAAATAGATTGTTGGGAGAGGTCCGGTTTCTCAGGGCTCATTTTTATTTTAACCTGATTACTATTTTCGGGGAAGTTCCTTTGGTAGTTAAACCGCTGTTGCCTGCAGAGTATCACTTGCCAAAAGCCTCAAAAGCTACCATTTGGAACCAGATTGAGCAAGACCTGATATACGCCAAAGATCATCTTCCGTTAAAATCGCAGTATGCAAAAACCGATTTGGGACGAGTTACCCAGGGAACGGCGCAAGCACTTTTGGCAAATGTTTATCTTTTCCAGAAGAAATGGGCCCTTGCTAAAAAAGAAGCCGAAGCGGTAATTCTCTCAGGCGAATACCAGCTTGAACCCGAATTTCAGGACTTATTTCAACTGCGGAAAAGCGATTTTGGAGTAGAATCGATACTTGAAGTCCCTCATATTTCGACCAATACGGGATGGGGCGATGAAAATGAAGGTTCGGTAATCCCGGTGTTTTGCCGAAGCCGCAATTCAGGAGGCTGGGGATTTAATACTCCCACGTATGATTTATTGGCAGAGTTTGAACCCGGAGATCCACGTTTGGTTCATACCATTTTATTTGATGGCGATACCTTTGATGGCGAAGTTCAGTTTAACCAGTATAGCCCGTCGCATTTATGTTCCCGAAAAGTGTTTTTAACTCCTTCGGAACGAGTGGGATTTGATTCTTCTGATGCTCCGTTTAACCTGAAAGTGATTCGTTATGCCGAAGTGTTGCTGATACATGCCGAGGCGTCCTGCGAAACTGGTAATTTGGAAGAAGCCCGGGTATCATTAAACCAGATTCGCCGCAGGGCAAGGCAAAGTAGCGCGGTTGACAGAAAAGCATCGTTTAAGAACGTGAATAAATTCCAGATTTCGAAGAACCAGTATGGATTGTACGATTTTATAAAGTACGATTACTGGGAGGCCAATGGCAATGTTCAAAACTTGCTGCCTGATATAATTGTGTCCGATCAGCCCTCCCTTCGGAAAGCCATCAGGCACGAGCGTAGGGTGGAGCTGGCCATGGAAAATAAGCGGTTCTATGATATCATCAGATGGGGCGAGTCCGAAGACCATTTTCACCGGTTTGCCAGTCGCTGGGGTACCGGAAAAGGCGCCCAGTTCCGGAAAAATATCAACGAAGTATTTCCTATTCCTCAGGACGAACTGGATTTAAACCCTAAGATGACACAGAATCCGGGATATTGAAATCCCACTGAATATGCTTTACTTCAACCTGCTGATAATCGGATTAAAGGCCTTGGAGAAAACCATAACCCGGTCGCCAATTTTCAGGTTCTCCAAATCATTTTCGAATGCAATGACCTTGATGATCTGGTTATTTCCTGAAGTTACGGTGACCACATAAATGGTATCCTGCTTTTCTATACGGGCTATCTGCCCCGTAATCTGCACTTTCCCGCTAATGCTGTTGTCCGAAAATACTGCTTCCGGCTTTCCGTTTCGGGTAATAACACCATTTTCGATGCAAATAACCTGCGATGCCAACCGGAAAACTTCATTCAAATCGTGACTGACCATCAACGTGGTTACGCCCGATAGGCTGTGCGCCTTAGCTATTTCATCCTGAAGGGCGTGACGCATCTCTGCATCCAGCGCCGAAAGCGGTTCATCGAGCAATAACAGTTGAGGTTTTCGGGCAAGGGCACGGGCCAACGCAACGCGCTGTTTCTGTCCACCCGATAAGCCGTTGGGTTTTCGTTTTCTAAATTCGGTTAATCCAAAATTATCGAGTAATTCATTTACAGAAGTATTATCTCTTTCGGGTTGTGCAAACTGAATGTTCTGCTCCACGGTCATGTTCGGAAACAGGGCAAAATCCTGAAACATCAGGCTGACGTTGCGTTGCTGCGGGGCGATGTTGATTTGCTTGCCGGAATCGAACCAAACGGTATTTCGAAACTTAATTGATCCTTTATCCGGAGAGACTAATCCGGCCAAAATGCGAAGCAGTGTAGTTTTCCCAGATCCCGATTCACCAAATAAAGCGATCAGTTCGCCGGAAGGGATTGTTGTGCGAACAGCCAGATTCATTGGTCCATTGGCTGTCAGCATCATTTTTTCAATATCTATATCGATTACATCATTTTCCATGTGTCGTATTTTTTATTGACGCTGTAAATGGTGGTGAGCAAAGCCAGCGAAATCAGGAACAAGATGAGGGCATATTGATTGGCCGCTTCAAAATTGAGTGCCTGTACTTCGTCGTAAATGGCAATGGAAGCTACCCGTGTTTCGCCGGGCATGTTTCCGCCCACCATCAGCACAATGCCAAACTCGCCAATGCTGTGCGCAAAAGTGAGAGCCACCGCCGTTATTACCGATGGCTTTATATTGGGGAGCAATACTCTGAAAAATGTGATCAGCTTTGATTTCCCGAGTGTGTATGATGCTTCGCGGAAACTCTCGGGCAAAGCGCGTAACCCGTTATGCAGCGGTTGAATCATGAATGGCAGGCTGAAAATCACTGAAGCGATCAGCACCCCTTCGAATGAAAAGGCCAGACGAACATCAAAAAAACGATCGAGCCATTGGCCAAACCAGTTACGCGGACTGTAAATTACCAGCATGTAATAGCCAATAACCGAAGGCGGTAAAACCATGGGCATACTCACCAATGCTTCAATCAATGGCTTTATCCTGACCTTGGTATAAGCCAGCCAATACGCAAATGGCAGCCCGATCAGGATTAAAATAACGGTTGTTGAAACCGCCAGTTTCAGCGTAAGCCAAAGGGTTTGTGCAAATTGTGGATCCACTGGAGTTATGAGTTATAAATGTTGAATTTTGAATGTTGAATTTTCCAAAACGTCATTGGTTATTAATGGTCATTCAATTGTCATTGAAAATGACGCGAAGCTACTGACAATTAATGACGTGAAACAAATGACTGTCTATTGTGACTGTAAACTGAGACTTTCTACTTCTTCATCAACGAAACTTCGTTGGCTTTTACCAGCGCTTCTACTTCATCTCCAATTTTAATGTTGAGCGAATCGACTGATCGTGTGGTAATTGCTGACGTTATCGGGTAGTCTTTAAATTTCAGATCGACTTTGCTAAGCAACTCACCCCGTTCAATGTACTGAACGGTGCATTTCATCCGGTTTCGCATACTAATCATTCCTGAAAGGTTTTTGGCCAGCGACACTTCGGTTTCCTTAAACACCAGGTCGATTGTATTGCCAGTTTGCAGCCATTCCGGTTGGGTAACTGATTCGATCAACATGGCTGAAAAACCATGTCCATCCACATCAACATCCACCAGAATAATTGCTCCCGATTGCTGTATGTTGTTTATTATTCCGGACAATTTATTCATTTCGGTAAAGTAAACCCATATTTCTCAAATATTAGCCTCGCTGCCGGACTGGAAATAAATTCAGCAAAAGAAAATGCCAATCTATTTTCTTTTGCCTGGTTGAGAATTACGTAGGACTGTTCAAGAGGTCGATGTGATTTTTCGTCAATCAGAAAGTATTTTCCCTGATTGCTCATCGATGGAGATAAAACCAGTGATAACGCAATCAAACCTGCCTCTGCATTGCCCGAAAGACAAAATTGAGCAGCCTGAGAAATGTTTTCGCCATATATCAATTGTTTTTTGACTTTTTCGTAAAGCTTGTAATACTTCAATGCCTCAACCGATCGCTGACCATAAGGCGCATGTTCAGGATTAGCAGTTGCTATTTTAATGTTCGGCTTTTCCGCTAAAACAGACAACCCTTTGCTAACATCTAAACCTGCACTCCAAAAAACAATGCGCCCGATTGCATAAAGTTTTGGTTCAGTAAGTGTTAACCCAGCTTCTTTTAATTTTTGCGGGTATATAATATCGGCCGAAAAATACATATCGAATGGGGCACCATTTGAAATCTGAGTAAACGCATTGCCTGAAGATCCATAAATGACTTCGATGTTTGCCCCTGCATTGTTTTTTTTGTACTCTTTTACGACTTCATCCAGTGCGTAACGTAAATCGGCGGCTGCAGCTACTTTTACTGTTTGTGCCTGGGCCGATAAGGCAAAGACAAAGGTTATAAGTATAAATATTCGCTTCATATTCTGAGTTTTAAAATTAATGGATTATTTACCATCGGCAACCACAGGTGTTTTATACAACTGAGGTTTGATGGTCAGCATCAGATAAGCATATTGGGGAAATTTAGTATCAACTGTTGTTGATTTGTACTTCAACATTTTGGTGCCATCGGTTACAAAGTAAGTACACCAGGCAAACTGGACAGCCGTTTCATCCGAAAATTTGTAATTCAGCACCACATCCAATTCTGACCCTAAATTTTTCGAAACATCATCCGTGCCCGATTTCATATTTTCTGCTAATCGGAATCCATAATAAGTAATATCGGAACTAAGCTTTTTATTCAGTTTCAGGTTGACCCCACCAAAGTAGTTGATTAATCCACCCTTAGGTAATGTTGCCCAATATTCCATGTAGCCGTTGAACGAATGATTCACTCCGTAGGGCAATTTATTGAATGTGTTAGTCCTTGTAGCTGCCACAGTGCTTTCGGAGCCTGAATAATAATCGGCTCCTGCTATTCCTCCAATTTTATCAGTAAATGTGTAGGTTGCTTTCAACGCCAGTAAGTAGGCATCCAAATCAACTGTTGGAGCGCTTTTGCCGGATTGGTAATAACCAGTCAACAAAAACCCAAGGGGCTGTTTGTCTTTTTTCAGTTGCAAAGTACCGCCTGTGGTATAACGATGATACAAATCCTGATCGGCTTTGCTTTTCATAAAGCCTTCGTTAACGCCGAGCAAACTTAAATCAAGTCCGGGTGCAAGCGTTTTGGTAAGGTGTACGAATGCCAGTTGCTTGTACATTTTGCTGACAGAATAATACGAAGTGTCAGCATTATAAGCTTTTTGATTGTTGTACGCGTAGCCAAGTTGAAGATCCCATCCGGGAGACAAGTACCTGAGCTGTGCTAAATCATGCGCATTGCCGGTATTGCTCCAGGGCGATAAACTGAACAAACGCCCGTCTTCGAACTGAATCCCCTGTCGTCCGATCTTGAAACTGGTGCCTGAATAAAGCAGCAGTTCGGCCCAGGCTTCATAAATGCCCAGGCTTCCTGAAGTTGCAGTTGCGGGTTGTTTGGTATCTGTTTCTCCAAATACACGCGCATCCTGTAACGTTAAACGGGCGCTTACCACACCACCTTTATAGTTGAAATTCAGACGGGAGCGCTGAAGCGTAAAGAATACCGGTTTTGTACCGTCGGCCAGGGGTTGGTTAAAACCCTGCCGAAACTCAGAGCGAGGCCGAAACTCGGCATCAATAGTCGTTTGCCCGTAGCTTTTAAAAAAACTAAGCAAAATCAGCAATCCGAAGACAGCCAGTGTGTAAACCTTTCTCATTTTTTATACGCTTTAAGCGTTTGAATTTTAATAGTCCGGAATTCCTGATCATTTGCAGCGATTGAGTTCCGGACTTTTTTCATTGACAGAACCTGTTGTCCGATTTTACTTTAGCAATATCAATGTCACTTTTATCTTTTAGCCAACCTGAAATTGAATCAGGTCGATTGTCATATGGAGCGAAATACGGTTTAATATCGAGCAGAGGCGTACCATTTACCATATCAACACCTTCAATGTAAATCAGGTTATTCTCCATTTTTTTGAGTTTCACGGTTGATATCCCGATCGGATTTGGGCGGGCTGGCGCCCGGGTTGCAAATATTCCATGAGGTTTATCGTCCATAAAAGGAACGACGCATAATTTATGACCCTTCACCAGATGAAAGTGATAAATCAGGATGAGGTGCGAAAAACCGTCCAAATCAGAAAGTCCGGGAACAAAGCCCGGATCAAGTTCAATAATGCCTTCTGCACCTTCTGCACCACTTGGCTGAATGGGCATATCCGAAACGGTATTAAACGGAGTTTGGATGTAGCCAATTGGTTGATAATTGATTTTTACATTCATAAATTCAGATTTTCGATGTAAACAAAAATAGATAACGATTGTCAAAAAAAATCAGAGATTAATTTCTACGTTAATCTGATCGACCATTTTTTTTATTTGGGCCTGAATCATTTGGTAATCGCGAAGTAATCGTTCACCGTATCCGGAGACCGCAGTTCCGCCGCCATGAGTTCCACCACGCTGTTTAATAACCAGTGGTTCAGGAGCAATCCGGTTCATTTCGTCAATCATAGTCCACACGTGCTGATAAGAGATTTTCATGTTCTTTGCAGCGCTGCTTAAACTGCCACTTTTCCTGATCTCATTCAGCAGTTCCGTTTTAACCGGACCCAAAAAGCAAGTTCCATCTTTTTTAATGGAAATCTGGCATTCTACTTCAATCATAGTTAATGGCAGTTACAAGGGTCGTTTTTACATTCGCATGGAATACCGATGATTACTTCGGTTGATTTAATAACGGCAAAAGCTGTATCGCCGGGTTTCAGATCTAAATCAGCAATGGCATCTTTCGATATAATAGCTGAAATAATGTTGCCATTACCCAAATCAAGCATCACTTTTGAGGTGATTAATCCTTCATCAACTTTTAGGATTTTTCCTTTTAACTGGTTGCGCGCACTAAGTTTCATATCCTTTTTTATTTTTAGTTTTATGTCTGAATTTGAATAATCAAGCTTTGTGCCGTGATGTGTAAGTGTTTGATTTGTTAGGTTTAAGTGTTTGATTAGAATATGAATACTTACATTATGGTAGGAATTCATTGGGATTTTATACCAAAATGTAATTTTTCAAGTGATATGCTACCGTGATTTTCCTACATGTAAATGATTAATCAGGTGAAGTTAAGCTGAGTATTTTTGGTTGAAAGAAACCATTTATTGAATAAAAGTCCTTAAATTTAACTGTGTAAAAAGGGAATCATGCTTAAAATACGATTATTTCCGATCCTGATATTGATGTTGGGACTCGTGTTCACTTTTGTTATTACCTATTCTGATTTTCTGGATAATAAGAGATTACGGAATCATGATTTCGAAAGTGTCTGCCACAGTTTTGAAAGTAAGATTCTTATTCAGTTAAAGGCCAATGCGCAGGTTTTATACAGCAGTGCAGCTTTTATCTCAAGTTCTGATACCATTACCCGTGAGGAATGGAAAGAATTTCAATACCTCAATAAATCGTTTACCGAATTGCCCGGGATTCGCGGAATTGGATTTTTGGCGGTAATTCCTGCCAAACATCTGTCGGAATTTGAACAACGGATCAGGAAAGAAGGTTTTCCTGAATTTAAGGTTTATCCTCAGGGTATCAGGGATTTTTATACTTCAGTCATATACCTTGAACCTCTTGCTGGCCGTAATCTTCTTGCCCTGGGTTACGACGGGTATTCCGATCCTATTCGCCAAAAGGCAATGGTCTTGTCAAGAGATAACGATAAAGCCATGATTTCTGACAAAGTATTCCTCATTCAGGAAGTTGAGGCACAAAAATCTGCTGGTACCTTAATGTTTGTGCCAGTGTTTAAGCGAGGAAGTCTGGAGCCAAGTATTGATGAAAGAAAATCATCGATTATGGGCTGGGTTTTTTGTCCATTCGATATGGATGATTTGCTGAAAGGAATATTGGGAGAATGGGACTTTGAGGCTATGCGACTAAGTGTGTATGACGAGAATTTATTGGTTCCGGAAAAGCTATTGTTTGACAGTGATTTGGCATTTAATATTCAGCACGACGCATTGCCAAAGGCAGAATGTCGTGTGCCAATGGATTTTAATGGAAAAGTATGGACTTTGCATTTCACCAGCTACTATCATAATAATCAATTGTTTACTGGTGGTGTGGCGTTGGTGTTATTTCTTGGGTTTCTAATCAGCGTGTTGTTGTTCGTTTTGGCTATAAGTTTTATTAATGCCCGCGCTAAATCCGTTAAAATACAGAAACTTAACGAAGAACTAAAAAAAGTAAATATCAATAAAGACCGGTTTATTTCGATACTGGCGCACGATTTAAAAAGCCCTTTTAATACGTTGCTTGGCTTTTCCGAGTTGTTGTCGGAGAATTTGGATAAGCTTAAAAAACAAGAAGTGGAGGATTATATCAATCAGATTTATACTTCGGCTCAGCTTACTTATTTGCTGCTCGACGAACTGTTGTTGTGGGCAAGAGTTCAGTCTGATCATTTTCCGTACAAACCTGAACGAATGAATGTGGTTGAGTTGTGCAGGGTTTTGATTGACGACCATGCTTTAATTTCGGGAAAGAAAAACATTACTGTGTATTTAGATGAAAGTGAGGCCGTTTTTGTATTGGCCGATGAGTTGATGTTAAAAACCATTTTAAGAAACCTGTTGGTGAATGCCATTAAATTTACTCCTGAAAGCGGCTCAATTCATTTTAAACTATCCAAAACCGAGAACAAGGTTATTGTATCGGTAATCGACAATGGAGTGGGAATGCCGACTGAAAAAATTGAAAAGCTATTTGATATTAGCACAATCAAATCTACTTCGGGAACAGCCAACGAAAAGGGTACCGGTTTAGGATTACTGCTTTGTAAAGACCTGGTTGAAAAACATGGAGGGCAGATTTGGGTCGAAAGTTCGCCTGGTAAGGGTAGTCAGTTTAAATTTTCATTGCCTGTGGCCTGATTGACAAGTCTTTTTATCCCGGTATTTTTATTTTCAGCAGAATCCTTAACTTTCGGTTTTTACGGAATAATCAGCTATGGTCAAACTTATTACTTTTAAACTTATCAGGAAAACACTTCGTGTTGGCTTCGTTTCGTTTGGAATACTCTTTCTGATTATCGTTTTAATAAGTTTCACTTCCTTGCCCTTTTGGGGGTATTACTGGTTGGGCACAAGCCAATCGAAGATTTCCGGAACCCCGGAATACATTGTTTTACTGGGTGGTGGTGGAATGCCCAGCGAATCGAGCCTGATGCGGGCATTTTTTGTCCATCGGGCTGCTGTCGAATCGCCCAAAAGTAAAATCATAATTTCTATCCCCGGAAATGTTGCCGATACCGCAAGCACAGCCCGAATGGTTGCTGCCGAACTTATACTGAAAGGTATTTCTCCTGAACGGATTTTGTATGAGCAAACCGCCACCAATACACGCTCAGAGGCTATTCAACTCCAGAATTTCAATCAGGAAAAACTGACTGACAAAGCCATTTTGCTGGTAACCTCACCAGAGCACATGCGGCGGTCGGTTCTGGTTTTCAGGAAGGCCGGATTTACGAAAATTAGCGCTTTGCCCACCTTCGAGAATGCGCTTGAAGCCGACCTGTTTTTTGATGACGACCAATTGGGTGGCCGGAAAACGATAGTGCCCGACGTCGGAAATCATACTTCGGTCCGTTACCAATTCTGGAACCACCTGAAATATGAAATCCTGATCGCCCGCGAAATGGTTGCGCTTGCCTACTATAAACTGAGAGGCTGGATTTAAATTCAACTAGTTATCTTGCTTAAATTCCTCAACTTCGTGGTACAGTTCCATCGACTTGATTACAGGATTCCATTCAATCCCACTGATAATTAACTGAAACCATTTTTTGTTTCTATTCTCGTATTTGATATTGAAAAATAGCCAAACTGAGATGACAACAAACGAAACTGTCACAATAAACTGAATCGCATACAACCCAAAATTACCGTTTTCCAACATGCTTCTATTCCAGTAGAAGATGGTCCATATCGGGAGTTGCAAAAAACTGAGGCGGGCGACCCATAGCGTTGATGATTTTAAACTGGCAAGTTTATCTTGCGTTGCCAATACCGGTTCACTGATATCAACCTGATAGATTAGAATTACCTGATAGAGATATATTCCAATGGCCAATTTAGTAAGTAAAACATGTAAAATAGCCGAAATCAACAAAAACGGACTTGCGATGTGAAAAAAGTTGATAATTAAAACATCGACAAAAATTACCCAAACGATACCGGTTATAATGATGAATACTTTAATCGGTCTCATTGACTTTAATAACGACTGAACTTTTAATTGGGTAATGTCAGTTGCATTTTTCTTGTTGAGTACAAGATTTTCTTCCAACTTTTTGTCGTAAGATTTCCAAAGATTTATAATATCTGTGTTTTCCATTTTTTGCTAAGTTTTCCGATAATTATCGGGATGAAAATTTTTGTTTTAACAGGCTTTTTATCCGTCCGATTTTTGTAGCCACATTGGTTTCTGTAATTCCTATAATTTCCGATATTTCTTTGTGGCTTTTTTCGTCGAGGTATAGCAACATCAGGGCTTTGTCCAATTCTTTCAGTTCCGAAATGAATTGTTGCAATAATCCTAAATTTGATTCAGTTTCATGTGCAAGGCCGTTATCAGCCAAACTCAAAATGCTGTCCGTTAGTGAATTTGAGATTTCTTTTCTCCGGTTTTCTTTCCGGTAAAATGAAATGGCAACATTCAGGGCAATCCGGTAAATCCAGGTCGATTGTTTATACTGGTCGTCGTAGCGGTCAAAAGCCCTCCACAACTGGACAATAATCTCCTGAACCAGGTCTTTTCTGGTTTCAGCGTCGTTACAATACGAATTGGCAATTTTGTAAATGATGCCTTTATAAGTATCAACAACTGCTAAAAACTGGTCTGTTTTCTGTTCAGCTCTCATGCGCTTGCCAAAACTATTTGTTGTGTTTTGAAGTATTCCGGGATCTTTTTAATACCTGTTATTTCCATAGCTGCAACAATTAAGAGTTAAATGTTTGATTTGCTTAATTATTCGCACGACGGACAAAATAATCACAAAAGGCAGAAAATATTTTACGGATTTTGGAGAGTTATTCTTCTAAAGTAAATAGAATCAAAACGTTAATAAGGTAATAAATAATCCATCAGCACTTTCAATTAAAACCTAATATTATATTTCACCTTAAATCGCAAAGCACTTTCGTTCATTACAAAGCGGTTATCTGGTTGTGTCCAGCCCGAAGTCCAGGCCAGAATGATTTCGTTCCCCGGTTTCAGAATCCATTGAAAACGTGATTGCCAACCCATTTTTTCGCTGGCATTGTCGTACTGAAAATAGTTGTACAGCGTAACAGTGGGGCTAACCAAAATATTCATGTTTAGCTGATAAATCTTAGCAGTGAAATCACCTTCAGGCAAAGTCACATGGTTTACCGAGTAGTTACCACCAATAAACAACGGAACTGCAACTTTGTAATTTACGGTCAGTTTCATATCCTGTTTTCGGCCATTGTAAAAATCGCCCGATCCAAAACTTGCCGAACCCGCCAGATTCCGGCTTCCGGCCGAGGTTAGTAAAACGTTCTGATACCAAAAGGTGTATTCGTTTTGAGGAATGATAAATCCGGAGAAAATCGGGAAATCTTTGCTCAGGAATTCGTATTGCTGGTTAAGTGAATACGAAAATTCTTCGCCCGATTTAAACCGGATTCCCAACGGTTGGAGGTTGATTACGCGGGTAACCATTACATTATCGAAATTGGTCATGTAATTAAATCCTGCACCGGTTTTAAGCTGAAGAATGCCCCATTTGTTTGGCCGTGGCCCAATGCATACATTTCCGTAGGAGGCTTTTACACCTGTGCGTGGCACAAATCCAATTCCGGCCACAAAATTTTCGCCCACTTCGTAATGACCCAGACTGAAGTTTAAAAAATCGTTCGGGTAGGCGATGTCTGCCCCCCACGAGGTGTTGTTGTCCTTTTTACCCGGAGTATCCGAAATCAGGCCGAACAAGGTAAATACCAGGTTTTTATTTTTATTGAATTTTGATGTTGCCAACTTCATATCCATTCCGCCTACCAGGTTTTCTTCGGTTGAAAGGGCATTCCCCCATGTTCCTATGACTCCAACCGATGATTGTTTGCCTATATTTCTGCTGATCCGCCCGACCGAAAGGTGTGAATTCCCGTAGTCGCGCTGGTCGCTGATGTGCATCAAACCGATATTCCAGTTGTTTTGCGATCCTGTAATTTTGGCCGCATACTGCACCGGAAGCATATTCCCGCTGTTGTCGAGTCCGAGTCGCCGGGAAAAAAATGGTGCAATCGAATTCCGGTAAGGATTATTGTCATCTCCTTCAATCCCAAATTTAAAATAGTTCGATCCGTCGAGGAAGAAGTCACGTTTCTCCGGAAAGTACAGGCTGAAACGGGTCAGGTTAATTTGCCTGTCGTCCACCTCGGTTTCAGCAAAATCGGTATTGATGGAAAGGGAAGCTTTCAGTCGGGGAGTGATTTGGTAAAACATATCGAGTCCGGCATCAGCTTTAAACGTGCTCTTTTCACCTCTTTTGGTATTCATCCCGCCAATCGCATAGGGCGACAGATCGAGCCCGATGCCTTGCGTAATTCCTTCGAGCCCTTCCAGCAATCCTGAATCGGAAATCTGGAAACGATGTGTGTTGAGGTTGGCAACCGGCCAATACGATGCTTCGAGCTTGCGTTTGATGTTGCGGATTAGCTTCATCCCCCAAACAGTTTTGTCCGGATCGAAGCCAATGGTTTTAAACGGAATGGCCAGTTCGGCTTCCCATCCTTCGCTGTTAATGCTTGATTTGCCGGTCCAGAGCGCATCCCATTCCTTATTCATCGAAGCACCGTTTTCACTGATCAGCGCATCGCCAATGGAGCCACGTGGCCCAATCTGAAACCAGTAGCCATTTCTGTGATCAAGATAAGTATCTAAAATGATCTGTACCCGGTCGTCGTTGCCTAAACTTACGTCGCGCGCCATTTCTTTGGCGGTAATTTTATCGGGATCGTCGTAGCATTTTACCGCAAAGTACAGGTAGTTGTTGTCGTAACAAACCGAAACTATGGTTTTTTCGGATACCGCTTCGCCCGGATTGGGTTCGCGCTGAACGAACTGATCGATTTTTGAAGCTTGTTCCCAAACGGCGTCGTTAATATGCCCATCGATGGTGGGTGGAGTAGTCACCCTGACAGCCTTTACTGATTGTTGAGCCATCAGTTGTGCGCCTGAAAGCAAGCTCAGGATAACCGCTACGGTGAAGCAGAAGTTTTTCAAAGGAGTTGGTTTAGAAAGTTATTAAAGCACCCTGCCTAAATTTCGTACCAAAAGATATGAATATTCAGGTTTGAGATTTGATTGGCGAAGTTAGGATTTATTCCTAAAACTAATTCCTATTGTCTTATCTGTGGATATAGAATGTTACTCCCGTAAACAAGCTGTCTGATTTTTATTATCTTCGTTTCAATCAAATCTTTAACCAATGAAAAAAAATATCCTTTTTTTAGTCTGTATTTGTCTTTCATTGACGCTCTTTGCCCAAACAGAGAAGAAAAATGAACTGGTAAAAAAGAACTGGAATTTTGGAGCTTTACCTGCTATAACTTTCGACACCGACCTGGGATTTCAATATGGTGCGCTGGTCGATCTTTATAATTATGGCGATGGAAGCCGCTACCCCAAATACAACCATAAATTGTACTTCGAAGTTTCCCGTTTCACCAAGGGAAGTGGCATTAACCGTATTTATTACGATTCAGATCAGTTGATTAAGGGATTACAAACGACTTTCGATTTGAGTTACCTGTCGGATATGGCTTATGATTTTTATGGCTTTAACGGTTACGATGCCGTTTATATGGCCGATTGGGCCGACGATGAATCGGCAGATTATAAATCGAGGATGTTCTACAAATACGACCGGAAATTATTCCGTTTTAAAGGAGATATCCAAGGTAAACTTACCGGTGAAAATTTTCGTTGGATTGCTGGCTGGAATTTTCAGAATTTCAAAGTGGGTTCGGTAAACATTGACAAACTGAATAAAGGGAAAGACGATGCTGATAAACTTCCTTCAACTACCGATCAACCCGGTTTGTATGAAAAATATCAGGATTGGGGAATTATTTCGGGTGATGAAGTTGATGGCGGTTTTGTGCCCACATTTAAGGGCGGAGTTGTTTTTGATACCCGCGACAATCAACCCAACCCAATGAAAGGAGTTTGGACCGAAGCTGTTATTGAAGCCGCACCAAAGATTTTAGGGGCCGAAAGTTCGTTCTCCAAGTTAAGTCTGACTCATCGTCAATATTTCACTATTGTTCCCGATAACTTATCGCTGGGTTACCGTTTGGCCTATCAAACCACGCTGGGCGGAAATGTTCCTTTTTATTATCAGTCGCAGGTAATTACTTCGATGTTGACCGGTGCTACTTCCGAAGGATTGGGTGGCGGTTCTACCATTCGCGGTATTCTGCGTAACCGGGTTATTGGTGATGGCGTTTTCTACGGAAATGTGGAAACCCGGTGGAAAGTTGTCCGATTCAACTTTATTAAAAATAACTTCTATCTCGGGTTGAATGGGTTTACTGATTTTGGACGAGTGACAAAAAGAATAGTAGTCAATCCAAATTCCACGATGGGCTTGCCGGGCGACTATTTAAAACGTGATGCTGAAAAAATGCACTATTCGTATGGTGGCGGATTGATTATTGCCATGAACGAAAACTTTGTGATTGCTATGGATTACGGCATGGCAGCCAATAAACAAGATGGTAAATCAGGATTCTACATGGGCCTGAATTACCTGTTTTAGCCAGGTTGAAGTCTTAAAAGGGTAATTCTGATTCGGAATTATCGGATATATGGTTGCTTTGAATAGCAACGGCATTTATGCCGTTGAAAGATAAATAATCCCTATTTCGGCTTTAGCCTAAACATCTGATTATTTTGGCTAAAGCCGGGATTTGTCTGTTTCTCATTACCTCAGACCTAAAGGTCTGGGCTATTCATAACCAAAAAACCGATAATTCCGTTTTGATTTAGTTTTTTAGCTTTTTATTTAGGTCAGGAACTATCGTTTTCATGGCCTTTTTTACCTCAATGTATTTTTTCAGATCGCGAAGGGCAATCACTTTAAAATGATTTTCTGAAAGATATTGCAGATATTCCCGGAACAGTTCTGGCGAGGTATTAACCCACGGATGTTCAGCATCGGGAACCCCATGTATGGTCAGTACTGCAATTTTGCCGCTGTTCGCTTCCCCAAACGCTTCCATCATCAATGGCTTGTTTTTATCGTTCATCGCCCAACTGGGGACTAAAAGCGGATGGTCGTTCAGCGGGTCGTATGCCCGACTGCCTCCTGCCCGCGCAAATTGATAACCTTTCTCCTGAAGGAGTTTCAATACGGGCAAACTCAGGCTGTAGCCCGGATAAGCAAACGTTGTTGGTTTAGAAATTCCCATCGAATCGCATTTTTGTTCGATGTAGCTGAGCTGCTCCAGAATTTTTTCATCGGTAAGTTTCCCGATTGACGGATGGGTGCGGGTGTGGTTGGCAATCTCAAATCCCATTCGGTCGAGTTCTCGAATCTGGCGCCAGTTCATGTATTTGGACGTGTCGGCAAAGTTGGGCGGAAATTCGCAGATAAAGAAGGTGCCACCAAAACCAAATTCTTTCAGGAGTGGGGCAACTACCGAATATTGGCTGGCCGTAGCATCGTCGAAAGTGAGTACGACAAGACGATCAGGAATTGATTTTTTCAGCATGCCGGAAAAGCCTGAACAGGCAAGTGCAATTAACAGCAGCAGAAGGATCGGTCGTTTCATTTTCGTTTTGTTAGGCTAACAAAATTAATGGCTTGAGCTGATAATCCTAACTATTTAAATCAAAAGATAAAACAGGGCTGCTGAAAAAGTGTTCTCTGGAATCGTTAAAGAAGACTTAAAATAGCTTCAGAATGGCGAAGAATCTGATCTTTTCAGAATCCATTCCGGTGTATCTTCTCAAATTTTAATTCTTCAATCGGCCGTCCTTCGTGAGTTCGCTGAGTATAACCTAAGGCAACAATGCTCAATACCCGTAATCCATCAGGAATATTCAGTGTTTCGCGTACGAATGTTTCACTGCTTTTTTCTTCGGAATGTTCGCGTCCGCGGATTTGAATCCAGCAACTACCCAATTGCAGGGCATGCGCGGTTAATTGCAAGATGATGGAGGCGATAGACGAATCTTCAATCCAGGCTACCGTTTGGGTTTCTTTTGCCAGAACCACTACTGCAAGTTGGGCTGTATGCAGCGCCCCGGCCCCGGACGGTTTACTCTGCGAGAGCTTCTGAATGAGTTCCTGATCGTCCACAAAAATAAATTCACAGGCCATAGAGTTTTTGGAGGTTGGCGAACGCAAAATGGCTTCTTTCAGTATTTCCAGTTTCTCCCGTTCAATGGGTTGCCCGGTAAATTTCCGGACACTTCGCCTGGTGCGTAAAAGGTTGATCATCGCAATTCCGTATTATTTGTTTGGTACAAAGCAAAAAAAATGCTTGCTTTCAGGCAACTTTTCCTGAAATATGTGCATCTGTATAAAAAAGATTTAACATGATCCGAAAGTATTTGTTTGCAGTAGTTTTGGTGGTTTTGATTGGTTTTTCGTGTACCTATACTTCAATTGAAGAGAATGGTCTTGATTCGGATGTGCGTATTCAAACAGGAACCGTTTGCGGATGGTGTTCTGTTAACGATACGCTGACGATCAGCGGGACTAAGGTCCAGTACGTCAATTACACCAATTGCAGTACTTCAACAGCATCGGTAGATAAAAGTGGAGAAGTAACCCAGGCAGAACTTGATGCTTTACTTAAACTGCTCGATTTTGATGAGCTTAAAAAGCTGGAACTGAACAGTTGCAACGTTTGTGCCGATGGTTGCGACGACTGGATCAGTTTTAAGCGTGGTTCGCAAAACCACTATATCCGTTTCACAAAAGAGGATCCTAAACTTCAGTCAATAAAAGCTTTTGTTGATGGGCTGAATACGATTAAGGGAAAATACACTGTTTCGAATTAATTCCTGATTTAAGAAAACCTCAGCGAACTTTTCAACTGTTCCAGAACAAACTCTTTTCTCCGGCGCGAAATAGCCACCGAATCGCCATTCGACAGAAACAGCACGCCTCCGTCGTTTTTTGTAAATGAAGTTACCTGATTGAGGTTGACCAGGTGGGTTTTGTGTACCCTGATAAAGTTGTATTCGGCAAGTAATTCTTCGAATTCGATGAGCGATTTGGCTGTTAACAGCGTTTTCCGGTCGGAGAAATAGAGGTGCGTGTAATTGCTTTCGCCCTGACAACGGATAATGGATTTCACCTCGACAAACTCAACCCGTTCGCCGGTTGGAAGGCCGATTTTGGGATTGGCCGGATGCATGGTGTTGAGGTAAAGTTGCCTGATCCGTTCATTTTCGCTTCGGTTGCGGATGCGTAAACTTACCTTTTCCACCGCAGCAACCAGCTCATTCAGGTTAATTGGTTTTAAAATGTAATCACTTGCCGAAAAGCGAATGGCCCGGATGGCATAATTGTCGTAAGCTGTTACGAAAATCACTTCGAACGGAAAGTCTTTGAAATGTTCGAGCAATTGGAAACCGTTTCCTCCCGGCATTTCAATATCCAGAAAAATAAGTTGCGGCTGATGTTCCTGAATTCCGGCAATGGCCTGTTCAACCGACCGGGCTTCGCCCACCACCCTGATTTGCGGGCAATGTGTTTTGATCAGTCCGGCAAGGTTTTCCCGTCCGTTCTTTTCGTCGTCAACGATGAGTGCTGAAATGGGCATGGGCAATTTGAGTTTTAATTAACGAACTGAAACTATTTACAGATTTTGATTGTTCGCGATTTCCTGTCAAGCCGGTAAGCTGCCTGAGAGGATTGCAAACCAGCACTAGCGGATGCAAACTTTTATGCTTTTCCAACGATCAGGAGATTATGGTATCTATGTCAGCCATTTAATTAGAGCTTCAGGTCCAGCTATAACAAAAATCAGTACACATAAAATTATGAAAAAGAAAAATAAAGTCAATCCAACGCCAAATTTTATTTTATTGTATTCATCTTTTTCTTCAGGAGTGTAATTTGCGATATTATTGTATGCTTGTTCACGCATTTTTCTTCTTCCATATTTTGTGTTAGGGTTGTATTGCTTATACTGTCTCATATATTCTAGTTGTAATTTCAAGTTCTTTACTTCTTCAATCTAGATATCTTTTCTTAAAGACCTGACAGGTTTTCAAAACCTGTCAGGTCTGGAAAATTTGTAGCGAGCGATACTCTAATTTCCGGTTCCTCCGGTGCCTGAACCAGTCGAGGAGTCGCCTCCGCTTTTAACGTCTTCGTTTTTGATTCCGCGTTTGGCTTTTTTAATTTCGCCCTTCATTTGCCCGAAACGGTAAGAGATATTAAACCTCAACTGCCTGTTGTAGTTGTAATTGACCATTTCCTGGTGAAATGTAGGATCGTCGTAAGTCATCTCGTACTTCATTCTATTGCTGAAAGGATTGGAAACAGAAAGTGATGCCGTTAGTTTCTTTTTCAACATTTCCTGCGAGATGCTAAGGTTGTTGTAATAATAGGTTGACGATTGCCCTTGCAGCATAATCCGGGGAGAAAATACTCCACCACTTGCCGATACCGTTCCGTTTTTCCATGCGGTATATCGGCAGTTCAGCGAACCGTTGTAATTAAAGCCTTCATTCTTTAACCCGCGGCCATCGTTGCTTTCTAAAATGGTGTAAGTAGCTCCAATGTTGGTATTTATAGTCAATTTTTGTTTGATTCGTACCATTCCGTACAGGTATCCTCCGTAGCGCTGGTTCTTACCAATGTTCTCGTAGGTAGTTACCTTTACCCCGTTGGCCTGCATGGTAGAAATCTGCTCGATGGTATTGTTCGTAAAGGCACTGTTTAAACTCAGGTTAAAATTGTATTTGGGCGTGAATTTCCCATACGAAAAGTCGAAGGTGTGCGATACTTCGGCTTCAAGATTCGGATTTCCGTAGCTGATATTTAACGGGTCGATGTCGTTTATAAACGGGTTCAGGTACCAAATCCCGGGGCGCGAAAGCCTTTGCGTATAAGAAAGTTTCAGGTTTTGGCCTTTGTCCAGATTTTGCGAAAGAGTGACGTAAGGAATTACGTTGAACATTTTGTTGGTGAAGGTGGTGTCTTTGATCGATTTAAATATCCCGTCGTTAATGGTGCCTTCAACCCTTAATCCGGTTTTAACGCTAAATTTTTTCAGTTTCATAACGTAACCGGCGTAAAGCCCGAAAATGTGCTGATCGTAATCCAGATCGTTTATTTTACTGGCATCTCGTGTCCACTGGTTGGTTGTGTAGTCGTAACGCAACACATCTGAGTTACTTACATTCTGACGGAGTATGTATTTGACCCCGGTTTCAACCTGGTGCATTTTGGTCAGAGGATCGTAATAATCGAGCTGAAACGTGTGTTCTGTTCCTGATGCGTCGTTGGTCGATCGTTGTCTGTACGACTCGTAGTTTAAAACCCCTTCAATTTCGTTTTCGTTGTCAGAATTCCGTGGTGACCGGTCGAGTTTATAGGAAATGGTAAACGTTTTATCTGGTTTCTTGAATGTGCGCTGGTAGTCAATGTTTCCGGAGATACTTCCGTAGCCGATGTCATTCATGATTCGGTTGTTAAACTTTCTGGAGAGCATGTTGCTGATGTCGAAATCCTGGGTTAATGTATTGCCGTTTCCGGAATAACTACCGGCATAACCCCAGAATGAAAGGCTAATCAGGTTCAGCGAATCAATTTCGTAACTGGCTTCTCCCATGGCCATATTGGCAGAGCCTTTGTATTTGCTGAAACCTTCTGTTTCGGTAAAGCGGCTGGTTGTGCTCAGAAAATTTTCACGTTCGGTAAACGACTCATTTTTGGGTTGGCGGAATTCGTTGTAATTGTAATTGATCGAGAATCCGAACTTTTTAATTTTTGAGGTGGCATAAAGCCCGGTATTGAATCCGCCGCGTGAATCAACCCCGGCACTGACGCGCCCCATAAAACCGTCGATTTGCTTTTTGGTGGTGATGATGTTGATAATTCCGCCGGTTCCTTCGGCTTCGTATTTCGATGATGGATTGGTAATTACCTCAATATCTTTGATGGTACTTGCCGGAAGGCTGCGCAATACATCTTTTGCGTTTTGCGACAACATGGAAGAGCTTTTCCCGTTCAGCAGGATTTTAAAATTGGATGTTCCTTTTAACTGGATGTTGTCTTCGCCATCAACCGTAACCAACGGCACTTTGCGGAGCATTTCCAGCGCAGTGCTTGTTTTTGCTTCGGGGTCAACCTCGGTGCTGTAAATAACTTTATCAACTTCGGTTCGCACCAGTGGTTTTTGGGCAACCACGCTCACCTCGCCGATTTTTTCCACTCCGGGATTAATTTTTATTGTTCCGAGATCGATTTTACTGTTCTGGCCATTTAGTGTGATGTCTTTTTTCGAGGTCACATAACCAATTGATTGAAAGATGACATCGTATTTCCCCGTTGTATCCAGGGTAAAACTAAAATTTCCGGCAGCATCTGAAGCCAGCCTTTTGATGACCCCTTTCTGACCGCTTTGTACAGAAATGGTTGCGTAGGGGAGCCCTTTGCCCGAAACCGAATCGGCAACCAAACCTTTGATTTGGTAAATTCGGGCCGGAGCTAATGCTTTGGAAGAATTTGAAACTGAAATAAGCAAGGCAAATAACAGAAACAATTGGAATACAACAGATCGAAGTTTTTCGGATTTCATTGTTTTACTAAAGTTAGTGATCATTGTTTTTTGTGTTTAATTATGGATGATTGTCAACTTTGAAAATTTGTTTAAGGCTTTTTAATGAAAAAATGGGGCAAATAATCGGATTAATCGGTTGATAATGAAATGAATATGTGTGTCGGAATTCATCTGAGTTCCCCGACTTATATTCAGTCCGAATACATTTTGCCCATACTTAAGTTATGGATTTTGCTGTAAAATTATACGGAAGATATTTTTTGATTATCTGTTTTGGAGACAGACCAAAGTAATTGTAAACAGGGCGTGGGGTGTTGCGGAATTGTTTCATGGTGGCTTAAACGTAAGGTTAATGTGTTAACAGGTTGTATTTTTAGTCCTGATAAATTTCCGAATAATAAGTGTTATTATTTTCAGTAATAACTTTTTTTAACTTAATTTTATGTTTCTTCAGGAATACAAATTTCAACCCGTGTACCTTCTCCGTTTTGTTCCGTAAGATCAATCAGCCGAAAGGAATAGTTGCCGCCATATTTTTCTTTCATCATTTGGATGCGCTCTTCGTTCATGCGCAAACCCACACCATTCGATTTGGTTTTAAGCTTTTTGGCTTCCTCAATTCCTATGCCATTATCTTCAATAGTAATTTGTATGGAACTCCCCATCTTCTGAATCTGAATCGATAGTTTTTTTTCGCCGGTTTTGTGCTGGAGTCCGTGCATCAGCGCATTTTCGGCAACGGGCTGCAAAATCATGGAAGGCAGCATAAACAGGTTCTGGTCAATTCCTTTATCTACCGTAATGCTGTATTCAAAATCGAAGCGCAGTTTTTCGAGGTTCAGGTATTGTTCCAGGGTCTCCAGCTCTTCGGCCAGCGAAACTTCTTCCTTATCTGAGTTACGGAGCACTTTTCGGATCAACCCGGCAAAGTCGGACAAATACAAATGGGCCTCGCGGGCCCTGTTTTGCTGAATCAGGTTTTGCACCGAATTCAAACTGTTGAAAAGGAAGTGCGGATTCATTTGTGCCCGGATGGCGGCCATCTGCAATTCGCGCAACCGCTTTTCCTGCATCTGCTTTTTCAGGCGCTGTTTCATCCGGTATTTATAGGCCAGAAACAAAATGAGGAAAAACAACATAGACGCTGCCAGAATGATAATAATTCCCTGCAAGGTTGATTTGTTGAGTTCTTTCTTCGGTACTTTCAGGCTGTCTTTGGCAATGGAGATGGCTTTCCCTAAATCTTCTTCGATTCCAATTCTTTTGCCCTGCACATTGTATATGAGGTATTTACCTAGTTTATCTTGAAAAACATCAGTCAACCGGATAGAATCGTTTTGTAAAAAGAGTTGTTCTGACAAAGATTCTGCGCGGGTATTCCAGTCTCTCCAAAGGTCGAAATTGGTGCCTTCGTTGATAAGTACAAACGTAAATTCAGGATGAGCTTTAACGGCATCGTCCATTTCGTAACGAGCTGTTGACCAGTTTGAGCCAGCAAAAAAGATCGTTGGCTTTTTTGAAATGAAAGTGCTTAGTTTCACATCTTTTTGCTGAAGATCGCAGAACCAGACATCGGGAAGATACCTGGAATACTCCCATTGTGATTGATTTTGAAAGATATTTTCAATTGCGCGATTTAAATCTTCGCCATACTTCAGCCCCGCCCAGGCCAGCCGCGCATTCTTGGCGGCTATCGCGACGACGGCTCGCCAGTAGCCGCGTCGTTCGACTAGGCTGCGTGCCCATCGGCTGAACCGGTCCTGTTTGGTGCCGAGTCCCGCCAGGATGGC
>JAIBEY010000115.1 GCA_019459525.1 Prolixibacteraceae bacterium
ATTGATTTACTGAAGCCTGGCTCATTGGCAATCAATTTGGCATACGACGAATAATACCTGATCTGCACATTATTTGATCCCTGAACAACATCCTCTTCATTTGCTACCAGATAGCCATTGCCCCATTTTTTAATGTATCCCTGATGTGCCCGGTCGCCCAACTCGATGATGTTGGTCCAGCTTTTCAAATCGTTACTTCCGGCGAGATAAAGTTTAAAATGATCAGTCCCCGAAGTGGAATGATACACACCCAGATAAGTGTAGGCTTCGTCGGCTTTA
Source organism: Prolixibacteraceae bacterium (assembly GCA_019459525.1). Classification (GTDB taxonomy): domain Bacteria; phylum Bacteroidota; class Bacteroidia; order Bacteroidales; family Prolixibacteraceae; genus Aquipluma. The sequence goes on from JAIBEY010000115.1 coordinate 280, forward strand.
ACGATTCGAAGAACATCCATCCCATAATTTTTGCTGTCTTTCAGGTTGAATTGCGGATTATTGCTTTTTACATTATTGAGCTTGTCTATTTTCTGTTTTACATTACTGTTTTGAAACCACCAATGGTAAGCTATATGTAGATTTTTAGCATTACTTTTTGCCTGAAATTCGGATGCCGGAGAACCGGCTTTTGCTGCATTCAGATTAATGATGGAGTTGCGATAGTCTTCCAAGGTCATGAAAGACAGTTGCTGAGCCGTATTTACTCCGGCATCGAGCAAAAACTTGTACATCATTGCCCCCCAGGCCAGATCGTAGTCACGAGTTTCCTCCAGTGAAGAAATCGTATTTCCACCCTTGCTTTTCAAATTCGAAATAAGCAAATTCCGCAAATCGGTATAAGTCATCGGCGTAATTGCCGAGGGCTGTGACCATTCGGTGTAAATCAAAGTTTTTACCAGAATATTCTCATTTTTAGTGAGAGGTACTTTGGGCTCTGCTTCGGCAGTATCTTTCGAACAACTAATTGCAACAAGTGAGAATGCAATTATAAAATGCAACAGGTTCTTCATTTAATTCTATTTAGTAAACATCTGATGCTTTTAATTCGGTTACGGAATAAGGAAAATTTTCGGATGACACGCCTCTTGCTTTGTTCGGTTGGTCGCTCATTTCAAGGTTCAAGGTTCCGCCATTAATTATATCCTGATAACGGATGTAATTTTTCGAATAGTTTTTCCCGTTCAGTTTAGCTGACTGTATATATACATTCTGCTGACTGTTTTTCCCGGCTTCAATAACGAATTGTTTCCCATTCTCAAGTGTAATCGTCGTTTTCCGGAATACCGGGCTACCCATAACATATTCATCCGTTCCGGGGCATACACTATAAAATCCCATCGCACTCAATACATACCACGATGATGTTTGTCCCTGATCTTCATCGCCCGGATAACCATTCTCAGAGGAATTGTAAAGCTTTGTCATCATTTCCCTGACTCGTTCTTGTGCTTTCCATGGTGTACCGGCATAATTATACAGGTAAATCATGTGCTGAATGGGTTGATTACCATGTGCATATTGCCCGGTTTGTGCGACTTCCATTTCAGTCATTTCGTGTATTTTCCTTCCGTAAGTTCCTACATGCACGGTGTTTGGAACCGTAAATACAGAATCGAGTTTGGCCACAAATTTTTCTTTTCCTCCAAGCAAATCAATTAAGCCGTTCACATCGTGAAAAACCGACCACAGGTAATGCCAGGCATTTCCTTCAGTAAACGGACCTCCCCATTCGTACGGATCGAATTTGGGCGTCCAGCTTCCCTTTTCATCACGTCCACGCATAAAGCCAACCTGCGGATCGAACAGGTTTTTGTAGTTGAACATCTGGCGCGAGAATACACCTTTATAAAATGAGTTACCGGTCATATCAGCCAGTTTGTACCCACAAAAATCGTCGTAAGCATACTCCAGTGTTTTGGCTGTGGCTTCTCTATATTTTGGATAAGGCACATAGCCAAGAGCAAAATATTCTCTCCAACCGTCTCGACCGTTTGCCGGTCCCCAGGGACCTTTATCCATGGCTTCATGGGCATAGGCCTTTAATGCTTTCTCCGGATCAAACGTACGGATCCCTTTTGCCCAGGCATCTGCAAGTAATGAGATGGCATGATTGCCGATCATACTTCCACCTTCGCCCGGAAACGACCATGAGGGCAGCCAGCCGCACTGATCGTAAGCATCGAGCAATCCGGCCACATACCGCCCGTGCATAGTTGGGTGCATCAGGGCATTCAGCGGAAACTGCGCCCTGAAAGTATCCCAGAAACCGGTATCGGTATATAAATACCCCTGATGCACATTGCCATCATATGGACTGAAATAATGCGGATTACCATTGGCATCCACTTCATAAAATTTACGGGAGAACAAACTCGCACGGAAATAACAGGAATAAAACGTGGCTATTTCTTCTTCAGTTCCACCTTCTACCAGAATCCGGCTCAAGTGCTTATTCCAGATTTCCCAGGCTGCCTTCCGGGTTTCTTCCAGCGAATTAAACTGCCCAAGTTCATTTTTCAGATTCAACTCAGCCTGTTCCGGACTGATGTACGACGAAGCCACTTTAGCCTGAACTTTTACGCCATTGTCAAATTTCAGCCACGCACCAACTCCGTTACCTTCGCGCTCGGTTTCTCCATCGTATTTTTCGCCTGATTTATTAACCCATGTTCCATAACTACGAATAGGTTTATCAAACTGAATAACAAAGTAATTCTTAAAATTCTTAGTCAGCCCGCGACCGTTATGCACATAACCAACGAGTTTACTCTCTTGGGGTAGAACTTTTACACTGCTGAATCCGGTATAACCATCCAGAACCACATAGGAACCGGCACCTTTTGGAAACGAAAAGCGGAGGTGTGCCCCACGTTCAACCGGGGAAATCTCAGCAGAAATACGATTGTCTAAAGTAACCTTGTAGTAATTTGGTTTAGCAATTTCGTTTTCGTGACTGAACTTAGCCGCACGCTTAAACTGATCGACGAACAAGCTACCCGTTACCGGCATAAGCGAAAAAACGCAATAGTCGTTGGTCCACGAACTGCACTGATGGGCCTGCTGAAACGACCGAATCGAGTCTTTCTGGTATTGATATTTCCATCCGTCACCATTTCTGCCGGTTTGCGGTGTCCAGGTGTGCATGGCAAACGGTAGTGCAGTAGTCGGATAAGTGTTTCCGCGGGTCAGCTCAAAGCTGGAATTCGTTCCTTGTAGCGTATTGACGTATTTTACCAGGTCGGGCTGTTTGGCATTTGCAAACAACATCGGTGACAACAGAATCGTTAAGAATATCTTTTTCATGAAAGGGATTATTTTAATTTTTTTAGCACCTGTAGCGATTAAGTTATTTTATCCTGAAAAAAGAGCCGAATTCCTTAAAGTCATCCGGCTCTTCTATATTACCACTCAAGCAGCACTTTTACTCCTTCCGGACTATTTTCAAATTGCAGCAAGCAGGTTTTCCCTAATGAATCCCACGAACTTTTTACATCAGCAATCAGGTTTCCGGTTGCTTCAGCAACTGTAACTTTCTTCGGTTCAGCAGGCAGTAAAATGCGCATCACATTGTTTGTGTTAGACGGACTTTTGGCTATAAAGGAATAGCTGCTTTTACCGATTTTTTCGTCATAAACGCGCGATGCCGCAGCCAGTACCTGTGGGGTTTTAGGATTGTCGGCGCGCTCAATGTTATACAAATAAGCTTGCTCTCCAGGTTGAACTGTTTTCTGGCTTAAAACCGGAAGGGTCGGATCAAAAAGATCGATCAGTTTTCCTTTGATCGTGTATGGTTCAGCGCTGACTCCTTCGTCCATAACCGAAATAATCTCGAATGGGCCGCGTGTGAGGAAAAAATGATTTTTGAAAACCAATTTTCCAGCGTTTGCTTTCTGTTCATACTGAAGTTTTACAGCGTCAATAAATTGTTTGTCCTCATTAGCCTGAAGCACAAATTCCTTGGGATCCTTCCTAACAACTGAAACGGTTCCTTTGCCACAATTGTAAACACCTTCTTTTGCTGTTTTTTCAAGTCCGAGTAGCTCGAATAAATGCTCCGAAGGAGCCTTATAATGGAAATCTCCTTTATTCCACCATTCCTGAACCGTCTGAAAAGGATCGTTATCGCGGCCGCAATAAACCAAGGAACCACCATTCTTAATCCATTTTACAATGTGCTGATGCACATCGGCAGTCATTGGTTTCATGTTCGAATAAGACAAAATCAGAACTTTAACATCTTTCCATGTTTCAGGATAAGAAACGTTTTCGAGGTGAACAATACTAACCGGAACACCACGCTTCAGCAAAGGAAAAGTCTGTCCGTAAAAATTAGAAAGTTGTGGATCTTCGTACCCGCCATGCGTAGGGAATCGCTGAAACATCAGTGAATTAGCCATTACGACACCAATTCCTGACGAACCATTCACCCTGTTATCCGACAATGGCATTTGATTTAGTGAATTGACCATTACCTGCATCTGGGTAGAATAGAACCGTGGAATCCGTTCTTTTTTATCGCTGTTGGCGCTTGTCTTGTACAGACCTTCATAAATCCTGTCGGGCCAGGGCATTACTTCATAATCAGCAATCATCGGATAAAGCAGTTGAGCAGTAAAAGTAGCCTGGTAATTTTTTTTATAATCTACCCAGTCGCGGGGCCAATCTTCAATCGGGTCAGTCAGGAAAAACATTTTCCGGCCAGTTGGTCTGGTCATCGATTCCATGGAGCCATATTCCAGAAAAGCGTTTTCAAAAACGCGTTCTTTCTCCACACCATTAAAATAAGTTTCTTCACGCGAAGTTCCTGTCCAAACCTGTGCAATGTAGCCGTCAACACAAGGTAGTGAAGCCAAAGAAGCTTCGGGACTTACAATTTTCCACGATGAATAGTTGACTAAAGAATGGGTAGGCACGTAACAACGCACATTCATTCCCTTACTTTTTCCATAGGCTTTGGCATAGGTAAATACCTCATTCAAGGCGTTAAAATACAACTGATATTTGAGTTTATTGGAGAGGTAAGTGTTTTCAGGCGATTCGTGAGGCGCGCGCCACGGGAAACCATAATATTTTTGCCATTCGGTTTTAAATGCAGAGCTATAACCGGCACGGGCCCAGAACTCAGGCTCTTCCAGATAAATAGCATCAATTCCGGCATCAATCACCCGTTTGATGTGCATTTCGTTCATGTATTTAATAAACGATGCAGTGGGAACAAGGTAAGGAACCATCTTCCCGTGCCAGATGGTGTCGCCTTTTGCGGTAACCTGCCCTTCACCCAAATGGTTTATTCCGTCCCATTTCCCGGTGAAATAGTCCTGATAACCTCCCCAGGCAATACCTGTCATAAAATGGACGGTATAACCCCGGTCGCGCCAGGATTGTACGCGCTGTTCAAAAGTCATATTGGGGCGGTCGTTCACACCATAAACGATGGCCACATCGGAGCGAACATCAGTTACCGGTTTCCATTGGCCTGAAGTCTGGAAAGTTGTTTTTTCTTTTTTAGGAGGATTATCGGCAACAGCTCTTGCGCCACAAGCCAGTGTAAAAAAACATCCTGCAAAAAAATAAATAAAGTGTCTGAATTTCATGGTTTAGTAGGATTTAGGTGTTAAAAATAATAGAAGTCATCCCGGCAATAGCAGAGATGACTTCCATACATTAATAATCAATGATTAATTAGGAACATCAACCCGAATAAATTGATTGTAGTTGTGGCGTTTGATATTCTCTGTCGCGTAATTGATTCTGGCAGCAGCCCTGATAAATACGGTACGTCCTGCAGGAATCACACCTTTAGTTGTAATCGTAATTGGTTGGCCAAGCTGAGCGTCAAAAGAATTACCTGAATAGTTTATTTCGGTAGTGTACCGGTTGTCCCATTCGCGATAACCCACATAAGGCAATTGGCTAACAAACAAGCGAACGTCAGTTACATTCAACATGTTATCGTTGTAACCACCCATCGGTTCAATCTTTGCCTTAAAGTCAGCCGGACTAACAGCTCTGGTAACTTTTACAGTTGCAGTAATTTTACCATTGCTTACGGTCGGAGTCCCAATCCATTCTACTTTCAGAAATGGCTGTACTTTAAATTCAACTTCAGTAACCCCTTTTATGTCAATATACTTACTTTCATCAGCAATGGTATCACCAGTACTTGTAAGTCGCACTAACGGAATAAAAGCACCGTCGATCCGTACATTGTAGTGGCCACGAAATACTTTGGTATTCTGAAAAATACCTTCTTTCATGCAAAAGAAATCAAAGTTATCTGGCACTTTTGTTTCTTTCCAGCTAAGTTCCCGTAATCTAACCCGTGTACCTTCGCTACCCTGGTCGGTCAAAACAAGTTCTCCTGTAACTGCATCCACAACCCTGCCTTTAATTGTCTCCTGAGGTTCATCATAATTATCAATCTCACAGGAATGGAAAGAAACAGCAGCTAAGCAAATTAATATACTATAAAATATCTTTTTCATTTGATTTAAGTTTTAGATTAACGACCTGGTTGCTGATCAATCAGTGGGCTTTTTGAAACTTCACCGCCAGGAATTAAAAAATAGTATTCCTGTTCAGTCAATCGGAAACGGCGTCTGCCTTCGTCCAAACCAGCATCGAAGAAGTATTTACCAGTTGTTGACGAATAAAATGGATATAAACCTTTATAATATGCTCCATCTGCCTGAGTATATCCATTCAGCATTTCAGAGTGCTGAGTTCTCCAACGCCTGATATCCCAAAGTGTTTTGTTTTCGAACGCCAGTTCTTTCTTACGCTCTTTGCGAATAAGTTCGAGACCAGCTTGTCCTGAAACATCATTGGCGCTTACCAGTGGAACTGCACCTGCTCGTTCACGAATATCTTTGATGGCATCAAAAGCGATTTGCTGGAAGTTATCTCCTGAAGGAGCTTGTTCTCCGGCAAGCATCAACTCAGATGCAGCCTCAGCAGCATTCAACAAGATCTCAGCATAACGCATCAGCACGAAATGTTGTTCTGAACGGGCTTCCAACAACAACGATTGTGGCATATTTGGATTGAGCCATTTACGAACTGCAAATCCGGTCATTGCAGCAGTAGCATCAGATGTAAAAGGCCCGCTTTTACCACCGGCATTCATGGTAATTCCACCAGGCAATGCAACCGTTTCGTGAGTTGTACCATTCTGCGATAAAAAGAGTGATTTTTTACCAGCAAATGCACCCGTAGCTTTATAGGCATCAACCTGATTGTAGTTTGAAGGACCTGATACGGTATAGTCGGGGTTACCTCCATTGACAATTCTTAACGGACTGATACCGTTTGAAGCGTCACCGGTAAAAATACCCCTGCGGATTTCAATTACTTCACCTTTAAATACATCGCCAGGGAAAATCACATAGGCACGTAAACGGGGTTCAGCATTGGCAAAAATATCAGTTACTTTGTCGAACATTAAATATTTACCGTTTTCGTCAAATACTTTAATGGTACCATCAGCATTTTTAGCAAACCCATCAAACATTTCCACAAAGTCTAATGTTGGACAGTTTCCAGCAGAATATCCATTACCTCCCATTAGCTGTCGGGGAATATTGTATGCATCGTAACCGTGTGTTAAATCCGGATACTTGTATTCCTTGATATAGATGTTCTCAGAACTTGAAACATCAAAGAACATATCTACCATGTTTTGGTATTGGGCTTCTTTGTCAGTAGCCGACCATTTTTTCTTATACAAGGAATATTTTCCTGACTTCATTACTTCACGTGCTGCATTGTATGCTTCTTTATAATACTTTTTAGAAGCAGCAATGGCATTATTCGCATCGAAACCAATAACACGTACACCGGTTTTGTCTCCGAAACCTGTAATTTTATTGTATTTAGCCACAGAACCAGCAAACAACATAGCTTCTGATTTAAAACTATAAGCTACATATTTGTTCGCATAACCCCGTTTAGGGCTGGTGGCAGAAAGATTGGCAATGGCCAGATCAAAATCGGCCAATACCTGATTCCAGGTTTCTTCTTCAGTAGCGCGTGGAATTTCAAGTTGAGCAGCAGGCACTTCAGGGTATTTTAAAACTGATGTAACCAAAGGAACCCCTCCGTAGCGTTTTGCCAAAGCATAAAAGACCATCCCGCGGGCAAAATACGCTTCTCCGATAAAGTGTTTGTAATCAACATCGCTGAAATTTGCTTTATACTCGGGTAATGTTTCGAGTAAACGATTAGCATCACGTAGCAGATTGAACGCACGTCCCCAATAAGCTCCATTTCGTGAATAACCTTCTGAGGTCATTGCAGTACCAGCATCACGACCTAACGATTCGCCTGAATTTGCCCCGGGGGTAACCAACCAGTCATCGAAAAATTGACGGGCGGGAGAGTATTTAAAGTCTTCGAATGGCATTTGGCTGTACATACGCGACAAATAAACAGTCATACCTGTCGCATCCGAAAAGAGATCTTTGTCTTGCACAACGTTCATGGGTGGTATATCCAAATAATCTTTACAAGACATTACCATGTTACCGAACGCCAGTATAGTGAATAAAAAATATTTCAATTTCATAGCTTATATACGTTATTAGAATTTAACATTTAATCCGACAGAAACACTCTTGTTCAATGGATACAAATAACCGTATGTATCATTAGGATGTTCAGGATCAACGTACTTAACTTTAGTAATAGTAAACAGGTTGTAGGTATTTGCATAAATACGCAAATTCTTGACACCGCTTTTCGTAATCCACTTTGAAGGAAGCGTGTAACCGAGTTCAATACTCTTCAGGCGCAGATAAGCACCATTTTCAACGTTGAATGTTGAGTTTACATCAGGCAAGGTCCCGGTGTAGGCATAGTGTCCACTTACCCATTGGGTTGCCGGATCGTATGGATCTGCCTTGGGATCTGCTGGATGCCATCTGTCCATAAATTGCTCCATAGCACCAGAATCGCCACTACCCCACATGGGTTCGCGCAACTGTTCGCCATAAATCAGTGAACTCATTGCAGAACCCTGCAACAGGAAATTAAGGTCGAACCCTCTGTATGAGGCATCGAATATCATGCTGAAGTTCATCCATGGATATTGGTTGTAACGTATCGGGTGAGAGTCGTTTCCATTAATTTCACCGTCTCCATTCCAATCTTCATATTTATAATCTCCAATAACAGTCCCGCGACCAATGTATGTTGGACTAGCCCATATTTCTTCCCATGACTGGTATTGGCCTAAACCCTGGTATCCCTGGTGAACTCCCTGTAAACGGTCGTTTTGATTGTTTTTCCAGTTGTTCCACGAGCTGCCAATGGCATCACGCTCAACATACAAACGTTTAACACGGGCTAAAGAAAACATACCCTTTACGTTGTATTGTAAATCTCTGATCTGGTTTCTGTGAGAGAGTTCCAATTCAAACCCGTAAGTACGGTCACCATTTAGGTTTTCCTGAGGAAGGCCTGCTCCAACTACAGTTGGAATTCCTCCGCTTCGTGTAGCTAAAAGTCCCTGACGGTTACGGCTAAAATAGTCTCCGGAAACTCCCAACAGGCCATTCCATGCTTCCAAATCAGCTCCAATATCAAAGGTCTCAGCGGTGTACCAGGTAATAAATGGATTTGGAATTCCCTTATTATCAGCACTTGCATTGAAACTTCCGTTAAAGACATAACCTCCGGTGAAGTTTCTGTTGCTTGTACTCGTTGGATAGTTATACCCTGAAATGAATTGATAACTTGATGCATTATCATCTCCTGTTTTACCAAAAGAAGAACGAAGCTTCAACTGGCTGATGAATGACAAAGCTGAATTATTCTTGAAGAAATTTTCTTCAGAAATACGCCAGCCCAAGGAAGCAGCAGGGAAAAAACCCCATTGAGAACCCTCAGCAAATTTTGATGAGCCATCATAACGGAACAGGAATTCAGCTAAATATTTATCGCTGAAAGCATAATTGAACCGACCTGCCAAAGCAAGGTTCGAGTTTTCGTAAAGCGCATCAGCACCCGAATTCATGGTAGCCTGCTGTCCTTCTGCTATACCTGCAAAAATGTATGGCAATGGGAGCACCAAATCTCTCTGTGCAAAGAAGTTATCACTTGTTCTTTTCTGAGCTTCCCAAAGCAAAAGGCCGCCCACTTTGTGTCTGCCAAATGTATTGTCGTAATTTATAGAAGCCTGAGCCAAAGTTTGTGCTTTGAAATAAGATTCTCTTTTTATTCTGTTTGGTGATTGACGAGTGAATTTGGAGTAAGTATCCGAAGCCTCATCATACCGGTACTGGACATATTCTTTCTGAAAAAGATCAGCGCTTGACACGTAATAATCGTAGCTAAACAGTCCTTTTACATATAACCCTTTTACTCCAGGGATATCATATTTAAGGCTGGCAGATGATTGTATCCATTTTTTGTTGTACTTCTTATAACCGCTGATATCTCTGTCCATGAACGAAATCGGGTTATCACCTTCTATCAAACCATGATAAGGTTTAGTTGGGTCGTTGTTTGCGTAGGCAGGAATATGGGCACCCTGCCTCCAGAAACCACGGATGATCCACCATGAATCCTGGTAAGGACGATCTTGTTGATCCATGATTGAGTTCAGATTCAAATCGAAAGTCAGACGATCAGTAATCTTAGTCGTGATGTTCGAACGAACATTGTATTTGGTGTAGTTCAAGTCATTCGAAGTAAAGAAACCTTCCTGGTACTGGTAACCCAAACCTGCGTAATAAGTAGTCCGATCGTTACCCCCCACGGCGTTCAGGTTATGCATGGTTTGAGGTGCGTATTTACCAAACACCAACGGATACCAGTCGGTACTCTGGCTTTTTCCAGTTCTGTAATCTTCAAATTGCTGGTCATTAAAAATCGGAGAACCTCCGTTAAGGTTGTGCATGGCTCGTTCGTTGCGAAGAGTCATATAATCGATAGCGTTAACGGTTGCAGGTAATCCGGAAGGAATCTGCCAGGTAAAAGAACCTGAATAATTTAGTTCTAGTTTATTATTTGTACCTCGTTTGGTGGTGACCAAAACCACTCCATTGGCAGCACGTACACCATAGATAGCTGCCGAAGCATCCTTCAACACAGACATATTGTCAATATCATTAGGATCAAGGCGTTGAAAATCATCGTTCGTGCGAGGAATACCGTCAATAATAATCAGGGGAGATCCCATCGCACGGATATCGAAATTGTTATTGAAAGAACCTGGCTCTGCTGTTTTTTGAGTTACGCGCACACCCGATATTTTACCCGCAAGCATATTCTGGGCATTTTCGTTCTTTGTGGTAACAATATCGTCACCTTTAATTGCTGAAACTGCTCCGGTCAATGTTGCTTTCTTTTGGACACCATATCCTACAGCCACGACTTCCTCAATGCCAATGCTTTCTTCAACCAACTTTACGTTGACAGTGTTGGAATTCCCCACTTTTACTTCCTGAGCCTTCATCCCAATAAAAGAAAACTGAAGAATAGATTCAGAAGCAACGTTCGTAAGTGTGTAATCACCATCCGAATCGGTAATTGTTCCGTGCGAAGTACCTTTAACCAAAACCGAAACTCCTGGTAATGCTATTCCGGCAGCATCAGTAACTCTTCCGGTCACTTTTTTCTGCTGTTGGCTTGAAATTTCACTTTTAGCAGTTCCTTTTACACTAATCACAATGTCTTTATCCAAAACGTGATAGCTCAAACCTGTTCCGGTTAGGATTTTATCGAGTATTGCCTCGACTGTTTCGTTTTGATAATTAATTGAAACTCTCGCTTCGGCCGGAATCTGATCATTTTTATAGAAAAAATCAAATTCAGATTGTTCCTGTATCGTTTGAAAGACCTGCTGGAGAGAGGCATTTTCAACTCTGATATTCAACCTGGTTTTCTGGGAATATACCGATGCTGAAACATGCACGAGGGATACAAAAAACAGAAATACAATCAGACGCATAGTCATCCAGAATTTACGAACCTTTTCCCTTTCGGGGGAAAGGTCCTCGATTAATTTTTTTTTCATAAATTTGTAATGCTTTAAGAAAAGTTTTAATAATTAAGACTTTGACACATGAACGGAGGATGGTGGTACATTCTCCGTTTTTTTTCATACCGAATTTCTAGTTAGACCTCCTTTTTTAATTGTTGTTAATTTAGGTGTACCGTTTATTTGGGTAATATTTGAATCTTATCGGCATTAATTTTATAGTTGACCGGAATTGAAAGATTCAGCAATTCAACAAAGTGCCTGGCATCTTTATTCCGTTTGATAACTCCGGAAAAGTGCATTCCCCTAAAATAATTTTCATCAGCAATTATTTCCACATCATACCATCGCTCCACAACTTTAAATACCTCCAGCAAATCTTCATTCTGGAATTCGAACCGGCCATCCTTCCATGAACTGTACGAAATCGGATCAACCTTACTGATGATTAGTTTGTGAGCATTTTTTTCGAATACCGATTGTTCGCCTGGATTGAGAATTGTAATCTGTTTTCCAGTCTTTAAATGGATACATCCTGTTTGCAGTGTAGTTTCTATTTCGCTGGAGTTGGGATAGGCCCTTACATTAAACGAAGTGCCAATTACTTCAATCTGTTGCCCGTTCATTTCTACCCTGAAAGGGCGATTACTGTCTTTGGCTACCTCAAAAAATGCTTCACCAACAAGTTTGACCACCCGTTCTTTTTCCGAAAATACCGAAGGAATAATCAGCTGGGTTTCTGAATTTATCCAGATTCGTGTCCCGTCGGCCAGGAAAACCTGGTTAACTTGCCCTTTAGGCACAAAAATCTTTTGCAGCGAAACTTCATTTTTGGCTTGATGTCCTTTATACGAAACAAATTGACTGGCCCAGCCCAATCCAAATGTAACAATTAGGGCAGCAGCTATTTGCAAAATCCGATTGAATCGGGCGATAGGCTTTGAGGGGGTTGAACGGAGTCTTCTTTTCAATAGTTCCAGTTCCGGAGCAATGTTGTAACTCTTTTGGTTTGAATGAAATCCATAGCTGTCCCAAATATCTTTTTCTGCGAAAAATCGCTTTCTGTTTTCAGCTGATTCCTGCATCCATTGATACAATTGTTTGGTTTCTTCCTCTGAGGCCTTTCCCTGAAGATGCTTTTGAATGATGGATTCGATTTCTGCCATGAACTATTTTGTTTTACAGTTCTATGACCCGAAAGTGTGCAAGAACCCTACTCCGTTTGTGACTTTTTTTTCATTTAGGATCAAACGATAGCAGCGTATATTCATTCTCAAGAACATACGATTTCAATTCCTACTTTAAATAGTGAGTTGACAAATAAATGAGTAGTGGAAGGTAATCTTTCAATTCTATTCTGATTGTTGAAAGAGCTTTAGTAATTTGTTTTTCAACAGCTTTAACAGAAATATTTAGTTCTCCTGCTATTTCCTTGTTCTTCTTGTTTTCAAAGCGGCTCATTTTAAAAATCTGGCGACAGCGTTCGGGTAAACCATCCAAAACCTCGGTCAGTTTGTTTTCCATTTCCAGCTCAATTAAACTGGTTCTTTCGTCAATATAAAATCTAAGTTCGTCTTCCTGAATCGATAATTTAGTGGACTCGACGTATTTGTTCCTCACTTTCTGCTTTTCGAGCTGTTGAAAACAACTATTTCTAACCATCGTGAACAGCAAGGCGTTGAGTGAAAGCTTAATGGAAAGGTTTTGGTCAGTCCAGAGTTTAACGAATACATCCTGAACAATGTCACGTGCCGCTTCATCTTCAACAAACTTGGAAGCATAATAAAACAATGGCGTTGAGTAATGCCTGAAAATTTCATCAAACAACTCCGGATTTCGCATGTTTGATCCAACGCCTTTGTTATCAATTTGAAACATAAATAACGCAATACAAAGAAAGACGCGGCTAAAGTAAATAATAACCCGATCGAATCAAAGAAAAGAAAATCAGCTTCTGCCTGAAACAAAAAGATAAAATTACAATGAACTTTATTCTAAGCCATTGCACACCTTTTTGCCGAACAACATTAGTTTGATTACTTCTCAACGATTCCCCAGTTCTTGTTGGGCCGATTACCCATTTCCAAAACAAGCGATCCGCCTTTGAACAGTTCGGAAGCCGGGAAACAGAACGATTCCAGTTTTTTACCATTCAGCGTGGCGCTTTGCACATACTTGTTTTTACGCGATGCGTTGCGCGCGTCAATTGTAAATTGTTTGCCACGGTTGTATCTTTTTCCCAAATCGATCACGATCTTTTCGTAAAGCGGACTGGCAATTTCATAAACTGGTGAGGTGCTGCATCCACCGTCAGTTTGGAAAAGCCCGATAGAAGCCATAATAAACCAGGCGCTCATTTGTCCCTGATCTTCATCGCCCAAATACGCATTTGCCAAACCACAACCGTAATATTTTTCAATGATTGAGCGGCTCCAGTGTTGTGTCAGCCAGGGACGGCCAACCCAGTTGAACAGAAATGCAAAGTGCATCGACTGCTGATTGCCCTGAACAACAGGGTAATCCCAATATTGATCGTTGGGTGCGTTGTACCGCCAGGGTTCGCTGGCCTCAAAACCCCAACTTAAGCGGTCGATAAACATTTCTTCCCCGATCACTTTGGCCAATTCCGGAACATCCTGCGGAACAAAATAACTCAACTGCCAGGCATTCCCCTCCACATAATGGTGGTTTCGCCCGGTTTGAAACGGATCGAACGGTTCTGTAAATTTCCCTTTACTGTCGCGCATTTCAGCAAAACCGGTTTTAGGATTAAACGCGTTTTTCCACCAATTGCCACGGTCGGCGAAAACGGCATAATCGGTGTCTTTGCCAAGCGCTTTGGCAAACTGCGCAAGTGTCCAGTCGTCATACGAGTATTCCAGCGAATTGGAAAAACGCCCCAAATCAGACGGAACATATTTGTATTTCAGGTATGCAACCAGATCACGGTTTCCGGCAAAACCTCCGGCAACCTGGGTGGCTGGTGTAGTTTGCATCTTTTTCATGGCCTGAAATGCTTTTTCTGTATCAAAATCGCGGATGCCCATTTGATAAGCTGAAACCATCTGCGGAATTTCGTGCTCGGCCACCATTACCGGGATGTACTCCATTCCGGCAGGTCCTTTGGCCAGCCACCCGTTGACATCGTACATGGCCAGTTGCGAATTCACCCATTTCGACGACCATTCGGGAGTAACCAGATTCCAGAACTGATTCAGGTTCCAGAAGGTATTCCAAAAAGCATCACAGCCCAAGGCCAGATGATCTGGATTCGAAAATTTTTGTTTCGTTTCATCAGGAGCTATCCATTCACCATTCACGTCGCTCCAGGTGTTGCGGCAAAGCGACCGATAAAAATTGCTGTAAAACCGGAGCTTTTCGAGTCGGTTATCTGTCGAAATTTCGATTCGCGACAAATAACTGTTCCATACTTTTATTTGATTTTCTACCACCGCACTGAAACTCCAGCCAAAAGGCTTCGATATTTCGGTTTCGAGGTTTTCGGCGGCATTTTGAATACTAACCAGTGATATTCCCGTTCGAACCTGAACTGTAGCCGATTTCCGAGTATCGAATTCGACCCAGGTTCCTGCATCTTTCAAATCTGCACCATTGATTTGCCCTGAAACCACAAGTTTTTCGTTGAGCCAACCACCCATATTTTTAATCGGCTGATCGAATTCAATCACAAAATGAACGGTATATTCCTGATCGGCATCGTTGCTCCACACCGTCGGACGTGGCGATAACTGGTGGCTCTTCCCTTCAATCCGGTAGTCGTTCACTTTGGTAATTTCAATATTTTTCAACTGGTAATCATATTCGGCCTGAACGTGCATATCAATCATTACGCGGCCATCCTGATCCGTTAGAAACGTATATCGCTGAAAACTACAACGGGTCGTAGCCGTTACTTCAGCCCAGATTTTGGTATCGGGCATGTATATTTTATACAACCCCAACGGAGCTACTTCGGTCGTTTTATCAATCCGCGAACGGTATCCCGAATCCGGATCAAACTGATCACCCACTTTGGTTTGCAATTCCCCGTTGGTCGGCATCATTCCCAATCCGGCCATGGTCCATTCGTGAATGTGACTGAAACAGCCGATGGTTTCGAAAGTAGGCTGATAGCCCGCCTGCCAACCTATATTTTGGTTGTCGGGACTCAATTTTACCATACTGAACGGCATCCACGGTCCGGGGGCAATCATCCACCGCGAATGAGCTGTCCCGATACGGGTATCAACATAATCAGCCAATGTCTGTAATTTTTCAGGAGAACGCCTGATGATTCCGGCTTCAGCTTCTTTTCCGTCGATCAGTATCCGGTACCTACTTTCCTTTTCTTTCGGAACCGCATCCATGGGCACTTCCAGTTGATAACGGGCCGAGTCTAGCGCAGTTTTATAGATGTAATTTCCGTCGAGTTCAACTTCCAGAATAGGTGTTCCCGACAAGTGTTCAACATCAACCAATAAAGGTTGAACTCGTTTTTTCCCGTTTTGCAATTCGTAGCTGGCAGGTATTACCGAACGAATAAAAACCTGATCGTTAGCCGTAAGCACCGCACCATCCGGCCCTTCGAGCCTTACCTGGTCGAATACCACCCAGGAACCTTCCAATACCGTTATCGTCACACAATTTCCACCTTTTTTAATGACGTTATTACCAAGCGGAATTTCGAGAATGCGTTCAACTGATTCGCCCGTTGCCCCGCTAAGCGAAGCATCGCTCCCCCCTTTCAGCAGAAATTTATTTTGTTGCGCATTGATGTTTACTTTCAGCAACGATTTTTTCGGATGCGAATCAACCAGATCAACAACCAGTTTCCAGCTACCTCCGGAAGGCAAATCCTGAATGCCGAACAAAATATTTACTTCGTGGGTTCGCCAACCTGATGTTCCCCATGTTCCACCCCAGGTATCGTCGGGTCCGGGCAATACATAGGGAAAATCAACTGCGGGAACTGACTTCCCAATCAGGAAATAACGGTCCTCGAAACCAAAATCTTTACTGAGAAATTTTTTGTAATCAGATGGCCCTAAAGCCAGATCGGCCGAGGAATTGTTGTTTTGACCAATGTGCCAGACAGTACCGGCAGATGCAAAAATTTGACAACAAAAGAATAGAAGTAAAAGGCTGAGTAATTTAGGCATAGTGTTTTCGATGTGTTTCGGATAAACAAATAGTCAATTTAAGAGCAGGAATGTTTAAGATACCCTACCACAATAGGTCATAAAAAATTAAGGTTTTAAGTTCCCGCTAGTGAATACGAAGATAATATTATCCTGATTACAACAACATCCCACAAGTTTTCAACCGTTTCGGCACTGTTCCTTTTTCACCAAATTGCCCATTCCGTTTAACAACAACCTGACAGTATTCAGAAATATAGTTTTGCAAATAAACAATATTACCTATCAAGCCTGAACGGATTTAAATCCAGGCTTGATCGTTCTCCTGAAATAAGTTCGGTAAGCAACAATCCGGTTGCCGGGGCAAGTGTAACGCCCATCATGGAATGACCGGTCCCCACAAATACGTTATTGAAAGCCGGTACCCGCCCAATAAATGGCAATCCGTCGAACGAACATGGGCGGTGTCCCTGCCAGATTTGTCCGTGGTCGATTTGTATTCCTTTTTCAGCCGGATAGAATTCCCCAACCGATTTGATAATTTGCTGAACGCGTGCCTGCCTGATTTTCAGGTCGCCAAAACCCAATTCCATGCCGCCGCCAAACTGCGTAAGTCCATTGCCCAATGGAGTTACTGCAACATTTACATCCGATAAAAGTGCCGGATAGTGAATCGTTGAAGCCGTTTTCACTTTAAAACTGTAGCCTTTCCCCGGTTGAACAGCGATGCGGGTCTGCAATTGGTTCAGGATTTTGCTGCTCCACATGCCAGCAGTTATCACCAGTTGATCGAACCCGAATGGTCCTTTTTCAGTTTCCAGCATTATGGCTTTTGATCCCGATGTTCGTATTTTGTCAACGGCACAATGGCGTATCAGCTTCACCCCTGACTTTTCCAACCGGGCAATCAGCGATTTCATCAAATCCGACGGATTCAGGTGATCATCGGAATGATAACGGACACCACCCGAAACTTCAGGAAGTGCATCGGGTTCCAGCTTTCGGATATCGGCCGCCGACAGTTCGCTCACCTCAAGTCCGGCATGGCGGGCAATTTCAGCTTCTTCGTGCAATTCATCACCCATTTTTTGCGATTGGTAAAGCATCAGCAAACCTTTGTGCCACAACGGGAAATCAAGTTTCCCTGATTCATTTATTTCGCTGTATAAGTTCTTGCTCAGAAGACTCAGTTCTTTTAAAACAGGTATCGATTCCTGAACATGTTTGTCGGTTGCAGCTCCGGTAAACCGCAGGTACCACCTGACCAGATCGATATTGGGAGATATTCTTGCAGCCACAGGCGACGAACGGTGGAACAGGTTTTTCATGCCCTTGTGCAACATTCCGGGCGAGGCCAATGGAATGACATGGCTGGGAACAATCAATCCTGCATTTCCATACGAGCAACCGTCAGTAAAATCGCCACGGTCAATTACCGTAACTTCTGCCCCCTTTTCCTGAAGGTACAAGGCTGTAAATAAACCGATCACACCGCCGCCAACAATTACTATTTTGCCCATCTTACCTATAAATTATTTCGATGCGGCGCATACAACATTTGTGTTTCAAATTTGATTTGTGGATGCGCCTTGTTTCCAACCACTCACTTCATCCCCGGCTTGAAAGCCGGGGCTACAAATATCCGACTCCCCTGGAGTCACCACGCTTCTTTAAAGATTAGCTATACTGTTTCTCTTTCGCCTAACTCCCTTCCCTTTTTGGGGAAGGGTTGGGGATGTGGCAGTCTCTCGCCTCAAATCACCTGGAACCCGAAGGCATACGGATCGTCCTCATCGTCAATAAAAATGTTGTTGTAGCCGGTAATTTTTGCCCAGCCTTCAATACTTGGAATGATCGCATCTTGTCCGCCCATCCTGATCACATCTTCTACACGCCCAAGAAACTGGCTGCCAATAATGCTTTCATGTAAGAATTTATCGCCTTTTTTCAGTTTGCCGCGCGCGGCCAGTTGCGCCATCCGTGCCGAAGTCCCTGTTCCACACGGCGAACGGTCGATGGCTTTGTCGCCGTAAAAAACAGCGTTCCGGCCATCGGCTTCAGGAGATAGCGTCGCACCAGTCCACTCAATATGACTAACTCCGGAAATCTGCGGATTTTCCGGATGCTGGAACTTATACTTATCATTGATCAGCGTACGCAATGGCCGGCTGAATGCAATCAACTCGTCAGCCGTATATTTTTCCAATCCTACGAAATTTTCCTGCGGATCGACAATGGCATAAAAATTTCCGCCGTAAGCCACGTCAAAGGTTAACTTTCCCAGGTGTGGCGACTCTATTTCCAAATCTTTTCCGGCCAGGAACGAAGCCACGTTGGTTAGTTTCACCGAACTCACTTTCTTGCCATTCATCTGGTACTTTACCCTGATCAATCCTGCCGGGGCTTCCACCAGCAATTCTCCCGGAGTTTTCGGCGTAACCAGTCCCTGTTCAATCGCAACGGTTACCGTACCAATGGTTCCGTGGCCGCACATGGGCAGGCAACCGCTGGTTTCAATAAACAGGATACCAAAATCGTTGGCCGGATCGGAAGGTGGAAAAAGAATACTTCCCGACATCATGTCGTGGCCACGCGGCTCAAACATCAACCCCTTCCTGATCCAGTCGTACTCTTTCATAAAATGAAGGCGACGTTCGAACATGTTTTTCCCTTCCAGAATGGGCGCGCCACCGGCAATCACACGCACCGGATTTCCGCAGGTGTGCGCATCCACACAAAAAAAAGTCTTTGCTGCCATGGTGGTTACTTTTTTAAAGGTTCTTTTGTTAGCTGTCCGTCAACCCGGCGCCAAATACCAAGCAGATTGTCATCCTTCAGTTCATCGGGCAAATACTCATCGGGTGCGTCCTGAAACGCAACCGGACGAACAAAGCGTTTAATCGCATCTACACCAACCGAAGTAAAACGGCTGTCGGTAGTGGCCGGGAATGGCCCGCCGTGCTGCATCGAATAACCCACCTCAACTCCGGTAGGCAAGCCATTGAAAATCAATCGGCCAACAACTTCCTGGACCGTCTCAATTTGTTTCCTGAACGCTTTTATATCGGCCGAAGTTCCCCATACCGAAGCGGTTAATTGGCCACGGAAAGTTTTCAGAACCCGAGCGAATTCTTCTGTTCCTTCGCATTCAATCAGCAGCGAAAATGGCCCGAAAATTTCTTCAGCTAATCCGGGATTTTGAATAAACTCTTTTCCTGAAACAGTTGCCACAACTGGCCTTCCGCGCAAAGGAGACGATTCATGTTCCGATTCTGCCAACTTCTTCACAGCTTGGTTTCCGAAGAAATGCTTCGTTTTCTGTTCGAAATTTTTGCTGATATTTTGATGCAGCATCTTTTCGGGCAAAAGCATACTGATTTGTTTAGCCAGCCCTGTTTTGAGGACCTCAGTTGCTTCCGATTTCAGGGCAACTAAAACTCCCGGATTGGTACAGAATTGTCCGGCGCCCAGGTTGATCGATCCGGCAAGGATAACTGCCAGTTTTGCTGCCTCATCTTTCACTTTTTCAGGAAGGAGAATCACCGGGTTTACGCTGCCCATCTCGGCAAAAACAGGAATGGGTTCTTCACGTTTTTGGGCGAGCTCGAATAAACTCTTACCGCCGGAAAATGAACCTGTGAAGGCCACCGATTTTACCGCCGGATGGAGTACGAGTGCCTGTCCAACCGAAAAATCGATGGCGTTAAGCGACGAAAAAACACCCTCGGGCATGCCTGTTTTTTTTGCTGCCTGGATGATAGCACCAGCAACCATTTCATTGGTTCCGGCATGGTACGGGTGAACTTTGACGATCACCGGATTTCCGGCGGCAAGCACCGAAGCAGTGTCGCCTCCAGCCGTAGAAAAGGCCAGAGGGAAATTACTGGCAGTAAAAACGACCACTGGCCCCACAGGTTGAAGCATTTTGCGAATGTCTGGCCGGGCTGCCGGTAAGCGGTCAGGTAGCGGTGTGTCGATGGACGCTTCAACCCAGGAACCATCTTCAAGGACTGAAGCAAACAACCGAAGCTGGTTGGTGGTGCGGCCCCGCTCGCCTGTGATACGGCCTTCGGGCAAACCCGATTCGGTACAAGCCCGTTCAATCAGCGCCGATCCCAAAAGCTCAATTTCGTCTGCAATGGTTCTCAGGAATGTTGCCTTTTCTTTCCCGCTTTTCCTTTTGTAAGTTTGATACGCCTCAACCGCTTTGTTTACGGCTAAATCCGTTTCTTTTTCCGTTGCCTGAACAAACACCTCGGGCAATTTTTCGAGACTTGCCGGGCTGAAGGTTTTAAAAGTGACCGAACCTTCCGCCGACAGCCCGCTGCCAATAAAGTTTTTCCCGTGAATCATGATTAAATGTCTTACAGATTTAAAAAATCGGGCAACTCCGGACGCACCGCCAGCGCCTTGTTTAAAATGCCGAGGATTCGTTCCCGTTCGGCGCCAATTAAAGGAAGCCTTGGTGCGCGTACATTTTCGTTGCCAAGTCCGGTCAATGTTTCGGCCAGCTTAATGTTTTGAACCAACTTGGTTGAAACATCGAGTTCGAGAACAGGCAGAAACCAGCGGTAAATTTTCAGGGCTTCCTGAATTTTTCCGGCTTTAATCAATCGGTAAATGGCCACCGTTTCGCGCGGGAAAGCACAAACCAAACCAGCCACCCAGCCGTCGGCACCCATCAAAAGGCTTTCCATTCCAAGGGTGTCAACTCCGGTCAGGACGGCAATGCGGTCGCCAAATTCATTTTTCATGCGGGTCACGTTCGAGATGTCGCGGGTCGATTCTTTTACGGCCTGAATAGTTGGCAAATCTTCCAATTGCCGGAACATATCGGGCGATATCCAAATTTTATAATCAGCCGGGTTGTTATAAAGAATAATAGGAAGGTCGGTAGCCTGGGCAACGGCCCTCAGGAAAGTTACTGTCTCACGATCGTCAGAGGTATAGCGCATCGGAGGTAGAAGCATTAAACCATCGGCTCCATTATCCCGTGCACGGATGGCTGCCTCAATAGCTGCTTTGGTCGATTGTTCTGCCACGTTCATCAATACCGGCACTTTCCCGGCAACAGCCTTCACGGTGTGAATCAGCAGTGCGTCTTTTTCTTCCTGAAGCAAGGTGCTTGCTTCGCCCAGCGATCCGCCAAGAATGATTCCATCCACCCCGGCGTCGAGTTGGGCTTTCAGGTTCAGGTCGAAAGCACCAAAATCCAGTTGATCGTCATCAGTAAATTTAGTTGTAACTGCGGGGAAAACCCCTTTCCATTCGAACTTCATTTTTTCAGGTATTAAATGTTCAACAATTTCACTTTTTAAATAAAAGACTTAAATATCTTTTTCTGCAAAATTATTTAGATTCAATCCAGATAATGCGTTGATCTTATCCTGAACTAATACGATCTTATCATTGTTTGTTTATTCAGAAAAAATGAATGGAATATTTTATACAACATGGACAATGACTTATGAACATTCTTCCTTTTAAAATAGCCAAACCGGTGAACGAATCGGTTTGGGTTCAGAACGATTACCAGCCGCATTTGTATGACATTCTGCATCAGCACGATGAATTTCAAATCACGCTGATTCAGGAAAGTACCGGGAACCTGATTGCCGGCAACCGGATTTGTGAATTTAAGCCTGGCGATGTTTTTGTGTTTGGCCCCCGATTACCTCATGCATTTAGAAACGATGCGGCTTATTATCGCCCCGAGACTCTCATGCTGGCCAGGGCGCTTTCGGTTTACTTTGAATGGAATGTTTTTGGGGCGGCGTTTTGGGCGCTTCCCGAAACGAAGTTGTTGTCTGATTTTGGACAAAAAGCCGAAAGGGGCTTATTTTATCCGGGGCATCTTTATCCGGAACTTGCATTAGACATTGAGCAACTAAGCGCGATTAGCGGAATTGATCGGTTGATTATGCTACTTAGCATTTTGAGACAACTTACGATTGCTGATGGCGAAATTTTATCGACCGAAGGAGCCTACAACAAGCTGAACGAGACCGACGAAAAACGGCTGGATGCCGTGTACAGGTTCACGCTGAATGAATATCACAGGCCCATCAGCTTGATTGAAATTGCAGGAGTTGCCAGTATGACTGTCAACTCATTTTGCCGTTATTTCAAAACCCGCACACGTAAATCGTACCTCGATTTTCTTACTGAATTTCGAATTGGGCAGGCTTGTAAATTGCTTCAGCAGAAAGACTTTGGGATTGCCGATATTGCCGAACAGGTAGGATTTGTCAACCTGTCGAACTTCAACCGGAAATTTAAAGAGCTGAATAGCTGTACCCCAAAAGAATACATCAAAAGACAGGAGCTTTCCGGAATAAATTCGAGACAATAAACAAGGATTATCCGCTTCAATAAACGGTGCAACTTTGTCAGCTTATGTTTTACCCCTAAACGAAGTTTTTACACCGTGCCTTAAAGAGTATTGAGACTCTATTAACCTACTTTTTGAGAATTTCTCTTTCCTTAATTTCACTACGGCGCCAATTCCTCTTTATCGGGAAAAATTCAGCAACTCTCAATTTAGATTTTATCAACCTTTCGTCCATTCGTGCGTTTTGATTCAGAAAATACAAGGTATGCAAACAAAAATACTATTTCTGCTTCTTTGGCTGGGAACGTTGTTGATTCAGGCTCAAAGCAGTACCACCGAAAACCTGGATATTAACCTGAGTACCGTCAAATATCCGTTTGACGTTCATTTTATGAATTTGCGTGTTCAGGACCAGGAACTAAAAATGGCTTATATGGACATTAAACCGGAAACGCCCAACCGGAAAACCGTAGTGTTGCTTCACGGTAAAAATTTCAATGGAGCCTATTGGGAAACCACCATCAAAGAACTTGTTAAAAACGGGTTCCGGGTAATTGTTCCCGACCAGATTGGCTTTGGAAAATCGACAAAACCCCGGCATTTCCAGTACAGTTTTCAGCAATTGGCCCGAAATACAAAAACCTTACTCGATAGTTTGGGAGTTAACCAAACTGTCGTTTTGGGGCATTCCATGGGTGGCATGTTGGCCACCCGATTTGCATTAATGTTTCCTGAAACCACCGAAAAACTCATTTTGGAAAACCCCATCGGGCTGGAAGATTACAAGCAGATGGTTCCCTACCAGCCTGTTGACTGGTGGTATAAAAATGAGCTGGCTCAGAATTACGACAAAATCAAACAGTACCAACTGGTTTTTTATTACGACAATCACTGGAAACCCGAATACGATAAATGGGTCAATCTGCTTGCGGGATGGACGCTCAACCCGGATTATCCGTTGATCGCATGGAATGCCGCGCTAACTTTCGATATGATTTTTACCCAGCCAGTTGTTCAGGACTTTCCATTGGTAAAATGCCCAACTCTGTTAATTATTGGCACCCGTGACCGAACGGCGTTGGGAAAAGCGTTGGCTAAGCCTGAAGTGCAGAAAACAATGGGACTCTACAATGAACTGGGCAAAAAGACCCAGCAAAAAATACCCAACGCCCAACTTGTAGAACTGGATAATGTGGGCCATCTGCCTCACATTGAGGCATTCGACCGATTCGTTCATCCTTTGTTGGATTTTTTGAAAAAAACAGAATAATTACCTGAATTTAAAGCCAATAATTTTCGGCATTCGTTTTTTGGAATGACTGCCATTAAAAAATACGATCACGAACTCCAACCAAGCATGAACCTCCAACAAATCCTGACCATCGACGATGTTATTGAGGCGCTCGACGATATCATAACAGAATCGGAACAAAATAACGATCCGGCGGGCTACTTTGCTGCCTTGTACCAAAAAGTGACCATACGTGTAAAAGAAGGAATTGCCCTGGGCATTTTCGACGATGGCCCGCGCATGGAACAACTGGATGTCCTGTTTGCCAAACGGT
Organism: Prolixibacteraceae bacterium; assembly: GCA_019459525.1. Taxonomy (GTDB): domain Bacteria; phylum Bacteroidota; class Bacteroidia; order Bacteroidales; family Prolixibacteraceae; genus Aquipluma. The sequence continues at coordinate 24,856 of JAIBEY010000115.1, forward strand.
ATCTTGCGGCTTACGAGGCAAACCTGAAAAACGAACCAGTTAGCGAAGTGTGGCAAAAAGCATTTTCTATTTCAGGTCAATACTGGCCCATTGTGCTGCAACACTTGCTAATGGGGATGAATGCCCACATCAACCTCGATTTGGGTGTGGTTGCGGCAGAGATTTCGTCCGGGAAAAACATCACCGGACTGGAAAAGGATTTCAATAAAATCAATGAAATTTTGTCGTCGCTCGTTCACGATGTTCAGGGAAACTTGTCATTAGTATGGCCCGCATTAAAATATATACTGAAGTGGACCGGAAAAATTGATGATTACCTGGTTGATTTCAGTATGAAACTGGCGCGGGACGGAGCCTGGAAATTTGCCACCCAACTCAGCCTGCTCAACACAAGCGAAACGCCTGCCGCCATTGTCATCCGCGACCAAAGAGTAGCCTGGATCGTAAATATTATCCTGAAGCCCGGCCGACTGGCGACAATAGCGTTGCGGATCATCCGCATAACCGAACGAGGTACGGTGGCAGAGAAAATCAGGAAAATGCAGTAATCTGTTCAATCAGGATTCTTCAGGAGGGAAAAAATCATCAGCAAAATTCTGTTAATCAATAAAACCAACTAATTTAGCTCGCCAAAGTCATGCTAACTGAAACGAACCATGAAAAACAGAATCTGGATACTTTGGGGACTCCTCCTGCTGAAATTTATTCTCCAGTATTTGCTTATCGATCCGGTTTACGAACTGCACCGCGACGAGTTTCTACACCTCGATCAGGCGCGACACCTGGCCTGGGGTTACACTTCAGTTCCACCAGTTACTTCATGGATTTCGTACCTGATCATGCTACTGGGAAACAGCATTTTCTGGATAAAAATTTTTCCGGCCCTGTTTGGTGCGTTAACCATGCTTGTAGTCTGGAAAACCATCGAAGAACTGAAGGGTGGCTGGTTCGCCCTTACGTTAGGCGCGATTTCGATTCTTTTTTCAATTCTTCTGCGCATCAACACACTATATCAGCCCAATTCACTCGATATTCTTTCGTGGACACTGCTCTACTTTGCACTCGTTAAATACATCAGTACCGAAAAATCGAACTGGCTGTATTGGGCCGCAACCATTTTTGCTCTTGGTTTCCTGAACAAATACAATGTGGTTTTCCTGTTTCTCGGGCTAATTCCGGCCATTTTACTGACCAAACACCGCCAGATTTTCAGGAACAAACACCTTTACAGTGCAGCTGCATTGGCACTTTTGCTGATTTCGCCTAACCTGATCTGGCAGTATCAAAATAACTTTCCGGTTATTCGTCACCTCAACGAACTGGCGGCCACACAACTGGTCAACGTTAACCGTGCCGATTTCCTGAAAGAACAACTTTTATTCTTTTTCGGTTCCTCCTTTGTTCTACTTGCAGCTTTTGTTGCCTTCACCATTTTTCCATCTTTCCGGAAATACCGGATGGTTGGCTGGTCGTTTCTGTTCACCATCCTGTTGTTTGTCTGGTTCAGGGCAAAAGGATATTACGCCATTGGCCTTTACCCCATTTTGCTGGCGTTTGGTGCGGTTTACCTCGAACAAATCCTGAATGGGAAACGTGGCAAATATGTACAACCATTCCTCCTGATTCTCCCGATCCTGTTATTCTTCCCGATGCTTCAAATTGCTTTTCCGAACCATACTCCGGAAGAAATCCGTCAAAATTCCAAATTGTATCAGGATTTTGGTATGTTACGTTGGGAAGACGGGAAAGAACATACTCTACCTCAGGATTTTGCGGACATGCTTGGCTGGAAAGAGCTGGCTCAAAAAGTGGACAGCGCTTACGCCCAAATTCCGGAACCTGCGCAAACGCTCATCCTCTGCGACAATTACGGGCAGGCCGGAGCCATAAATTATTATTCCCGGAACAAAAACATCGGGGCGGTTTCGATGAATGCCGATTACATCAACTGGTTCAGGCTTGATAAAGAGATTAAGCATGTCATTTTGGTTCAGGAAGCCAGCGATGATGATCCAACCCGAACAAAAGAAAAGCCACTATTTGAAACCATTGAACGGACAGGCGAAATTACCAACGAGTTTGCCCGCGAAAGAGGCACCAGCATCTTTATCCTGAAAAATGCAAAAACCAACATCAATCAGATTATCAGTGAGGAAATTGAAGAACGCAAAAACAAACCTTAGTCCCTATGTTTGTAATTGAGCTATGCTAAAGAAGCATAAGTCAAAAGAGTATTATTTTTGATTACGTGACTAACCAATAAAACTCAAAGACTTATGCAAACACAAAAGACGGGATTAGATTTTAAAGGACAAAATA
>JAIBEY010000014.1 GCA_019459525.1 Prolixibacteraceae bacterium
TTCCTTTGGTAATTTTGTCAAAATCTTCGCGCCGGGGAAGAATAAAAACCCCGCCAAAATCAACCGATCCCGGACTAATCAGGATTTGCTTTTCGCCTTCCTCATAAAAGTGCGACGGCCGGTGCGCTTTCCGCGGGAAAAGATGGATCGTCCATTTTCCTCCGGTAAAAGTGCAAAGTACGTTCATCATCGGCTCCACTTTTTCCGGCTGCATGGACTGAAAATGAGTGTAATAAATACCAACAATCCGAAGTCCTTCATCCAATGAAGTTGTTTCAACCGAAATCATTTTCCGGAGATAATCATAGAACGCCCAAACATTGGTTTCTGCTCCTGAATAAAGGTGTCGGGAAGTAGATTTCAGTTTTTCGAACTCTGTTGCAATAGGCATGAATGAACTCTCTCCGGCCTGAAAATGCAGGTGATCGGGAGCCGAAGCGCCACATTCGGGTCCATTGTAGAATACAGTAAATCCCTCCATTGCCCTTGCCAATTCCAACAAGGACTGTACATTCGGGATGAATCGCTGATCGATATGTGAGTTGCACGAAATGGTAAAATGCGTTTTGAAAATCGGGAACGGATTCACCAAAATCAGAAATTGTTCGCCAAATGCGATAGCATCCTGTTCCTTCGGACGATTTTCGTTGCACAAAAAGCATTTGCGTGCGGCAATCGATTTTTTATCCACCTCGGCTACCGACGAACGCATGCGCTCGGGATTGAACTGTGCCCGAATTTCAAATCCGTTGAACAAAAAACTCCGCTCCTCCACCTTTTTCAATCCTTTGTAATTAGCCGCAGCCAAAGGCCAGATGAGTTTTTCGCTTTCCACAAACTCAAAAAGAATCTGAGCCGCAGATTTGTTTGTTTCTTTTATAATATCAAGCAATTGAGCCATTTGGATTTGTTTTTCAATCCTGACAGGTTTTGAAAACCTGTCAGGATTTATGCTTTAATTAATTTCCTAACCTTTTCCTTGCTTTTAATTCGATGGTGCGAATGCGGTCTTTGTACAAATTGTGCCCATTCATCACCTCAACGCTCAGGGCAGCATCCGAATTATCGTCCCAACGGCGGCACAGGTAAATCGGGTTGTAAATGCGGCCAATCTGGTAATGACGCGAAATAGCCAATCCTAACGCGTAATCTTCTCCATAGTTCACATTCGGAACCGGAATCCGGCGCAAAACCGGGGTATAAAATGCACGCGGCGCTCCCAACCCATTGATGCGAAGCGCATTGTTCCGTCCATTATCCGGAGTCCATTCTTTGTGATCAATGATTCCTGGAGGTATTTCTTCCAGCGCAAAATTCACCATCTGATAAGTACCTACAACCATGGCGCAATTCTGGGCATAAAAAGCATCAACCACTTGCTGGACGGTTGTTTCATCGAAATAGATATCATCGCTGTCGAGCTGAATGGCGAACTTTCCGCACTTCGGATGATTGGCCGCCAAATTCCAGCAACCGCCAATTCCGAGATCGGTACGGTCGGGAATGATATGCACCAACCGCTCGTCGGCTTCAGCATATTTTTGAATAATTTCAGTGGTTCCGTCGGTCGAAAAATTATCAGCAATAATCAGGTTAAACTTGAAATTGGCTTTCTGCGATAAAACAGATTTGATCGCATCTTCGATGGTTCGCACGCGATTCCTGACCGGAATAATTACCGAAGCTTCCACTTCAAACTCCAGCTCATCGAATTTCACCGGCGCGAAAACAGGTTCGAGATAGCCACCCACATTTTTCAGGTGTTGGGTACAGGCTTTTTCCATTTCAATCTGTACTGCCCTGTTTTTAGGATCAACGTAATCAAATATTTTCTCTCCCGATTTACGAAGGTCCGATTCCTTTTCGGTGTACAAAAACTCCGGAATCCGGAATAGATCGGCATACTGCGAAACCCCAAGCCGAAGCGCATACAAACCGGCAAACTGAAAATCATCGGCCACACCTTCGGCTGCTTTTTTCATGATTTCGGTGCGGTAAAACAACAACGATCCGAAATTAAAATCGTCGCGCAAACTACCTTCCTGGTAATCAATCACCGGTTGATTTTCCACTTTTCCGCCCTTTACAGCCAGGTAATTCGAATAAACCATACCGCTTTGGGTATCGTCGGCAATCTGCGCAAAACGCTCGAGCGCCTTTTGTCCCAATTGCAATGCGCCGGGACGGGTATCAATCAGGGTATAACGTGTATTAGCCAAGGCAGCCATACGTTTTACTGTTTTTCCGTGGGTCATCGACTCCGATTTCAACACCTCCGCCCCATCAATCAGGCAGTTTTGTTCGGCGCTACATACCACATAAATCTGAGAAACCAGATCCGATTTTCTTAATTCCTGAACGGTAGCCAGCGTTTCTTCCTGTGTTCCGTAAGGGATAAAGCATGTAATTTTTTTCATTTCCTTTTTTGTTTAAACCACATAGGCACATAGGCCACATAGCTTTATTGTTCTATTTATATACAATTTACCATCTAATTATCAGTTTATTACCACTTTGCACATAGAATATTTTACTTTTTCCATGTATTCTATGTACCTATGTGGTTAACTTATTTCAATCCCCAGTATTTTAAAATCTGTCCCATTAATTCAGTTCGTTCTTTATCGGTAGTGATGGCTTCGAATGGAAAGCCAAGTGCGACCGTGCGGTAGCTGCCATCAAAACAAACGCCTGCGGTTTTGTTATCAACCCGGTAGCGGAACAAAACTTTGGCCTTCTCGCCTTTCGGCTCAATAGCATCGGGCGATTCCACCTTGTAAATGGCTGGATGATAGCCCTGCACAAAACTTACAGCCGAAGTAAAATCCTTTCGTGCATCGTTTACCGGATAAATACCGCCACTTTTGCTTGCATGGTCAGTCATAGGCTTAAAATGCAGAACATCGGCAGCAAACTTTTTAGCCAATGTATCACCACAAAGCTCCAGATCGGTACCAATGTATGCGCCTGAAACAAAAACTTTCGCATTCTCAGACTTCGTAAATTCAGCAATGGCATTTCTCATTTTCGGCGTAAACACGGTGAAATCGCGTTTCTTTAAACCGTAAAAACGCTCCACTGTTTTCTCTTCGCCAAAGATTAAATCCAATGCCGAAAACGCATGATTATCCTGATTTTGCTGTTCAAATGCTTCGTCGCTCATCGAGATAAAACCAAAACCATTGTTTCGGAAGGATTCGCCATGAACCAACGGATAATCAAATGTATTTCCGAGGAAAACCTTTGTTTCCTGATCGGCATAACACGAACCGAACCCAGAGTTATCGTCGTCTTTCCAGGGCGTTTTGCGATTGAAATCGTATTGATCGCCAATAAAACAAATCTCATTCTTGTAGGCCACACCTTCATCACCAGCCGTGAAGAACCCTGCATACTTCCCTGTATCAAAAGCTTCGGGGCCGCTAATCCGGTCGAAACCATTCACGATTAAAACAGGTTTTTTATCGTCGGTTGGTAAGCTGCAAGCCAGAATCTCGGACGGAAAACTTTCGCCCCCTTCGTTTACTGCTGTAATTTTGAAGCTGTAAATCAGGCCAGGTTTTAATCCAGAAACCAGATCGGTGGTATCCGTAACAGCGCGGCCATTGTCGAAGCCGCCGTTTTCAGTCCGGGTATAAATTCGGTAGGATTTCGGAGTTGCCGTTGGTTCCAGAGGATCGTTGACAGGCCGCCAACTTAACCTCACCGCATTTTCTTCCAGATTCATCCTGAAATGGGAAACGGGTAACGGCTGCACCACATATTCCTGATTGTTCTGGAAAGCCAGGAACTTCAGGATTCCCTTGTAAAATGAGCGGCTTACATCAAATTTAAAACGCGGGTCGTTAGCCTGGTACATGTCAGCAAAATTCTGATGCGACAACAATTCTGAAAGCATCGACGGTACTTTCGGACGAACGGCCTCAGCATATTGTTTGTTCCACATGCCACGGCGTGTCCATTCAGGTTCGTACAATTTCCGTAAATCATCAACAATCTGGGTTTGCACCAAATCGCACAAATCGCGGCTGGCCCAACGCGACTGCCCATTCGGAAATTCAGGTTTGCCGTAAGTGGTATCGTAAATCATGAGGCTACCAATAATAGCGCTGTCGGGTGTTGTTCCGGCATCGGTATGAAATGCCATTACCATATCAACCGGAATACCCAAACCTTTGGTATTTGGATTGGCGGCTGGTCCGTTGGGCGTACCCAACAGGTAATTCACCCATTCGCCGCGACTTTGATAATCGTCTTTATAATCGTTTTTCCCGCTTTCGCGTTTGGCATACAAAGCTGCATTTTCGCCACGGTTCGAATAATCAATTTTTTCCTTGTTCAGCACATAAACCAGCGAATCGGGCATCCCAATATACTGCAAATAATAGCGAGCCCCTTCCTGATAACGCGGCCTCTTGCTGGCATAGGGCAACCATTCGGCAGAATCTATCGCAAAACCTTTTTCGTTGCGCAGCTTTTGTAAATGCTCCATATCCTGAAGTTTTCCGCGAACCACATTACCCATTCCTCCGCCAAAACGCACCGCATCAACCGAAACCAGCTTCCCGGTTTCTTCGGAAAAATTCGTCAGTTCAACTCTACCTTTTTCTTTATTCAGGCCTTTTTCAAAGCGGAAAGTTCCCAAATAAATCCAGGTACCTCCGCCAATCGTTTGATTGACCAAAAATTCTGTTTTTCCTCCTGAATGAAATACAGTATAATGCGCATCGGTTACGTTCTGCTCATCACGGACATACGAAACATACACCGCATATTCGCCGGTTTCCGGCATTTCAGGAATGTAAATCACCTGCGAACTTGCTTTTCCTGAAGCCTGCATCAGCTTGGTTTCTCCCATCCGGAACAGATTTTC
>JAIBEY010000072.1 GCA_019459525.1 Prolixibacteraceae bacterium
CAACGTTCATACCTGTTCCAATTTGTACCTGTATACAAAGGAACAAAATTCAAAAGGGCGACAAGGTTTTGAGGGGTTAGGATGCTGTGCATAAAATAGATATGGGCCATTTTAACAAAAATTAATAGACACTAGTGATAACATATACTTTTTCATTTTTTGACAATGTTCCGGATAACGCGAAAATTGCAGCTTTTGTATTTGTTTTTATACTTTATGACCCGATTTTTACAAGTATTTTTGGTGGAACTATTGGACATATGTTGATTGGCATCAGAGTAAAAAGAGAATCGGATGAGACGAGAAATATTCTATTTCCTTTAGCTATACTCAGCGAGAAGTTCAGTTTGCATATAATCCACATGTAGAGCCTAATTTCAACCATGTATTTATCAAGGGTTTTATGTCTGATTGGAGTTCGCCGAGAGTATGCTTTCGACTGGAATGGATGGGGATTTTTCTTTGTTCTTCTATAAACATATCGGATAATTGGCACATTAGGCATTTCTTTTGACAGTTTTCATTTCATTTGCCTGATTTTAGGCCATACAATTCTATTCCTGGCAGTCTGCCGAACAGGCAGATGTTTCTTTATTATTAGGTCAATGTATAGAAAATCATACAGTAATCGGGTTTCTTTGTAAAGTATATTGGTTGGTGGGCATATTTTGGGTAATAATTCAACGGTGTTCATTATTCCGGTTTTGCAAAACGGGCATTGATACTGGTCGAAGCCAGTCATGCGAACAATTCGCTCCTGATTCTTTTCTTTTCTCTTTGATTCTGAATGATTTGCGGCTTGCAATGGGTTAGCCTGCTTTTGCTTGTTGCTTAATAAGCCATAATACCTGATTTTTACGAATTGGTACGGCAGAATGTGCTGGTAAAACCGCCGGAGGAACTCTACTTCGATAGCATTGCCTGTTCCTTTTTACTGTTGTCTTTGTAGTCTTTTTAAAAGAAGCTCACCCCCGAGTCGTCGATGTTTTGAATTCGGTGGTTGCTGATCACCATCCGGAGGTTATATTATCCAAGTATTTTACAATTTGCCAGGCATTGCCCAAAGGCGACTCTCATACACTACCCAGGGCTTACCCCAGATTTGGCCGAGCAAAGTTTGATATTGTGGCAACTGGTTATTGCGTTTGAGCTGCTGCCCGATCTTTTCAAGCATTTTGCCATGGAACAAAGTGAGGATCCGTACTGGGTACAAGTATTTCCCTTGTTTGCTGATCTGTTTCAACTGTCCCTTTAAAGTCAGTCCGGCAGCCGGAACAATGTAGTGAATTAGCAGGTGTAGGCTCAGGTTTTGGCCCAAGGTATGCAGCACACAAATTGCACCGCACTCAACCCCATAATGGCTGTACCCAAAAGTCTGCAATACGCTCCACATGCATTCAAACATGGCGTTGTAAAACCGTTTGCTATCGTGCAGGCAGATATGGTTTAACGCTTCAGGAACGGTAAACACAACATGAAAGTATTTCACATCCAAGGCATCAATGATCCGGTCGTCGGCCCAAAGCGTTTGTTTGTTTGTTTGTTTGTTTGTTTGTTTGACTGGCACTTCAGACAATGGCGGTTGCCAAAACTGTTGTAACTGATCCGCTGTTGGCCGCAACAATCGCAAACATCTTTGTGCCCACCCAGGGCCGGTGTGCGGCATTTCTGCAAAGCATCAAGGGTTCGCACAGCAAAACTATTGGGATAGTACTGCTCCATAAATTGAGACCCAAATCGATCGATGATCTGAGAAACTTCAAATTGGGGCTGCATTGTTATTACTCAGGATACAGGGTATCCAACAGACTGTGGGCTGGCCATGGCTGTATTTGAACTACATGCAAATAGATCATTGTAGTTGCAGTGTGTGCATGTCCCAACAACTCTTTGATGGTAACTATTATTTACCCCCTCTTCGAGTAACGGATGAGGCGAGACCTCTTTTTTGATGTCTGTTTTCTTCAGCGTTTCGCGTAAAACCCAGCTCAATCTTCTCACACTGTAACCCCCGTCGGGTCCTTTGCCATTAAAGAGCCAAATGTGGGGGCTACTGCGACGTATTTTCTCAGGCCCTTGGAAATATAACCAGGCAGAGGCACGATCCGGTCTTTCTTATATTTGCTTTGGCGGATGTGGATGGTCTTGCGCTCAAAGTCCACCTCGGAAATTTTCAGGTTGATAGCCTCCTGAGAACGCAATCCTGCCGAATAGATCAAGGTCAAAATGATGTGGTGCTTTAGCAATGTGTGGGCTACAAACAATTGGCGAAGTTCGCTGTGGTCGAATATCTCTGGCAGTTTGGCTTCTTTTTTCATCGAGGGCAAGGCAATTGCCCGCTTATTTTGCCTGATATGGCGAAAATAATAACGCAGGACATAAACTGCATGTTTGAAACTGCTCCGAGATGGATACTTGAGCTTTGGATCAAAGCTGTCAGGTATTCATTAATCTCATCTTCAGAAATGTCTTCGGGAAGACGGTTAAACTCCAAGCAGACTAATGCAATCCGCCGGATGTAGTTCTCCAGGGTGCTTTGGCTCCGGTCTCCAAGTATAGTTTGCTGTTTTTAGGTTATTGTACACTTTGTCGAAACCTTCAACCGTTTGCATGACTCGCTGAAGAATCGTAGATTCACTTTTCTTTCTCATGATACTGAACTTTAAAAATTAAGAAATTGGTTTTTAGGGAGGTGGGCTCCCGTTTAGTACCATTTTAACTATATTTGATCAGAAAAGCTATCCGCCATTTGGCGGATTTATCGCAATATTAGCTACAAGTTCGGTGGCATCTTTCTGCTTGGGCGCATTCCGGATTGATGGGAAATCTAGTTGAATTTAAGAAGAAAGATACCAACCCTACTTGATTTGGAGAGTTCCTGGAAGCGGACCCAGAAGTGTCGAGGTATCAAAACTTCTCCAGAAGATCTTCCGGAAGGAAATGTATAGGTATTAAAAAAGCAAGGTAGCTTTGGCCGACTTGGGAAGTGATACCAAATAGTTTATCCAGGAATGTTCCAGGGCGAAATTAAAGACACCCAAATGGCAACCGGCGCTTAGTTGAAGAATCAAGAAATTACTTCAATTTTTCTTTAGTTGTATTAATTTTCTCACACGTTAACCCGACTTAGTAAAGAATGAAATCTATCAATATCAAAGGGCTTTGTCATGTATTCATCCATTCCACTGGAGAGACATTTGTCCCTATCGTTATCCATTGAATTAGCAGTAATTGCGACAATGGACACCAACATACCCTAGGAAACATTCTCCTAAACAGCTTAACATCCCAGGCCAACATTATGAAATCCACTAAAACCACCATGAAGGTGATTAACTCCATTATTCAGATGAAGAGTAAATTCCTGTTCATCAAGGGTGAATTTACCTTTAGCAGTGCGATTCCCAACACGTTCAATCAAAGCTCCGTGAAAAACTTCATTGGCTCTAGGGTAGCTATCGATTTTACTGAATCTCAGATCGCCCATTTTCCCAGTTCTGTCAGTAGCACAAAGGCTTACAATTCTATCGCCGTAATTGGTGATGGCACCAGAGATGACACTATTGTTTAAAAAGTAAAGATTAGTTTGTTTTTCATTGATCCAGCTCTGAAATCTTCCACTTTAAAACCGATGTTTGATTTTGTCTCGGCTTTTTTGAACTGCAATTTTGAAAAACAAAACTTGCCAGAAAAATAACTAAATTGAAAAATAGTTTGTTCATAGACAAACCGCCAAGGGTTTTTCATATGTTGCCATCTTTTTATTAGGTGTTTTACCCATGAAAAATTCGATGACTCCATCGTTTTCAATATCCTTGTGGGTGATGTAATTCTTTTGATAAGGTTTGCCATTCAGGATAATTTTCTGATTATAAATATTATCAATACCGACATTGTTCGTGATAACCTTAAACTGTTTGCCGTTTGCCAGGTTGATTGTAGTTTTTTCTAACTGCGGCGATCTGAAACAATAAATGCTATTCGCCGGATTGACCGGATAAAATCCCATGGCGCTAAAGATATACCAGGCCGACATCTGTCAACAATCTTCATTTCCGGAATAACCCGATTGCAGATCGTTATAAAACTCGCGCATGATTTTGGCACTGTAATATTGTGCTTTTCAGGGTTGGCTGGTGAAGTCATACAAGGAAACGACATGATGGCTCGGTTCGTTTCCATGGGCATACTGACCGATAAATCCCGAAGCATTTCCGTTCACATCACCCGGTTTGGCATCGAGCGTAAAAAACGCATCGAGCTTTTCAACAAATTTCTGGTCACCTCCCATCAAATCAACAAACGAAGGAACATTTTGTGGCACGTACCACAAATACTGCCACGCATTTCCCTCAGTAAACGGAAATCCGTCATTTCGAATGGGCTGAAAAGCAAAATAGCGGAATTGAAAGAATACAGATTCTCATTACAGGTGGTTTATGATGTTTAAGATTTGTTCGTAAAAGTTAATGGGTGCAAAATAATAAAGTAATGACCGAAATCTAGGTCGTTTGCAAAAATTCATACTTTTTACAATCAGTTTGTCAGGAATCCGTTTTTTGACAATTCCTGAAAAGACTGAATACATTAACAAATCAAATATTTAACACAAAATAGTTATTATGTATGATATTTTACTTAAAAAAGTTTTCAATTTCTGAAGAATGCAATTCTGTATTTGGATTGAACGCAGCCGTATTCATATAGTCAAGGATGCTTTTTTCTAATTGCTTTGATACGGTTCTTTTTTCAATGTCAGTTGTAAAATCAACGGTCGATACTAATAGCTTTCCTTTCCCTACTTTACATTCCCATACATATGCCAGCTTATCATTAATGTGATACGAATCAATAACCTGTACCAGCGGTTTTAACGTCTTAGGAGCATTATTTAAATACATGGCATTAGCATGCATGGTAACATCCCACCATTGCCAATTTGAAGAGTTGTCAGTTGGGAAACTATTAAATAAAGGAAGTGATGGATCGCATAACACGCCTAATGTGTGGGCTTTTTGAAAATTCTTAAAAAGTGAATTCCAAAACACAGTTGTAAAACAGCTTTCCCGGTATCCATCTTTCAATGACTCTTTTTGTGGTAAAAGCAATACATTTTCACCCAACGCTAATGCATTCTTCGCGTTAGTATCCCACTTATTAAAAACTTTAACTTTTCCCAAGCTTGCTTCAATCTCGGAAGGATATACCCAAATATCCCAAGAGTTTTTTATTTCTGTTGACGGTATTTCAATCGATAAGGTCAATTTTTGAGGTGCTGCAATTTTGTTTAATGATACCGAAATATCACCCAGGGGAGTCAAACCTCCTGTAGGGATATTGACCTTGGCAAACTGCCCATTTAATAGTACTTTACCATTTTCAGAAGCAATTGACCATGAGGGTTGTGTTTTCAATAAGTCCTTCTCACCAAAATGTGCTATTTCTGCATTTGCAGTAAAAGTTTCGTTTTGTTTCCACACTCGTTTTCCCATTCTGGCCAATGGAACAGTAGGCGAACAATACATACGATGTTGTTTGGGTGAAACGATTCCTTTTGATTCCCAAAAGGAATCCAAGATTCCCACAACAGCAAGATTTTGCCCTTGAAAATCTGTTATTCCCAACAGGCTGATACCTCCGAAATTTGGGGTTCTTAATGCAGATTCTATTTCTTCTTTATACAGTATAGCGGCAAACTTCCCCGAAGCCATAGCAAAATCAGCGGCATATTCAAGCATACCTTTCTTATCTAAGGATTCTCTGATTCTCTCATAGTTTGTGTTTTCCAAAACTCCTGTGTACTTTGAGATTTCGTCTAAGTTTGGAAACATCACCCATTGACCAGCCTCGTGAGAAACGATTGGAACCTCAAAATCTCTTATAGCGTTTCGGTAATCACTTTTTGTTTCTGGTGTTTTTGTATTAAACCTGGTTGATGAAACAACATCGCCACCACCCCATTCAATGCCAACTAACAGTTTATCTTTTGCTCCTGCATCAGCTGCTTCATAGTAGTCATCAACACAATTCGTTGCAAGTGGATGAGAAGTGCAGGTGTATAGATGCCTTATATCATATTGTTTGGCATCAGTAATTGCTTTTTTTGTATTGCTATTATGAGTGAACCGCTCATTGCCTAATGTTAGCATACAGAAGGAAGGGTGATTGCCATAAGCATCTGAAATAGTTTCTAATTCTCTCATTGGATAATCTTCTTTAACATCGCCACCCCACTTGGAAGGCAATTCTACCTGAAGGTAAAGTCCTAACTCATCGGCAGCTTCAAACGCAGCTTTAGGCGGACACCATGTATGGAAACGAAGGCTGTTTAATCCATACTCTTTTGCAACTCCCATTAACCTTAGCCAATCTGCCTTTTCCATACTTGGATAGTTTTTGATTGGTGAAGCGCCGTCATATTCAGCTCGTCTCAGAAAAGTGTTTTTCCCATTTATTGAAAAATTCCCTTTTTGGGTAGCGAAGCTTCGCATGCCAAACGTTGTATAGACAACATCTTCAACCATGTCATCCACTAACACCTCTGTTTTCATCTCATACAAGCTGGGGGTAAATTCTGACCACAATTCAATCGGTTTTGGAAGTAATAATTCCAAACTTTGTTTTTCAATTCTTTCGCCTTTAATATGTATTGTCTTTAAATTTTTAAACCCGCCACCTGCTTTCTTTTTACGCACCGATAGGTTGACGGTAATATCTTTATTCTGCTTCCTATTTTGTCCAATGGTAAAAGTGGTTTTTAAAGAGCCATTTTCTATATTTGGAAAAATTTGAATATTTTTTAAATAAATAGTATTTTGAACCTGCATTTCAATTCTCCCAACCACGCCAGTCCATCCAACTCCATTCTCACCAACCACACCATGCCCTACCTGGCGGTATCGTTTATCGTTTTTGTTTACAAATACAGTAATTATGTGATCACCTACTCCAGCCAGTAGACTATTGATTTTAAATTCCTGTGGGGCTTCATAACCAGAGGCTTCTCCGACTAATTTTCCATCCCAATACATTGTACTTACGCCAATAGTTCGTTCCATAGAAAAAATAACAGTTTTTCCAATCCAGTCTGTTGGAATAGTAACTTTACGTTGTATCCAAAATGGGCCATCATAATTTATTTTTTTTTGCAAGCCTTCTGAAAATGCTTTTTCAGGATATAGCTTTACCCCAATATTGGATTCATCCATGGTTCCGGGTAAACGCATCCAATTAGAAACCAAATAATCATCTCTCCTAAAATATATAGAGTAATCAAGGTGTAAATCTTTTGTATTAGGCAACTCTTGCTTGTACCATTGGTTGGCATATCCTTGATAAAATACATCGAGGGCAACTCTCCACTCTCCATCTAAACTTATTGTATTGTTCTGTTGCGCTAAGGCACAAAATGACTGAACAACGCAAATGGCTGTAATTATTATTTTTTTCATATCAAGTTTATGGATTTCCGGAATTTATTTTATTGACGCTTTTTAAGAATAAAACTCAGCTTTAAGTGCTGTTTTCGCATTTACTCAATTAAAAATCGTATAGTGAAATGGATGCGGTGGCAATAAAAGGGTGGCTTTTTCCCACCCTTTTATAAGCATTATTTCTTTGAAGGATAATTTGAGACTACCAGTTCGGGTTTTGCTCCAACTTTGGATTTATCAGAATTTCTTTAGTTGGCAGTGGCCTTAAATAATGTTTATCTGGATTGAAGAACCTACCCGTACTGCTTTCGGCAATAATAAACCCATCAGCATCAGTATTACTTTGCCAGCTAGCATTTGAGTAGGGGTTTCTGTTTGAACCTTCAATTATCACAGGGTCAGTCCAAGTTGTACCCACAATTTTAATTCCTTTTATATCCTGGGTCAA
Organism: Prolixibacteraceae bacterium; assembly: GCA_019459525.1. GTDB lineage: Bacteria > Bacteroidota > Bacteroidia > Bacteroidales > Prolixibacteraceae > Aquipluma. The sequence goes on from JAIBEY010000072.1 coordinate 7,882, forward strand.
TTCATTTTCAGCAGTTTTCCACCTCCTTAAATCGTCATACCTGAAATTTTCGAAAGCCAGTTCAACTGTTCTTTCCCGTCTTAATTCAGTCTTCATATCTAATCCGTTCGACGAAACAGCAACATTTGTCAATGCAGGCATGTTTACTCTTTGGCGAATGATATTTATAGATTTATCTAAATCAGCATCGCTTATTGACCCATTCTTTTCAAATAAAGCTTCAGCATATATTAAAAGAACTTCAGCATATCTGATGATATGATTATCGAAGCTGTAATTAGGACTTTCACCTTGCGCATTAGCATATTCGTTTTCAGATATATATTTGTAGGTTGTATATCCGGTGTTTGGTACACGCTGCGGATAAAATGGCCAGCTTGATACAGGAGTTGCATAAAATGATTGGGCAACATCTTTCCCAGGTATTATTATTGTCATTGTCATTCGGGCATCCCGATTTTGAAATTCAGTTGTAATTGTACCGTACCCTTTAAATAACGAAGAGTTTGTTATTGGTAATCCATCTGTACAAAGGTACATATCCGCTAATTTTTTTGTTGGCAAATAGCCTATCCGCTGGATGAGAGCAGGAAATACCTGTCCTTCGATATCCTTTTGATAACGACGGTCCAAGATGGCCTCCTTTGAATCATCTCCTTCTTCAATAAATAAATAGCGATAACTATCATTGGCTTTTTCTGTATATAAACTATATTGAGAACTGGAAATAACACTACCGGAAGCTGTTATGGCGATATCAAGGTATTCCGAAGCATTAGCATCGCCACGATATTTCCCCCATGTACCTTCAAAAAGTGCCACACGTGCCTTTAAAGCCTCTGCAGCTCCTTTCGAAATCCTGCCTTTGTCAGCCGGAGCTAATGCTGTATTCAATGGCAAGTCAATAGCTGCCTCAGTTAAATCCTGAAGAATAAAATCAACAGTCTCCTTTCTACTGGCTCTAGACCCGTATAAAGCTTGACTATCTAAATCCAATACTTCCTTAATTAAGGGAACTCCACCATAAAGCCTATATAATCGCCAATAATTATACGCCCTAAAAAACTTAGCTTCAGCACTATATATATTGACATCTTCGGAAATCGATGAAGATGCTGCTTTGGCAATAATATTATTACATTTCCGGATGTATTTGTATGGAGTATTCCAGTCATCAGATGTTTCGGAAGGTTGATAAGTTCCATTACTGATTGAGTTTGAAGTGTTGTATGCAATATCTGATTCAGTGTCGCCAAAACTTAGTCCTTCCAACGAATAATAAAGATTATTTGCTCCAAGTTTAAAATCGGCAACAGTTTTCCAAAAAGAAGCGTCAGAAATTGTGTCTTGCGGGGTTAAATCAAGATCCTTTGCACATCCCGAAAACAGTAGCGCCATGAAGAGTGATTTAAATAATATATGTTTCATGATAATTATTTTTTAGATTAGGATTATTAGAATTTGATATCTGCTCCAAATGAGATGACATTACTTAATGGATAAGTTTGTTCATCGGAACGTGTATCTTCAGGATCGTAGGATTTATTCCAGGTTCCTTTACATATAGTAAATAAGTCTTTCCCGCTGGCATAAACACGCACTCCCTGCATTTTTATGCGTTTACAAAACTCCTGAGGTAAATTATATGCAACAGTGATTTGCTTTACCCTCATGTAAGCCATATTGTCGATGCGCATAGTGGAAGTTCTCCAATTCCAATTCTTAAGTTCGTCAAAGCCAACACCTCCAGGGACAATGCGTGGGTATTTTGCTCCCGTATTTTCAGGCGTCCAGTTTTTTCCGTAAAAATATTCAAGGGGTTGATGCCATACCCAAAAATAAGGTTGGGAAAAATCACCACCTTTGATTTCATCTCTTTTTCCAACTCCTTGAAGAGTTATATTGAAATCGAAATTTTTGTATGATAAATTAATGCTTGAAGAATAAGTATAACGTGGCAATTTATTTCCCAAATATTGCATATCGCCTTTAGTCCCTTTGGCAGGATCACCATATGATGTAATTTTTCCATCACCATCGATATCCCTGTACATTACATCTCCAATTCCAATATTGGCGGGGATACCCTGTAATTTTTTATAATTAGTCAATTGCTCTTCATTTTGGATAATTCCATCGAACTGGTAACCAAAATAGGAATAAAGAGAGTATCCTTGCCTAGCATAATTTAGCCCTTCATAATAGGCATCGTTCCCCTCCAGATTAATCAGATTATTTTTACTATCGCTAATTGATGCTGAGACACTGTATCTAAAATCACCTTTTTTATCTGACCACTTTACCGAATATTCCCAGCCTTTACTTTCAAGTGTACCAGCGTTACTTGTCGGTGGGTTACCTCCCAAAGTTGCGGGCACCTGTACTCCAACTAACATGTCTTTATTTTTTTTGATAAAATAGTCGAAACTTGAAGACAACCGTGAATTAAGAACCGTAAAATCCAATCCTACGTTTGTAGTTTCAATTGTTTCCCAACTCCGGCTTGAAGAAGCTATACTAGATTCGGCTCCAGACAATCCAACGTTAGGCGAGCCAATTGGGTACGAACCATAAAAATTAACAAGTGGAATATAATCATAGTTGCCAAAACTAAGATCCTGGTTGCCAGACTGACCCCATGAACTTCTTAGTTTTAATCTGTCAAAAATATTAAGCGATTTAACAAACTCTTCTTCTAATAAATTCCAGGAAGCTGATAAAGCAGGGAAAACGGCACTCCATCTTTTTTCAGATGCAAATTTTGAACTGCCATCCATCCTCATTGTAATATCAACAAATAATTTATTGCTGTAAGAATAGCTGAATCTTCCAAAATAGGAATTCAAGGCATTCCCGGATGCACTGCCAGTAAAATTTTTGGTATAGTCCAATTTTGTTTTATCAGAAAGATTTAAGGTAAATAGCTCATTGCTGGTGAAATTATATCCTGTAGTTGATTGATATTCTTTATTGTATGTTTCAAAAGATGTTCCTAACATGAGGCCAATATGATGTTTGGAAAGAAAGGTTTTATTATAGTCGAGGTAGTTGGTAAATGTTTTGTACAAACTTTTCGAGTTTGCATAGTATGCAGAATTGGGATCATTATAAACACCTTGATTTCCTCCGGTCCAATTGTAGGCCTGAAACTTGCGATAATTCGCATTTCCATTCCAATATCCAAGTTCGATCCCACTTTGAGAGACGAACTTAAAACCTTCTAAAATTTTAAAATCAACTTTAAGATTCGTCGAAAACCTTGAATAATCGGCTGTAGCTGTACCACCTTCCTCTAAATCCGAAGCAGGATTACCATACCCTTGATACTTGTAAAATTGACCCAAAGGATTATAAACTGGCAAGTAACTCCAACTCCTTGATAAAACTCGGAGGGCCTCATCTAAAAAACTTGGCTCTATGGTTACCGTATTGTCAAAGGTTGACCTTGTTTCAATGTTTAATCGGTTCAGGATATTAAAATCATAGTTTAATCTCAGGTTATACCTGTCTGATTTGTTTTCTCCAAAATTAAAAACGCCTTCATTAGATTCATACCCTGCTGAAATAAGATAAGCATTATTATCGCCTCCACCTGAAATACTTAAATTGTGCATTTGTTGAATACCTGTTCCGTAAACAACTTTATTCCAATCGGTACTTTGATAAAAGCCTGGAAAATTTTCTAAATATTTCATCCACCCACTTGATGGGTCAGGTTCGGCATTTGCCCTAATTTTATCAAAGATGGATTGGTCTAATCCTGGCTGCCCTATATTTCTCATCCCCTCGTCATACATCTCTGCGAGCTGCATGGTGTTGGTCATTTTCTTTAGAAATTGCGGTGTTTTTATTCCGTAGTTATACGAATAGGAAACTGTGGGTTTCCCTTTAGAACCTTTCTTTGTAGTGATTAGCAGGACACCATCGGCTGCGCGAGCACCGTAAATAGATGCCGCAGCATCCTTCAGTACAGTAACATCTGCAATATCGTTCGGATTAAGTACATCTATATCTCCGGGAACTCCATCAACCAAAACTAAAGGCTTATTCCCATTTATTGAAGAATAACCACGAATCTGCAAAGAATAGCCTTCATTACCTGGTCTACCACCTGACCGTGTAACTGTTACACCAGGAAGAGTACCTTGTAGTGCATCCATGGTGTTAATAATTGGTTTCATTTCAAAAGTTTTGCTATCAACCTTCTCAATAGCACCGGTTACTGCTCCTTTCACCTTAGTTCCGTACCCAACGGCTACAACTTCTTCAATGCCAATGGCTTCTTCAGCTAGCGTGACATTAATAGTAGTTTTACCGGCAACGGCAATCTCCTGAGTCTTCATCCCAACAAACGAAAATTGCAAAATGGCATTTGCTGGTAAGTTTGTCAGGCTGTATTTACCGTTAACATCGGTAATGGCTCCGTTGGTTGTGCCTTTAACTGCCACAGAAACCCCAGGTAAGGAACCTCCGGTTGAATCGGTAACTTTACCTGAAACCGTCTTTTGTTGTTGCATTACTGCTTCGATGTTTGAAACTTGAAATTCTTGATCGCTTTCGTTGTATAAAACAATCTGGCGATCTTTAATAATAAATTTCGTATTGGTGCCACCGAAAATTGTTTTCAGTAAATCTTCGATTTTGGCCTGCTTTAAATCAAGGTCAATCTTCCGTTCAACATCAATCTTCCGATCGTTGTACATAAAGAAAAACTGACTCTGGTCTTCAATCCGACTAAGGACTTCCTTAACGGTTACATTTTGAACTTTTAAGTCCAGTTTAGTAACTTGTGAATAAACACTTGCGTTTACAGTAATGAATGTAATCAGCAAGAAAAAGGTCGTTAGTTTCATAACTCTAATTAAACACGACAGGGCGTAAGGATGCCTGTCCTTGTTAAACATCCACTTTTTTTTCATAGTTTTGTAATGCTAAGTTAAACATGCCCCTTTCGGGTATTATTTGATTTCACAGGGAGAAAGGTGTTGCAAGCGCCTTCCTCCTTTTTTTATTATTAGTTAATTGATTTCTTTTTTAATGGGCAAATAATAACGGTATCATTATCAATCCTATAGCTCATTGGTGTGGTGATTGATAACAATTCTAACAATTCCTTTAAACTCTCTGTCCTAACTGTAAAAGTGTAATTTTCAGAATACTTCAGACTTTTATCTAAATTTATTTTTATTCCATACCAGCGCTCCATCTTTTTTATCACCTCATCGAATGGTGAATTGTTAAACCGGAGCATTTCGTCTTTCCAAGAAGTATAAAGATTTGTTTTAACCGGGATGTTTTGCATTTTACCATTGCTTGTGCTGATTACGTTTTGTTCACCGGGATTAAGCGTAGCAGATGTTTTTTCTGTTTTGTTAAAAACCTTGACACTTCCCTCTTCCAATGTGGTAAATACCTCCTGTTCGCCCTCGTACGCACAAACATCGAACTTGGTGCCAAAAACCAGCACATCAGCATATTTTGTTTGAACTGTAAACGGATGCTTTTTGTCTTTAGTTACCTCAAAATAGGCTTCGCCACTCAAACTTACGTTTCTGTTATTAGAAAAATTGATAGGATATTTCAACCTTGATCCGCCGTTTAAATGACCCATTGACCCATCGGGCAGGGTGAATTGCACTCTTGAGCCTTGAGGTGCTGAAATTTCTGCATAAGATTTACTCTGGGTTGAGTTCTGCACCATCATATAAATTCCCCCAATAATAAGGGGTATCAATAAAACGGCAGCAACACGGTAATATGCAGACAAAATTCTGGACAGAACAGGACGTTTATCCTTGCTTGTGTTTATGTGGAAGTGAATTCGGTCGAGGATATGCTGTAACTCAACTTCTTTTGAAGAAGCTTTTTCCCAATGTTCTTGAGCAACTTCTTTCATTTCAGGTACATTGCTCTCCTTCAAAAACTGAGAAGCAAGGAAGTTTTCATCATCAATTGATGAATCATTAAAATATTTGTGGATTCGATTTTTATCAGAAATATCCATGTTGCCTGAAAGTAATGTTTCAAGAAGGTATATCCACAACCAGGAACTTGCACCTAGTCAATCCATATTTTTTTATTATTGAATAAATAACCAGAAAAAGAGAAGCCCGGCAAGGTTTTCATCTTTTAAGTGCAGCCGTAAAAACCTCAGCGCCTGGTTCAAATGATTTTCAACAGTACTTGGACTGATATTCATTTCTGCCGCGATTTCTTTGGAATTTTTCCCTTCAAACCGGCTTTTGAAGAACACTGCCTTTCGCTTTTCGGGCATTTGATCTACCAATCGGTCCACCAGAACTTTAAGTGAAGCATAATTGACATCTTCATGAGTCTGTTGTGTTTCCCGCTTATCAGGAGTAGCAAATTCAGTGTATTTGTTAATCAGCGCCTTCGACCTGAAATGCTTTTTGATGTAGTTAAAAGCAATAGAAAACAGATAGGATCGGAATTCATATTCCTCTTTGATGTCTGCCCGCTTATCCCAGATTTTAGAGAATATTTCTTGAACCATTTCCTCGGCATCTTCTTTCGACTTTAAATATCCGTATGCAAAATGGTACAACTTTGAGCTGTATGCATAAAAAATCCTGTTGAAAGAATCAATATCTCCCTTTTTCAGCTTTCTAATCAGTTCTTTATCACTATATATAGGTTGCTCCGCCAAAATATGTGGTATTATCTGATACAAAAATATAAACTTCAGTCAAAACATTGCTATTGAGAACAAATTGCCGATTATATCGGAATTGGCATGCAGATAGTTAATTATTTGCACAATGCAATTACAATGAAAACTATGGTACTAAGTCCATTTTCCCGTCTACCGTGGACGCTTGGCCTGATTGTTCCTCTAATCTTGACCTCAAATTTCCCATATCTTCTGATATTTTAGCATCTACAATACGGGCATAAATCTGAGTTGTTTTGATGGAAGTGTGTCCCAACATTTTTGAGACTGTTTCAATCGGGACACCATTACTTAAAGTTACCGTTGTAGCAAAAGTATGGCGGGCTACATGAAAAGTCAGATTTTTGGTGATATTACAAAAATCAGCAACCTCTTTTAGATAGCTGTTCAATTTTTGATTTGAGATGACAGGAAAGATAGTACCATTGAATTTTGAATGTGGATGGTTTTTGTACCGATCCATGATCGCCCATGCTTTAGGAAGAATTGGAATTCTTAAGGGAGAACCCGTTGTCTTTATAATCTTAGTATCAGACCGTATTAGCGTCAATTTTGTCATAATCTGCGTTAGTGCCAACAAAGCGCACAAAGCATGTTTCCATTTTGTCATTTATCAGAGTAGTGCCCAAAAGTTGAAATAACCAAAACTGTTATTATTTTATCGCCAACGGAATATACCAGGCGATGTTTATCCGTTATTTTCCTTGACCATTGGCAGCTCTGTCATGTCCCAGTGGTTTCGGTCTTCCGGTACCGGAGTATGGATGCTCTCTCAACTCATTGAGCAAATCGTTCAATTTCAAAATAGCTGCTTTGTCTCCCGATTTTCTATGTTTCAGAAAGTCCTTCTCTGCATCCTCGGAAATAATAAGTTCATATTTTATAGCCCCAGTAGTTCTTTCTGGAGCTCAGGGGTCAACTTCCTTACATTCCCTTCTTTGGCATGCTGTATTGATTTGTCTATTTTTATCAACATTTCAGGGGTAAAGTACAAATCATCATCAATAGGGGTAAGTACATAGGCTTGCTTCTTTCCTCTTTTGATTACCACCTTTTCCCCACTATCTGCCAGTTCAAAAAAAGTTTTTTGTTTATCTCGGAACTGTCTGCTAGTTACTTCTAAAATTTCCATGTTTTGAATTTTTTTGTACCATATTTGGTGCAAAAAAAGTATTTTCCTTACACTTAGCTTTCCCCTTATAAAATTGTGCATATTTGTGGAGCGATTTATGAATAACAAAGGGAGTGGAATGGATAAAGTACAACACAATAATACCCACCAAAACTCCCACCAAAAAAAGATTAAAAAAGTTGTTTTTCATGTTTGAAATAAGAAAAAATAGCGCTACTTTTGCCGCCACAGAGTTCAAGTCCCGCTCCGGGTACTTTTAAAAAATCTGGTTCATCAAATTATTGCGAGAATAGCTCAGTTGGTAGAGCACGACCTTGCCAAGGTCGGGGTCGCGAGTTCGAGTCTCGTTTCTCGCTCACATTAGAAAAGCACTTCAGTAAACTGAGGTGCTTTTTTCGTTATTGGTGTGAAATTTTTAACTTCAGGTCATGGTAAACGCAATAAATGTGATTAGAAATCGCATCAGTCGGTACATTCAGGTATAAAAAAAGCGTCCGAAATTACTTCCGAACGCTTTAAATATTTTGGATTCTTTAGAGCCGTTATCCTTCTGCCACTATAGTCGTTTGCCGAACTTTACTTCCGGGATAAACCTTCAGCGCTTCTTCCAGAATTTTAAGCGAAGTAGCCAGATCTTCCTTTTTTAGCACGTAGGCAATCCGAACTTCGTCTTTTCCGTAACCGGGTGTGGTGTAAAAACCTGAAGCCGGAGCCATGAAAATGGTTTGGTTTTCGTATTCGAAATCGCTCAGCAACCAGGCACAAAACACATCGGTATCGTCAACCGGAAGCCGGGCTACGGTATAAAATGCTCCCATCGGAATGGGCGAATAAACGCCGTCAATGCGGTTTAATCCGTCGATCAGGAACTTACGCCGTTCCACATATTCGTCGTAGGTGTCGAGCATGTACTCTTTGTTATTTTCGAGCGACGCTTCAGCAGCAATTTGCCCAATCAGCGGCGGACTTAACCGTGCCTGGCAAAATTTCATCACATTCTTTTTCAGGGCTTTGTTCTTGGTGATCAGGGCTCCTATACGCAAGCCACATTCGCTGTACCGTTTCGAAACAGAGTCGATCAGCACCACGTTTTGCTCAATGCCTTTCAGGTGAAATGCCGAAATGTATGGAGCACCGGTATAGCAGAATTCGCGGTAAACTTCATCCGAGAACAGGTATAAATCGTATTTTTTGACCAGATCGCGAATCTGTTTCATCTCGCTTCGGGTGTACAAATATCCGGTAGGGTTATTCGGGTTGCAGATCATGATTCCCTTGGTGCGGGGAGTAATCAGCTTTTCAAATTCTTCGACTGGTGGCAGGGCAAACCCTTCTTCGATTTTCGATGGAATAGATTTGATAATGGCGCCGGCCAAAATGGCAAATGCAGTGTAATTGGCATAAGCCGGTTCGGGAACGATAATTTCGTCGCCCGGATCGAGACAAGCCAAGAAAGCAAAGGTTACCGCTTCCGATCCTCCTGAAGTGATGATGATATCGTCGGCCGTCACATCGATGTTGAACGTGTGATAGTACGCCGCCAGCTTTTCGCGGAATGATTTGATTCCTTCACTGGGAGAATACTCCAGGATTTTCCGGTCGATATTCCGGATGGCATCAATCGCGTTTTGAGGCGTTGGCAGGTCTGGTTGGCCGATGTTCAGATGAAACACCTTGCGTCCCATTTCCTTGGCTTTGTCGGCCAAAGGAACCAACTTCCGGATGGGGGAATCCGGCATCAAATTACCTCGTTCAGATGTATTTGGCATGTCTTAATATAAAATTAACAGTAAGGCGGCAAATATACGATTATCAAATCTAAATTAAAATTTTAGGTTTTTATTTAATATGAAATATTAACAGCTTAATAACTTTCACTTTGCAAGGATTTGTGTGTTGTTTGCATCAATCCGGTTTAAATTTGTATGACAACTTTACAAATTGAAAAAATATATTGTTTTTTATCATGTTTTGGAGGGTGCAAATAATCTAATTTTGATACCTTCTAACACATTAAATTTTACGGCGATGATTATAGGAGTTCCAAAGGAAATTAAAAACAATGAAAACCGTGTTGCTTTAACTCCGGCTGGTGCAGCTGAGATGGTAAAAAGTGGTCATACCGTTTATGTGCAGGCGACTGCTGGTATGGGGAGTGGATTTAGTGATGACGATTACATTCATGCGGGTGCAACTATTCTTCCGACTATCGAGGAAGTGTATGCCATTGCTGAAATGATCATCAAAGTAAAAGAACCTATCGAGTCGGAATACAAGCTGATAAAGAAAGACCAGATTTTATTTACGTATTTCCACTTTGCATCTTATGAGCCATTGACAAAAGCCATGATTGAAAATGGTTCTATTTGTCTGGCTTACGAAACAGTAGAAATGCCTGACCGTTCGCTCCCATTGCTAATTCCGATGTCGGAAGTGGCAGGCCGTATGTCGATTCAGGAAGGTGCAAAATATCTGGAAAAAACTTATGGCGGTTACGGCGTATTACTGGGCGGTGTTCCCGGAGTTCCACCGGCAAAGGTGCTGATTATTGGTGGCGGAATTGTAGGAACTGAAGCTGCTAAAATGGCCGGAGGTCTGGGCGCTGATGTTACCATTATCGATCTGAGCCTGAAACGTCTCCGTTACCTCGACGATATTATGCCTGCTAATGTAAAAACCATGATGAGTAACGAATACAACATCCGCGAGATGGTTCGTAATTCTGACGTAATTATTGGTGCGGTGCTTATCCCGGGAGCAGTAGCTCCAAAACTGGTTACCCGCGATATGCTTCCAACCATGAAGCCGGGAACGGTATTGGTTGACGTGGCTGTTGATCAGGGTGGTTGTTTCGAAACTACCGTGCCTACAACACACGATCATCCGACTTTTGTAATCGATCATGTTATTCACTACTGTGTAGCCAATATGCCGGGTGCAGTGCCACGCACTTCTACTTTAGCATTAACCAACGCTACACTGCCATATGCCTTACAGATAGCTAACAAGGGGTGGAAGAAAGCCTGTACGGACAGTGAACCTTTGAGAAAAGGGTTGAATGTTGTTAAAGGAAAAGTCGTTTACGAAGGAGTTGCTGAAGCCTTCGGACTTCCATATCAAGACGTTCAAACAGTACTTTAAATCCTGAAAACCCCGGTAAAACGGGGTTTTGCTTTTTATAAGAATTTTTCAAATCATAGGAGAGGCCGGAACAATCAGTTTCGGCCTTTTTTCATTTTCCCCTGAAGGTTTTATTCTGTCAACGAAGTAATTTTTTCTATTTTTGCAGCTTTGTTTAAAGCATAAAATATAATCATGGAAATCCCAAGCAAATACAACCCCGCCGAAGTAGAAGACAAATGGTATAAATATTGGATGGAGAATAAATTTTTCCATTCCGAACCCGACGAACGTGAACCTTATACCATCGTCATTCCGCCACCAAATGTCACCGGAGTTTTGCACATGGGACACATGCTCAACAATACCATTCAGGATATTTTAACCCGTCGCGCCCGCATGCTGGGCAAGAATGCCTGTTGGGTTCCCGGAACCGACCATGCCTCAATTGCTACCGAAGCCCGCGTGGTGAACAAACTGAAAAGCGAAGGAATTTCGAAATTCGATTTAAGTCGTGACGAATTCTTGAATCATGCCTGGGAGTGGACTCATAAGCATGGTGGAATTATTCTGGAGCAGTTAAAAAAACTGGGTGCTTCGTGCGACTGGGATCGTACCGCTTTTACCATGGACGAAATCCGCAGCGATTCGGTGATTAAAACCTTCGTTGACTTGTACGACAAAGGACTGATTTACCGCGGTGTTCGTATGGTAAATTGGGATCCGGCTGCAAAAACAGCTTTGTCTGACGAGGAAGTGATTTTTCGCGAAATGCAATCGAAATTGTATTACCTGAAATATAAAATTGAAGGAAGTGACAACGAATTTGTAACCATTGCAACAACTCGTCCAGAAACGATTCTGGGTGATACAGCCGTTTGTGTGAATCCGAACGATCCACGTTTCACCCACCTGAAAGGCAAGCGCGTATTGGTTCCGCTGATTAACCGTTCCATCCCTATTATCGAAGACGAATATGTGGATATGGAATTTGGTACCGGCTGCCTGAAAATTACGCCATCACACGATGTGAATGACTACGAAATCGGGCTGCGCTTCAATTTGCCAAGTATCGATATTTTCAACGAAGATGGCACCATGAGCGAAGCTGCCGGAATGTTTGTCGGCGAAGATCGTTTTGCTGTTCGCGAAAAGATCATGGTCGATCTGGAGGCTGCCGGAAATGTGGCTAAAGTGGAAGATTATACCAATAAAGTTGGTTTCTCGGAACGTACTCATGTTCCAATCGAGCCCAAGTTATCGGCTCAGTGGTTCCTGAAAATGGATACGCTGATTAAGCCAGCCACTGAAAATGTGCTGAACGATACCATTCAGTTTTATCCGCCGAAATTTAAGAATACCTACCGCCACTGGATGGAAAACATCAAAGACTGGTGCATCAGCCGTCAATTGTGGTGGGGTCATCGCATTCCGGTTTATTACCTACCCGATGGTGGTTTTGTAGTGGCCGATTCCGACGAAAAAGCATTGGCTTTGGCTCGTGAAAAATCAGGCAATCCCAATTTAAGCATGACTGATCTGCATCAGGATGAAGATGTACTCGATACTTGGTTCTCGAGCTGGTTGTGGCCGATTTCGGTTTTCGATGGCATCAATAATCCTGATAACAAGGAAATCAACTACTATTACCCCACCAACGATTTGGTAACTGGCCCTGATATTATTTTCTTCTGGGTGGCCCGAATGATTATTGCCGGTTACGAATACCGCGATCTGTTTCCGTTCAAAAATGTATATTTCACAGGAATGGTGCGCGATAAACAACGTCGCAAAATGTCGAAATCGCTGGGCAATTCGCCCGATCCGCTCGACCTGATTGACACTTACGGTGCCGATGGCGTTCGCGTGGGAATGTTGCTTTGTTCACCTGCCGGTGGCGATTTGATGTTCGACGAAAGTTTACCACAGCAGGGTGCTGGTTTTGTAACCAAAATCTGGAACTCATTCCGATTGGTGAATGGTTGGGAAGTAGATTACAAAATTCCACAGCCTGAACATTCCAAATTAGCGATTAGCTGGTTCCACGAAAAGTTCAGCCAGATTGTGGAACAAACCGATGATCATTTCGATAAATTCCGCATTTCGGATGCATTGATGAATGTGTACACTACGGTGCGCGACGAGTTCTCCGGATGGTTGCTCGAAATGGTGAAACCTGCCTACCAGCAGCCGATTGATGGAAAAACATATGAGGAACTGATTGATATTTTTGACGAAGTATTGCGCTTTTTGCATCCATTTATGCCTTTCGTGAGCGAAGAGGTTTGGCAGTTGCTGAAAGAACGCAAGCTAGGCGACAGTATCACCATCAGTTCATGGCCAAAATCGACTGGCTTCGACGAAACTCTGATCGCACAATTTGAAGATGTGAAAGAAGCAATCGCAGGTTTACGTACCATCCGTACGAAGAATAATATTCCGCAGAAAGATCAACTTGAACTGGTCATTTTGGTAGGCGACAAAGGTTTTGCTCCTGAATTCAATTCCGTACTGGTAAAAATGGGTAACCTTTCAGCATTGAATTTGGTTACCGAAGAAGTGAAATTAGCCGCTTCATTTTTGGTGAAATCAACTACTTTCTTTGTTCCGATGGGCGGAACAATCGACGTGGAGGAAGAATTGAAAAAACTTCAGGCTGAACTAGATTACACCAAAGGCTTCCTGAATTCGGTACTTAAAAAACTAAGCAACGAACGTTTTGTAAGCAGCGCTCCCGAAGCTGTTGTTGCCGTTGAACGCGCCAAACAAGCTGACGCTGAAGCAAAAATAAAGGTATTGGAAGAGCAGATTGCAAGTTTGAAATAAACGGCGATTTTCAGTCTTTCAAAAATGTAAATATATGAAGGGATTTCATCTTTCTTAGAAGGATGGAATCCCTTTTTGTGCTTCGGGATCTAATCCGCAAAAATTGTTGTTAAACGCAATTGCACCCAATGAAAATTGTATATTTGAGAATTATTTGATTATCAGAGCGACAAGGTCAAAACTTTATTATTCTCAATTTTAAGTATGAAAAAGCAGATTGCACATGGTCAAAAGGAAAAAATGAGAAGCTATGCTAGTATCTTTTCGAGTACTTCTTTTGCTCGTTTGCTGAAAAATGAAGATTTCGATTTTATCAATAAAAAGATAGAACGTTATGACAGCAATAAAATTGGGAAGAACTTTACTACATATTCTGAATATATCAGGTACGCCTACAATTCTTTGAAAAAGGAATATCGTTGTGAGTATGTGTACAAAAATGAGCTAATAAACGAATTACTTCTTAAGAAATACGGGACAGAAAATACTGTTGTTATAAACGAATTCAAGGTTGGTAATTCTGTTGCTGATATGGTGTTGTTTAATGGAACAAGTAAAGCTTTTGAAATAAAGACCGAACTTGATTCAGAAAAAAGGTTAAATGGACAATTGAACGATTATGCAAAGATTTTCAAAGAGTGCTATATCGTAACTCATGAATCACTAATTGAAAAGTACTTAGAAACTGATGTGAAAATTGGGGTTATTGCGATTGTAAAACACAACAATTCTTTTAAAATGGAGGAAGTTAGGAAAGCTGCTATTTCAGAAGATATTGATGCTAGTGTTTTGATTAAAAGCCTTCGAACGCAGGAGTATAAAAATATTGTTATAGCCTATTTTGGACAACTACCATGTGTTAGTAATTTTCAGATGTTTGATGAATGCGCTTTTTTAATGCAGCAAATCCCCCATAGTGAATTACATCGTCTGTTTATTACGGAACTCAAAAAAAGAGCTTCAAATACTCAATTACTTCAAAGTTTTTATAAAGAACTTAGACAGTTGTGTTTGAGCCTGAAAATCAATCAACGAGATTATCAATCACTAAGCTTAAAATTAAGTCAACCCATAAAACTCTAATTATCATGTATTATCCTTACCTGAGAGGCAAGCAATTTGAGCTTTTAGCATTAAGAGAGTTTGCTGAAAAATATAGTGATGATTGCAATGTATTCCCCATTATTGAACCTGTTAAAAGCAGTTTTAACAGTATGAAGTTAGCCTTAAAAAAACTACAGGAAAAGGAAATAAGCTATGCGTTGGTTATGAATCCTCAGGTAGGTGACCTTATTCGCAATAAAAAAGCGATTGAAACAGAGTTGGAACAATTGCTTGAAGATAAAGATTTATGGATTCCAGCCTACATTGTAAATAGCAATAGCAAAGGAATTATAAGACAACTTCATATTAAGGACTATAATCATGTTATGTTGATTTGTCAAGACAGTGTGGATTCAAATGATCCAGACTTTGAAGAATTGATCGGTTTACCTGAAGTTTCTAAGGTTTTAATTAGTAATGATAATCGTTCGTTAAAGAGGAAGCTACAAAGGTCAGGAAAAGATGTTATTCGACTTGATGATAACTTTAAACCACAAAAGAAAAACTCTGATTATGTTGGTATTCTTGAGGAGAAATTTACAGAGGAACATAGGTATTATGCCGAAGAAGACAAATACCAAGGATTAGGAGATTATACTGTATTAACAAGCGACTTTTTAGAGGGAGGAAGACTACCTTATGCCGTAGCAATTCATTTAACATACGAAAAAAATTCTGATGAAATATGGGTAAGGCACTTTGTGTCAGACACGAATGATGATAACACTAATATTCAGGGTAAGTTTGGGGAAGCCGCAGAGAAAGCAGTACAATTCTTTGAGCAAATTCCTTATTCGAACGATTCAATTGCTGAATTGACAGGTTATTATAGAAATGGACAATATCCAGGGTTGGGAGTTTTGAAGAAAATATCAATAAAGAACCATCTGGAATTAATGAATACCATTTTAACTCATTAATTCAGTATTTTATGAAGGTTTGCGATCAATGTTTTAACGACAATGAAATCAAGCAATTTATAGTTGCAACATCAACAGAATATGGTACATGTGAATGTTGCCTGGAAGAAGGTAATCTGATTGATGTTAATGAGATAATGGATTTTTTCTCAGAATTCATATCTATATTTAAGTATGATGATGTTAACGGTGAACCTCTAATTAATGTTCTTCAGGGAGCTTGGGGTATTTTTTCCTCATCAGATATAGGATTAAAGATTTTATCCGACTTCGATGTATCACTAACACTTGAACTTGTTTTGGGATTAAACCTCCCGGGATCAGGCTTTAATCCTAAAATTCCAGTTTCATACATTGATGAGATTATTGAAAGCGTTTCTTTCTGGACAAAACTAAAAGATGATTTAAAGTGGAAACGTCGTTTCTTAACTGACATTGATGAAATGACAGAATTAGGCTGGGATGCAATGTTTAATGTATTTGTCATATTGGATTCTCAAAATAAACTTTACCGTGCCAGGATAAATCAGAATGAACAGACTACAGCATATTCAGATATCCAAATGTATGCGCCTCCAAATACTACATCAACAGCTGGAAGGGCAAATCCTCAAGGAATACCCTATTTATATTTGAGCAAAACATTAGAGACGACATTGTATGAAGCACGTGCATCTTTTTTAGATAATATCAGTATCGGAATTTTTCATATTAAAGATGGTTTTGAAGCAAAGCTTGTTGATTTTACGAATAAAACAAGTCCATTTAATAATATGGGGGATATCATTAATTTCACGAAAGCTCGATTACTTAGAGAAGTGATTAGTCAGGATTTGTCCAAACCATTGCGCCGGTACGATTCAGAATTGGAATATATCCCAACACAGTTTATTTGTGAATATATTCGATTTTTTACAGGCGCAGAAGGAATACAGTTTTACAGTTCATTGGAAAAAGATGGGATAAATGTCGTACTTTTTGATCAGGAAAATATTATATGCTCCGATGTAGAATTACATCAGATAACGGAAGTGACGATTAAGTCGAAAAGGATTATTTGAGCAACGAACGTTTTGTTAGCAGCGCTCCTGAAGCTGTTGTGGCCATAGAACGCGCCAAACAAGCTGATGCCGAAGCCAAAATTAAAGTATTGGAAGAGCAGATTGCGGGATTGAAATAGGATTTACATAATATTATAGAGCAGGTGACTCAAAATCACCTGCTCTATAATTAACTCCAAGTCAGACCCTAACTAAAATCAATCATCATCTTCTTCTTTCTCTACAGTAAAGAATGCGGCATGAACCGGTGCGGGGCAAACGCTATTCAATCCGTGAATGGCAGCCCAGATTACATCATTAAATTGGGCATCTGGCACCCGGTCTTCTTTGCTGAAATCGAATGTTTCGCTTAATCTCGACATCTTGTTGTCATCCGTATTTTTCTGGTTCAAATCCACCAAATTGGGAAGCACCTTAAATGGTGGATGGTTCGCCGTTTTGTTAAAACACCTCCATAACGGTTCGGCGGCGGCATCGTACTGGCTCATAGGTGGCAATCCCAGAATCAGTTCGATGGTGCGAAGTGCCGACGAGGTGGAATACATGGTGTGATCAACAAATCCCTGCTTTACAAATCCACCGGCCAGATAGGCTGTCGAGCGGTGAGCGTCCACGTGGTCAGGCCCATTTTGTGCGTCATCTTCCACAATAACTACCAAACTTTCATTCCAGATCGGAGAATTGCTGAGGTATTCAACAAAAAGTCCTACGGCCAAGTCGTTATCGGCGGCGTGCGCCAAAGGGGTAGGCCTGCCTATTCTTAAACCTTCGGTATGATCGTTGCCAAATCGGATGCTGCTAAATTGTGGAACTTTGCCTGTCGAAAGTAATTTTTCGAAGTCCTCTTTCCACCAACGAAACCGCACGGTATCGCGGATAGACATATCCCAGCCAATATAATTCTCGCAGAAATGATCTTGCAAAACCGGGATGTTTGGTTTGTTATTGTCTCCTATAAACTCGCCGTAACTCCGGTACGAAACGCCATATCGTTTGCAAAAATCCCACAGGAACCCATTTTTATTATTGGCTATTTCGCGGCCACCTTCTCCCGGATACGATCCACCCCGGCCTCCATAGCTGGTTGGCCAGTTCTTTTCCAGGTAATCGGTAGCATAGGCTCCCATGGTCCAGTTATGGCCATCAGCACTCACTTCACCATCCACATAAAAGTTGTCGAGCAAAACGAATTGCCTCGCCAGTGCATGCTGGTTTGGAGTTATGTTCTCGCCGAACAGCACCAATTTGGGATCGCCATTCCCTTCAGGAATATCTCCCAAAACCTGATCGTAAGTACGGTTTTCTTTGATGATGTAAAAAACATATTTGATGGGTGATGGCTCGCCAACTTTCGAAGGAATCGGGTTGCCTTCCTCACCTTTCGAAAGCATCTCAGTGCTTTTGTTGTAAGGTGTGTTGCTGTAAACTGACTGAGAATAAATGCCGAGTTGTGTGTCTGTTGGTTTAGGTATGGCCTGAAGCGTTCCCCGGAACAACCCTCCAATGTATTGCACTTTCGGTTTTTTATTCAAATCAGCATGGTGAGCCACGTCCTCTTTTTTAGGACTTGGGCCGTAAGGATTCGCTTTTGAGGTCAGGCCTTTCCCGTTGGCAACAAAAATCTGGTTTTTAACTACCCGCACACAGGTTGGATACCAGCCGGTAGGAATAAATCCTTTGCTAAAACTCTTTCCGGGATTGCTTACATCGAAAACGGCCAGGCAATTGTTATCTGCATTGGCGATGTACAACGTTTTTTCATCCTCACCCAAAGCTAAACTGTTAGTTGTCGATCCTGAAGGGGAATCAGGATAAATTGCCGAATTCAGAATTTCAATCACTCTTTTTTGTTTCAGCGAAATAACTGAAACCGAATTGTCGTTGGCATTGCTCACGAAGAGATATTTGCCATTGCCGGTGATGCACAAGTCATTCGGATTATCGCCAACCGGAATTGAACCTGCTATGTTTTGTTGGTTGGTGTCAAATAAAATAACTTTATCGCAACCCCAGCAGGTGATGTAGAGCATTTTATGGTCTGCAGACAATAAGCAGGTATATCCTTCGCCGCATAAAGGAAATTGTGATTTTACTTTTTTCTCTTTCAGGTCGTACACGTACAACGAATTGTTTTCCTTGGTTACAGTGTACAGTAGCTGTTTTTCGTCATCAACGGCAATGCCGGCAATCGAAATTTTCTCGGGCCAGCGTTTGCCAATAACCAATGTGTCGAGGGGAATCAGCTTGTTGCTTTTAACCTGAAACCGAACAACCCAGTTGTCATTTCCGCCTGAAGCATACAGGTATTTTCCGTCTTTCGAGAACATAAGTCCCAGCCAGCTTTTGGCCATAACTACCGAATCGAGTCGCTGCATTTGAACTGCGTCGATCAGGTGGATACTTTGATCGCTTTGGCCATTGTTGGTCACCGCTAATAGTTTCCCGGAAGGTGAAACGGCTAAGTTTAGAGGCAAATCGCCAACAGGAAGCATTTTGCCAACAGGCGAAAGCTTCCATCCGTTTGTCAATGAAACACGATTGGCTTCAATTTCTTTCAGGCTCTGGGCATTAGCCGGAAGAAGTGTCGCCATTAAATTGAGGCTAAGCAGAAAAATCGTAGTTCTAAATCCTGAATAATGCATATTGACCTCCTTTTTTTGTTAGTTGGTTTAAGTTTTAAATTTCGCCAATAGTTTTTTATAAACAAGCGTACTCAATTACTTTTAAATTAAAAAAAAAGAAATTCCTCTTTCTGGCCAGATTCTTTCGGCATTACTTTTGAAGTAACAATTTCGGGAGCCCAATCGTCTTACTTTAAACCCTACTGCTATGAACCAAATGTTTACGCACGCACCGAAACGATTTACTTTCTCCGGAAAACTTTTTTTTGCGATCATTTTAATGGTCGGCTTTTCTCAATGCCGGATGGATGAAGATATGAATTACCGGATACTGATTGATAACAATTGTGATTTTGCCCTGAAAGTGTATTACGATAATCAGGATATTGAAACACATGAAGATGGCGTGGATGATTACACCGTCAGGGGTTCTGTTTCAATAGTTTTACCATACCAGCAGAAAGAAATTTATTCAAAATACACTTCTGTTTGGATTGAACCAGTCGATCAGGATGATTTGAAATCCCGTAAGTTTAGAAGTGTAAACGACGGTAGCTGGCGAAAGGTGGTGGATGTTTACGAGCAGGATTTTGATCTCAAATAAATTGATTCTAAAACAGAAAGACAGGATTCAAGCGAATCCTGTCTTTCTGTTTACAGTTATAGTCCAACTCTAAACCATTGGATATTTTTTGAATATTTCTTCCGATTTAGCCAGAATATCAACGTATTGGGCACGCTGATAAGTGAATGGATCTTTCAGGTTTTTTCGTGATAAATTTCCACGGAAATCATTCAGGTTTTTATACCCTTTTTTATTCATCCATGCCTGAATTTCAGTAAGTATGGTTTCCACGTAAGCAGGCTGATTTTTATAAATGGTTGAAACAATCTGCACTACATCTGCACCCGAAAGAATCAGGCGGATGACATCTTCAGCAGTATAAATCCCGCGGCTGGCGCAGATACTGCCTTCAATGTTTCCATGAAGCAAGCCCACGTAACGCAACGAAAGATGATGGTCTCGCGACTGGGTTAATTCCCATGGGAAATGAAATACTTCGTTTTCGATATCAATTTCGGGCTGGAAAAAGCGGTTGAACATTACAAATCCGTCAACGCCAGCTTCGTCGAGTTTCTTGATAAAATTCAACGTATTGGTGTAGAATGGGCTTAACTTAACACTTACCGGAATTTTTACAGCATGTTTTACACTTTTTACAATCTGAAACTGCTTGTCTTCAATCGAAGTGGCCCCAACTTCAAAATATCCCGGAGTTGCATAAAGGTTCAGTTCGAGCCCGTCAATACCCGTTGCTTCCAGTTCTTTGGCATATTCAACCCAGCTTGGTTCATAAATGGCATTTAAGCTGGCAAAAACCGGTACTGAAGTATGCTGTTTCAGTTTTTTCAGGTTGAAGAGATGCTCTTTTGGTCCGGCATGTTCAATGTCGGGGAAGATACGTCCCATTTCGGAGTTACGGTTGGCATATTCGTTTAACTCCTCGTCAAACTGAAGGCTTTCCAGTTGAATCTGTTCTTCGAAAAGTGACTTGTACACGATAGCGGCAATTCCGGCTTCTTCAAGCTCTTTAATTACTTCGGGTTTGGTTACGAGATTACTGGCGCCTAAAATCAACGGATTTTTTAATTTGACGCCCATGTAGGTTGTTGATAAATCTGCCATACTATTTGGTTTTAGTGTTGTAGTCTAATTCATAAACTCCTTTTGTGTCTTTTTTGTTCAGCAATACCGAAAAAAAGAAACCCCGAAGGTTCGGCTCCGGGGTTTAAATGTACCTTAAATATTTTTGATTACATCAAACTGTAGGCAACAGTTAATCCGGCCATTACGATAGATACCATACTCATCAATTTGATAAGAATGTTTAACGACGGGCCTGAAGTATCTTTGAATGGATCGCCAACAGTATCACCTACAACCGTTGCTTTGTGATTGTCGGAACCCTTGCCGCCAAGGTGACCTTCTTCAACGTATTTTTTTGCATTATCCCATGCACCACCTGCATTGGCCATAAATACAGCCAAAACGAAGCCGGTACTTAAACCTCCGATAAGCAAGCCTAAAACACCACCTACACCCAAAATAACACCAACTGCAACCGGAGTTACAATGGCCAGGATGGATGGAAACAACATTTCGCGTTGTGCGCCTTTCGTCGAAATTTCAACGCAACGTGCATAGTCAGGTTCGGCAGTACCTTCCATAATGCCGACTATTTCGCGGAACTGGCGGCGAACTTCGGCAACCATACTTTGAGCAGCACGACCAACAGCGTTCATGGTTAATCCACAAAACACAAATGCCATCATGGCGCCAATAAATATGCCTACCAGCACAATAGGATTCATCAATGTTACATTGTAATAAACCATAAAATCTTCGAACGAGGAAACTTTAATCTGATCGATATTCAACATTTCAGTTCCTACTTTTGCCAAACCGTCAACCGAAGCATGTGCAATACGTTCCAGTGCAATTTTAATTTCTTCGATATACGAAGCTAAAAGAGCCAACGCCGTTAATGCAGCCGAACCAATGGCAAACCCTTTACCTGTTGCAGCAGTTGTGTTCCCAAGAGCGTCCAACGCATCAGTTCGTTGACGGACTTCTTTTGGAAGTCCGCTCATTTCAGCATTACCACCTGCGTTGTCGGCAATCGGACCATAAGCATCTGTTGCTAAAGTGATTCCCAACGTGGAAAGCATGCCTACCGCAGCGATACCAATGCCGTATAATCCTAAGGTAATATTTGCATTGAAGGACATTGTTAAAAAGTCGAACTGAGCAGCTAAAAATGCAAGTATAATGGCAAATGAAATTGTGACAACAGGAATTGCTGTTGAAATCATTCCTAATCCAAGACCCGAAATAATTACTGTAGCCGGACCTGTTTGTGAACTTTCTGCCACTTTTTGGGTAGGGCGGTAGCTTTGAGACGTATAATATTCGGTAGCCTGACCAATAATAATACCGGCAGCAAGACCAACAATTACTGACAATGAAACACCAACCCAGTTTTCTATACCCAATGCCCAAAGAATTCCAAATGTTGAAACAGCAATAAGGGCAGAACTTACATTAACGCCCAAACCGAGTGATTTGAGCAAATCTTTCATTTTAGCGCCTTCTTTTGTTTTTACAAGGAAAATACCAATAATGGAAAGAACAACACCCACTGCAGCAATAAGCATAGGGGCAAAAACTGCTTTTAACTGCATTGTTTCGTTAGCAATAAATGCAGCGGCACCTAGCGCGGCAGTAGCCAAAATAGAGCCCGCATACGATTCGTACAAGTCAGCACCCATACCGGCAACGTCACCAACGTTATCGCCTACATTGTCGGCAATTGTTGCTGGGTTGCGCGGATCATCTTCCGGAATTCCGGCTTCCACTTTACCTACTAAGTCAGCGCCAACATCGGCAGCTTTAGTGTAAATACCACCACCCACTCGGGCAAACAAGGCTTGTGTAGATGCTCCCATACCAAATGTAAGCATGGTAGTTGTGATGTAAATCAGTTTGTTATGCCCCACGCTGTCAACGAAATAATCCAGAATCAGGTACCAAACCGAAATGTCGAGTAAGGCAAGCCCAACAACGGTAAGTCCCATTACAGCACCCGATCGGAAAGCAACTCTTAGCCCTTTGTTTAAAGACTCCTGAGCGGCAAAAGCTGTACGCGCTGAAGCATAGGTAGCTGTTTTCATGCCAAAGAAACCGGCTAAGCCTGAGAAAAAACCACCAGTCAAGAATGCAAAAGGTACCCAGTTGTTTTGCAGGTTGAAATAAGCCATTATCGCAAAAATTGCTGCAAGTACTATAAATACAATAGTCACAACTTTGTACTGTTGTTTGAGGTAAGCCATTGCACCTTTCCGAACGTGTAAAGCAATTTTTTTCATCGTGTCGGTACCTTCGCTTTCCTTCATCATTTGCTTGAAGAAAAACCATGCAAAAGAAAGTGCCAAAATCGAACTGACGGGCACCAGCCAGAAAATAGAATTCATAAATTTCGGGTTTTATGCAACCATGTTGCTGTTAGTTAATTGTGTTTTACGGTAAATTGGAAGTTCCTAAATTAAGAATTAATGCCGTGATTGATCTACATACATTAATGTTATATGGCAGCCTCCCAATATTGCCTGAATGAAAGACAAAAGTAAAAATCACGATCAGTTTTTAGTATTTATTGTATTGTGGATAATAATTTGTAAACAAATACTTAATATATGTGTCGATTTGAAATTTTGGGTGGAAGAAAAATAGTTTAAAGCCAAATGCCTTTTACCTTATTTTTCGGCGGTAATTTCGGTTGACGATTTCCTTATTCTTCTTTTTAGATTCAGAATTAACAAAGCCGATGCAATAAGTACCATTCCTAATATCGAAACAAAATCGGGCGCTTCATCAGGCAGGATCAACCAACTCAGGATTGCTCCTGAAACTGGAATCAGAAATTTCCAGATATTGAGTTCCGATACTTTAACCGCAGGCCTGCGGAGTAAGGTGTTCCAGATGGTAATAGCCGCGGCAGATAAAAAGCTTAGCCAGCCCAGGGCAAAAAAATATTCAGGAGGAAAAGACTGTTGAGGCAAACCTTCGAGGGGAAAGGAAATGACCAGCAAGGATATGCCCCCAATGAAAAGTGATGATGAAGTTAAAACCATTGGAGATATGGTGTGTTTTTTTCGGGCAACAATAACATTGGTTATACCAGAGACGAGATTGTTGAGAAGAAGAAAAACTACGCCGGTCAACGTTATTTCCGCGCCTGAAGGAAGGGTTTCGCGACCCAAAGTGATTACTGCAACGCCCAGAATGCCGAGAACAATACTGCCGGTTTTAAACCAGTCCATCCGGTCGCCCGAAATAGTGAAATGCGCCACCAGCGCCACGAATAAAGGTGATGATCCAACAATCATGGCAGAGATTGATGCCGGAACCAGGTTGACTCCCATGTAGAACAGCGAATATTGAAGAATAACCTGTAAAAAGGCAATCAGAAGGACATATGCGAAGTTTTCCTTTACTTCTTTGCTGAATTTGCCGGGATTATTGATTAAGGGGAAAAGCATCAGTCCGGCCAATATAAAACGGACGCCGGCAAACTGAAGCGGGCTGTGGTATTTTAACCCGATTTTTACGCCAACAAACGCTGATGCCCATAACAAACAGGCAATAATGGCCAAAAATGTAGTTTGTGAAAGGTATTTTTTCATTCCGGTGAATCAGATTGCAAAGGTGCAGATAAAAGTCTATACAACCATTCCATCTTTCAAAAAGGAGATGGAATCCCGAACCGCATAAAAATAAGAAAGACAGCTTTTAGCTGTCTTTCTTATTTTTATGCGGGAGTTTAAATCCATTTTAAATAATGAAAGTCTTGACGGTGAGGTAATTCCTTGTTTTTGGGATACATCCGTATGGCATATCCAAATGCACCGGCATCCATCAGGTGAAGGTTGAGTTTGTAGGTAACTACTGTTTGGTCAACCTTATCTACTTCAAACTGCAAACACTCAATTAAGGTGGGGTTGTTATCTTTCCCATTTTCGGTAATTACCATTTCAACGCCAACTTCTTCCGGCTTCAACCCTTTCAGGTCAACAGTTACCAGGGCCGGATATTCTTCACCAATCTTTAACACATTGGCAATCCCATCGGTAATCTGGACATTTTTTACTTCAATCTGGCTCCACAGTGCCGAAACACCTGATTTCCACTGGGCAATTTCTTTGGCCAATTTATAATCCGAGACGATTAAACGTGCAGCACGGTCGGCCTGCGGTTTATAGAAACGGTCCTGATAATCGCGAATCATGCGGGCAGTGGTAAAATTGGGAGCCACCTGTGCAAAGGTATTTTTAATATATGAAACCCATTTTTCAGGTATTCCATCCCGGTTTCGGGTATAGAAAGCCGGTAATATTTCTTCTTCAAAAATATTGTAAATGGTTTCAGCATCCAGTTCGTCCTGAAGATCGTTGACATCATAAGCGTTTTCCTGAGAAAGCGCCCATCCTGCATCTTTCTTGTATCCTTCCACCCACCATCCGTCTAGTACAGAGAAGTGAATGGTTCCGTTCATCACCCCTTTTTCTCCGCTGGTCCCTGATGCTTCCAATGGCCGGGTTGGGGTATTCATCCAAATATCAACACCTTGCAGCATCATCTTGGCCAGGTTCATGTCGTAGTTCTGAACAAACAGAATCTTTCCGGCAAATTCGGGCCGTTTCGAAATTTCAACAATGTGTTTAATCAGGTCCTGACCAGCTTTGTCGGCTGGGTGAGCTTTCCCGGCGAAAATAAATTGCACCGGACGCGCAGGATCGTTAACCAGTTTCGATAAACGATCGAGGTTGCGGAATAATAGATGTGCCCTTTTATAGGTTGCAAAACGTCGGGCAAATCCGATAGTCAGGGCATATGGATTAAGCTTGCCTAAAACTTCGGAAATTAATTTCGGATTTTCGTTACGTTTAATCCAACTGCTTGTAAACCGTTGTTTGATATACCCAATCGTTTTTAGCCGAAGGGTTTGTTTCATGTTCCAGATTTCTTCGTCAGGAATTTTATAAATTCGTTCCCATGCGTCAAAATCGAGCTGGTCTTCCGGAAAATTCTTTCCAAAATATTTCTGATGTATTTCTTTCCATTCCTTGGCGGCCCAGGTTGAATAATGAACTCCATTGGTTACATAGCCCACTTCCAGTTCTTCCGGAAGAAATCCTTTGTATAAAGGACTTAGCACATCTTTCGAAACCTCGCCATGCAACATACTCACCCCATTTATCCCAACCGAAAGGTTACAGGCCAGGTAGCTCATGTTGAAATGGTCTTCGTAAATTTCGGCTTTACCCAGGTTTACAAATTCGTCCCAGCTAATTCCGATTCTTTCCGGATATTTGTGCATGTAATGTTTAAACATGTCCTGATGGAAGGCATCGTGACCGGCTGGCACTGGTGTATGTGTAGTGAAAAGCGTTGAGGCCCTGACAACTTCTTTGGCTTCAGCATATTTTAAACTTTTTTCTGAAACAAGATCAGACATTCTTTCCAACCCAATCATGGCGGCATGACCTTCGTTGCAGTGGTAAATCTCGGTTTCAATTCCCAGTTTCTTTAGCGCACGGATACCTCCAAGCCCGAGAAGCATTTCCTGTTTCAGGCGGTTTTCGTTGTCACCACCATACAAATGGTGAGTCACAAAACGATCTTCGTCCGAGTTGGCTTCAAAATCAGTATCAAGCAGGTAAAGTTTAATCGACCCGATATTAACCTGCCACACACGGGCTGTTAATTCGCGTCCGGGGTAGGTAACCTGAACCGAAACCCAATTGCCATTGCTGTCGTAGGCTGGCTGTACCGGTATTTTTGAGAATTGCTGCGCATCGTATTGCGACAACTGTTCCCCGTTGTTCGAAATGTTTTGGCGGAAATAGCCGTAGCGGTACAACAAACCCACGCCAACCAGGTTAACTTTCGAGTCGCTGGCTTCTTTCAGGTAATCGCCTGCCAGTATGCCAAGTCCTCCTGAAAAAATCTTCAGGCTGTCGTGCAACCCATATTCCATGCTGAAATAGGCGATTGACGGGCCTTTCAGTTCTTTCCTGTTTTCGAGATATTTGTGCAGCGATGTGGATACCTGATTCATCCGCAGGATAAATTCGTCGTCGTTCTCCAGTTCAAGAAAACGCTGGTAATTTACTTCTTCCAATAAAAGGATCGGATTGTGTTCGCTTTTTTCCCAAATATCGGTATCGATGTATTGAAAAAGGTCACGAGCTTCTGTATTCCATACCCACCACAAATTGCGGCTTATTTCTTTAAGCTGAGTCAGCTTTTCAGGAATGTTTGACTCAACAAATAATTTTTTCCAGATTGGTTGTTCCACGATGATATGTTTTATTTTTCTATATCTAACTATTCAGGTGTTTTCTATCTGCCTGTTTTTCTGTTAAATCGCATTAGATTCAAAGAAACAAAAGAAGTCAAAAAAATATTTAAACGAAATATTTAATGTAAAATGGACGTTAAATCTTCGGTAATTCTTTATTGAGCAGTGCCGTTAGACTTCTTCCGCTCCGGGATTACCGTCAGTTAATTCAACATAGATATTCCGAATTTGTTTTGCTGCGTTTTGCCACTTCAGTTTTGCCACTTCCTGTTTCCCTTGTTTCCGCAGTTTATCCGAACGTTCTTTATCGCTCAATAGGCTAAGGGTGGCTTCTGCTATGGCGTTTACATCCCAGTAATCAATTTTTATTACGTTCCGGAGAATTTCGGAAGCGCCGCTTTGTTTGGAAACAATTACCGGAACCGCAGCCTGCATGGCTTCCAGCGCGACAATCCCGAATGGTTCTGACACAGATGGCATAATAAAAACGTTGGTTTGCCGAAAGAGCTCAGTAACTTCGTGGTCGCGAATAAAACCTGGGAAACTAAACCAGGCAGAAAGGTTTAATTCGGCAACCCGATTGATCATTGCATTTTGCAGATCGCCTTTGCCAGCCATCACAAACCGTACATTTCCCATCTTTTGAAGTACCAGGCTGGCGGCCTCGATAAAGTATTCGGGCCCTTTTTGCATGGTTATCCGGCCTAAAAAAGTAACGATTTTCTCATTCCCCGATTTTTTAGGTTTCAGCCTTTCCCTATAACCAACCGGTTCAACGGCATTGTAAATGGTGCTTATTTTTTCGGGCGCGATAGAATAATTCCCGATCAGGATATTTCGGGTCAAATGGCTAACCGCTATGACCTGTTTGGCCGCCATCAATCCGTCTTTTTCGATCGCGCAGATTGCCGGGTTTACATGCAGTCCGCTCCGGTCGAATTCGGTGGAATGCATATGAACCACCAGTGGCTTGCCCGATATGCGCTGGGCTGCGATTCCTGCCGGAAAAGTCATCCAATCGTGCACGTGGATGACATCAAACTTCAGCTCGCGTGCAAGTGTTTCGGCAACAAGGCTATAATAGCGGATCTCCTGAAAAAGCGTTTGGCCGTAATCGCCGCCGAAAATAAATTTCCCTTCCGGATCAACTTCTGCCAGTCGTTTTTCACCGGTAGTAACTTTTGACTTTAATTCGTAAAACTCGCTGGTACCCAGGTAAGGGATCAATCCGGCATGCAGTTCGTAATATTCAATTTTTGAATCGGTATCCGGAAACTGAACCTGTTTATGAATGACAGGGACTTCGCCAGCGCCCAGCAGTGTAATTCCCGGCAGATCTTCGTCTCCCCATGCTTTGGGCACCACGAATGTTATTTCAACATCTTTGAATTGTGCCAATGCCTTGGTCAGTCCGTAGCAGGCCGTGCCTAATCCCCCGGATATATGCGGCGGAAATTCCCACCCAAACATGAGCACTTTCATAAATTTCGGTCATTTTTAAATAGAGCCAGTTCCCTTTCAAAATGAGACACTTCCGCAGAAAAATCGAGATACGGATACTGTTTGATCAACTGATTGATTTGAAGTAGGTTTTGCTGAATAAATTTTTTGAACGCTACCGTTTTTGGATTAACCGGACGGTGCTCAAATGCTTTTCTTATTTTCAGGACACTTTTCGAAACGGTATCGCTTTTTTTAGAGAGCATCACTTTACTAAACTTGTCGAAAATATAGTCAGTGGCTACCGGGCTTAAATGAAGCATGTCTTCGGCATAAAAACGGTAATCACGCAATTCGTCCATCATAATTTCGTACGATGGAAAATATCCGCAAACCCGGTTTCCAAACCCTGTTATTAACCGATCAACAGAAAGCAGCAAGGTGGCTTTGCTTACCTGGTTTTCAATGGCTCCGTCTTTCCAGTGCCTAATCGGACTAACCGTAAAAATGACTTTCATTGCCGGATTAATTTTCCAGATTTGCTCCAGCAATTCGCGGTACGTTTCTGTAATTTCAGAAACCCCCAGCCTGAACCGTTTAAATTCCGATGCAGGTACTTTGTGGCAGTTGGAAACTATTTCCCCGGTTTCTTTGAATTCATAAACCCAAGCTGTGCCAAAGGTTATGATCAGAAAATCGGCTGTTTTCATGAATTCGTGCGACGACAGAATTCGGCTGTTTATCTTTTTCAGGGCAATTTGGCGATCGGTATCAGAAAATCGGCTGTGGTGGTAAAAACTGTTCCACAAACCCTGATCGTTGAACAGATCACCTTCAGTAAAAATACGTTTTTGGAGCAAGATTTTCAGGCTGTTGGCAATCGACTCCGGATTATACAGAATGCCAAACGGATTCATATCCAGTTTGAATTTAAGGTCGATCAACTTTTGCCCGATATTCTCCGAAAAGCAAGAGCCCATGAGCATCATACTCTTCGAATAATCCATTTTCCAAGGAAATTCTGGGATTTGTATTTCTGTAAAAAAGGACATTGCAGTAATTTGAAAATTCGACAATTTGTGACGAAATATTGCAGCTTATGAATTTAAATACTAGACCTCTGCTTTTGTTTTTTTCAGGACAATCGCAGTTCGTGCAGGCAAATACAAACGCAGACAGTGCCGACTCTTTTGACCGTTTTCATGTATGGTGGCATAAACTAAGCTGCTGTCGATCCGGTTATGCCCTCCCAATTCGTGTTCGTCAGTATTCAAAACAATTTTATATTTCGACGGTGTCATCGGGATGCCATAATCTGCAAACGATTGTGTTGGGTTAAAGTTAAACACAAATAAAAAATCGCCGCGCGAAAAAGCCAGTATTTGGTTTTCTTTATGATCGTAAACCCAATTCACTTCGGGAATTTCGATAATTTTTTCTTTTTTTATCAGGGTAATCATTTTTCGGTCGAAATCAGACAACCAGCAGTATTTCAGGTCTTTGTTGTCCTCCAGGCTCCAGAGGCGACGGGCATGTGCATACGACCAGTTATTTCCTTCCCTCGGAAAATCGATCCACTCCGGATGACCGAACTCATTGCCCATAAAATTCAGGTAAGCGCCACCGGCACAGCTCAAGGTTGCCAGCCGAATCATTTTATGCAGGGCAATGCCACGTTCAACCGTCAGGTTGGGCTGGTCTTTGCGCATACTGAAATACATTTCCTTGTCGATTAACCTGAAAATGATGGTTTTGTCGCCTACCAAAGCCTGGTCGTGCGATTCGGCGTAACTCACCACTTTTTCGTCAAGCCGTTTCGAGGTTAGTTCATGAAAGATGTACCCAACATCCCAGTTTTCGTCCGGGACTTCTTTAATCAATTTGATCCAAAAATCGGGAACGCCCATAGCCATGCGGAAATCAAAGCCTAATCCTCCATCTTCAGAAGGGGTTGCTAAACCGGGTAACCCGCTCATTTCTTCGGCAATGGAAAGCGCATTCGGGTTAATTTCGTGTATCAGCCGATTGGCCAGTATGAAATAGGAAAAGGCGTCCTGATCAAGTCCGTCGTTAAAATAATCGTCGTAACAGGTAAATGCTTTTCCCAAGCCGTGGTCGAAATACAACATGCTGGTTACCCCATCGAAACGGAACCCATCAAACTTGAACTCTTCGAGCCAGTAACGGATGTTGGATAGTAAAAAATGAATGACTTCAGGTTTTCCGTAGTTGAAACAATACGAGTCCCAGGCAGGGTGTTCGCCTTTGGGGCCATCATGAAAAAACTGCCAACGTGTGCCGTCGTATTTTCCCAAACCTTCGTTTTCGTTTTTAACGGCATGCGAATGCACCAGGTCCATAATTACCGAGATTCCCAAACCATGCGCTTCGTCAACCAATTGTTTCAATTCTTCGGGAGTGCCAAATCGCGACGACGGGGCGAAAAAACTGGATACATGGTAGCCAAAACTTCCGTAGTACGGATGTTCCGGAATGGCCATAAACTGAATGGTGTTGTATCCTGCTTTCTTTATGCGGGGCAAAATATCGGTGCGAAACTCGTTGTAGGTATGTACCCGCTCGCTTTCGCCAGCCATGCCAATGTGGGCTTCGTAAATGAGCGGCGCTTCAGAGGTACGTCGAAATCCAGCATTTTTCCATGTATAGTTTTTTTCGGGGGCCCAAACCTGCGCATTAAACATTTTGGTGTAATCGTCCTGAACAACGCGGTTCGCCCATGCCGGGATACGCTTGCCTTGTCCGCCTTCCCAATGAATGGAAAAGGCAAATAAGTCGCCATGTTTCATCATTTCGGCCGGAAGCTGAAGTTCCCAATTTCCAGCGCCTGTTGGTTGGAGTGCATACTCCGGAAGTTCCTGCCAGTCGTTAAATTGGCCGGTTAGGAATATGGCTGTGGCGTTGGGTGCCCAGTCGCGAATGACCCACTGTTTTTTCTCCCGGTGAAGGCCGTACCATTGATGTCCCTGGGCAAAATCAGCCAGTTTTTTACCTTGCAGAATTTCCAGTTCTAAAGCCTGAGCTTTTTGGAGACGCGAAATAATGGTTGATGCAAAGGGCTCAAGCCAGCTATCTTTTTTGACAAAATTCGGAAGTTTCATAGCACTTTCAGTTTGCTTAAAGATAAGAAAACATACAGCCTGTATGCATTCCCCCAACAAAATAAATTGGAACTACTTTAATCCGTTTTTGGGTGGAGGCGCGTTCATTGAAGATGGAACAGAAAAAAGAACAGAATTATCGGTTTATAGGTTATGAATAGCCCCGACCTTTAGGTCTGGGGAAAATGAGAAACAGACAAATCCCGGCTTTAGCCGAAATAATTGAATGCTTAGGCTAAAGCCGAAATACGGATTATTCATCTTTCAACGGCATAAATGCCGTTGCTATTCAAATCAACCATATATCCGATAATTCCGAAAAAGAGTCAGAGATTTGATGGATCAAATGGACTGTTTAAATCCTGAACCACAATTACCAATCGAGGTCTCTTAATGATTGACTAATAGCAACTTTGAATACACTTTCCTGCCGACATTAACTTTAGCAACATAGCAGCCGGGTGCCAATGCCGAAATATCCAGTGTTCCCTTTTCGAACAGCGTTGCGGTCATTACCAATTGTCCGCTATTGTTACTAAGCGAAACAGTAACTTCCTGATTGGGGAATAAACCAATATTCACCCAATTGTCGGCGGGTATAGGGTATAGCTGTAACAGATTCTGGCTTTGTGGTGGCGTTTCAGCCGAAACCGTACAATTTATATGCTGATTATCAAGCGTGTTTGAAATGTCAGTATGTCGTTTGGCAGCAAAAGGTTTAAGACCTGAAATCTGCTGCCATGCTTCATTCACGTTTTTCTGAAATGCCTCAAAAGGATAATCCAAATAAGGATCTTGTTCCAAAAGGGTACCGATTGTTGCAGTTTCAGTAGTAATTAAATTATTGATAGAAGTGGAAGAAAGGTACGTTTTTACGTTGCAATATTTACGAAGAAACGTGTCGTGAAATTCAGGAACCTGCAAAATTCGTTTGATCAGTACCGGATAGTCCGATGGGTTAATATCTATGGGGGTTTCGCCATCCTGCCACGATAAATTGTAGTCCCATGGAATCCAGTGAAATTTGCCGTTATGACTGTACAGGTAGTAATTGCGTCCTGAATTTCCGTAGAAATCCAGGTTGTTCACCGCGATATCAAAAGCCAGTATCTGTAAAAATTCATCAACATCGAATATAGGCAGTATCGCTTCCCGAAATTGATTGTCAGGTGTGTTATTCAAAATATCGAGGAAGTGAATAAATTCCGACCAATCGTTTTTATTCTCATGATTCTCGAGTGAAATGGATGCGTAATAGGCTTCTTTGTTACTTCCTAGCCAGGCCAACGAAAAGCCAGCGGTACCTTTACCCTCTTGTTTGTATAAATTGCCATCGTGGTTCCCAAAATTGGTATCCAGAAACGTGTTATCTATCTGTTCTATAATTCGGTACAGCCCCATATAGGTATTGTCAATAAATACTTTTGCATAAGCCGTTCTTGGCGCTTTGATGCCCAGTATTCGCAGGATGTTATAATTGATATTTTCCCTGATAAATGATGGATCGCCAGAACCGTTGTGCAGATTGAATTTTTTCAACCCATCGTATTGCTGATCAGATTTGTATTCGTTAATGTCAATCTTAATGGGCTTCTTCACGGAGTGCCACCACGAATTAAAGCCTTTGTACCGTATTCCCAACGAATCCAGATTCGTTCCGTCAATAATTAGTTTTGCCGCTGCGTAAGGGATTTTGCGGGTCTGAATCTGGTTCATCCCGAAAGACAAAACGTAGTTGGATTCCAGGGTGTCGCGCAGGTCCTCTTTGAGTGATATTATTTTTATTTCATGAATCCTGGAGTTGTCGAACAACTTGCTGCCCGGCACCTGTGCTACAGAAAAGTTTATCCATACACAATGAAACACAATGCCCCAAAAGTAAAATTTTCTCATGTCCTTATTTTCTGACTATTTATAAGGATGCCGGATCGTGAAGTTTGGTTGCGTAAGAGAATTTATTGCGGAATGCTTCGTTCGCCCTGAATGACTAAAAACGACAACACACCGTAACTAAAAAAGGCTGTTTCAGCAAAATGCCAAAACAGCCTTTGTATGTTCCTTTAATTATTATTCCTTCAGGAGAAACGAATATTCCGGTTTAATTCTTTCTGGTCGCCTGATCGATAAATTTCTGGTTCAGCTCGTCCGAATCGCCATACTTCGTGCGAAGTTCAGTCAGGCGTTCGTGCATCATTTTCTGTACATCGGCATAAGCCGGATCGTTGTACACACTCTTCATTTCCGAGGGATCTTTTTCAAGGTCATACATTTCCCATTCATCTACATCGTAATAAAAATGAATCAGCTTGTAGCGTTCGGTGGCAATTCCATAATGCCGTTTGACCATGTGTACCGATGGATATTCGTAGTACGTGTAATAAACCGCATCGCGCCATTCGTTGGTCTCTCCTGAAATCAATTTTCGGAACGATTCGCCTTGCATTTCTTTTGGAATTTCGATGCCCGCATAATCCAGAAAAGTAGGTGCAAAATCGAGGTTTTGAACCAGCTTGTTTATTTTTGTCCCGGGCTTAATCTCTTTTGGATAGCGAATTAACAATGGTGTACGGAAGGATTCTTCGTACATGAAACGTTTGTCGAACCAGCCGTGCTCGCCCAGGTAAAATCCTTGATCGGAAGTATAAATTACGATCGTATTTTCGGCCAGACCGTTTTTGTCGAGGTAATCCAATACTTCCCCGACACCATCGTCAACCGATTGGATGCAGCGCAGGTAATCTTTAATGTAGCGGTTGTATTTCCATTCGGCCAGCGCTTTTCCGGTCAGTTTGGCTTTCAGGAATTCCTGATTTTCGCTTTCGTACGCATCCATCCAGTTGGCGCGCTGTTCGGGGTTCATTCGTTTCAGGTCATGTATAAACTCAGTAGTGTCTCCTTTGGGATCGACAATCAGTTTGAAATCGTGGCCCCACATGCCATGCCCGTCCACTTTCATTTCCTGTGTTTTTGCCGCAGTACCCCGTCCGGCGTAATCGTCGTAATAAGTTGCAGGTGGCACAAAAGTGGTATCATCGTACATGTTCACATATTTAGGCGCTGGCAGCCAATTTCGGTGTGGCGCTTTTTGGTGATACAACAAGCAGAACGGTTTGGTTTTATCGCGCATCTGATCGAGCCATTTCAGGGCGTATTCGGTGGTAATTTCGGTACAATAACCTTCAATACGTTGTTTCTCGCCATTGATCAAAAAATCAGGGTTATAGTACTGACCTTGCCCGGGTAAAACCATCGAATAATCGAACCCCTGAGGCAGCCCATCCAAATGGATTTTTCCGATCATCGCAGTTTGGTATCCTGCTTTTTGTAATTGCTTCGGAAAATTATCCTGATTCCAATCAAACGGAAACATGTTATCAACTTTCCCATTCACAAAGCTGTGTTTCCCGGTAAGCATCACTGCGCGGCTGGGTGCGCAAATCGAGTTGGAGACACAGGCCCTGGAAAAGATTGCTCCTTCTTTGGCCAGCCTGTCGATGTTCGGCGTCTTGTTCAACCCATGCCCATAAGCGCTGATAGCCTGGTAAGCATGATCGTCGCTCATGATGTAAATGATGTTTGGGCGGGTTTGTTTGGGCGCCTGTTTGGTGCAGGCCGGAAAGATGCTTGCAGAACAGAGTCCCAGCAAGGTTAAGGTTTTTGTTGTGTTCATCGGAATAGTATTTGGTTAGTTGCTGTATTCAGTAAGTTTGGTTGTCGATTTCAAACTTACAAAAAAAAGAAGCTGTTACGGTAGTAAAACCGAACAGCCTCTATGTCTATTTTGTCAGAAAATATTTTTTAATCTATCATCTCAAACCCGCAATACGGAATCAAAACCTTTGGAATTCGGATTCCTTCAGGAGTCTGGTTGTTTTCGAGAATTGAAGCAAGAATTCGTGGCAAAGCCAAAGCACTTCCGTTGAGGGTGTGTGCAATGACAGGTTTTTTGGTGGCTTCGTCGCGGTAACGCAATTTCAACCGGTTGGCCTGGAACGATTCGAAATTGGAAACCGAACTGACTTCGAGCCATTTTTCCTGGGCTGCCGAGAACACTTCAAAATCATAGGTCAAAGCTGAGGTAAAGCTCATATCACCACCACACAGGCGGAGGATGCGGTAAGGCAATTCCAGTTTTTTAACCAGGCTCTCAACATGGGCTACCATCTGATCGAGTAATTCATAGGAATTGTCGGGGTGTGCAATCTGCACAATCTCCACTTTGTCGAACTGGTGCAAGCGGTTCAATCCGCGAACATCTTTTCCGTACGAACCAGCTTCGCGGCGGAAGCAAGCGCTGTACGCGGTATTTTTTATTGGCAAATCTTTGGCTTCCACAATCACGTCGCGGTAAAGGTTGGTTACCGGAACTTCGGCAGTCGGGATCAGATACAGGTTATCTTCGGTGGCGTGGTACATTTGTCCTTCTTTGTCAGGCAACTGTCCGGTTCCGAAGCCCGAGTCTTCGTTCACCATTAATGGTGGTTGTATTTCGAGATATCCGGCATTACGGGCTTCATCCAGAAAGAAGTTGATCAACGCTCGTTGAATGCGTGCTCCTTTCCCTTTGTAAACAGGAAATCCGGCCCCGGTGATTTTAACGCCCAATTCGAAATCAATAATGTCGTATTTTTTGGTTAGTTCCCAATGCGGAACACTGTTTTCGGGTAAAACCGGAATTTCTCCGTAACTTTTCACCACGAGATTATCTTCAGGAGTGCGTCCTTCAGGAACCAGATCGGAAGGAAGATTGGGAAGCAGAACCTGTAAATTGAAAACTTCTTTATCTATCTGGGCAAAATCTTCGTCAAGTTGTTTGATGGTATCTTTCAATTCGGCAGTACGCTTTTTTGCGGCTTCAGCTTCATGTGTTTTGCCTTCGCGCATCAGCAAACCAACTTCTTTCGAAATTTTATTCATTTCGGCTTTGCACTGGTCAGCGCTGGCCTGTATTTCATTTTTCTTTGCCGATAATCCGGTGATCTGTCCAACGATTTCAGAAGCATTAAAATGTTTCTTTTTCAGTTTTGCAATTACCAATTCCGGATTTTCCTGTATAAATTTCAGATTGAGCATTTTCGGTGTATTTTATTTTTTTTAGACCGACAAATTTAAAACAAAAAAATCTCCTGCCTTCGGAAAAGCAGGAGATTATTCAACGAATATCTTTTATCGTCTTAGTTAACTTCTGCAGCAACTACAGGTTCAACGTTAACAAACGATTTGTTGTCTCTTCTTTTTTTGAAAACAACAGTTCCGTCAATCAGGGCAAATAAGGTATGATCTCTACCCATACCAACATTTAAACCTGGATGATGTGAAGTACCTCTCTGGCGAACAATAATGTTACCAGCTGTTGCAGCCTGACCGCCGTATATTTTTACGCCGAGTCTTTTGCTTTCCGATTCGCGTCCGTTTCTTGAACTACCCGCACCTTTCTTATGAGCCATGGTAAATTTTTTTTAATGTTATCCTATTACTTCTTCAATTTGAATTTTGGTCATGTACTGGCGGTGACCATTCATTTTCTGGTAACCTTTTCTTCTTCTCTTTTTGAAGACCAATACTTTATCTCCTTTAACGTGCTCAACTACAGTAGCTGTTACGCTTGCACCTTCAACACTTGGAGTTCCAACTTTTACAGCACCTTCGTTGTCAACCAGAAGAACTTTGTCAAAAACAACAGTTTCGCCTTCGGCATTTTCCAAACGGTGTACATAAATCTTCCGGCCTTTTTCAACTTTCATTTGCTGACCGGCAATCTCTACAATTGCGTACATTTCAATGTGTTTTAATATTTCTTCCGGCAGGCGGGAATCATTCAATTACCACTTATTGGGCCTGCTCGAAATCTTTCGGACTGCAAAAGTATATAATTTTAAGTGACCGCCAAATGCTTGTGTTGATTTTTCTGAATTATTTTCTGTTTGAATTCCAATTCATTGCATGTTTTATCCATTGTAGCGCGCTTTGGAATGTCAAATGTTAATGATAAATTTAGCCGCCGAGAATGTAAAACAATTGTTATATTTGTTACCCGTAGCGAAGAAATGAAGAAGTGAATGCAAAAAGTTAAACTCAATATATTAGGTCTGTCGGTTAGTCAGTCGCAATCAGGGGCTTATGCTTTGGTATTGGCTGAAGAAGATGGTGACCGGAGAATTCCTATTATTATAGGGCCTATCGAAGCTCAGTCTATTGCTATACAAATCGAAGGCTTAAAACCTCCGCGTCCGCTTACACACGATCTTTTTAAGCAGATGGCGTTAGCGTTTGATATAGAGATTTCAGAAATTGTTATTTATAAGCTGGAAGAAGGGATTTTTTATTCGGAGCTGATTTGTAACAGGGGCGACAAACAAATTGTTATCGATTCGCGGACTTCGGATGCTGTGGCCCTTTCGCTCCGGTTCAACTGTCCGATATATACTACCGAAGAAATACTCGAACGTGCTGGTATTGTTATCGAATTCGAGAATGAACACAGTCAGGAAGAATGGCACCAGTCAACCGCTGATGAGCCAGTCAGGGGAAAACATGAATACGACAAATATACTTCAGCCGAACTTACACAAATGCTGGACAATGCCATTCATGCCGAAGACTATGAAAAAGCCTCGGCTATCAGGGATGAAATCAACCGTCGCATAAAAGAATAATCAAAGACAAAAATTATGGGGATTAAAAATCGTTTAATTGTCATGAACTTCCTTCAGTTTTTTATTTGGGGAGCATGGTTGATTTCTATTGGTGGTTATTTGGGAGGAACTTTAGGATTTAGCGGGGCACAAATCGGTGCTGTTTTTTCAACCCTCGGTATCGCTTCGTTATTTATGCCTGCCATCATGGGCATTATTGCCGATAAGTGGATTAATGCTGAAAAACTACTTGGCATATGTCATTTTACCGGTGCCGCTTTGCTTTTTTGGGCCTCAACGGTAACCAATCCTGATGTGTTTTTTTATGTGATGCTTTTAAATTCGATGTTTTATATGCCCACCATCGCATTGAACAGCACGGTTTCGTATGTCGTTCTGGAACAAAAAGGATATGATGTGGTTAAGGATTTTCCGCCGATTCGGGTCTGGGGAACTGTAGGCTTTATTGCGGCCATGTGGGTCGTCGATTTATTCGGTTGGAAATCGAGCCATATGCAGTTAGTTTTTAGTGCTACATCATCACTTGCTTTGGGTATGTATGCGTTTACACTTCCTGAATGTAAGCCAACGGCATCGAAGCAGAAGAAAACACTTGCAGCAAGGTTTGGGCTCGACGCTTTAGTGTTATTTAAACAGAGTAAAATGGCCGTGTTTTTTCTCTTCGCCATGTTTTTGGGGGCAGCATTGCAAATTACGAATGCCTTCGGGAACCTGTTTCTCGACAGTTTTACACTTACCCATCCTGATACATTTGGTGTGAAACACCCCATCGTTTTGCTCTCGATTTCGCAAATGTCTGAAACACTATTTATTTTAACGATCCCATTCTTCCTGAAAAGATTTGGCATTAAAAAGGTAATGATTATCAGTATATTTGCCTGGGTTTTACGCTTTGGCTTGTTTAGTATCGGAGATCCGGGGAGCGGCTTGTACCTGCTTGTGCTTTCCATGATCGTTTATGGAATGGCATTCGATTTCTTCAACATTTCCGGTTCATTGTTTGTCGAAAAAGAAGTTCCTTCGTCGTACCGTGCAAGTGCTCAGGGAATTTTCATGCTGGTTACCAATGGGGTAGGGGCAACGCTTGGCGGTTATGGCAGCGGACTGGTTGTTGACATGTTTACCAAAGAGGGAGTGCGCGATTGGCCTACCATTTGGTTAGTCTTTGCCGGATACGCGCTGGTTCTTGGATTAATTTTCCCATTTGCATTTAAATACAAACACACCGAAAAAGCCGCAATCTAAAAGATCTGAATCGCTGGATTTTATCGAATCTTAACCAAATATGAGCAGATCGTTTTCAAATACTTAATGAAAACGATCTGCTTTCTTTTAAATCTCACTTGGCATTTCTGCTGAAAACTTTTTACCTTGCCGCCAGATAAAAAGGCATAAAAAAATGAAGCAATATCTTGATTTACTAGAGCATGTCCTTTCAACCGGGGTTAAAAAAAATGACCGGACAGGCACAGGAACGATTAGTGTTTTTGGTTACCAGTCGAGATTTAACCTGGCAGATGGATTTCCGGTACTAACTACCAAAAAATTACACCTAAAGTCGATCATTCACGAATTGCTTTGGTTTTTGACCGGCGATACCAATATTAAATACCTTAAAGAAAACGGAGTACGAATCTGGGATGAATGGGCCGATGAAAATGGTAATCTTGGCCCTGTTTACGGTTATCAATGGCGGTCGTGGCCAACTCCCGACGGTGGACATATTGACCAAATTAGCCAGGTGGTGAATAGCCTGAAGAATAACCCCGATTCGCGTCGGCATTTAATCAGTGCCTGGAATGTGGGACAAATTGATCAGATGCAACTTCCTCCATGCCATATTCTCGTTCAGTTTTATGTAGCCGATGGAAAATTATCGTGCCAGTTGTATCAGCGAAGCGCCGATATTTTTTTAGGAGTGCCCTTCAATATTGCCTCCTACGCTTTATTAACTTTAATGATGGCTCAGGTATGCGATCTTCAGCCAGGTGAATTTGTCCATACCTTGGGTGATGCTCACATTTATTCCAATCACATGGAGCAAGTGCAAGTGCAATTGTCTCGAGAACCTTACCCGCTCCCTTTCATGAAGATTAATCCGGATGTGAAAAGTATATTTGATTTCAAATATGAAGATTTTGAACTGGTTGGTTACCAGTCGCATCCGCATATTGCGGGGAAAGTTGCTGTTTGATTTGTTTGATCTTAAATTTAGTTTGCTCTGAATATGATACATAAAAATATTTCAATCATTGTTGCGATTGCACAAAATTTTGCCATCGGAAAAAATAACGACCTGCTGTTTCATCTCCCCAACGATTTAAAACGGTTTAAGGAAATCACAACGGGCCATCCGGTTATCATGGGGCGCAATACGCTGTTATCGTTACCCAAGGGAGCTCTGCCTAACCGAAGGAATATTGTGATTACCGACAATCCGGACGAAAAATTTGATCGTTGTGAAATGGTTCTTTCGATTGAAGAGGCGGTTGAGGCTGTGAAAAATGAAACAGAGGCATTTATTATTGGTGGAGGAATGATTTACCGTCAGTTTTACCCGGTTGCCGGGAAACTTTACCTGACTTTAGTTCATCAGGACTTTGATGCGGATGTTTATTTCCCGGAGATCAACTATTCGGAATGGAAAGAATTCTTCAGGGAAGATCTTTTTGATGAAAAGAACAACTTCAATTATTCTTACCTCAATCTCGAGAGGAAATAAAAACTCCCACCTTTTGACAAAAGCAGGAGCAATGCTATCCGATTAAGTTGTACCCGAATTTTTCGGTTACAGTAATTTGCCAATATTGTCGAAACGTTGCTGGTAGTCCGAAATGGAGCATTTAATAACTTCCAGGGCTTCTTCAACGCCGTATATGTGGGTTATTTCGGTGTTACTCACTTTCCCGGGCATATCTTTGTAGGTAAGGAAATAGTGTTTCAATCGTTCAACAACAATATCCGGAAGATCCGATAAATCTTTGTATTCGCTGTAAACGACGTCGTTTGTTAAAACGGCAATAATTTTGTCATCAGCTTCATTCCCGTCAATCATTCGGAATCCGCCGATCGGCCGGGCATCAACCAGAATATCGCCGTGTGCTATTGTTTTTTCGGTCAGCACACAAATGTCAATTGGGTCGCCATCGCCCTTTATTCCGGCTTTCCCTGTTTTTTCCATGCAGAATTTGCCCACGGTGTCGCCGCAAAAAGTCTGGGGAATAAATCCATACAGTGCTGGTACTACATTGGAGTATTTTTGAGGGCGGTCAAGTTTCAGAAAACCACTTTCTTTATCAATCTCATATTTTACGGTATCAGTTGGCACAACCTCTATAAATGCGACTACGTTTTCTGGAGCATCTTTCCCGATAAAAACTCCATGCCAGGGATGTGATTTATACCGAAGGCCCATCAACCGGCCAATAGGATCAGATAATCTGTCTGCCATAATTATTTTTTTAGTTTTTGTAATTAAACCCCTTTTAAGGTAAAAAGTTTATCTATTCAGGCATTCCGCAGCAAAGTAACGGTAAATAACCGGAAAAATATTTTTGGAACTTAAGAATTTTTACAACTGAACCAATTGGCCGTAAGCCCGAAATCAGACGGAATTGTGATAAAAATCAGGCAAAATTCAGCTTAATGTATGCCTGTAACAAACTGATTGATTGATTTTTTACTAAATTGTTAAACGAGTGTGAATTTAAGTCATC
This sequence comes from Prolixibacteraceae bacterium, assembly GCA_019459525.1. Classification (GTDB taxonomy): domain Bacteria; phylum Bacteroidota; class Bacteroidia; order Bacteroidales; family Prolixibacteraceae; genus Aquipluma. The sequence continues at coordinate 50,210 of JAIBEY010000072.1, forward strand.
AATTCAAAATACCTTTTATCTTTGCATGCGGAATAAAAAAAAACAATAATCCATAAAAACACAATTATGAAAGTAACAGTTGTTGGAGCCGGAAATGTTGGAGCTACCTGTGCGCAGATTGTAGCCGAAAAAAACATTGTAAGCGAAGTAGTTTTACTTGATATTAAAGAAGGATTGTCAGAAGGAAAATCATTGGACTTGTGGCAGACTGCTCCCATTAATTATTATGACACCCGTTTGGTTGGATCAACCAACGACTATTCGAAATCAGCTGATTCTGATGTAGTTGTTATCACTTCGGGAGTTCCACGTAAACCAGGAATGAGCCGCGACGATTTGATTTCAATCAATGCCGGTATCGTGAAAAATGTTACCGAAAATGTAATTAAATATTCGCCAAACGCGATCATTATCATTGTTTCGAACCCACTTGACGTAATGACTTACGTGGCTTATGCGGTTTCGAAAACCAGCAAAAACAAAGTATTGGGTATGGCTGGTATTTTGGATACTGCCCGTTACCGCGCTTTCCTTGCTGAAGCTTTGGACGTATCACCACGCGATATTCAGGCATTGCTGATGGGTGGACATGGCGATACCATGGTTCCACTACCCCGTTATACTACCGTTTCAGGTATCCCCGTAACTGAAATGATCGACAAAGATACTTTGGACAAAATTATCGACCGTACCAAAAAAGGCGGTGGCGAATTGGTTAACCTGATGGGAACTTCGGCCTGGTATGCGCCGGGTTCGGCTGCTGCTCAAATGGTTGAAGCTATCGTGATGGATCAGAAACGCATTTTCCCATGTTGCGTGAAAATGGAAGGCGAATTTGGTTTGAACGATGTATTCGTTGGAGTACCAGTTAAATTGGGCAAAAACGGTGTGGAGAAAATTGTTGAAGTTAAACTTACTGCTGACGAACAAGCTTTGTTGGTTGAATCGGCTGCTGCTGTTAAAGAAATCATGGACGTTGTTGACGGCATGAATATTCTGTAAGTTTTATAGCGCAAACAAACAATATCATCTATATTTGAAGCTCCGGCAATTTAGCCGGAGCTTTTTTTATAATTACAAACCGGCTGATGATTGAAATACCCCTGCAAATTATAGAACTGGAACGCGATAATTATCATATTCTGGTTGAAGGTCGATTTAACGAAGAAACTCCTGTTTATTGGATCATTGATACTGGCGCATCAAAAACGGTATTGGATGTAAACTTGCACCCGTATTATGAAATTGTTGATTCGGATAATGAAGACGATTACCAAAGTGCCGGGATTAACCAGGGAATGATGGAAACATCGGTTGGTAAAATGTACTATTTGCGATTTGGCGAATTGTCGATAACCGACCAGAAAGTAGCTTTAATCGATCTCAACCATGTGAACGATATTTATGGAAAATACACAGAATACCGAATTGCCGGGCTATTGGGTGGCGATATTTTGATGCAATACCAATGTGTAATTGATTATTCGAAAAAAACGATAGTGTTCCGGAATTTTTAGTCTGCCCGAAAGCAGGAAAATGAGCCATTTATATTCGGAAAAAATAAATATATTTGGCGGCTGAAAATGAAACGTATGTGTTGGAAAAAATACCTGTCGAAAAGCCTATTGATGCGACTGAGCCTGCTACTGGTCTTGGTTGGTGCTGCGGCTATTTTTGATATGGTACATGCTGCCGACCAAAGGTTATCCGATAAAATTCACCAGATTCCTTCGCCTGACGAAACAGAAGCCAATAAAACCTTTTTTCTGACTCAGGTACCTACCTTTAATTTAAAGACCTTAGGCACAGAGTTTTCTGTTCGTTTTCGGTTTGCTTGTTCTCAGGATAAATTTTTACTGAAATATTATAATTTACGGACATTCCAACTGATGAAAGCCGAAGCGGTGCATTCCTTTTTTCATTCCGTTTGTTCGTTTCATTCCCTCCCTTTTAACCGGGTACTGTATGCCAGTCCCGACGACACGCCTCCTCTTGCTTAGTTGATTTCTGATCAGCCACAATGATCGGGATACCGTACGAATACCGTTTTGCCGTATTCACCTTACGTGCGTGGAATAGAGTTGCGTATCGAAAGAAAATAACTCAAAATAAATAATCAGTACTAAACAATTTAAATTTTTACAAATGCAAAACAAAGGTGCAATCAGACTTTTTGCAATCCTCCTTGGTTTAATTTGTGTGTATCAGCTAAATTTTACTTACCAGTCGGGTAAAGTTGAGAAAGCAGCCAAAGAATTTGCGAAAGGCGACAAACAAAAAGAACTGATGTATCTTGACTCCATGTCAAGCGAAGAAGTTTTTAATCTATTATGGCTTAAAAAGTACACCTACAAGGAAGTTAAAGAACTCGAACTTGGATTAGGGCTCGACCTTAAAGGCGGTATGAACGTTACTCTTGAAGTTTCGGTAGTTGATCTGGTGAAGTCGCTGTCGAATTTCAGCAAAGATTCCACTTTCAGCGCGGCAATTAAACTCGCTGTTGAGAAACAGAAAAACAGCCAGGAAGACTTTGTTACGCTTTTCGGAAAAGCATTCGAAGAGGTATCACCAAGTGGAAAACTGGCTTCTATTTTCAATACCCTTGAATTAAAAGATCAGATCAAATACAACTCAACCAATGCTGAAGTATTGGACGTTTTGCGTAAAGAAACTAAAGTTGCCATCGACAACTCTTTCAATATTATTCGCACGAGGATCGACCGTTTCGGCGTTGCCCAGCCAAATATTCAGCCGTTACAAACTGCTGGCCGTATTTTGGTCGAACTTCCAGGTATCGACGATCCAAAACGTGTGCGTAAACTGTTGCAGGGAACTGCCAACCTCGAATTCTGGGAAACGTATGACAATAGCGAAGTGTATCAGTATCTGGCCCAGGCCAATCAGAAATTGGTTGAAATTCAATCTATTAAAACTCAGGTTGCTCCGGCAGTAACCGATACCACAGTAAAGGCTGCCGCTACTATTGACACGGCCAACAGCTTGCTTAACGAGTTGGATAATAAAGCTAAAACAGACTCGGCTTCGGTTGGAAAGAATGATGACATGGCCAAACAATTTCCATTGTTCTCCATTTTATCGCCGAGCGCAACCGCCCAGGGTCAATTGTATCCGGGAGCTGCTGTTGGAACTGCTCATTCGAAAGATACCGCTACTGTAAATGCGTATCTGAAAATGGATCAGATTAAAGCTTTGATGCCACGTAACCTTACATTTAAGTGGACAGCAAAAGCTATTGATGAGGATGAAAAATTCTTCCGGCTGATTGCCATCAAAGTAACCAGTCGTGATGGCCGCGCCCCTTTGGAAGGTGATGTAATTACCGATGCCCGTCAGGATTACGCGGATATGGGTAGTTCTCCAGAAGTATCGATGACAATGAACAGCGAAGGTGCTAAAATTTGGGCACGTCTGACAAAAGAGAATGTTGGAAAATCGATTGCTATCGTTCTCGACGGTTATGTACGGTCGTATCCGAATGTAAACGGCGAAATTACCGGAGGTCGTTCCTCAATTACCGGTTTGGAAAGTATTGAAGAAGCCAATGACTTGGCAAACATCCTGAAGTCGGGCAAAATGCCGGCTCCTGCCATCATTATTGCTGAAGATGTGGTTGGTCCGTCGTTAGGTCGCGAAGCTATTAACAGCGGTATGTGGTCGTTTTTAATTGCCTTCCTGCTGGTATTGGGTTACATGTTATTCTTCTACAGTAAAAAAGCCGGACTGGCCGCAAATATTGCGTTGGTTGTCAACGTCTTTTTCCTGATTGGAGTACTCGCTTCATTGGGAGCAGTTCTTACTTTGCCGGGTATCGCAGGTATCGTGTTAACTTTGGGTATGGCGGTTGATGCCAACGTATTGATCTACGAACGTATTCAGGAAGAGTTAAACGGTGGAAAAACATTGCGTATGGCTGTTCATGATGGTTATCATGCAGCTTATTCGGCTATTATCGACGGACAGGTAACTACCCTGTTAACCGGGGTTGTATTGTATCTGTTTGGTTCAGGTCCGATCAAAGGTTTTGCTACTACCCTTATCATTGGTATCCTGACTTCCATGTTTACAGCTATTTTCATTTCACGTTTGATTTTTGAACGTCAGATGAGCAAAAATAAAGACATCACCTTTACAGCTAAAATTACAGCAAACTGGTTGCGCGACACCAAAATTCCATTCCTGGCTAAAAGGAAACTCTTTTACATAATCTCTGGTGTTTTGATTACGATTTCCCTGATTTCGTTTGTTACCCGAGGTTTCCATGCCGGTATCGATTTTAAAGGGGGACGTACTTATGTGGTTCGTTTCGATAAAGATGTTCAGGTTGGTGATGTGCAAAATGCACTTACAGCCGCATTCAACAACAATGCTCCTGAAGTAAAATCATTTGGGAATGCCAATCAGGTTCGTATCACTACTACTTATAAAATAGCTGACTTAAGTGAAAATGCTGATGACGAAGTAGAAGAAATGATGTACGAAGGGCTTAAAAAAGCTGGGTTTATTGGTGATGTTTCGTTAGAAACTTTCACTAAACTTAACCGGATGAGTTCGCAGAAAGTTGGTCCAACCATTTCTGATGACATTAAGAAAGATGCTGCTATCGCGATTTTCTTCTCATTGGTGATTATTTTCCTTTACATTCTGATCCGTTTCCGCAACTGGCAGTATGGTTTGGGAGGTATTGTTGCATTGGCGCATGATACGATTATCACGCTTGGCGCATTTTCTTTACTCTACGGAATCCTGCCGTTTAATCTGGAAATAGATCAGGCTTTTATTGCAGCTATCCTGACCGTAATCGGTTATTCTATTAACGATACTGTAATTGTATATGACCGTGTTCGTGAATATCTTCACCTGTATCCAAAACGGAAACTTGATGATAATATGGATCATGCCATGAATTCAACCCTGCGTCGTACTTTCAGTACTTCATTGAGTACGCTGGTTGTGTTGTTTGCGATTTTCATGTTCGGCGGAACATCCATTCAGGGATTCACTTTCGCTCTTTTGATTGGTATTGGCGTTGGAACATATTCATCAGTGTTTGTGGCAACCCCATTTGTTTATGATACAATGAAGAAATTCAAAAAAGCATAAGCTGAGATCAAATAACTGATTCAGATCAATTTTAAGAGCAGGGATTTTTTCCGGAAATAACGGAGAAAGTCCCTGCTTCTTTTTTCGTCAGCAAACTTATTGAGGCATCTGTTGCCGTTGTGGTTAACAAGTTTGTATATTTGCTAAAATTTTTTTCGGATCAACTAATTAATTTGATAATCATGGGTGGAAGTGAGATAGTACTGATCATTTTTGTTTTCTTATTGCTTTTTGGTGCCAAAGCCATTCCGGATATTGCTAAAACGTTGGGTAAGGCCATGCGCGAATTTCAGAAAGCGACTAACGAAATTAAACGTGAAATTAATGAGAGCGGCGGAGGATTAGGCGACGATATCCGGGATATTAAATCTACCATTCAAGGTGCCAAAAGTGATATTCAGGAAGGCATCCGCACGCATACCAGCGATATTGAAAAAGATATTCAGGAAATTAAAAGCGATGTTAGCCAGGGCACTCAAAATATTACAACTACCATTACTAACGAAGCTAAAATGGATTAGGACAACGTTCTCCGATCCGTTTACTCTTTTTCAAAGCCACTAATAAAATTCGTTCCGGTTGATTAGAATCGAAAAAATAACAAAGTCGTTTGGTGAACTTCAGGTACTGAAGGGAATTGATCTTGAGGTGCCCGCGGGAAAACTTTATTCGATTGTGGGGCCAAGTGGCGCAGGCAAAACTACCTTACTCCAGATCATCGGCACACTGAGCTTGCCAGCCTCAGGAAGTATATTCATCAACGGACAAAATATTTCGGTAATGAACGAAAAACAACTGGCCGATTTCAGGAATCGCCAGATTGGTTTTGTTTTTCAGTTCCATTATTTGTTGCCTGAGTTTTCGGCTCTCGAGAATGTTTGCATCCCCGCTTTTATTGCCAAAACGCCCAAAAAGGAAGCCGAGCAAAAAGCACGTGAGTATCTCGAATTTTTAGGCCTTTCGCATCGTCTCGACCATAAACCGGGAGAACTTTCCGGAGGCGAACGTCAACGGGTGGCTGTAGCGCGTGCATTAATTAATAATCCTTCGGTTATTTTGGCCGACGAACCTTCGGGAAACCTTGACACCAAAAACCGCGAGGACCTGCACGAACTGTTTTTTACCTTGCGCGACAAATTCAATCAAACACTGGTAATTGTTACCCACGACGAGAGTTTTGCTGCACAAAGCGACTGTATTATCCGCATGAAAGATGGTTTGATTGAAGCCTGATATGGACGATACTCCTGAAAATATTCAATCCTTCCTGAACCAGAAGGTTCTTTCGTTTAACCATACTTCGTTTATAGAAACCGATCCGATTCAGGTTCCGGCGCTTTTCACCACCAAAGAGAACATCGAGATTGCCGGATTTCTGGCGGCTACACTGGCCTGGGGACAACGGCCAACCATTATTCGCAATGCCAGGTGGCTGATTGCACACATGGGAAACAATCCCATCGAATTTCTTCAGCGTGAGACCGAAGATAATTGGATAGTTTTTACTGATTTTAAACACCGCACCTTTAATGGTACCGATTGCATTTATTTTCTGAAAGCCCTTCGGAATATTTACCAAAACCATGGCGGGTTGGAGCAGGTTTTTACTGAAGGATATTTGATTGATCGGACTGTTTTTAGTGCGCTGGTACATTTCCGGAAAATATTTTTTGAATTGGAGCATGAGCACCGCACCGAAAAACATGTTTCGGATGTTGAAAAAGGAGCGGCTGCCAAACGATTGAATATGTTTTTAAGGTGGATGGTCAGGACTGATGGGTCTGGCGTTGATTTTGGATTGTGGAAACGGATTCCGGCATCGGCATTGATGCTTCCGCTTGACGTGCATACCGGAAACGTTGCCCGGAAATTGGGTCTGCTTACCCGAACCCAAAACGACTGGCGGGCTGTTGAGGAAATTACAGCCAGGCTTCGGGAATTTGACCCGATGGATCCGATTAAATACGATTTTGCGCTGTTTGGATTAGGCGTTTTTGAAAAATTCTAAACGGATTTCAGGAATTTATGAGATCGAGGTTTGCAGATTGGTGTTTTAGATTGCTTAACGTCTTCGATATAAAGGATTTTTCAGTTTCAGAAAAGTTCATCCAGTTCAGGCAATCTTCCAATTGAATAAAATATCCAATCTCCATATTCAAAAATTTTCCAAGTCCCTTGTATATTTTTAGCAGATATTCCTGATTGGGCGTACAGTAAAGAATTCCGACCATTACTTTGCTTTTTAAAATAAGAGTCTTTTTTAGGAATCTCACATAATCGTCAATATCCATCCTGAAAGCGATGGCGGAAGAGTTTCTAAAATCAAGTAAAACGTTAAATTCAGGGTTAAAATCCGGATCGATTGTAAATGAATAAGTCTGTAGCATAACCTCCTTTAAACCGATATTACCCTGGTAATTACCAATGATCAGATTTAGTTCAGGCACTATTTTATACGAAGTAAATTTTTTCATCGCAACATCTGTTAATCCGACTGCAAATTATAATTTTTTGTTTAGTTCCCATTCTTTACAGGCTTTTTATTAGTTAAACCAGTACGATAATTTGACGACGAGGGCCCTGTTTCGTGAGTTCCAGGTGCCCGTGTAGTAATTGTCGGTGTAAACAATAAAAAAGTCGGAAACCGGCTTATACCTCCATTGAAATCTCAGGTTTATATTCATGTTGTCGATTTGCTCGTTGTATTGTACGAACGACGAAAAGAAAATTTTATCACTCAAAGTCAGGTCCAATTTGGGCCCAAATAACCAAAACCTCGCACGGTTAAACGGGGCCGGAAGATTAATGTCATTGTAAGAAAAATTGACCGACATATTTACAAATGGTTGATAGCGATAGGTTATTTTGCCTTCCACCAAACTGATGTTTCCACTGTAGAATCCTCCTTTGGCCACCGTCGCCGAGTAATTAAGCATCGTTCGGGTGTCAGAAATAAAATCAATAAAACCGATGTTTGTTGAATACTCGGTTCCTTGTTTTAAAACCGTTTGGCTGATATGTGTCGGGTCAAAGTCCTTGTCGAGACGGATATAAAAATCTTTAATACCTGCATCGAGGATTGTCCGGTTGCTAAATTCAAATTTGTACATCAGCATCATTTCATGGTCCATCTGGTTGTACCCGCTATCAAAAAAATAGTCGGCTTCAGCAACAATACCATGGCTTACCACCTTTTTGTTGGGTATCCACAATAAGCTGAACTCGGGATTTAACAGGTTATACCCGGTCCGGCGAACGTATCCCGTTTCGGCAATGTAATTCTGACCAACACTGGCTTGTGCCATTGATGCATGAATTCGTCGGGTGTTGTAGGTCAGCGATGCTCCCTGTGCGTACTGCTTTCCCGGATTTTCGGGACTGAAAGACCGATGATAAAACAATTTTCCACTCCAGGCATTGTTGCTGCTTGCCAGATTGTAGTCGATGCCAGCTATCCGGTTGAAATTTTGTTTCAGGGGTTCATTCATGTATTCCTTGTTGATCAGGATCATCCCGATATTCGACCGTGAAAATAGCTGGCGTTGTAGCGAAACAACCATGAAGTTACGCGACAACTGTTCGGTAGTTTTTTCGGTTTGCATATCGAGAATCCCCAGACGCCAATTGTTGCCGAGCTTGCCACTTAGGCGCGTGCCAGCTAAGACGGGGGCATCCAACCCAATCCGCCGCGAAAAGAAGGGGGTAATGGAACTGAATCCGTAATTGGAAAAAAGATCGCTGTTTTCGAGAAAAAATTGTCGTTTCTCCGGAAAGAATAATTCGAACCGATCCAGGTTTGTCACTTGTTGATCGACTTCGGCCTGCGAAAAGTCGGGGTTGTACGTCAGGTCCAGATTCATGGAAGTGGTGATTCCGAGTTTGGCATCGAATCCGAAATCTTTACGGTAGGTGGTATTTGTTCCGGCTTCAAAGTTTGTTGCAGCGCTCCCGAAAATATAAGGAATGACAGAAAACATCATTTTCGATTTTGGAAGCGGTTCTTCCCATTTTAACACGCCGGTGTATGCCAGGCTCGCTGTTGCAAACTGACGAGGCACCGGTGCCCATGCCGATTTTTCGTTGGTTTTCAGATCGAGCCGGCTAAAATTAACATACCATTTGTCGGTGCCCGATTTAAAACGGACTGAACGAAACGGAATACGCATTTCGGTTACCCAACGATCGGGATATTGTGTTGTTTTGGAGTCCCATTTACAATCCCAGTTTAGGTTTACCGCGCCACCATTCGATTGGGTGCCGTCCCATTTTGCTCCAGAAACCGATGCCCCAAACGAAAAACCGTTGGTTTGGTCGAGAAACGTGTCGAAGAAGGCCAGAAAGTTGTCGTTATTTCCAAATATAAAATCGCGCCGGAAAGATTCCATGATGCGTTTCCCCGGAATGGTGTCGAAAAAGGTAATTCCCAGATAAAAGGCTTTGTTGTCGTATGTCATCACTACTTCCGACTGCGACTTTGCCAAACCGGAATCAACTGGCAGAACCAGCCTGAAATTATTGGCTTTTTCTGCTTTTTCCCAATCAGCTTCATTGATTAATCCATCGATTTTGATTGGAGCGGTAGCCTTTTTTACATTCAGGATTACATTTTCATTGTTTTTATGAACGACAGAATCCTGTTGCAATTTTTTTATAGTTGGGAATTTTCTTGCTGAAGAATAGGAACCCATGTTTAGGAACACAAATAGAGCCAGTAGGAGCAATCTCATAGCGCGGGTTTAGGTTTTGTTGGGTTTAGGCTGTCAAAAATACAAAAACACTTCATTCAGGCGCCCGACAAATAAAAAAGAATTGTGGATGGCAGAACAAATAATTGCTGTGCGTTTTTGTTGACATTCTGGTTTCTATGGAAATGTGTCGGTAACTTCAGTTTTGTTGTTATCTAGTGTCGTGTTAACAATGGATTGACGGTTTAGACTCCTTTGTCGTACCTCCTCGGAGTGACGTCACTGCGAAGACGAGGAACGAGGATGAAGCAGTCTCAAACAGAAATATGAGCCTTAACACAACATTAGTTGGTTTTTACCTCGGGTTGAAAGGTGAAAATCTCAGAAGAAACTCTGGATTGGTTAAGAATGCGAATCATTTTCGCTACCAATTCCGGATGTTGGCTGGCTATATTTCTTTCTTCGCCGACATCTGAATTCAGGTCGTATAACTCGGTCGTTGCCTGGTCTGGGGTCAGAGCCTGGTAGCGAACCAGTTTCCAGTTTCCCATCCGAAGGGCCTGCCTGCCTTTCAGTTCGTGAAATTCCCAATATAACGTTTCGTGTTGCATTTGTTTTCCTTGTCCGGTCAAACTGGGCAAAAACGAAATTCCATCCAGGTTTTCGGGAACCGAAATGCCAGCAATGTCGGCAACCGTTGGCATCACATCCCAAAAAGCCGAAACATGATTGGTGGTGGAGCCTGGTTTAATTTTTCCGGGCCAGCAGGCAATCATGGGTACACGAATTCCTCCTTCGTACAAATCCCGCTTGTATCCTTTTAAAACACCATTGCTGTCAAAATAGTCAGGATCTGCACCTCCTTCCAAATGAGGTCCGTTGTCAGACGAAAAAATGATAATTGTATTTTTATCCAGCCCCAATTCTTTCAGCTTAGCCACTACTTCGCCTACCTGCTTGTCGAGCAAAGTAACCATTGCTGCAAAAGCGGCATGCGTTTCATTCTGCGATCCATATCCTCCGGTTCTGAAATTCGCTGAGCCGGGTTCAGTTCCCCTATAAGGTTTTTCAGGCAATAATTTCCCCCTGAATTCCTGTATATTTTCATCCGGAATAAGTAATTCGGCGTGAGGAATGACATTCGGATAAAACAAGAAAAAAGGCTTCCCTGTCTTTGCCGGATTTTGCTTTTCGATAAATTGAAGGGCCCTGTCGTGAATGAGTTGCGGGGCATATTCGTTGAACTGATTTCCTGAATTTCCTTTCAGGGAGACTTTGGTGTGATTGTCCCATAAATAGGCAGGATAATAGTTGTGAGCTAAACTCTGGCAGTTGTATCCATAAAACTCATCAAATCCCTGTTTATTCGGGTCGCCTTCGGTACCAATAAAGCCGAGTCCCCATTTCCCGAAAGCGCCGGTGTAGTATCCGGCTTGTTTTAGCATTTCGGCCATGGTAAACGTATTTGCCGGAATCGGATACTGGCCTTCGGGTTCCCATGACTTATTCCCGCGAATGGGCGTATGTCCGGTAGTTAAGCCCGTTAAAAGTGACGAGCGTGAGGGAGCACAAACGGTACATCCTGCATAGTGCTGCGTGAAAAGCATCCCTTCTTTGGCCAAACGGTCGATGTTGGGAGTCTTAAATCTTTTCTGGCCGTAACAGCTTAAATCTCCGTAGCCCAGATCGTCGGCCAGGATATATATAATGTTGGGTTTTTGATCCGCACTTGTTTGTACCCGGGCCGCACTTCCGGCAGAGAAAACCGACAGGACTGCCGCTCCGGCTAAAAAGGGTTTAGTTGTTTTCATCCGTATAGGTTTTCTATTTAAGTATTTCTTTCTGAAGTGCTTCCAGTGATTTTCCTTTGGTTTCAACATACATAAATTTCACTACAAAAAACTGAAGAAGCATCATGGCTGCAAAAAACAGGAACGGATATCCTCCTGATTTTTCGGCCATTACCGGAAATACCCACGAAACAATGGCGGCCATAATCCAGTGCGTAAAACTTCCTAACGCCTGTCCTTTTGATCGCACACTGTTCGGAAAAACTTCACTGATATACACCCAAATTACTGCTCCCTGCGAAAACCCAAAGAAAGCAATATAACTGATTAGCAGCCATACCAACAAATGCTGATGACTGTTGGTGAAAAAGATGAATGCCACCCCGGTTAGCGAAACCGCGGTACCAATTGACCCGATGAGCAGCAATATTTTTCGGCCAACTTTATCGATGATTGACATAGCCAGCATGGTAAACAGGAGGTTGGTGGCGCCAATAGCCACACTTTGCAAGTCGCCCGATACCTTGCTGAATCCGGCCTGGGCAAAAATGTCGTTGAGGTAATAAAGCAATCCGTTAATTCCGGTAAACTGGTTGAATACGGCTATTGAAACCGCCAGAAAGATCGGATACCGGAATTTTTTGCTGAAAAGTACTTCTTTGCCATTTCTTTTTTCTGATTCGATGGATTCCAGGATTTCAGAAATTTCTTTCTCTACAAATTCCTCTCCGGTAGAATGGAGTACTGCCCTTGCCTCATCAATCAGCCCCATTTTGATCAACCAACGCGGGCTGCGTGGAATAAAGAAAAGGGTGACGAAGAACAACACCGACGGAATAGCCATCACTCCCAGTTTCCACCGCCATTCCACCTCGCCCAAGCCAAAGAGGCCAACAATGTAGTTCGAGAAGTATGCGATCAGGATTCCGAGCACCACATTAAACTGAAACATCCCAACCAGTCTTCCACGGTATTTGGCCGGAGCTATTTCAGCAATATACATAGGCCCAACTACCGAAACCCCACCCACGGCAATTCCTCCAAGGAAACGGAAAAAGAGCAGCGAAATCCAACTGAAAGAGAATGCACAGCCGAGAGCGGAGATGGCGTAAAATACGGCCAGAAAAAATAATATCCGCCTCCGGCCGTACAAATCGGCAGGTTTGCCAACCACCATTGTGCCGATGATTGTACCGATGAGGGCAATGGAAACGGTAAACCCGAGCCAAAATTTGTCAAGGTTGAACAGCTTTTCGAGCGCAGAAGTGGCCCCAGCTATAACAGCGGTGTCGAATCCAAACAAAAAACCACCCAGAGCAGCAGTAAGGGTAATAAAAATTAACCGGTTATTTAATTTCATGAGTTTATAATTAGTTTTTAGTTAGTGTCAATCTCCAAATTTAATTAAATAAAGATCATCCGGAAGTTTGTTTTCCGCAATTTGACCGGCCTGCTTTTATAGAATTGGCTTGTTTTTGTTAAAATAAGTTAAAAACAGGGTGCTTCTCTTAAAATGCCCAAATAGGGGTAAGGGTGTTTCTTTTCTGAACTGTTATATAATCGTATTGCGGAATTTTTTTTCATAAGTTTGTTTTGGTTTTTGACTTAGACTTTTGGTCTGACAAAAAACTTTAAAGGGCGTGGGGTGAGATCCGATGCCCTTTTTAATTTTCAATCTTTTCTTTCCCAAATAAATTTTAGGCAACGAACTACTTATATTTGTATGGTTAACAATTGAAGCACTGTTTACATTTAATTTACACCATAACAAAACTAAATTATGACATTAATTAAGTCAATATCAGGAATTAGAGGTACCATTGGCGGCAAACCCGGCGAAGGGTTAAGCCCGCTTGATGTGGTAAAATATACAGCAGCTTATGCCGAATGGGCAAAACAGCAGCATCCGGGACAAACAATTACCGTTGTAGTGGGGCGTGATGCCCGTATTTCTGGTCCCATGGTTCAGTCGCTGGTGGTGGCAACACTTTCAGGAATGGGATGTATGGTAGTCGATTTGGGGATGGCAACAACCCCAACTACCGAGATAGCTGTAAAAGAAGAAAATGCCCAGGGTGGAATAATTCTCACTGCGAGTCACAATCCAAAACAGTGGAATGCCTTGAAACTGCTCAATCAAAACGGCGAATTTTTAAATGCTGCTGAAGGTGCTTTGGTGCTTGAAATTGCTGAAAGCGAGTCGTATCGTTTTGCTGAAGTTGATGACCTGGGCGAAGTTTTTACTAAAAATTACTCAGACATTCATATTCAGCAGGTACTCGATTTGGCTTTAGTTGATGTGGAAGCCATCAGAAAAGCTGAATTTAAAGTGGCCATTGATGCAGTAAATTCGGTTGGTGGAATTGTAATTCCGGCATTACTGAAAGCATTAGGTGTTAAAGAAATTGTTGAAATAAACTGCGAGGCAACAGGTCATTTCGCTCATACTCCGGAACCACTTCCCGAAAACCTGTTGGAAACTTCGGCAATTATCAGGGAATCGGGGGTTGATGTCGGTTTTGTGGTCGATCCCGATGTTGACCGTTTGGCAATCATCAGCGAAGACGGTTCGATGTTTAACGAAGAATATTCGCTTGTTTCCATTGCCGATTACGTGTTGAGCCAAACTCCCGGAAATACGGTTTCCAACCTTTCGTCGTCGCGTGCTTTGCGCGACATTACCGAAAAGCATGGCGGAACCTATGCCGCGGCTGCGGTTGGAGAAGTAAACGTAGTTGCCAAGATGAAAGCCACCCAGGCTGTTATTGGAGGTGAAGGTAATGGCGGAATTATTTATCCTGCATCGCATTATGGTCGCGATTCGCTGGTTGGAGTGGCGTTGTTCCTGTCTTTACTGGCCAAATCAGGTATGAAATGTTCTGAACTGCGCCAAACCTATCCGGATTATTTTATTTCGAAGAATAAAATTGAACTTACCCCTGAAATTGATGTGGATGGTATTTTGGTTAAAATGAAAGAGAAGTACCAGCATGAACAAGTAACCGATATTGATGGTGTGAAAATCGATTTTGCTGATCGGTGGGTTCACCTTCGCAAATCGAATACCGAACCAATCATACGGATTTATGCCGAAGCTCCTTCGATGGCTGAGGCGGATTTGTTGGCAAATACGATCATTCATGATATAAAGATGTTGATTGCATAGAACAGAAAAAGGTCAGTCCGGCGAAACGGACTGACCTTTTTTCTTTCCAACGTAACTTTTGTGCTATTGGATGTTCGTTTTCTTTTGTGTCAGTTGCTCAACTATCAACCCTTTTTCCTGGATAACCATTCGCTGATGAACGAGCTTCAACTCATTATCTGCAATTTTTCCCTGAGCCGATTTAATATCCTGTTCTTTCGATTTGATTTTCTCTTTCAACGATTTGACCTTGTTAAAATATTTCGATTTTTCCTTAGTCAAAACTTTTAGTTCTTTTTTTGCGGTACCATATTCGGGTGTTTTTTTTGATAAGGTTGTGAAGGTAACTTTCTTTGCCGTAATTACTTCGTCGAGCCTTACAATGTCGCTTTCCACTTCAAATACCCCGGCATTTAATTCTTGAATGTCTGCTTCGTAACGGGTGATGGATTTCTCTTCTTTTTTGTTTAGCGACTCGATATCTTTCAGTACATCTTCCTGGCTCGAAACTTCTTTTTTTGCTTCTTTGATTTGATTGTCAACCTCACTTTTGTAGGCTTCAACTGCAAAATCACGAATGTAGTTTTTCATGTTCTGGATTCGTTCCGGGTCGGCGTTTGATTCGTTTATAAACGTAGAATCGGTATATTGGAAAAACGCATGGAACTGGCATCCATCGGGCTGTTCAGTCATTCGAGCATAAATGTCCATCGAATGTTTGGTGATTGTTGCCTCTTCAATGGAACGAACATACCATTCATCTTCTTTCTTTTCTACTTTGAGCTTGTCGCGGCTGGACATGTTCTCTTCGCTTTTAAAGATATTGCCAATTTGTGTAGCCAAATTACCTACACGTTCACCAAAACCGCGATTGTTGACATATTTTTTCCAGAGCGGTTCAACAGTGCTAAGCTTGGCTTCCGGGATTAATACGGTTACAGCCATTTGCTGGCCTTTCGACATGTTTTTTTCACCGGTCTCAACTTCAATTTTTTGTTGAGAGCTTACCAGTAAACTGAAGAAAATGAATGCGGAAAGTAAAACTAATTGTTTCATCTTTTTTCTGTCAATTACGATTGGAACACCTTTTTTGTTCCCGTTTAAGCTGTAAAGATGAATTCCTTACTGTTTGGCTGGACTTTTTTTCTTTCTTTTTACCAAATGATAATGCGAAGTCTCTTCTTTGAGCCGCTGGTGTCGCCCCAGTTTCGAAATTACCTGCACAATGTTTCCTATAGGGATACGAACTGTTGGACCGAAGAAGGGCGAGAATCCTTTGTTGTGAGAACCGTTTTCTTCGATGAATCGTGTTTGTTTTGATTTCAGATCATAGCCCGACAGCTTTTCCATCGGCGCAATTCGTTTAATGTCATCCATCGTCTGCTCCAGGTTTTTCTTTTCTTGCTCAAGGTCCGTAATGTCTATTTGCATCAATTCCTGAATTTCAGGCTCTACTACAATTGACCGGCCGTTGTGTTTCTCGTTGATGAATTGCTTTTTAAAGGCAATGTGATAAATAAGCAACGAGTCGCCAGATGTAATTTCTGTTTGAAAAAATCCGTTGATTCCCGACCTGACTGTTTTTCCGGTCCGGGCGTTTATAATTGCAACATCCGTCACAGGCACCGAATCGGTATCCAGAATAATACCCGACAGCGAAATCTGAGTTGGATATTGAGCCAAAGCAGGCAATGCAATGAAAATGGCAATAACTAAAACTAGTATCCGCATGATCTGTGATTTCATTTCTACTCGCTAATTTACAGCCTTTTTAGTTTAATAAATCATAAAATTCTATAAGAAAACTTTAAGTGAAACCCGGGTGTTGATTTAGAAATGATAAAAAATATCAGCCGAATCCTAAAAAAATGTAATAGAACATATGTTTTGACTACCTATTTGGCATAAATATTGACTAACAGTCTAGTCATTATTTAGGAATGTCCGGTAGTGTCCTGAATTTTAACCAGGTGATAAAACGTAATTCTTATATATGTACGCCAGTTAAATTTAAGCGTTAATGAAATAACCCAACAACTAAAAACCATGAATAACAAAAGAATTCTTGTTGTAGCAATTTCTGCTGTCGTGTTAATCTTACTGTATTTTTTTCTCAGGGGAGGGGAGACCGATTTTAATCAGGTAACCTCCACTGTTAAACGTGGCGAATTCTCTTCGCTTATTTTTTCGTCGGGTCAGCTCGAATCTGAAAAATCTGAATCGATTGACATTCCCGAAAAGCTGAAAGACCGCAATCTGCGTATTTACGAGTTGACCATCACTCATATGGTTGATGAAGGCACCGTGGTCGATTCGGGCGACTACGTGGCTACCCTTGATCACAAGGCAGTTGAAGAACAGATTAAACTGGCGCAAGACGATATGGAGAAGACCTTGTCGGAATACGAGGACAGCAAAATTGACTCGAACCTGAATCTGAGCAACCAGCGCGATGTGATTGTAAATGCACGGCTCGATCTGGCTGAAAAGAAAATAATCATGGAAGAGTCGGTGTACGAATCACCGTCAATTCAGAAAAAAGCCAGTATGGATTTAGATAAGGCTACCCGAAAACTAGATCAGGAGCAAAAAGCTTATCTGCTGAAGAAAAAGCAGGAAGTCAATCGTGTTGACCGGAAATACATTAGCTACCGTCAAATTCTTGAAAGGTCGGAAGAGCTTCAGAAGTTATTTAACTCACTCGAGATAATTGCTCCGAAGGCGGGTATTGTTACTTATTTCAAATTTCCGTGGGGCGAGATCATTAAAACCGGTTCAAAGGTTGGTCCTTACAACTCGGTTATCGCCAGTATTCCTGAAATGTCAAACCTGATTTCGAGAACGTACATCAACGAAATCGATATTTCAAAAGTAAAAGTGGGGCAAAATGTAAAATTGGGAATCGATGCTTTTCCGGCAAAACAGTTATCCGGACAGGTTATTTCGGTTGCTAATATTGGTCAGGCGATGCCAAACAGCGATGCCAAAGTTTTTGAAGTTAAAATTAAGATTTTCGGGAAAGATAAAGATTTGAAACCTGCCATGACCACCAGTAATGCGATTGAGGCAGGAACTTTTGCCGATACCATTATGGTTGCAAGCGATGCTGTTTTTGAAAACGATAGTTTGCGTTTTGTATATCTGGGGGCAAAAAATCCGGTAAAACAAGTGGTTTGGTTGGGCGATGAAAACGAGAACAACGTTTTGATTAAAAAAGGTTTAAAAGAAGGCGATGTGGTTTGGTTAACCGAACCAGAAAACAGTGCTGACCTGAAACTTGTTGGAGTGGAAATATTTGCGGAAATTAAAAAGGAAAAAGAAGATGCAAAGTTGAAGGCTGAAAAAGAACGGGAAGATATGCAGAAGAAGCAGCCTGAAGCTATGCCAGCGGGCGGGATTGGAGCAATGTCGCCCAAAACGATACAAACCAAATAATCAGCACAAAATCTAAAACAAGAAAAGATGATTTTTAAAAAATATTTTCACGATATCGTTATTGGTTTTGAGGCTATTATCGATAATAAACTCAAGTCGATTCTGACAGCATTGGGGATTATTTTTGGTGTTGCCGCGGTAATCAGTATGCTGGCGATTGGTAACGGAGCCGAACAGGAGATTTTGGAGCAAATTAAAATGGTTGGGGTTAATAACATCATTATCACTCCAATAGAATCTGCCGGTAACGAAAATTCTTCTGAAACTCAGGACGACAAGGCCGGAGGGAAAAAGTTCTCGAGAGGCTTAACCTTGCTCGATTTGCAAGCCATTGAAGAGGTTGTCCCCACGGTAAATATGCTGAGTCCCGTAATTTCGTACAATTACTCTGCTATTATCGACGGCAAAAGTAAGCCGGTGGTACTTGAGGGTGTTAATACCAATTATTTCAAATTGTTTAATATCAGTCTTCAGTCGGGCGAGATTTTTAACAAAATGCAATCGGAGGCCGGTTTGCCGGTTTGTGTGATTGGTGATAATATTAAAACCGTATTCTTTAATCAGGAGAATCCGATAGGCAAACACATCAAGTGTGGTCAGATCTGGCTGAAAATAGTTGGAGTTATTGAGCGACGTGATTTTACGGCTTCGGCATCCGATGAAATGGGGATAAGCAGTTCTGACAATAAAATATTTATTCCGGCACAAACCATTTTAATGCGGTTTAAGAACCGGGCGCTCGTTCGTGCTGATGAGGTGGAGAAATCGTCGGCACGCCGCCGGATTATTGTGTCCGATTCAGATTCACAGTCGGCAACTGAAGACAAAAACCCCAATCAGTTGGATAAAATTATACTTCAGGTGAAAGAAACCGAACAGTTGGGTGCAACCGCCAATATTGTGAAACGCATTCTTTTGCGCCGTCATTCAGGACTTTACGATTTTGAAGTTACCATTCCCGAACTTTTGCTTAAACAACAACAACGGACCAAGAAGATTTTCAATGTTGTACTGGGTGCAATTGCAGGTATTTCACTGATTGTGGGAGGTATTGGAATTATGAACATTATGCTCGCCTCGGTGATGGAGCGAATTCGTGAAATTGGTACACGGCAAGCCATTGGAGCTTCGCGTAAAGACATTGTTGCACAATTTCTTGCTGAGTCAACATTAATTAGTATTTCCGGAGGAATAATTGGTATTATTCTGGGAGTGGCGCTTTCGAAAATTATTACAGTCTTTTTTGATATCAAAACCATCGTTTCACTTTTTAGTATTGTGATTGCTTTTGGTGTTTCGGCTTTGGTGGGTATCATGTTTGGCTACATGCCGGCCAAAAGGGCTGCCGATAAAGATCCGGTTGAATCGTTACGTGCCTAATGCGGAATGATGAACTGTGAAAATTTAAATCCGGATGGTTTCGGGTGCTGAATAAAACAATCAAATTGCCATTTAATTAAAAATACAATGAAAAACACAATATTATTCCTGATTATCTTTTGTTTCGGATTTTTCTGGCAGGCAAATGCCCAGAAAGGAGATTTGAGTTTGAGTTTAAATGAGGTAGTTACCATTGCATCGCAGAAATCGCTCGATGCATTCAGGTACAAAAATATGTACCTGGCAAGTTACTGGGAGTTTCGGTATTATAAGGCCGATAAATTGCCAAGCCTGAGCCTGAGCACAACTCCGCTCGATTTCAATCATTACCGTAAACGCGAGTATAACTTTCAGACGAACGAAGAAGAATACGTTTTGCGCGATTATTTTAACTCGGATGTGGCCGTTCAGTTAAATCAAAAAATTGGATTGACAGGTGGTAGCTTATTTTTAAGCTCCGAGCTGGGGATGGTTAAAAACCTGAGTGGCGATCAAAAAACTTCCTATCAGGCAACTCCGGTGAGTATCGGTTATTCCCAAGCGCTAAACGGGTATAACGAATTGCGGTGGCAATCGAAAATTGAACCGGTAAAATTTGAGAAAGCAAAAAAAGAGTTTGTCCAGTCGCAGGAAACCCTGGCGATGAAAAGTACATCGATGTTTTTTGAATTGGTCGATGCACAAATTCAACTAAAAATTGCACAAAATAACATGGCCAATGCCGATACGCTGTATAAAATCGGGAAAGGCCGTTTCCAGGTAGGTACAGTTACTCAAGACGAATTGTTAAATCTGGAATTGGGTCAGTTGAATGCGCAACAGGCCTTAAGCAGCGCCAAACTGGAAGTTCAAAGAGCACAATCGGGGCTAAATTCTTACCTTGTGATGGATAAGGAAACCCAGATTAATTGCCAGGTTCCATCTGTAATTCCGACCTTACAAGTTCGGGCTGACGAAGCTTTAGACCTGGCTTTAAAAAATAATCCGGATATTCTGGATCAGGAACAGCAACGGCTTGAACAAGATAAAGCTGTGGCTCAGGCGAAATCCGAAACAGGGTTAAATACCAGTTTGTATGCCGTTTATGGATTGAACCAATCGGCGGAAAATTTCGATATGGTTTACGATCAACCCGATCAAAGTCAGCGGTTACGTTTTGGGGTGAATGTTCCGCTGGTTGACTGGGGGCGACGCAAAGGACGGTTAATGATGGCCGAATCAACGCGCGAAGTAGCCAATGCCCGCATTCGCCAATCGCGGATTGATTTCGAACAGAATATTTTTCAGTCAGTCATGGAATTTAACCTTCAGGCGGAACAAGTGAGGAATGCGGCAAAGGCCGACACCGTGGCACAAAAAGGATTTGAAGTTACCTTTCAGCGTTTCCTGATCGGAAAGGTTGATGTTATTAAACTCAATATTGCCAGGAACGACAGGGAATCGGCGCGTAAATCATATATTACTGCTGTAAAAACGTACTGGAATTACTATTATCGTTTGCGCATGCTCACGCTCTTCGATTTTGTGAAAAAAGAAAATCTTACTGCCGAATACGATAAAATTATTCATAACTAACCTGATATGTTAACGAACAAAAAATACATCGCCGGTATTGCAGTTGTGGCTGTAATCGGATTGGTCATTTTTATCCTGCTCCGGATAAAACCCGAGAATGATAAAAATTACAAAGTAAAAAGAGGTAACCTGGAGGTAGTTGTTAATTGTAAAGGTGAAGTAAAAGGCGAGAAATATACCGAGATCAATCTTCCGGAGGAGGTTCGTGACCAGCAGTTGCGTATTTACCAGCTAAAAATTGTTGATGTAATTCTTGAGGGAAAATCGGTAAAGAAGGGCGATTATATTGCCAAACTTGACGATAGCCAGATTGCTACTTTAATGCGTAACAATATGCAGGAAAAGGAAAAGTTTGATGCCGATTTGCGTAACGCGGTACTCGACAGTGCGGTTAATCTTTCAGGAAAAAGAGAGGCAATAAATAATGCGAAACTCGATTTGGAATACCTGAAAATTGATCTTGAACAATCCAAGTACGAATCGGAAGCTTACCAGCGCAAAACTCAGATGAGATATCAAAAAGCTGAAATTGAGGTGGATAAAATCAGGCGAGACTACCTTCTCGACCGGAATAGGCTTAAAATACAAGTGGGAAGGTATGAGGAGCGGGTGGCTGAGTTTAAAGACCGCATTGCAAAATACCAGATGGCACTTGCGGCAACCACCATTCGGACTCCTGAAGATGGCATAGTGATGTTCGCCAAGGATTGGTCGGGTAAAACCTATGGAAAAGACTCGGATATTAATATTTGGAGACCATTAATTGCTACACTTCCTGATATGTCGGTAGCTATTTCGGAAACCTATATCAGGGAGATTGATATAGCGAAAGTTGGAGTTGGCGATAGCGTGAGGATCACCATTGATGCACTTCCCGATAAGATCTTCTGGGGGAAGGTGATTAATATTGCAACCATAGGCGAAGATCATAAAGACTTCGATATGAAAGCGTTTAAAGTGCTGATTCGTTTCGAGCGGTCAGATAAAGACATGAAACCCGGCATGAGCGCCAATAATGATATCATCATTGCATCGTATCAGGATAAACTGTTGCTGCCGATGAAAGCGGTATTTGCTAAAAATGGGAAACAGATTGTTTACCTTAAACATGGAGGAAACATCACCGAGCAGGAAATTGAATTGGTGGGAGAGAATGAAGAGTTTGGCGTTGTCGAAAAAGTAATACAGGAAGGTGATGTGGTTTTACTCTATCAGCCCGATGAGTTTAAAACGACTACTGCAACTGTTGCTGCCAAAGAATAGGCAACAATTGTTTTATAAGCGGAAAAGAGAAAGACAGGGTTCATGTGGAGTCCTGTCTTTCTCTTTTTTTTTATGTTCTGATTAGTTTATTGACTGATAAATCCGGCGAGTGCAAATACCAATGCCCCTTGCCAGTTGATTGCAATTTCATTGGTTCGGTAATCTTCTTCTTTATCGAACCAACCGGTAGCCGAATGTCCGCCACCAACGATATAGCCTGGCCATGGTTCAGTTGCCTGATCAGATCCGGACCGACGGTCGTGTGGGTTCATTGCCGGGTTGATTCCCAGACCGGTAACATACGAACGGTTGTAATAATTCCTGCCAAAGATGTGTGCGATGGCATCGAGCGAGGTCGCTGTAAATGCGGGGTCAGGTGCAATCCGGTTGGCTACCTGGAGATTCAGTACTTGTCGTGCGATCGTTCCATTGCATCCCCAGTAGTATCTTTTTAATGGACGGCCATAAACATCAGCATGAGCATTCTTCACAATTGAATTGGCTCCTTCTATGATTTTTTTGCGTATTGCTTCCAGAATTTCGGGATTCTTCCCTGATTTTTTGGATAAGGCATATTGAAACATGCCCAGGTTGGATACGTCGCCCCAGTCCCAATCTTCGTCAATCTCAAAATTCATAGCTTTGGCCTGTGCTTCAAAATCTTTCAGGTATGCTGTGTCTCCCGTGGTTTCCCACATTTCGGCTGCAGCCCAAATCCGGTCGTCTTTATCGCCCGACTGGTAGCCTCCGGTTTTAAATTCTCCCTGAACGAACCGCTTCTCTTCAGGATTTTCTTTCAGGAATTGGTAGCTCAGTTTAGCGGCAGCCAGGCATTTTTGCGAATAGATTTTGTCGTAAGGCTCGAAATGGCGGGCGGCTTGCGCCATCGTTGCTACAAAATTGGCAACTGCATCAGAGCTCCAATCAGTGAAATACCTTTTTTGCTTATCGTCTTCGGGTTTACAAAAAGGTTCGAAATTTTTCGCGGTTAATTTGTGCGACACCTTTCCTGAACCATCCGTATAAGGCATGGTCAGCAACCAATCGGTTTCCCATTTCAATTCTTTCAGAAAGTCCGGATAACCTTTGGCCGTTTCTGGCAAATCGAGCGAAAATTCTTTCAGCTTTTGCCCGAACTGATCCCAGGCCATAAACATCATTCCAACAGTAATGCCTGCATTGGTTACATATTTTCCATAATCGCCTGCATCGTGCCAGCCCCCGGTTCCGTTGCGTTTTGCCCCTGGTTTGTTCTGGTAATCTTCAAATCCATCGTCCAGATGACAGGCTTCGTGGGCAAAATGATGTCCGTTGTGCGAGCCTTCTACAGGAGTTCCGCAGCGCCACAGATAAAATGCCCTCATGCTGGTATAAAATGCTTGGTTATAAGCCCGGTGAGACACCTCAAACCCTGTAGATTTGATTCCTTCTGCTGTTTCGAGGTAATAGTTGCCCTGTTGGGTTAACCCGGAGAAATCGGCAACTGTAACCATTTGATTGACATCTTTCTGGAAAACAGGTTCTGATAATTTGCCATGAAATACGACTTTTTGATCGGAAACCTGTTTGACAACAACCGACTTGGTTTGGCCTGTAATGGAGGCCTTTTTCGATTGGTCGGGTAAAAATCCCAGCGAATTTAAATGAATACTTTGGGGTTGTGCGCAGATTGAAATATAACCAAATGTAAAGAACACAAATACAAGCAGAAAAGTAGATTTCATATGGATTAAGTTTTAGTTTAGTAGTTTATTGTAGTATTTACAATATGCGACAAATTTAAAACATTAGTTTCAAGATAAATGTGCGTTATCTAAAAAAGATACAAGATTAAAGCCATCTCTTTAGCAGAAGAAAACAGAATTAAACCAATTCCACTGTAACCTTTTTCAGGAAACGGCCTTCGAGCAAACGAACGACCCGCTTTACTACTGATTTCCGTATTTCAAGTTCTACAGGTTGGTCCGGATCCTGATGTGCCCAGTTAATTCGGGTGCCTACTATAATGTGGATAATGTCGTGCTGGGTTAATAGTTTAACTACTTCTTCAGGCGGGCTATCGCCTAAGCGCATATCACTGGTGTAAATTTCAAGTATTTCTTCAACTCGTCCCAAGGTCAGTATTCCTTCAGTAACCATTTCAAAACCTTCCATTTTAGCAGCCGGAGGCAATGTTTTTTCCGAAAACCGATGCTGAATGTCAATTTCCAGATCCAGTTCGCGCGCAATGATCTCGGCGGTTGTGCCACCACAAATAATCTTTTTCCCAGGGAATTCCTGAATCCGTTTTACGAAATCGGCATCTTTAATCTTGTAGAATGGAGGGCCGGTAATCAGCATGAATTCTCTTGGCTGCCTAAAATAAACCACGCCGCAAGTGGCGTCGTCACGAATTTCGAAAGCATCGTTCATAGCTGCCTGATTCAATATTTTGCGTGCCAGCTTTGTTGCCGATATTTCAGATTCACGGGCGATTTGACTTTCAGCAAATTGGGCAATCTGATCGAGTCCCCAGCCTGTAGGGAACCGGGTACTACCTAGTCCTGATTGATTAATTCCATCGGTCATGAAGATGATCCGATCTTCGAGCATTGGAGTAAATTCCCTGATTCGCAATATTTTTCCGGCATTCTCTTCCCCCCTGATCGGAATCTGGAATTCTTTTGGATCATAAATTTGGCCACGGCGAAAAATGACAGATCTTGGATTGTCGTAATTAATAATCCTGACGAGTGAATCTTCTTCAATTTCGATGATCGTGAAGGTGGCATAACTTTCTTTCCCGTCGATACTTTTGGGCAGGGCGCGCATAAAAATATTCGCTGCAACCTCGGGCTTGGTGTGAAAAGACGTATAATTTAAAGCCATCGATGCGGTGAGTGTAGCCAGAACATTGGCTTTGACACCATGCCCGATGCCGTCTGAAAGGACTAAAATTGTTCTTCCTTCGGCTTTAATCCGGCGCGTATGAAAAACATCGCCACAAACAACCTGTCCGTGTCGTTTTAGCTGCTGAACATCAACTTCAATGTGGTAATCGGCCATTGGTATGCTTTTTAGCTCGTTGTTAACTTTCATCATCACCATATTGGTACGATTCTATAATGGAGTTCAACAATTCTTCTGTTAACGATGCATTATCGCCAAGCAAGAAAGCTATTTTTTGTACGGTTTCCAGATTTTGTTTGTTTACCCGTTGCGCCCGGCTGATGATTTCTTCGCGAACCAGGGATGGTGCAGACATATCGCGCAGTAATGCCCCGACAACGCGGTGTTTATAAATGGTTATTACAGAAATATGAAGCAGTTTATTCTGTATTTTTAAATCGCGTTCCATCAAATTTTCGCCGGACATTAAGGTTGAAGAGAACATTTTAAAGATCACATCGGGAACCAGTTCTTTCAGATCAGCTCCATGCAGCCCTGGTATTGTTTCGTAGAGTTCCTCAATTTCGGATCCGAAAAGTTTGGCAAATCCTTCGTTCGAATCAATTACTTTAAATTCACTGTCGATGATAATGATGCCTGCCCTGATTTTGTGCATCATGGCCGAAGCAATTACCGTGGCTTCCCGCGCTTTTTCCAGTTTACGCTCAGCCTTTTTCCTTTCCGTAATATCGAAAATGGAACCCACAATGCCCATGATTTCACCCATGTTGTTTCGAATGACCGCTTTGTTGAATACGACATCGTGCAGAACTCCGGAAACATCACGGAATTTGGCTTCATAATTTTGGTCGCCCGGACTATCAAATAACTCCTGATCGCGCTTGGCGTAGATTTCTGCAATTTCGTATGGCTGGACATCAAAAACCGTCTTCCCAATTATTTGAGACTTAGGTAACCCAAGCAGCTTTTCCTGAGCCAGGTTGCATGCTTTGTAAATTCCTTGGGTATCCCGGTAGAAAATTGGAATTGGTAAGGCATCAATGATTTTCTGATGCAATTCCGGATCGTCAATAAACTCCTGATTGAATGATTTTTCCTCGTAGATCATAGCTTTTAAATTTCGAAATTAATTTACGAAACCATTTGTAAATATTCCAGAAAAAAGTTGGAAAATTTATATTTGGTTGAGGTTTATTTGCACTGATAAGTGGATTGGAGCTTAAGTCGTTGCTTTTGGTGTTAAATATCAGCATGGAGGCGACATTTCCAGCGATTTATTGAATGGTGCCTCATTATCGATTGGATGACTATAATAGGTCTCCAATCATTTTCGGTAACTCAACTAAATGAATGAATTTCGATTTTTGGGATTCAATATCATGCATTCTAATTTGTTGTATTTTTATTTAGAATCATCCTCTATAAATGTTAAAAATACAAGCTAAATCGATTTTTTTTATTATGTAAGCACTAAAACTGGAAATTTCCAGAAAATAGTATTACTTTTGAAATTGGAAATATACCCTTTAAATAAATGCTGTTTGTATTTATGTGTTGGTAGCATCTGAAAATCAGGTTTTATTTGTTGCTTTTTAAAATATAAGTGCTTTTATTTGTTGGGAAATACCAGAAAAACAATAGAATATAGTTTAGAAATTCTAAAATTGGTTCTAATTAATTCTCAATTGGATTTGCGTGTTTTTTTGATGTAAAGAATCCCAAATTCATTATTTTGATAAATAGTAGTGGTGACTTATGAGAATTTTATTAACACTGATTTTGAATGTTATTAACATTGGGTGTAAATTAACATAGAAATTGTGAAAAAAAAAGCAATAGTTTACCTTCTTGCTATAGTCCTTGGAATCCATAGCCTATATGGAATTGGAACGAGTGTTCAGGACGATGAAAACTCTATTGTTATAGGAACTTCTTTCTACATAGCCAAAGGAGAAGATGTAAATATCTCGGTAAACCTCGAAATTGAAGATAATGTGATTTTCCAAAACTTTGGAAGATTATTTTTCAGCAGCTCTTTTGATAGTCAAATTACTTTGCCATCAGGCGACCTTGTTTCGAGCGAATTTATTTTTAACGGATCGAATGACTATGAATTATTCATTACCGGCGAAAAACTTCTTATTGGGAAACTGACGATGAATGCGCAGGGTGCAACCGTTTCTCTTAATGGGAATTTAGTTGTTAAGGATAGTTTGAATCTGGAATCTGGAATCATTAAAGTTAATGAAGAAAGCCAGTTGCTCGTTGAGAATTCTGCCGTCGATGCAATTAAATTTAATAACAGCCCGATTAATCAGGGATATGTTGAAGGTTTTTTGACACGTACTGTTTTAGCTGGTAAAAACTATATTTTTCCACTCGGTGATGCCGGTGGTTATCATCCCTTCTCGATTGATAAGGCTGACAATCCTGATGTTATAAGCGTTGCTTTTGATTCTACAGTGCCCGATGATTGTAATACTTACAATCCGAATCCTGTACGGATGATTGAAAACCTGATAGGGTGGCGGGTTGAATCGGAATCCGTGGACCGGAATCACTTTTTTGCGGGTTTATCTATTTATAACTCTACACTGGCAGATAAGATTTCTCAACTGGAGATCTATTATTTGTCTGATTTAGACTTTAACGGTTCAATAACCGCAAGCAGCCGAAAAATGCTTAAAAGTGCGACTGATGCCGATTTTATTATGACATCAGAAATGAAATCATACGGTTTATATGCTTTCAGTCAGGTGTTTGGTAAGGATTTGATTAATTTTATTTATGTAGGAGCTGATAATCAGACGAAATTTGAAGTGCCCAGTTCCGGCGATTTTTCGAATATTCGCTTAAATGTTTACAATCGGTTAGGTGGTCTTGTGTTTAAGGGAGACCATTATGGTAGTGAGTTTGATGCCCGTGATTATCCAGATGGTACCTATTTTTACGAATTAACCCTGGAGAAAGACAACAAGAGATCCTTTATTCGAAATTTCATCGAGATTAAACATGAAAAATAGATACCATAAAATACTATTTATATTATTCCTGTTTCAATTGAGTTTGCCTGGATTTGCCCAGGATGCTTTGATGCACACTCAAAGTATAATGAAACAAGAGTTTATGAATCCGGCGTATAGTTCGTTTAAAGATTTTACATCAATTAATCTGATGAGTCGTCATCAATGGTACAATAAGATTGATGGAGCTCCGGAGACCTTTGCCGCTAATGTTTACGTGCCGGTGAGTTTGTCTGGTTTTGGAGTAGGTTTTACTGCGGTTACCGAGTCGGTGGGGCTGCGGGAAAAGGTTTCGTTTACGGGTAGTCTTTCGCATAACCTGCGTATCAATTCATCGAACTACCTCGCATTTGGTTATGGTTTTGGATTTCAGAATGTTTCGTACGACATGAACAGGCTTAAAACATATTCAGATGTAAATCCGGGTGATCTGGAATTGAATGCAACAAATTTGAGCGCAACGTTAGGTGTTTTTTATTTTGCTCCGGTTTATTTTGTTGGATTAAGTTCAAATACGTTGATTAATAAAAATAATTATTCCAGTGGGTTACTTCCTGGATTTGATTTTACAACCGGATTCATGTACCGAATCAATGAGTCAGTCATATTTCGGCCAGATGTGGTTTTAAAATATTATCCGGTTAACGTATATGAAATGGAAAGTGGCAAACTTCAAAAGTCGTCAGTTGACCCGATAATTGATATTGCTGCAAATTTTCTATTGGCAGAAAAGGTATGGTTTGGAACCAGTCATCGGCTTGGACAAGCTCAAACTTTTTCGGCTGATGTAATTGTCAGGCAAACTTTTAAATTCGGTTATACATTTGAATTAGGGATGGGGAAAGGAGTTAATAAGTTTAGCTCTCATGGATTCCGGCTTAATTGGAATATTATACCGAAGCGCGCTATGCAGGGATTTGGCCGTTCGGAACGGCATAATATCACAGGAATGTTGAGTTCATATTTATACAGATAGAATTATGAAAAGCTTAAGTTTTTCCAGAAAACGGATGAGACTTATCATTATTGGTTTTGTCCTTTTTACCTTACCGATTTTATCCTATTCTGAAGAATCGCTTGTGAAAAAGTACTATCAGAAAAAAGATTTCGGACAGATTGTTGAGATTATTACTGCCAGAAAGAATAGTAAACTTACAGGGATTGATGATTACCGGATATGCGGGCAGGTTTCATTGATGTTTGGCCTCTATAAGGAAGCTGCAAACTATTACCAGCGGGTAATAGCGGGAAGCAAAAAAGGTTATAACGATCAGGATTTGATTAATTATGCTTTTGCACTCATGAAATTGGGGAAAAGTGATCAGATTTTATCTAATTCCTGCTTTAAGCTGGGACCCAAATCATCTCCGTGGTTAAAGCACATGCGAAATATTGCTTCCACCAGGAACTTCTATACTCAAAAGAAAGATTCATTAGTGTCAATTAGCAATCTGGAAGTTGAATTTCTTCCACAATATGGGATCGATTATTTTGAGAACCGAATATTCTATTCTTATTCACGTTATCCGGGAGAAGCCAATGGATCTTTATCTGAGAATGCTCTCATAAATGGCCGTTACGGCGAATTGGCCGGAATAAAAAGTGCGACAATTGGAACAAATGGAATTGCTGTTTCCTCCGAGGTATTGAAAAAAAGTATAAAAGGTTCAGCCCGGATTGCTACTCTTAATATAATTGATAACAGTGAAAATTATTTTGCAACAACTGTTGGACGAAAAGGCGAACCAGAAAGAATTGTAGTTGGTAGCAGCACGCTTCCGGCGTTTCCGCACAATTCGGAAAAATATGCTTGTGCAATGCCTTTTTACGATAAAGCGGCGCAACGCCTGTATTTTTGCTCGGATATGCCCGGCGGACTGGGTGGCTGGGACATATATTACAGCGATTTTAGTAACGATAAATGGGGATTTCCTGTAAATCTTGGAATTAAGGTAAATACTCCGTTTGACGATTTATTTCCTTCCGTTTTTGAAGATTTGCTTATTTTCTCGTCCGAAGCTCGCGAAGGACTGGGCGGATTTGATAATTATGCCTATTCATTGACAACCAATTCCATTCAGAATTTGTGGTTCCTGAATACCACTGGCGACGATTTGAGCTTGCGGATCATTCAAACCAATCCACTTGAAGCTATTGGAGTTAATGCCAAAGTTGCAAATTATTATTTATCCGAATACGATTTGGAATTTCTGTTGAATCCAGACGAAAAAAAGCTTGATGTAGCTCCAGAAATTAAACCTGAAGTTCTGCCGGTAGTAGCAGAAGCTCCAAAAGAAATAGTTAAAGGAGCAGTTCCTACAACTCCGGAGAAAGTGAATCCAGCGCCTGTTCAACTAGTAAAAGAAGAAGCGCCGGTAATTGAAAAGGCTAAAGTTGAAACACCCCCAATGGTTGTTGAAAATGTAATACCCAAAGAAATCATTACCCCAGCAACGCCTTCTCTTGCCGACTCGAAGACCGGTGATGTTTTCCTAGGTGATTTGTATTATGACCTGAATGGTGCTGTGTTTAAAGCCATTCACTATTCAGTGTTAGATTCGATTGCAAATCGTATCAGCGCTAAGGATTACTTAAATATTGTAATCTGGAGTTTTACCGATCGTAGCGGTGCTGAGCGTGTTAATTCAAATCTTGCCTACCAAAGGGCATTGGGTGTGGCCGAGTATTTGAAAAGTAAATTTCAGGACTCAAAAAATAGGGTTTATTTTACAGTTGCTGTTGGCGAATACTTTGCAAATACTACCCGCGAAAATAACGCATCCGACCGTCGTGTAGAAGTTTATGCCAGTAAAAAAGGATTACCTTACAATATCGTTTATGCTTATCGGCGGCTAAAGGGTGAAACATCCGAGAGTATTGCCAGGACTTTCAATAATAACCTTGTTACGCTAAAAGACTTGAATTCGAATACTCCGGAAAGTAAAACAAATCCTGATTATGTATATGTTGGAATACAGGGAATTCATGTTGCCTCACCGGGTGAAACTGTTTTTCGGATTTCGCAAATATATAATTGTTCTGTAGATCAGTTATTGAGAGCTAATCACAAGATTGATAATAGATTGGAAATTGCTGAAAAAATAATTATTCCGATGCCTAATTCAATCATGTAAAATTTAATTCAACCTATAATGAAAAAGTTATCATTCTTATTGTTTTGTTCGTTAATTGTTTGTTTGTCTGTTTCTTATGGGCAAAGTAGCGGGGGGGTTAGCATCGGGAAGGGTGATCAGCCGGCTAATCCTAAGTCTATTCTCGAATTGGTTTCTCAGGCAAAAGGTTTGTTGATTCCACGAATGACAACAGAACAGAGAAATGCCATTTTTACTGAAGCAGACCTAACCACTGCCGGGTTATTGGTTTATGATTCAACTATAAATTCTTTCTTTTATTGGGATGGAACTACCTGGAAGAATATGGCTTCGATGGACAATACTATTTCGACAATAGCTCTTGAAGAAGCTAAAACGTTAAGTATAACAGAGGGAAGCCGAACCGTAACTGTTGACCTGAGTTCTTTGACAAATGCAGTGAAACGGTTTGAGGGTACTCCTGTTGCTGCGGGTCTTAATAATCAGTTGGGTTATGATGGCGTTAATGATGCCTTATATATTTATAAAACAGATAAATGGGTTTTGCTAAATGCCATAAAAGACAGTCAAAGGCTCAGCACGAGCGGCACCCAACTCGAAATTGAAAATGGTAATTCTGTTGAATTATTACCGATCCTGGGTAAAACACCAACTGGAGCTGTTAATCCGGATGTTGCCACATCAAAAGAGGGAGATACCTTTTTGAATACAACCAATCATCGCTTGTATTTTTTTGATGGTACGACCTGGAAAATTATTAATCAGGGCAGTATCGATAATCTGGCCCGAACGGTAGTTTCCGGAACTGTAAACCCAACAACAGGAAATACGATTGGAGACATATTCTATAATTTAACTGACAGCAAACTGTATTCTTATAACGGGGCGGCATGGGTAGCCGTTGGCACAAATGCTGCCAGCCAGACTTTAGCTGCGATTTTGGGTGTGAATACCAGTGCAGGTAACCTGAAAATTACCAATCTGGCAAATCCTGTTGACCTGCAAGATGCCGCCACCAAAAACTATGTGGACTTAACAGTTGCCGCCAATGCAAAAAAATGGACTAATCTTACTACGTTAACTTATTCTCTGGCCGCTGACGATTATTATCTTTTAAATATGGTTCCTGCAGCAACTTCTGGTCCGGTTGTTATCACCTTGCCAGCAGCAACGCTTGCTATACAGGGCCGGGAATTTTGTGTTTTAAACAATAACGGGACACAAATCATAACATTCAACATCGAACCTGTAGGTACAATAAAAAATGTTGCACCAGGACAAAGTGCAAAGTTTATTTGTACCGGAACTTATTGGTTTTGCTCTACGGGAAATTAATTTGTAACAGCATTAATTTGAGGAAATGCTCCATAAGCTAACTGTTTATGGAGCGTTTTTTTTGCCTTACCTATAACCATTTTAAATAAGGGTTAAGCACCGATTAAACGATCGCTTTTCGATAATTTTTTCGGAAATTTGCCCTCAATCCCTTTAAAAAGAGAAATGAAGTTAAGAGAAATCGCCGCAGTTTTAAATGCAACGATATCGTGTGGAGCTGAAAGGATAGATGATGAAGTGGAAATGGGTTACAGCTCTGACCTGATGAGTGATGTATTAACGCTTGATACAGATAATTTGGTGCTGATTACAGGTTTGGTTAACCTTCAGGCCATCCGTACAGCAGAAATGGCTGATATACGAGCCATTGTTCTGGTGCGCAATAAAAAGGCCACAGACCAAATGCTTGAACTGGCTTGCGAAAATGGAATGTGTATCCTCGAATCACCTTATTCCCTGTTCAAATCCAGCGGACTTTTGTTTCAGGCTGGCCTGAAACCTATTTATTGATTTTAATAAAAAAAGTTACGGGTTACGAGATACGAGTTTCTGATTTCGATGTGGACATGCACGCAGAATAACACATAACTCGAAACTTGGACCCCGAAACACAAAGCATGAAACTAACTTTTAATATACATGGAGGTGATTTTACCCACGCGGGGCAACCGTCGAGCGAGGTGAAAAAGGTTTTGAAGCAGTTGGGCATTGATGGAAAAACGATTAAAGGTATAGTGATTGCGTTGTACGAAGCCGAAGTTAATGTGGTAGCCCATGCCTGGAAAGGAACTGTTGAAGTTGAAATTGATGAATCTAAGATAACCATTATCGTGCGTGACGAAGGTCCGGGAATACCTGATATTGAATTGGCGATGCAGGCCGGGTATTCCACCGCGAGTAAAAAAGTTCGGGAGATGGGATTTGGTGCAGGGATGGGGTTGCCCAATATGAAGAAAAATACTGACGAATTAATAATTGAATCGGAAGTGGACAAAGGCACAACAGTAAAAATGATTAACTATTTTTTATGAGTGGTCTTCCTACATATCATGCCTTGAAAGTGGATGCGGTTAAATGCATTGGATGCACCCATTGCATGAAATCGTGCCCGACTGAAGCTATTCGCGTGATTGACGGGCTTGCCGTGATAGACCATGAACGTTGTGTTTATTGCGGTCAATGTCACCGGGCTTGTCCTACGCGCGCTTTTTATGTAGAGCAAGATGATCTGGAAATGATCCGGTCGTTTAAATATCGGGTTATTCTGTTTCCTTCCATCATGATTGGTCAGTTTCCTGAAAAGTACAGCGAGGATCAGATTTATGCAGGACTGAAAAAAGTAGGGTTTACTCATGTTTATGAAGTTGAACAACCCATGCAAGTACTTATCGATTCTGTTCATGAAGTGCTTGAGGATCAGGAAACACATAAGCCAGCCATTTCAATTTATTGTCCGGCCATAGTCCGCCTTATTCAGGGGCGATACCCTTCTTTAACAGAAAACCTGATTCTCCGGAAAGCTCCTCATAACCTTGCTGCCCACTTTGCTATTGAGCAACTGATAGAAGAAGGTGCACGGAGGGAAGAAATTGGCCTTTTTTACGCTACCCCCTGTATCGCTAAAATTGCTGCGGTAAAAAGTCCTGTTGGCGAGCGGGAGTCGATTGTTGATGGTGTCGTTAATATGAACCAGTTATACAACGAGGTGATGAAGGTTATTGCAGACGGGGATGCAGAGGATAATTCCATTCAACGCGAAAACCTATCGGCCGAAGGTATCACCTGGAGTCTGACCCGAGGTGAATCGTGCCATTTCGGTTCCAGGAGCATAGCTATCGATGGCATTCATAATGCAGTTCGTTTTCTGGAACGACTTGAAAATGATCAGGTTCATGGAATCGATTTTATTGAAATGCGTGCTTGCGACCAAAGCTGTGCCGGAGGAATCTTGCTTACAGGCAACCGGTTTATGACTGTTGAAAGGCTTGAACGACGAGCCAAAAGGTACCCGGCAGCCAAAGATATAGCTCAAACGACTATCAGGGTTGATACCGAAGAGTTGAAACAAAAACTAATTCTCGACCCCATAAAGCCAAAACCACACTTTATCTTTGGTAAAGATCGGGTTAAAGCGATGGAGAAGATGAATAAAGCACAACGGATTGTGTGCTTTTTACCTGGCATCGACTGTGGCTCGTGCGGAGCACCCAATTGTCATGCTTTGGCTGAAGATATGGTAAATAATAAAGCTAAAATGTCCGACTGTATTTACCTGCAGCAAATGTGGGTAGATGAAGGGCGGATTAAGGCAGAAAAAGCGTTCCTCAACGTTCAGAAAAAATGGGGAACAGATAGATTTAAAGCTGATTGTAATAAAAGAGGACGACGAAATGAAGGTTTCTGAAATTGTTGAAAAATTGGGCTTGACCATCTTCTCCGGAAGAGAAGGTCTCGACCGGGAAATTACCGGTGGATATGTTTCTGATTTGTTAAGTGATGTGATGGGAAATGCACAGGAAGGACAGGCCTGGATTACCCTTCAGGTACACCAAAATGTGATGGCAATTGCCTCGCTGAAAGATATGGCCGCTGTTATCCTGGTTAATAACCTTGAGCCGCATGAAAATACAGTTCGGCATTCCGACGACGAAAATATTCCAGTATTGGGAACCAGCCTGTCAACCTTCGAAATAGCAGGGAAGCTGTATCAACTCTTTAATCAGTAGTTATGAAGTCGTTCAGGACTGATCTTCATATCCACACGGTTTTGTCGCCCTGTGGCGATTTGGAAATGAGCCCTGCACGCATTGTATCGCTGGCCAGCAAACGTGGATTGGATATCATTGGAATAACCGATCACAATACCACCAAACAATGTGAATTGGTATGGAAGCTGGGGCAAAGATTCGGTCTGACCGTTATTCCCGGATGCGAAATGACTTCGCGGGAAGAGGTTCACTGTTTGGGGCTCTTCTCTGATTTTGATGCTTTGAGGGAGTTTCAGCATTTTATCGATCAGCATTTAGCAATTATCCCGAACGATCCTGCGCTTTTTGGCTACCAGGTGGTGGTTGATGCGGACGATAATATTATTGAAATGCTGGATAATTATTTGGGTGCTTCGTTAAACGTGAGTATAGAAGAAGTGGAACAGAAAGTGCACGACCTTTCCGGGATATTTATTCCGGCGCACATCGATAGGCCACGGAACAGCCTATACAGTCAATTGGGTTTTTTCCCGCCTGAATTAAAAGTTGACGCCTTGCAGATTTCGAAGCTGGCAAAAGAAATGGCCGTTCGCGAAAAATACAAAATCGATACTGAAATCACGTTGGTGCAATTCTCTGACGCCCATTATCCTGACGATTTAGGGAAAATATTCACCCTGTTTGAAATGGAAGAACCTTCTTTCGGAGAATTGAGAAAGGCATTGTTGCGGGAAGATGGAAGAAACGTTCGGATTCCTTAATATAGATCAAAAGTGGGTTTTCCAATTAGCAATTCAGTGCATCAGTAATTCAATCATTGGCATATGAAAGACCTTTCCCTCCATATTCTTGATATTGTCCAGAATTCGATCCGCGCAAAGGCTAAGTTAATCCGGATAGAAATTACAGAACGGCCCGGAGAAGATCAACTGATTATCACGATTACCGACGACGGCTCGGGCATGAGCCCCGAACAACTGAAGCAAGCCATTGATCCGTTTTATACCTCGCGAACTACCCGAAAAGTTGGACTTGGACTATCACTTCTCAAGCAGAATGCCGAAATGACCAACGGTTCATTCCACATCGAATCAGATCCCGGTGTCGGCACAAAAGTTAAAGCTGTATTTGGGATGAATCATCTGGACCGGCCAATAATGGGTGATTTGACCGGCACTTTACTTCTCTTGATTTGCTCTCCCGAAGAAATAGATTATGTCTTTAAACATCAAACTCCGATGGGCGAATTTGAACTTGATACCCGAACAGTTAGGCAAACACTTGAAAATGTTCCGATTACTCATCCTGATGTGAGATCCTTCCTGAAAGAAATGCTTCGTGGAAATTTAGAACAAATCCAAATAAGCGAATGATGATAAAACTTAGTGATTGTCTGATTCAAAGTGCTGATCTTTAGATAATAATGATTAATGTCATTTAAAATATTCTTATCAACCTAACTATGAATAAAATAAAATCGCTCGCTGACTTAAAGAAATTGCAGTCCGACGTTCAGTCTAAAATTAAACTAAGGGAAAAAGGTGACCATTCCGAAAATCTGGTTCAAATCAAAGTATCGATGGCCACTTGCGGAATTGCTTCGGGCGCCAAAGAAACCATGACCTACTTCATCGAAGAACTCGATCATCAGGGCATTGATGCTGTTATTACTCAAACCGGCTGCATGGGTTATTGCTATGCCGAACCAACTATTGAACTGACGATGCCTGGTCAACCGCCTGTCGTTTATGGATTTGTAACTAAAGCAAAGGCGCTGGAAATCATTGAAAAACATATTAAACTAAACGAAATGGTTGACGGAATTATTCCGGTGACCTACAATTCTATTGAAAACTAAAAATATTAAACGGACAATTATGGCCGAATACAATATGCACATACTGGTTTGCGGTGGAACCGGATGCAAGGCTTCACAAAGCGAACTCATCAAAACGAATTTTAAAACGCGGCTGAACGAGTTTGGGCTTACCGATGAAATTCAGGTTGTTCTGACCGGTTGTTTTGGCTTTTGCGAAAAAGGTCCCATCGTTAAAATATTGCCCGACAATACTTTTTACACCCAGGTTACCCCCGAAGATGTTTCAGAGATCGTGGAAGAACACATCATAAAAGGTAGAAAAGTTGAACGTTTGCTTTATAAAGACCCGGAAACGAAAGCAGCCATTGGTGATGCGAAAGGCATGGATTTCTACAAAAAACAAATTCGGATTGCTCTTCGGAATTGTGGGTTTATTAATCCTGAAAACATTGAAGAATATATCGGACGCGATGGTTATGCCGCACTCGGTACCTGCCTTTCAGAAAAAACTCCGGATGAAGTCATTCAAATGATTAAAGATTCCGGTTTGCGAGGAAGAGGCGGCGGTGGTTTTCCAACCGGCCTGAAATGGGACCTGACGCGTAAATCAGAAAGCGACCAGAAATATGTGGTTTGTAATGCCGACGAAGGTGACCCCGGTGCATTTATGGATCGCTCTATTCTGGAGGGAGACCCGCACTCGGTGCTCGAAGCCATGGCTATTTGTGGTTATTGCATTGGTGCCGACAAAGGTTTGGTTTATATCAGGGCTGAATATCCGTTAGCGATCGAACGCCTGAAAATTGCAATCAACCAGGCGCGCGAATATGGTTTGCTGGGTAATGATATCCTGGGAGCCGGTTTCAATTTTGATGTGGAAATTCGTTATGGTGCCGGGGCTTTTGTGTGTGGCGAAGAAACCGCACTCATCCATTCGATGGAAGGCAAGCGCGGCGAACCCACCGTAAAACCACCATTCCCGGCAGAAAAGGGATACAATGGCAAGCCAACCAATGTGAACAATGTAGAGACTTTTGCCAATATACCGGTAATTATTAATAAAGGGGCAGAATGGTTCGCATCCATTGGAACCGCCAATTCAAAGGGAACCAAAGTATTTGCTCTCGCCGGAAAGATCAACAATGTGGGTTTAATTGAAGTCCCGATGGGAATTACCCTCCGCGAAATTATATACGATATCGGTGGTGGAATTAAAGACGGGCGCGAATTTAAAGCCGTTCAAACCGGCGGCCCTTCTGGCGGTTGCCTGACTAAGTCGTTTCTGGATACGCCTATTGATTACGATAATTTAGTTGCAGCCGGGTCTATGATGGGTTCTGGTGGAATGATCGTACTCGACGATACGGATTGTATGGTGGCCATCGCCAAATTTTACCTTGAATTTACCCTCGACGAATCGTGTGGAAAGTGTGCTCCCTGCCGCATTGGCAACAAACGATTACACGAGATTCTGGAAAAAATAACCGTAGGCGATGGTAAAATTGAAGATTTAGATCGATTAAGAATGCTGAGTACGGTTATTAAAGATACTTCGTTGTGTGGATTAGGTCAAACATCGCCGAATCCGGTACTTTCTACACTCGACCATTTTTACGACGAATATCTGGCGCATGTCACTTCGCATAAATGTGTGGCTGGCCAATGTAAGGCCTTGATGCACTATTCTATTGATGCCGAACGCTGCACGGGTTGTACCCTTTGTTTCAGGAATTGCCCGGTTGGAGCTATTTCAGGAGAACGCCGGGCTCCACATTACATCGATCAGTCGCTGTGCATCAAATGCGGTGTGTGTTTCGAGAAATGTAAGTTTGATGCTGTATTAATTGCCTAAAAGTACACCCTATGGAAATGATAAACCTAACAATAGATCAAAAACCGGTAGTTGTCCGCAAAGGAACTACAGTCCTGAAAGCAGCATCAAGCATAGGAATTGATATTCCGACACTTTGCTACATGAAGCTCGACGACATGAATATTGAAAATAAACCTGGAGGATGCCGTGTTTGCGTGGTAGAAGTTAAAGGTCGGCGAAACCTCGCTCCGGCTTGCTGTACCGAAGCTACCGAAGGAATGGAAATAAGTACCCATACCATACGGGTGGTAAATGCCCGCAGAACGGTGGTTGAACTGATTCTTTCCGATCATCCGGCTGATTGCCTGATTTGTGCAAAATCGGGTAATTGCGAATTACAGGATATGG
This sequence comes from Prolixibacteraceae bacterium, assembly GCA_019459525.1. Taxonomy (GTDB): domain Bacteria; phylum Bacteroidota; class Bacteroidia; order Bacteroidales; family Prolixibacteraceae; genus Aquipluma. Next base: position 89,712 of record JAIBEY010000072.1, read on the forward strand.
CGCATCATCTGGGAATCCGGCAGATTCATTATCAGGGCGAACAGTCGATGTATCGCGAAGATACTTCGCCTGCAATTATCCGTGAAATCAATAAGTGCATCATGTGCCGCCGTTGCGAAACCATGTGTAACGATGTACAAACGGTTGGCGTTCTTTCTGCCGTCAACCGTGGATTTCAGGCTGTTGTAGCTCCTGCATTCGAGATGAATCTCGACCATTCTGTATGTACGTATTGTGGACAGTGTGTGGCTGTTTGTCCAACAGGGGCCTTAACCGAAGTTGACGAAACCGGCGCTGTTATTCGTGCGCTTTCTGATCCGACTAAAACCGTGATTGTACAAACTGCCCCTGCTGTCCGGGCAGCTTTGGGCGAGGAATTTGGAATGCCTGCGGGGACATTGGTTACCGGGAAAATGGTTGCCGCCCTGCGTCGTCTGGGTTTCGATCACGTTTTCGATACCGATTTTGCCGCCGACCTCACCATTATGGAAGAAGGGACCGAATTGCTGACCCGTTTATCGGCTTACATGGCTGGCGATCAGAATGTGAAACTTCCGATTCTGACTTCCTGTTGTCCGGCATGGGTCAAATTCTTCGAGCATCAGTTCCCCGAAATGAAAGATATTCCGTCAACGGCCCGTTCGCCTCAGCAAATGTTTGGCTCTATTGCCAAAACCTACTTTGCTGATAAAATAGGAGTGAAGCGCGAAAATCTGGTGGTCGTTTCTATCATGCCTTGTTTGGCTAAAAAGTATGAAAGCAGTCGCCCGGAATTTTCGGTAAATGGAAATCCCGATGTGGACTTTGCTTTAACCACCCGCGAACTGGCTCATCTGATTAATTTAGGGAATATCGATTTCAAGTCGTTACCCAACGAAGAATTTGATCAGCCTTTGGGAGAATCGACAGGCGCGGCAGTCATTTTCGGGACTACCGGCGGGGTAATTGAAGCTGCTGTTCGTACTGCCTACGAAATTTTTACCGGGAAGCCACTTCCCCGGATCGATTTTGAAGAATTGCGCGGAATGGATGGTTTGCGGAAAGCCACTATCGATTTTAACGGAACACCCATTAACATCGGTATCGCGCACGGATTAGGAAATGCCAGAAAATTGTTGGAAGACATTCAGGCCGGAAACAGTGAGTTTCATGCCATCGAAATCATGTCGTGTCCTGGAGGTTGTATTGGTGGCGGAGGTCAGCCTTACCATCATGGTGATGCCGAAATTCTGAAAAAGCGCCAGCGGGCCATTTATTCCGAAGACAAAAATAAAACACTCCGGAAATCGCACGAAAATCCGTACATCACCAAACTTTACGATGAATTTTTAGGCGCCCCGATGAGCGAGAAAGCGCATCATTTGCTGCACACCAAATATTTTGACCGTAGCTAAAATCTCTGTGGTCTCTGTGGTTTAAAATTTTACCACAGAGTAAAAGGAGTTGATAACAGAGTTGCACAGAGAGAAAAAGACTGAATTATTTTTTTAAAGCGAAAATCTAACAAAATGCCAAAAATAAAACTTTCAGAAAAAACCATCGGACTGATTAAAGACGTCTGCGCCGATTTTGGAAATCAGGGAAGTGAGCTGATTAATGTTTTGCATCAGGTTCAGGGGAAACTGGGTTACTTACCTGCTGAAGTGCAGGAGGTAATTGCCAAAGAGCTGAATATTTCGGTAGCTAAAGTTTACGGGGTTGTTACTTTTTATTCCTTCTTTACCATGATTCCCATGGGTGAATTCCCGATTTCCATTTGCATGGGAACGGCTTGTTATGTGCGGGGGTCTGAACAGGTGCTGGCCGAATTCAAACGACAATTAAGTATAGAAGTGGGGCAAAGTACGGCCGATAATAAATTTTCGCTCAATTGCCTGCGTTGTGTGGGCGCCTGCGGACTGGCCCCGGTGGTGATGGTTGGCGAAAAAGTGTATGGCCGCGTTTCTCCTCAAATGGTGAAAAATATTATTGCCGAATACAAAGAAGGTTGCGCAACCGAATCAAAAAGTGCATAACTCCTTCATTATTCTTTAACCAAAGGATCCGATTTTAGTAAAAGATCGGATCCTTTGGTTTTACTCGGTTCCATTCAAAAGTTTTATCTTTAGCCAAACTCAAAACAAAAGGAAATGACACGTATTTTTCTATTGGCATTATTTTTCATCGGTTTGGTATTCCAGGTGCAGGCTCAAAACAGTTCGGTTACATACAAAACCGAAAACAATATTTCGTACCGCTCCGGCGAAAATCTGGATGCATACATGAACGAAAGATGCAAACTGGATATTTATTATCCTGAAAATGTGGATAGTTTTACTACGGTTGTCTGGTTTCATGGTGGAGGTTTAACCGGTGGCGAAAAATCAATTCCGGAGCGATTAAAAGACCGAAAACTCGCTGTTGTCGCGGTGAATTATCGTTTCAGCCCGAAAGTGAAAAGTCCGGTGTTTATTGACGACGCCGCAGCGGCTGTTGCCTGGACATTCAAAAATATACGAAAATACGGCGGTAATCCGAAGAAAATTGTGGTTTCTGGTCATTCGGCAGGAGGTTACCTGGCTTGTATGATCGGACTCGATAAGCAGTACCTGAGCGCATATGGTATTGATGCCAATGCCATTCAAAAGTTGGTTCCGTTCAGCGGACAGATGATTACGCATTTTATCATCAGAAAAGAACGCGGAATACCAGATACCCAACCTTTGGTTGATGAATTTGCACCACAGTTTCATGTGCGGGCCGATGCTCCACCGTTGTATCTGATTACCGGCGACCGGGAACTGGAAATGTTGGGGCGTTATGAAGAAAATGCCTACATGTGGCGCATGATGAAGATTGCAGGCCATAAACAAACTTTCTTGTACGAGTTGGATGGCTTCGATCATGGTGGAATGGCTGAACCCGGGTTTGATTTGCTGCTAAAGATCCTGAAAAAATAGACCACGCATTTCCGTAAATTTTTTATGGATATCCGATAGATAGTGTCCCTACTTTAAAAATTGTTCGTCAATTGTCCGGACGGCCTTGTTCGGTGAGCCGAAAAACAAGAGAAGACGGCGCTAAAAAATCTTTTCTGTTTGAGCCGCAGGCGAGTTTAAAAGATTTTAGCCGTCGAACGCTAGTTTTTCGTGCGAAGCGAACGCAGCCTTGACTTTTTTTGATTCCTTTTTTGCGTCAAGACAAAAAAGGAATTGGGGTCACAGGGGCAAAGCCCCTCATTAATTAGTTAGGCATAAATCCGGATATTCATTAAAATTTTAAGCCCATTCCGCAAGTATTGAATCGCGGGATGGGCTTTTCGTTTTTCAGTTGTTGAATGAACTATAGTTCGTTTTAGTTGTGCTGTTTTACCATCATGGAAACATGCCGAAAAACAGGTGATTGTTGTATTTTAATGATGGATATCAATAGTTTATCTGTATCTACTTCCTTAAATTTATAGAAATTGATCTGCACTCCTGTTCTTCTTTCCGTTTAGGAAAATACACTAAAAATGAAATCATCCTGCTGCTTGGGTAGCGCCTCTCAAAAGAATTAATTTACCTGTTTTGGCTTATTTTATCTGCATCACAAAGGCATTCTTCAATCCCCACATCCCGTTTGTTACGGTTGTGTTTTCAGGAGAATTACAACTATTCGTCAACTAACTAATTCATTACCTTATGAATCCTGTTTCCGATCTTATCAGAAATCTGGCCGATCAATATGGCCGTAACAGGCACAACCTGTTACCTATTCTTCAGGGAGTTGTTGAGCAGGAAAAATACCTGTCGGAATTTTCGATGACCGAAATTGCGCGTGAATTGGATTTGCCTGCCGCCGATGTTTATGGTACTGCAACTTTCTATTCTTTTCTGGAACATAAAAAAATGGGGAAATACATCATTCGGGTGTGCAAAACCATTACCTGTTCCATGAAAGGGAAAAACCAAATTATGCTGGCTATTGAAGATATGTTGAAAATTAATGTCGGTGAAACCACTCCGGATGGCAATTTTTCCTTGTTGCAGACCAATTGTCTTGGGTTTTGTCACAAAGCGCCTGCAATGCTTATTAACAATGAGGTTTATACCGAACTGACTCCTGAAAAGGTTCGTGAAATCCTGAGTTCCTACCTGAAAAAGAAAGGAGTACACAATGACAACTAATTATCAGCTGAAACGAGCCGATTTCATTTTCAAGAACGAAAACGATTGGGAAGAAGTGCTGAGTAAAAACATTAACCGATCGCCGCAGGAACTAATTAACGAACTGATTAGTTCGGAGTTAAAGGGCAGGGGAGGAGCCGGTTTTCCTACAGGTTTAAAATGGAAACTATCAGCGGAGGCGGTTGATGAAACCAAATATGTGATTTGCAATGCTGATGAGGGCGAACCCGGAACATTCAAAGATCGTGAAATTTTGTCGCGTGTACCGTTTAAGGTTCTGACAGCAATGGCCGTTTGCGGGCATGTTATAGGCGCCAAAGAAGGCTATATTTATCTGCGGGGCGAATACTTTTTTCTTCAGCCCGAGCTGAATAAAGCTATTGGTGAGTTTGAATATTATTGCAAAGAAATTAACCTGGATTTTAAGATCAGGATATTTATGGGCAGCGGCGCCTACATCTGCGGGGAAGAAACAGCGCTCTTTGAATCGATGGAAGGCAAACGCGGCGAACCACGCAATAAACCGCCGTATCCTTCGTCGTGCGGATACATGGGCAAACCAACTGTGATCAACAATGTGGAAACGCTGGCACATACTTTCACGATTTTTAAGTATGGCGCGAAACGTTTTTACGATTTAGGAGTTCAATATTCGCGCGGGTCGAAGTTGTTTTCGGTCTCAGGAGATACGCCTAAACCCGGAATTTACGAACTGGAACTGGGAATGAGCCTGGCCGATTTCGTCGATGAGTTTGGCGATGGCGATACCAAAGCTGTTCAGGTGGGTGGCGCTTCTGGTTTTTTGGTTCCCCGGAAAAGGTTTAGCGAAACAGCAATCGGATTTCAGGGAAAACTTACCGGAATATCGTTGCCAACGGGAGGTTCCATGATGCTTTTTAACAGTTCCCGCTCCATGTTTAATGTACTCGATAATTACCTCGAATTTTTCCGTGAAGAATCGTGCGGGCAATGTACCCCGTGCCGGGTAGGTTGCCAACAGTTGCTGAAAGGAATTAAAGCGGTGAAACGGGGAGAAAAAAATGCCCAATACCTCGACAAATTATTGCGTTTGGCCGAAACCATGCAATATACGGCAAAGTGTGGTTTGGGCCAGTCTGTGGCTAACTCGTTCTCATCTATTGTAGAAAACTTCAGGGAAGAAATGATTTACTAAAACCAAGTTGTTATGGCAAAAAATATAAAAATAACAATAAACGGGGTAACCGTCGAAATTGAACCCGGTACCACTATTTTGGAAGCTGCACGACAAACCGGGGTAATCATTCCAACCTTATGTTACCATAAAGATCTTTGCGTGGCCGGTAATTGCCGGGTTTGCGTAACCGAAATTGTTGGGCAGAAACGTTTGACCGCCGCCTGTGCGACACCTTGCGAGGAAGGGATGGAGGTATTGACTAATTCGCTGAAAGTGCGAAATTCCAGAAAGCATATCATCGAATTGTTGTTATCCGAGCATAATGCCGACTGTACCCGCTGCTATAAAAATGGGAACTGTGAGTTGCAATTACTTGCTTCTGAGTATAAAATTATGACCCAGGATTTCATCAGGCTTGTTCCGTTTAAAAAATACAGCATCGATATGTTTTCGCCATCAATTATTAAAGACGACAGCAAGTGCATCAGATGCCAGCGTTGCGTTCGCACCTGTGCTGAGTTGCAGGGCGTAAATGCACTGACGGTTGCCCATAAAGGAGATCAGATGAAAATAACGACCTTCTTCGAGAAAACGATGAATGATGTGGTTTGCACCAATTGCGGGCAATGCATCAATCACTGCCCCACCGGGGCTTTGGTCGAGAAAAATTACATTGAGGAAGTTTGGGATGCTATTGCTGACAAAACGAGGCACGTAGTGGTTCAAACGGCTCCTGCTGTTCGCGTTGGATTGGGCGAAGAACTGGGCTTTGAACCCGGGTCGAGGGTAACCGGCAAGATGGTTGCTGCCCTGAAAAGACTGGGTTTTGATGCCGTGATGGATACCGATTTTACTGCCGATCTGACCATCATGGAAGAAGGTACTGAATTGCTTACCCGGCTTAAAAAAGTTCTGGTCGATCGTGACGAGGAAGTAAAACTACCGATGGCAACTTCGTGCTCACCAGGTTGGATCAAATACATCGAACACATGTATCCCGATTACCTCGATCATTTGTCAACCTGCAAATCGCCTCAGCAAATGTTTGGCGCACTGGCTAAAACCTACTATGCCAAAGCCCGGAATCTCGATCCTGAGAAGATTGTTTCTGTTTCAATTATGCCATGCACGGCTAAGAAATTTGAGGCCAACCGACCCGAGATGCACGACAGCGGCTATCGTGATGTGGATTACGTATTAACCACACGTGAATTGGCGATCATGATAAAACAGGCGGGTATCGATTTTATGAAGTTGGAAGATATGCATTACGACAGGCTGATGGGTGAATCAACCGGGGCAGGAGTTATCTTCGGGGCTACCGGTGGTGTTATGGAGGCAGCGCTTCGGACTGCTTACGAATTGGTGACCGGCCGTGATGTGCCGTTTGAGAACCTGAATATTGCCCCGGTCCGTGGGATGGACGGTGTAAAAGAGGCTTCCGTAAAAATTGAGAATCCCTTGAAAGAATGGGCATTTCTGGATGGAGTTGAATTGAAATGTGCAGTCGCTCATGGGCTGGTTAATGCTAAGAAAGTAATGGATTCCATTCGCTCCGGCGAAACCAGTTATCATTTTATCGAGTTTATGGCTTGCCCGGGAGGGTGCTTGGGTGGTGGCGGTCAACCGATTCCAACCAGTCCTGAAATCCGGAGGAAGCGGGCTGAGGCCATTTATGCTGAAGACGAAGGGATGCCTTTGAGAAAATCGCACCTGAATCCGGAAGTGATTAAGATTTATAAAGATTTTCTGGACAAGCCTCTTGGCGAAAAATCGCATCAGTTGTTACACACCAAATATACAGCTCGCGAAAGATTTTAAAGGAAAAAGTCCGGTGAAAGCCGGACTTTCTTATTTTTGAGGTATGCAATATCAAGTGTCATTCGATAGTCCTTTAGGTTTCCTGATTGCTAAATCTGACGGAAGTTCGGTAACTGAAATCTCCTTCTCGGAAAACGATTTGCCGGAACAGCTTTCGTGTGAGGTACTCGAAAGATGTAAGAGTCAATTGCTTGATTATTTCTCTGGCAAAATAAGGTTTTTTGATCTTCCGTTAAAAGCTGAGGGAACTCCATTCCAGCAAAGGGTATGGGCCGAATTGATGAAAATTCCGTTTGGCGAAACGATTACCTATATGGAATTAGCCGTCCGGCTGGGTGACCCGAAGTCTATCCGGGCAGCGGGAACAGCCAATGGGCGAAACCCGATTGCCATAATTATTCCTTGCCATCGGGTAATTGGAGCCGGAAATAAACTGACCGGTTATGCCGGTGGTATCTGGCGAAAGAAAGGATTGCTCGAACTTGAAATGAAATACAATCCAAATAAACGTACACTTTTCTGAAATGACACAACCGCGTACTACTTTGATTTTTGAATCCTGCGTTGAAACACTGGAAGATGCACTAATTGCAGAGCGACAGGGAGCTAACCGAATTGAGCTTTGCTCGGCTCTTGATCAGGACGGTTTAACTCCGTCTCAGGAATTGACCCGGCAGGGCCTTAAAAACCTCACAATCCCAATCATGGCAATGGTTCGTCCGCGTGGTGGAAATTTCGTGTATTCGGAAGATGAACTCGTCCAAATGGAGCGTGAGATTGCGTTCTTCAAACAATTGGGAGTTGCCGGGGTGGTTTTTGGACTGCTTACCGGGCAGGGTGTCGTTGATCTGGAAAATACCCGTCGGTTGGCGGAATTGGCTAGTCCACTTGAAATTACATTCCATAAAGCCATTGATTATACTGGTGATGTGGTAGAATCTTTTCAAAAACTAAATCAGATTGCGGGTATTACCCGGGTACTGACTTCGGGAGGAATGGACACGGCCTGGAATGGACGCGAGATACTTAAAACGATGAATAATCTTCCGGATAGAAGGATTAAAATTATTGCTGCCGGAAAAGTCCTTCCGGAAAACAGGTTACAGGTTGCGGAATATACCGGAGTGAGCGAACTACATGGCAAAAGGATTGTAGGATAGCCTGATCGCCCCCAAAAGCACATTACACGATTTCTTTATCCATGCGATAACGTAAAATTGTGCTTTAATGTTAATTTATTTGAATATTTTAGTCCTGAAGTCGAATAAATTGATAAAACTCACCGTTGTTTTTTTGAAAATACCTAAAATTGTACTCAGAAAAATAATTAAAGTATTTCAAGAAAACATTTAAAAATGAGAACAATTAAACAGTTATCTGTGGTTGTGATCTTAAGCCTGATCACAACACTATCATGGGCTCAGTCGGCCCAGCGGTCAAACAAAAGCCTTTATAAAGCATTCGAAATGTCGGTAAGCGAAGGGTTAAACCTTCAGGCCGCGGCTAAGGTGGGAATTCAGCCGGTTTACGGAATTTTTGGTGTGGGGACTCAGTTTCTTTCCGAGGACTATAAATGGGCTTTCGGGTTGGGTATTGGAACGCACCTGATTAAGCAGGAGAATCATTCCCTAAATTTGGAATACATGATTTATCATGTTAACGAAAACGAAGTCTGGACAGATAATTATAACAATTATCAGCAACTTAAATTGCATTACAGCAAACGTTTGGGCGATAAAGTTAGCATCTTCGGGGGGCCGAGTTTAAATTTGAACATTGCAGAAAATAAAGAGAGTTTCGGTCATACGTTCGAAAGTACCTTTGCACCGTACGACATTTATTCGAATGTTGGCGACAACCACACTGCCAAAGGATGGATTGGTTTTACCCTGGGTATCCGGTTTGATAAGTAAATCAAGTGACCAATTCGTATAAAACATTAGCCCCGCCAGATACTGAATCTGACGGGGCTATATTTTTTAATGACTGTCAATCAAAAAGTGCCGCACAGGTTATTTCCAAAGGTCTTCACCGTACGAAAATCCTTCGCGCATAGGTTCTTTGATGAATACATCCAGCTCCGGATGATTCGTAATTTTCATGTTGGCTGCATCATATTCAATTCGGGTATTGAAGCGCTGCGCCAGCACACCAGTGAGCGACATTTCCACGAGTTTGGTTGCATAATCGAAATTCGAACCAGGTAAAGTTCCGTTTTTAATGGCATCAATCCATTCGCGCTGTGGATTTTCTTCGGTAACTCTCGGAATGGTTTGTGCGGGAAGGTTGTTCTGAAAAGCTTTCCACTCTTCGTCGGGCATTAATAATCTGGGCTCATTCGGACGTCCGCCGGTCATCAGGCATTGTTTATCGCCAACCATAATCATTCCGCTTCCGGGCAGTTTGTCCATGTTCCATTCCGGACGGATTTCAGGTTTTAGTCCTCCTTCGTGCCAGCGCATGGTAATTGGCGTTTTGTTGCCGCGTGCCGGAAAATCCCAGCGAATAACAGCCTGATCCGAAACAAATCCGGTATCGGGAACGGGCGATTTAAATTCAGCTTCAACCACGGTTGGCATGCCCATATCTAACGACCAGAAAGGTGCATCCAGGGTATGGCAACACCAGTCGCCCAATTCTCCGTTTCCAAAATCGAACCAGCTACGCCATGTTTTCGGCACATAAATTTCATTATACGGGCGGAAAGTTGCAGGCCCTAACCACAAATCCCAGTCGAGATGCTCCGGAACAGGCTGTTCGGCTGGCGGAAAACTTTCCGGCTTGTTGAAATATTTTCCCGGTCCAAAAGTTGGTCCGTCAAACCAGGCAATTACTTCAGTAACGTTGCCTAAAAGTCCGGCTTCATACCATTCTTTTACCAGCCTGATCCCATTTGTTGCATGTCCCTGATTGGCCATTTGAGTGACTACGCCATAGTGTTTGGCGGCCTTCTGTAAGGTCCTCAACTGCCAGATGTTGTGGGCCAGAGGCTTTTCAACGATTACATGTTTGCCCAATTGCATGGCGGCCATAGCAGCCGGGAAATGGGTATGGTCGGGGGTACAGACCATTACGGCATCAATTTCTTTGTGCATTTGGTCGAACATTACCCTGAAATCCTTGAAGCGCTTGGCATTCGGCATTACTTTGTAGGCGTTGGCTGCACGTTTATCGTCCACATCGCAAAGGGCCACGATGTTCTCGTTCCATTTGGGATCTTTCTGATTGATCAGTTTACTCCAGTTCGATTCGCCTTGGCCGCCAACACCAATAACGGCAATATTCAGTCGGTCGGATGGAGAGCAACTCATTAAGTTTGGAATGAAAATAGCGCCGGCAGACAATACTGAAGCCGATTTGAGGAAATCTCGTCTTGTTGGTTTCATTGTTGGTTTAGTATTTATTGGTTTATGATCTAAAAGTAAACAAACTAAATTACTTTAAGTAATGTTTCGAGTCGCCCCATTCCCCGTAGCCTATTTCGCATCCAGCCAGCTCAATACGGGCTTCGAGACAGTTGCGGCACAATTCAGCATCCTCATCCAGACAAGGTTTGTCTTCGTAAAGCTGGTATTCTTTCCGGTAATCACAAGGTGTCAGGTTTGGCATCAGGATGTTGGCTCCAATGGTTAGCGCTTTCTCGCGTCCTGAAGGATCAATTGCCTGAAGGGCTGTTGCTGCGGCAATGTTAATGTCGGGCATCAGCAAACGCAGGGTGGCCACCATTTTCAGGGCAAGATCAAAACGCTCCTGTTTGGTTTTTATCCGGTTCCGGAATTCATACAGTGGCGTATCTTCGTGTTCAATGTACGGCCCCATGCCAACCATATCTACGTCTATTTGCTTGAGAAATAGCAAGTCGTCGGCTAAATCGTCAATGGTTTGAAATGGAAATCCGATCATTACTCCGGTGCCTACCTGATAACCGGTAGTTTTTAAATCTTTCAATGCCTGAAGTCGCCGGTCAAAACGGTGAAATTCATTTTCCGGATGAATTTTCCGATACAGTTCGGGGTTGGAACTCTCGATCCGAAGCAAATAACGGTGAGCGCCGCTTTTCCGCCATTGCCGGTAAGTTTCAATCGTTTGTTCCCCGCACGAAAGGGTAATTCCGAGTTCTCCGCTGGATAGTTCCTTGATTTTTCGGAGGAGCAAATCGACCCGCTTCACAAACGCCGGTGATGATAATTCGCCAGATTGCAATACCACCGAGCCAAACCGGTTAACCCAGGCAAACCGGCAGGCTTCCAGAATTTCATCATCAGTAGCTTCGTAGCGAATTACTTTTTCGTTGCTTTTACGAATTCCGCAGTAGAGGCAATCTTTGGCACAAATGTTCGAGAATTCAACCAGTCCGCGAAAATAGACTTTGTTGCCAACAGTCTCCAGTTTAACTGTTTGTGCCCGTTGAAAAAGTTGCTGGCGTTCATCGCCTTCGGAGCTTAAAAGTTGCACCAATTCGGCACGGGTAAATTCCTGGTTTTTCAGTATTTCTGAGAATGGTTTCATGGATTACGAAGATAAAAAATAGTCATCCACGTCCAACGTTTCAGTTAAAATCTCTTTCGCTTTATTGCCGCCGGAATAAAACAAAAAAAGAAAACCGCCGGAAGCATTTTATTTTTATATGCTTCCGGCGGTTTCGTGGTAAGAACCAGCTATTTCACCATCATCAATTCAAACGGTTCCGTCAGTCCGTAGTCCATCAGGAAGTAGCCGGAGGCATCGGGCGCTTTTTCCGGCGCATAGTTCCACTCGTGCGGGCCATAAATCCATTTGTTGGCTTCTCTAAAGAAATAGCCAAACGTATTTTTCAGACTTCCCGCAATTTTTACGGTAATTTCGTTGTCGCCATCATTCAGCAGCGAAGTTACATCCAGTTCATTCGGTTGCCAGGCAATCAACCCGGCCTGCTGACCATTTACCAGCACTTCTGCAACGGAACCATTCCATTTATTTAATTTCACTTTAAAGGCTGTAGCATCGGTTTTCGTTACGCTGTACGTTTGGGAGTATGCTACTTTTTGCGAATAGAATGGCAAACCGGCTTCGCGCCATGAACCTAAACCGCTAATGTTTCCACCAGCAATTTCGAAACCTTGTTTGGCGGGTTTCACAAGGAAATCGCCAATAAAATAAACCGGCATCACTTCGGCCAGCACATTCATTCGCGGCGCTTTCAGCGTCAGCGTATTTTTACCGGGTTTCAGGAATTGTCCTACCGCAAACTGTGGAAAACTTTTGTCGATCCAATAGCTGCCTTGAGTTTTCGAAACTTCCTTTCCGTTGATGCTCACGGTCCACATTTCGGGGCGTTCTACCACCGCGCGGATTGACTTCATAGCCTCATCACTCAGGTCTGCATTGATCTGGAAATGGTAACTGGCTTCAAACCACGAATCGGCTTTAAACAAGGTATCGAGCTCCAGGTACGTTTTTTTATACTGAATTTTATGTTGCCAAGGATTGCCCATTTCCACACCATTTTCGTTGAACAGGCCAATCAGCGCATTCATAAAATAGACATCTTTTTTATCTGATTTAGCCGTTTTCAGATCGAGGTAATTCACCATCATGATGTTGTCCGACTCGCGTTTTACCGAAACTGTACCTGTCGGTTCAACAGTTGTTTCTGTTCCTGATACCAGTGCATATTCCGGTTCGGTTGGCTTATCGTTTGAAATCGTAAACATGGCGCTTCCCGCAGCTTCCAGGTCAACCGAAAGGGTAATTTTTCCATCAGCTGGTTTAACGGGGTAGCTGTAAATTTTCCCATTAGTCAAATCAAGTTTCGAAACAGTTTTGCCTTCAACTGTAATTTCAGCGGATGCTTTTTTAGTTGGGTGCGAATTAACCACAAAAAGTACTTGTCCGTCATCGAGTATCCGGCGCTGATGATACGTCATGCCGTTTTTAGTCAGGTCGTTCATCGCAAATTCGTCGCGTTTCAGCAATGTTAAAGCTGTAGCATCAGTCAGGTTTTCGGCTATTACCCAATTTTCGCCTGATTTGCCGATTAACTCATTCACAGCGGCAGAAGTCTCGCCGTTGAGCATCGGCACATCTTTCCTGAAAGCAAGTACTTTGCCACCATTATCCAGGTATTTCACCAACAAATCGAACGTTATTTGGTCAATATTCTCCATTTCCGCCGGAATAACTACCAATGAATAGTCGCGTTTGCCTACTTTCAGCGTTTTGCCTTTTACGCTACCCAATTCCTTCAGCACATTTTCTGAGCCCAAATCGTATTCCAGATGCTGCTGTTCCATTCGGTAAACGAAATTTTTGAATCCGTCGCGAATACCATTGATGGCCGGATTTTTATCTTGCCGTGAGAAATACATCCACGCGGAAGTGTTCGGCTGAAGCACCAGCGTTTGGTTGATCTGTTCGCCGGAAGACATCGCCATGCTGATGCGCCCGATGTAATCGCCCATCAGTTTGTAATGTTCCCACCAAGGTTCGTGGTACGAGAACGATGGCGGATAATCGAATTTGCGTACGCCGTTCAGCGAATAATACGACAAGTGCTGATTTACAAAGTTGACACCCATCACCACTTCCCAATCAACCAGGCGTTTTTGTGTCTCAAAATTCATTTCCCAACCGCCACCACCGTATGTTTCGCTTAAAGTGCGTTTCCTTCCTGCCTGATTTGCGGCGCTCAGCAACTCACGCACAGCGCGGTCGTTACCAAATTGTCCGCCCAGACCAGCCGTATCGAGCCGGTTTCCCAACATATCCACGCCCGGCTGCTGATGCCAGATGTAAAAAGCAGATTCGTCGATTCCATCTCCCGGTATTGGCCAGCCGTGTTCCCAGTAGTGACCGGTCCAGTCGAGGTTCTTTTCATCGCAATATTTGCTCCACGGTTTAGCCCAGCGATCGATAAAAAGTTCCAGAATCAGTTCGTAATAATCGTGGCGCACTTTCTTCCAATTGCCTGTTTCTTCAATTAACGAAGGTAAATTTACTTTCAGGTCGTAACCCCAGCGTTGCTGAAATACATCCCACAAATCGGGTGTCCAGCGCAACATGGTTCCTTTGCCCATAGCCGCTTCCAGATTGGGCTCATCGGTGAATATTCCCGGAAGGGTTTTGCCGAAATCTGCTACATTCTTCTCGTACCCTTTGGTCATTGTAACGTCCATAAATTTTTGGGTTACGCCGGGGTACAACAGATCGACATAAGAAAAACCACCATACCAGGCCGATTTGCCCGGATAGGTTTTCCTGAAAATATAGTATGTTCCTTTCTGCCCAATCTCCTGAGTTGCAGTAGCGGTAATATCAGCAAACCCAGCATCTGTTTTCTTCAGGATTACCCCGATGGTATCCGAAAGTTGCACATTTAATGTTTCCTGAATTTCCATGCTCAACCCGGCACCGTGTTTATAGGAATCGGGCATTTCAGCCGGAACATGACCACCGGCAAACCCCGAAGGGTAGGAATTCTCATCGTAGATCCAGACTTTCATGTCCAGTTCCTTGCCCTTCTGCACAGTGTAATCAAACAGATGAAACCAGTCTTCCGAAAGGTATTCTGTCAGCAAACCCGGACGTGGATGTACAAACACCCCGCCAATTCCGGCTTTCTTGAATTCTTTCATCTGGAAGTCGATTCCTTCTTCGGAGATTTGTTCGTTCCAGTCCCAAAGTGGGGCACTCCGGTACTCCGATGGTGGATCAGCAAACAATTTTTTCAGTTCCGTGGAGGTGTAAATTCCTTCCTGGGCTGGCTTTTTCGTACAACTTATTGCAAAAAGAAGCAAAAGAGCCAATCCAACGCTAGCAAGTAAATAGATCTTTTTCATCGTTCAGTTGGTTTATTGATTGGTATATGTGAGTTTACTTTTTCCGATATTTTTTGACGTAGCAACAGCTATGCCTCGCTGATTTTTCTGATTCACGGCGCAATAGAAGTGATAAACAATGCCATCCCATTTCACCACAAACGATTTGTGTGCGTATTGGCTGTCATAATCCTCTGAAGACTGAATGAGATTCTCACCCGCCCAGTCGGTCCAGTTTACCAAATCGTAGGAGCAGGCAAACCGGTTAAATGCTCCTTTTTGGTTTTTCCAGAATGCTCCAAAATAAAACATGACCCACAGGTTATCTATTTTCCTGATTACAGCATCGCCGGTAATTCCTTCATGATGGTTCAAAACGGGATCTTTTAGGTAGCGTTTCCAGTGAATCATATCATCAGACACAGCCATCCCAATTCGCTCCACATCCGGATTTGGGTTGATACTATCGCCTTTGGCGTTGTAATACATTATAAAAGGATAACCAAGCGTATTCGATTTGTCCCAAATAATGCTGCTTTTGTAAATGGTTGAATTTTCCCACCAGCGCACATCCTTATCGGTTGACATCAGTACTGGTTTGCTTAAGCGTAGCCATTCATGCGCCTTTGCCGGATTTTTATCCGTATGGGCTATGCCTACAGAGAGCAATCCTGCCTCGTAACCTTTATCGCTTCCACCAAGGTACGACATCCAGTATTTCCCCTGAAATTGTTCCCATTCGTAGTTCCCTTCCCATTCGGAATCCAGCAAACTGATATAACCGGCTTTTTGGGTACAGTCCCAGTCAGTATTGGTGGTGAAAGACATTAACTTTCCTTTGATTTGCCAGTCGAGCAGGTTTTTGCTTTGAGCCAGCCAGGTTTCGTACCCCGTGCCATCAAAAACAATGTAGGTCATGTACCAAATCGATCCTTTCCTGAAAACACTGGGAGAATCCAACATTTTTGAATCATCTTCAGGAGCCATGACTAAGCCATATTTATAGGGAGTTTTCACTTCTTGATAAATTTTTTCCATTTGTGCCGGAGGAACTTTGTTTTTGTCTGACTGTGCATGTACGAGAAGGGCAAACAACATCAGCGAAAAGCTGGATGCTAGTTTTTTCAACGTACTATTATTTAGTTGCATTTTCATTTTTTTATCACGAGGAATATTGGTTTAGCAAACCTTCACTGTTTCAATTCCCAGAATGTTTCCCAATTTTTCAATTTTATCGGCAATGTGCCCGACGCCAATAGCGCAATGGTGGGCAGGACCTTGTTTCGACCATTCATTCATAAATCGTTTGGCACCAATCGAAAAGCGGTAGCGGCTGTTGGTATTCCCGATTTCAAGTACCGGTCCGGCAACAGACTCTCCTTCGGCAACAAGTAAAAAAACGCCATCTTTTCCTTCCACGACTGAAAGTAAAGTTACCGGTCCATGTTTTACGCTCATCTGAATCGACAGTCCTTTGCCCGGTTTGCCGTGGTAAATGGGCAGCGGCACCAGTCTCACACGACCTTCGGCAATGGCAAAATGGGCAGGTCCGTCGTGTCCCAACATCACCACATCGTCTTTGAAATCCATCAGGTAAAATTCGGAGAACGAACCTCCGGCGCCAAACTCAGCCATAATTTTCATGGCTTGTGCATTTTTCACCTCACACTCACCCGCCACCGGAATATTCTTTCCCGTTAACAAGGTGTTTCCGGCAATAACCGAAGTCACTATATTTTCGTAAGCGTTTCCCGACTCGCCTTCGTAATAGTAAGCCATCGAACCCAGATTACGGTTTTTGACTAATTTGTCTAAGGCAACGGAAGTCCGCGCAGCGCGCTCAATTTCGTAGGTTTCACATTCAGGTGCCACCTCAAAAGCAGCATGAAATTCCTGGATTTTTGATTGAACTTCGACATCAGTCACTTCGTCGCGGTATTTTTTCAGCTCGCACATTTCGAGCAGTTCGATGTGCGTGCCAAATACTGCCGATTGTTTGGTCAAGTCGGTATAAACATCAAGCATTCCGCCGTAATAATGGCCCAATACGCCCAGCCGATTGTTTCGCATTGCAGCAGCCACACGAGCCGCTTCGGTCCAGGCTTCAATCTCTCGCCAGGCTTCCTCGTCCTGAAGATAACCCGTCACAAAGTCGTATTGAATTCCGGAGCGGTTAAACACGCTGGCAATCTCGGGAACTGAGCATGCCTGGCAATGTTCGAGCCATACTCCGGTCATTTTACCACGGTCACCCAGCTTGTTGAAAGCTTCGTAATCCAATTCGGCAACCGGCTGAAGGTTCAGGATAACCACCGGAACTTTCAGCTTTTGCGCTACAGGCAAAACCGTTGACGAAAGTGCGTAGGTGGAAACATACAGAAATACAATTTCCACATCCTGCGATTTCAGGTAATCGGCCGCTTCGCGCGCCTTAACTGGATTGTCAACCATTCCGGCATCGGCAACCTCAACGCCAAATCCGTCTATTTTGTTTTTGATTTGCTCCTGATAAGCTTTCAGATTGCCGAGCAATCCGTCGAATTGCGCCCAATAGGTGTCGAGGCCAATTCCAAATAATCCAACTTTAGTCATGTATAGCGGTTTAATTTATTTCAATCAGTGCTTTTCGTTGAGGCGCATACAGCTTTTTCTTTTCAATTTTGACTTCTGGATGCGCCTTGTTCTAACTCCTTTATTTGACCCCGGCTTAAAAGCCGGGGCTATTCATATTTGACTCCTCCGGAGTCACGATTGCTCATCAATGCACAAACCGTCAGAACCTTCACTGCACAAACTCCCTTCTCCACCGGAGAAGGACTGGGGATGAAGCAGCTTTAATTTACCCATCTTTTTTTTCTGCCCCCTAAATCCCCCAAACGGGGGACTTTTCGTCCTGCAAACCGACAACGAATTCTTTTTAAAAAGAATCTGATCTGGAAATTCAGTCGCCTAACTCCCTTCACCGTTTGGGGAAGGGTTGGGGATGGGGTTTTGTAATTTCAGAAAATCCTTAATCGATTTCATTACCTCCTTTGTCCGATCAATTACTTCTTCATTTGTAAACCTCAAAACGTTGATTCCAAATTCATTCAATTCATAGGTTCTGTTTTCATCCCATTCCCTTTGTGCTTCCTGATTATGAATCCCTCCATCAACTTCAATAGCCAACTTCTTCTCATGGCAATAAAAGTCGAGGATAAAAATATCTACAGGATGTTGTCTTCTGAATTTCAAATCATTTAATTTTTTATTTCTCAATTTTTGCCATAAAATCTTTTCTTCCACGGTCATGTTTTTTCTCAATTCCGCAGCCTGAGCCTTCGTTGTTGCCGAAGCTCCATAGTAAAAATCATATTCAAAAGAGTCATTTAGCCTGACCATATTTTATTAATTGAGACATTCATTTTCTGCCTCCTAAATCTCCCACGAGAGGGGAGACTTCGGGCAGCATATATTCACCATATTTTCACATTCAGCAAGAATGCTTTTGAAAACCAATACCCAACTCCCATCTCCCCGGAGAAGGGCTGGGGATGAGGCTGCTATTTCACCAAAATCCTCACTGGTCCAATCAGTCCGGATTTTAATAGCTCCGAGTCTTTTTTGTAGAACTTTCCGGTAGTAAACGTGTACCGGCCGGAGGTTCTGTGTTGATGCTTAACAAGCCATTCGGGCCATTGGCGATTTTTAATTCCGTCGTCGGGTTTTTGCTCATCGCCAATCAAACGGTTTGGCCAAAGGTTTGCCACTTCAATGTCGATTTGATTTTCGCCAGGAACGAGCGCATCCGAAATTTTTACCTGATACGGTGCAGTCCAGATCACACCCATATCCTTTCCATTAATATGAACACGGGCCAGATTATAGACTTCACCCAGATCAAGGAAAATATCCGACTTTTTATCAGCAAATGTATTTTCTGCTAAGTTGATCGTTTGGTGATATATAGCTATTCCGGAATAGTATTTAATTCCATCTTCCGGTCGGCTCGTCCAATCGGTGAGTTTGTCAAAACTGATGCTTGTCGGACCGCCCCATTTCGGGTTGAATGACACTTTCCAGGAACCATTAACCTCAGTCAAAACTTTCGAATCGGGGAAGTTTTTTTCTGATTTAATTTTGGCGGTTGGCGCAATTTCATTCCTGTTGAAGACTATAAAATAGCTTTGATAGGAATCAAACTGAAGGGAAATTTGCATCCGATCCTTCTCCAATTTAAAATCAGGAAGCAATCGGGTTTCGCCCGTCAGTGGATCCCACAATTCAGGCGTTCCCTCGCTCACACGAAATGTACAAAGGGTGTTTACTGCCTCTTTGGTTGTGTTGGACACAAAATAAATATCCAAATCTTTCAGTGTGCGGTGGGTGTAGCGAACAGGTCCATATGATTCAAAATCCTGGAGTACACCCATCTTTTTAAGTAATTCTGCTGTTTGATCGTAGTTCGGATAAAGTTCAGGTAGTTTAATATTGGAGAGTTCTCCACCCCAATAAATCTTACCTTTTCCAAGCCGAATTTCGGCGATTTCGGTAGGGCTATCGGTTTTCCCCCACATGGTTTCGGCTTTTAAAGCAAGCTCACGATCACATTTGGGATAATCCATCAGACTTGGCGATTTGCGGGGAGGATTTCCAACTACAACAGCTCCGGCTTTTACCAATGATTCGATTTTGTCCAGCAATTCAGGAGTCATCGTTTCCATAGTCGGCAAAACCAGCAAGCGATAAGTTGCTCCACCCGGAAAAACAACCCGGTTATCTTTTACAGTCGCAGTTTTCAGTTGCGAAGGCGAACATCCGTCGAAGTTGTAGCCTTTCCGGTCAGGAAGAACTTCATCGCCGGTTAATGCAGAAGCCGGAGCACGAAACACATGAGGCGCGCCTTCCGGAGTCAGGTAAAGAATATCGGCTTCCGTTCGACCCTGCTGTAAAATATGTGAGCAGCGAGTAATATATTTGTGGTATCCGTCAGCCATTGGCCACCAGGTCTGACTGCGATCCCAGTGCACGCCGTACGGACCCATGGTCATTCCGGGTTTCAGGTCATCGTTGAGGTACTGATGTTGAAAAGTGTGATAAACGAACCGATTAATTCCGGCAGCAAAAGCCCAATCACCCTGATTTTTCATCGATCCCGGATTTTGTCTCCAGTCTTCTTTGTGGGCGGTAAACGCTTCGGCAGCCACAACAGGCTGTCCGTTAACATGTGCAATTGAAGCCGCCTGAATGCAGCTAAACGACGAATTGAACCCATAATCCTTACTCCAGAATTCGCACATCGGCACATCGGCCAAAGCGCCCAATTCCATATCTGCCGTCGGGTTCATGTCGTATGGCTCAATCGAAAAGCCTAGGTTATACTTTTGCCCGTATTTTTTCAGGTGCAGGGCATGATTTTCAATCACCAATTCCATTCCGGTTTGCCGTAAATCCCACAAAAAACGCTCACTTTTTTCCAGACTTTCAACTACCAGCCCTGAATAAACCGGATAAAACGGTAGCGGATCGTAGCCTCTCCTTTTTTTGAATTCTTCACGGAAACGCGGAGTCCAGTTTTGTGCACCCATTTCCCAGCTGTCCATGTGAAGCATTTTCAAACCTCCCTGAAGATTTTTATCCGGAATACCAATCTTTTTGAACAGCTTTCCGGTGAAATTTTCCATGTGCGCATTGATGGCTGTGGTATCCATTTTGTCGGCTTCAAAACCCAGACCGGGTGCCGGAGCCGGACGTGTAACCGCACCGTTGTTTCGGCTTCCCAGGCGCATAATGGTCCATTTCCCAGCCGGAACTTTCCAATCGAGCGTTCCATCCGGTTTCAGGAAACGGGTGACATCCATGATTTTATTTTTTGCAACAACAGCATCTTTTTGCGGTTCCCGATAATTAGCCAGCGATGGCAGAAACTGTTTCACATCCTTTGCCGAAGTATAAGGAGCGCGATAATAAAGTGCTTTTTCGTCAATGTCCTCAATTTGAACATCTCCCAGCGGCGTCGGAAATGCAAGCACTGCCACATCTTCATAATAATCGTTCCAGCGAACTTTCAGCTCATCTGTAAAACTTCCTTCGCCAAAATAGGGCTTTTTGGGTGCAGGCTTTGGTAACGTAATTATCTTTTTTTCACCTCCTGAAACCTCTATACTGGTGGAAACCAAATGCTGCATCGATTCTTGTCCTGAAACCCACGGTCCACCGCTTCCCGACCAGCCCGGGCCAACGCCCAAGGTAATGGCAATGCCCAAACGTTCGGCTTCACGCACCGCATGTTTGAATAAATCCTGCCATTGTTCACTCAAAAAATCAACAGGACCGCGCGGAACACCGACATTCACTTCCAGAAAAACGAGGTTGCCGATACCGACCTTTTTCATCGATTCCAGATCGGCAGTCATGGCTTCTTTCGACATGTTTCCGTCCATAAAATACCAGTAAACACCCGGACGTGCTGCGTCAGGCGGATTTCGGAAATCGGCTTTCAGTTTCGTAATTTCCGGTTCATCTCCTGAGGGGTAATTAAAGCAGATGAAAGTAAAACTGGCAATTGCGAGCAAAACAGGAAGTATTATTTTCGATTGTTTCATAAAATGATGGTTACTAGTTGAATACATTTTTTACAGCTTCCAGATAGCCAAATTTATTTTTGGTATCGGGTTCCAGGTAGCTTCCTTCGGTCCATTCGTTCCAGCAGTTGATGTTCAGGATTCGCGGCCCGTTTGGATCTGCCAGCAACTTGTCTTTGGTCATCTGCAAGGCTTTTTGAAAGTTTTCGGGCGTGTTGTTCCCGATGATATTCATAAACGGATATCCGTAGTTTCCCCATTCCGATTTCAAATCGCAGCGCGGACTCGAATCCCAGCCCATAGAAACGTTCGGGAAATACGGAATTGGATATTCGGTTTTGGCTTTGTCCCAATGCTTCATGTATTGGTCTCGAACCAGGTTGTAATCGGTTTGGCGGTCGGGCAAAGTGGCATGATGAATCCAGACGTATGATGTCGCGGAGTCGAAGCCTAACAATTTCATCAGTTCTGGAACATTGGCCGGAACTTTTTCAACGGGTAAAATGGGTTGCCCCCAGGCCACCATGTTCCAGTGAATGCCTTTCAACCCGGCAGCAATTGCTTTTTTGTTCAGCCGTTCCATCGCTGCTTTGGTGGCTTCAATGCTCCCAAACCCTTCAATGAATTTCTGGATGTCGTACACCGAAAAGTAAGGTTTGCCGTCAATCTTCCAGTAATTGGGCTTCTTGAAATAGGTCGCGATTAATTCATCTCCGATTTCTTCGAATCGTTCAGGCGATACTTTCCCAGGATAGAGCAGTTTTTGGTTGGTTCCCCTCGTGTATGGATGAATCTCCACCCAATCGTGGTTGGCCCACATGAATGCAAATTTGATTTTATTCGCATTCTTCGCTTTCAGAAAACCTTCGTCGATGCAGCGATTCAGGAAAGGCCCATCTTCGTACATGTACCAGTCAAAAATGAAACAATCGATGCCATAATTCGAAGCCGCTTTAATTTTTTGCTCCATCACTTTCGGATCTTTTTCATCGGTAAAGCCCCACAATGGGATCTTGGGTTGATCATGGCCCGGAAAGCGCGGCTGAGCCGCTTTCACCAGTTCCCATTCCGACCAGCCTGCACCTTTGTTTTGAATGTTTCGGGCATCATCGGTATGGTAGTTCGGGAAATAATAAGCTGCAACCGTAATTTTGCTATCCTTCTTTTGGGCAAAAAGAAATGCTGGCAGCAGGAAAAGTGCAAGCAGGAAAAGGAGTATGTTTTTCATTTTAGATAGGTTTTATTTTATTCTATTTATCGCCCCCTAAATCCCCCAAACGGGGGAATTTGGCGTTCTGCCAACTGACATCAAATCCCCTCGTATGAGAATTTGTCTCTGGTTTTCAAGCCCAAACTTCCTTCCCTATTTTGGTGAAGGGGTGGAACTTTCAAACGAAAATACGCCTGACCCGACTTTCAGAATTTTTCGTCCGTTTTCTTCGCCAATTACCTGAATGCCTTTTACTCCTGAAATGTCTTTCCCACTCTCTTTTATCACCGATCGGGAACTGAAAGGAATATAAATCAGCGCAGTAGTGTTGGCCGGAATGGTTACATTCATCTGAACTGAAGTTCCCGACTTTTGCCATTCCGAGCGGATTTCGCCGTAGGACGACTGGTAGTTTGCCTTTGCCCAGGTGAGGTCGCCTACCATTTCTGGCTTAATCACAATTTCTTTGTAAGCCACCGATTTTTCTGTCTGACTAATTCCGCCCAATCCGGCATAAAACCAATCCATCAAATGGCCCAACATTAGATGATTATTCGACACATTTTCCAGTGCAGGCCACGATTCGGTTAACGCAGTAGCGCCTTTTTTAAGTTGGAAACCGTACCCGGGAACATCGTCGCGGGCATTCATTTCGTAGAGCAACTGCGACTTTCCGCCGAAAGTCAACGCTTCAACCAAATAGCGGAATCCAACATCTCCGGCTGTCAGCGGCTTGCCTTGGGCACGAATCGAATCTTCCAAATTCTGCATCACTTTGGTTTTGTACTGGTCGTCAATCAGACCCACGCACCACGGCATTGCCATCGCTGTTTGGCTTCCGGTGGAAATTACCCCGGTTGCCGGGTTAAAGAATTTCGCATTGAAAGCTGTTTTGATTTCATCGGCCCATGCGGTCAATTTTGTTTGCTCGGTTGTCTTTTTCAGAACAGAAGCCATTTCTGACAGCAGTTTTACATCGTAATAATAGATGGAAGTTGCGGTCAACGCTTTGGGTGTCAACTGCGCTTCGCCGGGTTGTTTCGGACCATAGTCGAACCAATCGCCCAGACCGTGCGAAACGATGTGATGATCGGATTTGCCTTTGAGGTATTCTGCGTACCGAATCATCATTGGCCAGGCTTTTTCCATCACCGAAACATCGCCGTACCATTTGTAAATCAGCCACGGCAGAATCACCGAGGCGCTTCCCCATTCGGGCGAATCGCGAAATCCACCGCCAAAAGGAACGTATTCAGGCGCGATATCCGGAACCAGGCCGTTTTCGAGCTGGGCTTCCATCATATCGTCCACTTGCTTGCTGTACAATTGATACAGATCAAAATTGAAATGCACTGAGCTGCCCATCAGGAATGTTTGTTCGAGCCAGCCCAGTTTTTCGCGGTGCGGACAATCGGTGAGCACACTTTGCAGATTACTCTTAATTCCCCAATTGATCAGGTCAAAAGTGCGGTTGAACAAATCATACGAACAGGAGAAAGTTCCGGCGGAGGGCGTTGAATTGCGGTTGTGCAATAATTTTAAATCGAGCAGTTGAGCAGTTTCTCCATTGGCCTTTCCCGAAGCAGGAACAGCTCCTTCCACTTTCACATAGCGGAACCCGTAATAGGTAAATCGCGGACGCCAAATTTCTACGCCATCCCCTTTCAGGGTGTATGAAAACGAATACGGAGAACCTGATGCTGATTGGTTGGGCTGATTTTCTTTGGTTATCAGTTCCGAGGGAATCAGGCGCACGACCTGTCCCTTTTTACCTTTCACTTTTAACTCCACAATCCCGGATGCATTCTGCGCAAAATCATACAAATAGCCGCCATCGTCCAGTTTCCTTATCGTTTTTGCTGAAAAGGTTTCTTTGATTTCGAGCGGATAGTCTTTCTCTTCAATCAGTTTTCCGGAAGGAACTGTCATCAAAATCGCATTCTTCCAAGCCGAATCATTGAAGCCAGACTGATTCCAGCCGTTCTGTTCAAGCCGGGCGTCGTAATCTTCGCCGCCATAAATACTCGTAAAAGTAATAGGCGATGGTGCAGTTTTCCAATCGGGGCCAGTAACCAAAATTTGCTCCGTTCCGTCGGTAAAACGAATGCGCAGTTGCCCGATTAGCTTCGGGTTTCCCCAGGCAATGACCAGTTTGCGGTAGCGCTCGCGGTTGATGTTGTAAAAGCCATGGCCAACGATGGCTCCAATTGCATTTTTGCCTTGCTGAAGTATTCCAGTCACATCATACGAATTGTAAAAAACGGTTTTGTCGTAATTGGTCCAGCCCGGAGCCAGAAAACTATTTCCTACTTTTTGACCATTGATCGAAGTTTCGTATTGCCCTAGTCCGGTAATGTACAAGGTGGCTTCTTTGATCTTTTTGCCGACTACAAATTCTTTCCGGAACAGCGGAACCACAGGCCGGTCAACACATTTATCGCCCAGTTTGTCGCCATTGCCGTGTACTCCTGGAGTCATTTTTTTTCCGGTAGGCATATCTTCATAGCCAATCCATTGGGCATTTTTCCAGTCTGATTCCTGAAACAATCCGGTTCTGAAAACGGCCGTTTCACTCCATTCCGATTCCTGATTTTCCTGATTCCAGATTTTTACCCGCCAGCAATAGGTTTGTGCCGGATTTAATTCAATGGCAGTGCCGGCAACTAAAACAGATTGCCCCGATTCTATTTTTCCGGAGTTCCAGATGATTTTTTTTGAAGCTTTTAGGTCCTCAGGATCATTTGCAATCTGAATTTGGTAGGCCGACTGTGATTGGTTACGCTGGCCGGAGCTGAGTTGCCAGCTAAATAAAGGAACTTTGCCAATAGAGGTTTGCAGGTTCTTAATGTTTAGGGCTGCCTTTCCGTTGGAGGTACAAGAAAGCAGCATGGCCAGTAGGGCAAGCAATAGTGTGTTGTGTTTCATTGGTATAGTTAGGTTTGTATTTCTAAATTGGAACCATTTCCGCAGCTGTTAACAACCACGTAACGCATTCAGCATTAAAAGCGACCTACCCCTTCATGTAAATTTGACACACCCAATTGCTTTTGTTGCATTTGCTGATGGTGCAAGTTATTAATATATTAGCAGCCTAAGTCATACGAATTTGACCGAATAACATGGAAATTTGACACAAAAAGCATTTTATGCAACATGACCGCAATACGGAGGTTAGGTACTTGTCTCATCAGGAGAATAACTATTGGAACACGAAAGTAAATACGATCGGGTTTGAGTCTATTCCGGAGTATTCCAGTTATCCAACCACCGGACATCCGCAGGCATACAGTTTTAATTTTGATCGGGGACGGGTTCTTCCCGAGTTTCAGATCCTTTATGTTACCGCAGGGAAAGGGCAGTTTGCATCTCAACAGGTTCAGCTTTGCGATATTTCGGAAGGAACTGTTTTTTTACTAAAACCAGGAGAATGGCATACTTACCGGCCCGACAAAACCACCGGATGGGAATGTTACTGGGTAGGTTTTAGCGGATCGGATACCGAAAATCTGGAATCGGAAAATTCATTGATCCATATCGGGTATGACGAGGAAATGGTTGGATTGTATCGTAAAATGCTGGAAGTCAGTAATGGCGAAAGGCCAGGTTACCGGCAGTTGTTGTCCGGAGTTTTAATTCATTTGTTGGCTTATCTTTTCTTCAGGGAAAAAGACAACAACTGGAAAGACAAAGAAGTACTGAACAAAATTGACAAAGCCCGGTTAATGATTCGGGAGAAACTAAATAGTTCGGTTTCGCCCGAAGAGTTGGCGGCTGCATTAAACATGAGCTACACCTGGTTTCGCCGAATGTTCAGGCAATATACCGGATTGGCTCCTGCACAGTACATTACGCAATTAAAAATTCAGAAAGCCAGAGAATTGCTTTCGGTCACCTCCATGCCCATCAAAGAAATTGCTCTCGAACTGGGTTACGAATCGATTGATTATTTTTCGACGCTATTTAAAAAACAAACAGGCACAACACCCGGTCAGTTCAGGAATATGGGAAGAGGCATTTAAATGGTTTATCACCTTAAATTTCAAAAATATGAAGCGTTATCAAAATTTATGGCCCATCACCGTTCTGGTGTTAAGCCTTTTTGCGTGTAATTCATCAGCCGACAAAAACATGAAAGTTACCTCACAAGACGATTTCGCCACGCCACCGGTTGCCGCGGCCAAACCAACCGAATTTACCGAATTCGGGAACAAACGAACCGACAACTATTTCTGGATAAAAGATAAAACCAATCCGGAAGTGATTGAATACCTGAAAGCAGAAAATGCGTATTGCGACTCGGTCATGGGCTCCACAAAAGCTCTTCAGGAAAAATTGTTCGCCGAAATGAAAGGCCGCATTAAAGAACAAGACGAAACGGTTCCGCAGCTTAATAATGGATATTACTACTATTCCCGGACAGAAACCGGCAAACAGTACCGTATTTATTGCCGGAAAAAAGGTGATGTTTCGGCTCCTGAAGAAGTTATTTTTGATGTTAATAAAATGGCTGAAGGCAAACCGGCCTATATTTTTGCCACCTACAATGTAAGCCCGGACAATAAGCTGGCCGCTTACATGAGCAATGAAACGGGTTCGTATGCCGATTTTACCTTGCGGGTTTCTGATGTTACCACTGGAGCCGATCTGCCGATAGCTATTGATAAAGTGCAATCGTTCGTTTGGGCGAACGACAGCAAAACCTTGTTCTACACGGTTGGGAACGAAGCGCTTCGCTCGTGGAGGGTTTACCGGCATGTAATTGGTACTGCCAAAGCCGATGAACTTGTTTTTGAGGAGCCCAATGAACAATTTGTGGTTGGCCTTGACAAAAGCAAAACCGACGACTTTATTTTTGTTGTGACTGCCAGTTTTACCACTTCCGAATACTTGTTTTTACCGGCTTCGGAGCCAAACGGGAAGTTCCAGGTTTTTATTCCACGGGTGAAAGATGTTACCTACAACGTAACCCATCACAAGGATAAATTCTTCATTCAGTACAAAGACCGCGAAAACCTCAATTCCCTGGTGTACGAAGCTCCGCTAAAGGGCTACGAAGACCGCAGTACCTGGAAAGTAGTCATTCCTCATGATGCGGATGCCAAAATTGAAGGTATCGATGTTTTTCAGGATTATCTGTCGGCACAAATCCGCAAAAACGGGCTGCGCGAAATCCATATCCTCGGACTTAAAGACGGCCAGAAACAAAGCATTAATTTCCCTGAACCGGTTTATACGGCCTACCTGAGCGGAACTCCGGAATATACCTCGACAACTTTGCGTTACGGATACACTTCGTTGAACCGTCCTTCGAGCGTTTATGATTACGATATGACCAGCGGAAAAAGTACCCTGCTCAAACAACAGGAAATTCCGAGCGGCTTTAATCCGGATGATTATGCGGTTGAACGTGTTTGGGCAACAGCTTCCGATGGCGTGAAAGTGCCCATGTCTGTTGTGTATAAGAAAACGCTGAAAAAAGATGGAAACAGTCCGGCCCTGCTTTATTCTTACGGGTCATACGGCTCCAGCTCCGATGCTTACTTTGTGTCGAATTTTTACAGCCTGATTGATCGCGGGTTTGTATTCGCGATTGCCCAAATCAGGGGTGGAAGCGATATGGGAGAACAATGGTACGAAGACGGGAAACTATTGAAAAAGAAAAATACATTCACCGATTTTATCGCCTGTGCCGAAAAACTGGTTTCCGACAACTTTACCAAATCCGACAAACTGGCCATTATGGGTGGAAGTGCCGGAGGTTTGCTGATGGGTGCTGTGGTTAATATGCGTCCGGATTTGTTCCATACGGTTGTAGCCCAGGTTCCTTTTGTTGATGTAATTAACACCATGCTCGATGCCAGTCTTCCGCTTACCACGCAGGAATATGAAGAATGGGGAAATCCGAACGAAGAGGAATATTACAAATACATTCTCTCGTACTCGCCTTACGACAATATTAAAGCGCAGAATTACCCCAACATACTGGCCACTGGCGGACTCAACGATTCGCAGGTGGGGTATCACGAACCGGCCAAATTTGTAGCCAAACTCCGCTCAATGAAAACCGACAACAACATTCTGCTGCTTAAAACCAATATGGAATCGGGTCACGGTGGGGCAACCGGACGTTTTGATGCACTTAAGGAAAGAGCCTTTGATATGGCATTTATCCTGAACCGGATAGGTATCTCGGAATAACCGGATAATAGAAAATACGATTAAGGAAAAGCTTTCTGTCAGCAGTTTACTGAATCTGACAGAAAGCTTTTTATATTTTCCAATACTTTTTCTGAAAGTCGCGATTGGGCTTCCAGCGTAAATCCTGAAGACCGGTCGGAAATAATAATGTTCGGGTATTTCGAGAATTCCGCAGCATATTCACCAACTCCGGGGCCATCGAAAATGGCAAACGAAGTCGAATCATTTGCAATCCAGTTTACGAATGCGTTTTTATCGAAAGTCAGGCCAATGGAGGTATTTACCAAAATCGAATTTGGTTTTTTATTTCTGAATTCAGCTTCGCCCAGGACAATGGAGTTTTTGGGTAAATGCAGGCTGACGACATCACAACGTGCCATCAATTCATTCTGGGGTAGAAAACCGAAACCTTCTGCTTCCAGTTCAGGCTTGCGGCTCCGGTTGAAGTAAAAAACATTCATGCCAAAATGTTGGGCCGTACGGGCAACCATCGTACCTAAAGTACCCATTCCGATGATACCCATCGTTTTGCCACGCAGTTCCCGATTTTCGTTTTGCCATCTGAGATTTCCAAGTCCTTTCACCAGGTAAATCAGTTCAGCAAATATGAATTCGAGTGTTCCGTCGTCACCATAATCACGAACTCCCTTCACAACAATACTTTGCGAACGAGCCTGAACAATGTCAACGTTTGCCGCTTTTTCGTCGTACAAGCTGCAACACATGCCAATGTATTTCAAGTTCGGTGAAGCTTTAATCACTTCTGCATTAATTTTAGTACGCCAACTTACCAGAATACAATCCGAATCTGCAATCCGGCTAAGGATTTCGGCATCGTTGGCCGGATCATCGTAGTGAATGATGATTGGCTCAGTTGAAAGTAAGGTGATTTGCTCCGTCACCGGGCTTGTCAGTCCGCAGGAGTCGATGATGGTGATTTTCTGAAATATCATTTTTGAGGGTTCCCACGCATTTATTTTCCGGACATGGCCTGACGCAGTGCGTTTTCTTTTTCTCCGGTCCAATATTTACAATCCAGATTTAAAAATACCGATGAATAGGCAATGGTTCCTTCGGTTTTCAGCACCAAAACTTTAAAAAGCTTCGATGCTTCATCAATTTTTGTAAAAACTGAATCGTGTAAAATGGTTTGCGTATCGGCTCCCTGAAGTACATCCTGCAACGATTTTTTGAATGGCTCAATGCCCGATTCCAATTCAGGAGTAATAAAACTCAGTTCTTTATCGGTGTAAACGATTGGTTTAACATGCGTTGACTGCGAGATTTGTTCCAGGGCATACTTCAGCACCGGAAGAAGCTCTTCTCCGGTATTTACCACATGAATTCCGGGTGCGTTTTGTGCCGGAAATGCTTTATCCACCACCAGAATCCAGTTACGGTGGCCCAATAAAGGTAATTCTTCAGCTACAACTGTTTTCCAGTTGTTGGTTTCCGGAGCGGTTGTTTGTCCGGCAGGATTGGTACAAGAAGTTGACATGCCAAATAAAATTATTGCGGTTAAAATCAGGTTTTTCATCATAGTTGCTCAATTTTGTTGATTGGATTTTCAATCGGGCTGTTGCCTTTAGTTTTTGATTGAAAAAAGTATTCGGGGTGATACGTGATGTCACCCCCGTATGCAGCAATAGCTATACTTTAGGCAACGACCATGGAGCGCGGTATTCAGCTTTAGTTAAAGCATTAGCCTCCGGATCATTTAAAAATTCCTGCTTTTCGCCATCCCAAACAATTTTTCGCCCTAAACGGAAAGCAATATTTCCCATTTGCGCGAAACGGGCAATGTGGGCGCCAATTTCAATATCACAATTGGGCTTGTTTCGCGTTTTCATACAATCAATAAAATTGGCGACATGTAAATCCAGTCCTTTGTTGGTTCCTTGTTTAATAGGGACGTCAACAAATCCAGCTTTGGCGCTGGTACTTTTATTTTCGGCCATTACTTCCCATCCGGCACGGTCAACAATCAATGTTCCGTATTCACCGATAAAGGCAACTCCGTGTCCGCGGCGTTTGAACTGGGCGCCGTAAATGCCTATGGTGTGATCCCACAAAATACCAAAATCACCAAAATCATACATGGCCATCATGGTATCCGGTGTTTCCATGGCATCGGTGGGGAACGCATATTTTCCACCATTGGAACTGATTGATTTGGGTACATACTGGTTCATTCCAAACAAGGCGTAATCCAACAGATGCACCCCCCAGTCGGTCATTACGCCACCGGCATAATCCCAGTACCAGCGCCATGTTGCATGAAACCGGTTTTGGTTGAAAGCCCGTTCAGGCCTTGGACCTAACCACATGTTGTAGTCAACGCCCGTGGGAGCTGAACCATCAGCAATAAGCGGGATCGATTTTTTCCAGCCCACGTACGACCAGGCACGAACCGAGCGCACCCGTCCCAGGTTTCCGGCCTGAATATAATTGACCGCTTCGAGCCAATGCGGATCGCTGCGTTGCCACTGCCCCACCTGAACCACGGTTTTGTATCGTTTGGTAGCTTTCACCATCAAATTACATTCTTCAATCGTGTAACCCAGCGGTTTTTCACAATAAACGTCTTTCCCGGCTTCGGCAGCATAAATCATCGGAATACAATGCCAGTGGTCGGGTGTTCCAACAATCACCGCATCAATATCTTTTTGCTCCAGTACTTTTCTGAAATCGCCGTAAAGAGCAGGTTTCTTGCCGGTCATTTTTTCGAGTTCGGCAGCACGCTTATTTAGCACATTCTGGTCAACATCACACAAAGCGGCACATTCCACATTGGGTTGCTTCATAAACGAAACTAAATTCGTCCATCCCTGGTTATTACAACCTATTAATGCAACCACTATTTTTTCGTTGGCACCCACGCATCCGGCATTCATCAATGTTGGGAAAACGCTCATGGCCGTTGCCACTGTAGCCGATTGTTTAATAAAAGTTCTTCGATCGTTAGTCATAGTATATTCTCTTAGTTGGTTTAGTCATTTAACTCCGGAATAAAGAACGCCACTAATCCGGGATTTATTTTTATTTTTATTGACTTTAAAATTTGCCATAAAGGTAACCAACCACGGCAAAAGTAAAAAGGTAAAAATAGCTGTCTGGAAACATTTCATCGAAATATTTTTAGTTATGCACTCGATTGCACAAATTTGAACAATTTCACGCAAATCCAGAATCATAAACCGACAAATAAAGACAATTTAAAACCAATAAACCCGATTATGAGACCATATATTTTAGCCGAAACCAATTGGAAAACAGTAAAAGACGAACGTTATCAACTCGTTGTATTGCCATGGGGAGCAACAGAAGCTCACAATTATCATTTGCCGTATTCGACCGATAATGTGGAAGCCGAAGCGATTGCCGCCGAATCAGCACGAATTGCATGGGAAAAAGGCGGTAAGGTGATCGTTTTACCAGGCATTCCGTTTGGTGTAAATACGGGCCAGTTCGATGTTCAGCTCGATATGAACCTGAACCCATCCACGCAGTTTGCTATCCTGAACGACATTATCGAAACCCTTAACCGGCAGGAAATATATAAACTGGTGATTTTGAACAGTCACGGAGGTAACGATTTCAGGCAAATGCTGCGCGAACTGGGACTGAAATATCCGAAAATGTTCCTTTCTGAAGTAAACTGGTACAAGATGAAAGACGCCAATGCCATTTTCGAAGATTTGGGCGAACATGCCGGCGAAGTGGAAACCAGCCTGATGTTATATCTAAAGCCCGAATGGGTTTTGCCTCTTTCGGAAGCTGGTGATGGTGCTGCAAAAAAGTATAAATTCAGCGCTATGCACGAAGGCTGGGGATGGGCCGAACGGCGCTGGACAAGCGTTACCGCCGATACCGGAATTGGCAACCCTGCAAAAGCAACCGCAAAAAAAGGGGAGAAATTTTTCAAGCTCCTGACCGAAAAAATTGGTGAATTTATGTTTGAGATAGCAACTACCGGGCCGGAAGATTTTTACCGCTAGATTGAGATTCCGGTTCGTTTGCGTAAACTTTTTCGTTTAAATTATTACAATTCGATTAATTTTTTGCTCTATAAACATAGTAATGTTGAAGGTTTTTTTTTGTTTTATTCGTCTTATTTTCAGTACTCTAATGTGGCAGATCGGTTGATTTTTGTTGTAAAGAATCAACGAGAGTTGCTGTAACGCTTTTTTAATACTTTTTGTATTGTATATCTT
Source organism: Prolixibacteraceae bacterium (assembly GCA_019459525.1). Taxonomy (GTDB): domain Bacteria; phylum Bacteroidota; class Bacteroidia; order Bacteroidales; family Prolixibacteraceae; genus Aquipluma. The sequence goes on from JAIBEY010000072.1 coordinate 122,818, forward strand.
TGGCGCTTTACCGTAAAAACATGATTTTCAATGAAAAAATGGTGTGTTGGCCTGGTGCTTGGGGTACTGCTTTTATATCCGGATTCTATTTTTGCTCAATCGAATGATGAGTTTAAACCATATGGCAGGGCCTTCGGGCGGATTTTTGCCAATTACCATGCCGGGATTAATGAGGCTTCTTCTGTCGATCAGGGATTTGAACTGGTAAGGGCGTATCTGGGATATGAACACTTTTTGAGTAATGAGTTTAGCGCAAGAATAAACCTCGACATTGGTAGTCCGAACGACTTGTCGGAATACTCCAAGATCCGGCGATATGCTTATTTTAAGAATGCCTACGTTCAGTATAAAAAATCTGATTTGACGGTTCAGTTTGGATTGATAAGCCTTAAACAGTTCGAACTTCAGGAGAAAATATGGGAACGGCGCTATCTGAAAAAATCGTTTGCCGACGAGTTCAAAATTGGCTCTTCTGCCGATTTGGGGATGATGGTAAGCTATAATTTCAACAAGCATTTGGGTGCCGATTTTACGGTGATGAATGGCGAAGGGTACAGCAGCCTTCAGGCCGATGACAAATATAAATATGGGCTCGGAGCCACTTTTAATGCTTCCAAATCTTTCTTAATCAGGGGATACGTGGATTTTATTAAAGATGAAGTTGCACAAACCACACCTGTACTTTTTTTATCTTATACCTATAAAGGAAATTTTAATATAGCCGGCGAATACAACTACCAGTATAACAATAACTTCAAAAGTGGACAGGATCTGTATGGATACTCTGTTTTCAGTAAGTATAACCTGAATAAACAGATCCAGCTATTTGCCCGGTTCGATAAACTTCAGTCGAATACCCTTCCGGGGAAAACAACTCCGTGGCAATTGTCGAAAGACGGGAGCATGGTTATTGGAGGAATCCAGTATGCGCCGGTTAAAGGGATTAAAATTGCACTCGATTACCAGGATTGGTATCCCTGGGCAGCTAATTTATCGAACAAATCGTTTATTTACCTTGATTTGGAAGTAAGTCTGTAAGTATGAAGACAAAATTTTATATACTGGTTGTTGCCTTGGTTGCACTTTTGGGAGCTTGCAGAAAAAGTGATTATATAGTCGAATCAGGAGTTGTAAGCCTGAAAGATGATGGCAACGGAACCGGCACGGTTACCTGGACCAAAGATATGCAGTATGTTTTGGAAGGGCTTGTTTTTGTAAACGATGGGCAAACATTAACGATTAAAGCTGGAACGGTTGTGCGATTTAAGTCGGGACAAGCCGAAAACAGCAGCGCGTTGATTGTTGCCCGCGGAGGTAAAATTATTGCAGAAGGAACCCGCGAAGAGCCTATTATTTTTACCGTTGATGGCGATGATCTGAACGGTTCCGTTCCGCTTGAAGCGCGTGGCTTATGGGGCGGACTGGTAATTTTGGGAAATGCGCCGTTAAATCTGGCCAGTGGCGAATCGTATATCGAAGGTATTCCGCTGTCGGAACCCCGGATTGTTTACGGCGGGACCGATGAGCAGGATAATTCGGGTTCGTTAAAGTATGTTTCTATCAGGCATGGAGGCACCAACATTGGCGAAGGGAACGAGATTAACGGGCTTACGCTTGGAGGCGTTGGTAGTGGAACCAGTATTGATTATGTTGAAGTTATTTCGAATGAAGATGATGGCATTGAAATATTTGGAGGTAAAGTCAGCCTGAAACACATTGTGGTGGCCTACTGCGGCGATGATGCTTTCGACTACGACCTGGGTTGGAGTGGTAACGGGCAATTTTGGCTGGGATTGCAGTCGGCATATCAGGGCGACCGAATGATTGAAGCTGGCGGAGGGGTTGATCCGGTAATCGGGCAACCGTTTTCGATGCCTGATATTTTTAATGTGACTTTATACGCCAAAGGCAGTGGGAGCAACGTTCCGCTTCTGAGTTTCGATAACAATGCCGGTGGAACTCTGGCCAACTCCATTTTGATGAACGGCGCCAAAGGAATTTCTATTCAGCAAACCGACAATCAGCATGATTCGTACCATCAGTGGGAACTGGGGAATCTGGAGGTAAAAAATAATATTTTCTACCAGGTGGCATCCAATAACGAAAAAGATATTTTTTCGGTTTCGGGAAGTGCTACCGAAGAACAAAAAGCCAGATGGTCGGCCTATTTTTCGCTGGCAGCGAATCGGATTGCCGATCCGGGTCTCAACAACTACACCGATAATTTTGTACCGAAAACACCACTGGCAGGCAGTTTGGCGAATTACCCCAACAATTGGTTTCAGCAAGTGACTTTTTTTGGCGCTTTTGGCGAGGATAACTGGTTGACAGGCTGGTCGGCCCTGGATGCTTCCGAGTAATTGAGCGGGAAGTTCAGCAAAAATAAATCGAAGAAAAAAAGTAAAACGATGATTTTTTTATTCGATTTATTTTAACTTTGACCGACCGTTCATTCATAAAATATCTAAACGATGTGTCCTCGAACATCACAGCAATTTGAAACCATCCGTCAGGAAAAGACCAAACTAATCCTCGATACCGCACTCGAACTGTTTGCAGAAAAGGGTTATCATATCACTTCAATCAGCGACATTACTAAAAAAGCGGGTATCTCAAAAGGGTTGATTTATAATTATTTTGATAGCAAGGAAGCGGTGTTGCGCAGCATTATTCAAGTCGGTTACGATACGGCCTACAATAATCTCGATATTAACCGCGACCATACGTTGGCAAGAGAAGAGTTTATTCATTTTCTCCGGATTACTTTTCGTTCTGTCAGGGAAAACCCGCGGTTTTGGAAGTTGTATAGCGCACTGGTTTTGCAACCCGGAATTCAGGATATGTTTGTGGCTGAGTATGGTGGAAAAGGGCAGGAGATACAGAAATTGTTGCTCGACTTCATAAAAATATCGGGAAGCACTGCTCCCGAGAATGATTTGATTGCCATTTCGTCGCTAATAAAAGGCGCTCATCTCATCCTGATCACCGCACCCGATTTTTTCCCGGCCGGACAGTTCGAAGAAACCATTATCGATGCATGTTTCCGGCTGATACAAAAGACTGAAGTGGATAGTCTCAGTGCTTGAAAGTATTTCCTTCGATACGCTAAGTTGTTCAGGGATTGGAGCTTTCAGTGAGAATGTTAATTGTAAACAGAACGAATAACTAAATACATCACCGCTCCCTGAACGCGAAACAGCAGAAGGGAGCACTCAAAATAACAACAATGAAAACATCTTTCCTCTTTGTGGTATTTCTGCTTGCACTTTCGGTTTCTGCCCAGGATATCAAAGAAATTGTCCGTAAGTCAGACGAGAAATTCCGCGGTTCATCCAGTACAGGAAGCTTTTCGATGACCATTGAACGACCAACCTGGTCGCGCACCATTTCGATGAAAAGCTGGGCTCTCGGGAACGACTATTCACTGATTTATGTGACAGCACCTGCTAAAGAAAAGGGCCAGGTTTTCCTGAAGCGCAAAAACGAAATGTGGAACTGGGTGCCTTCGATTGATCGGATGGTGAAGATTCCGCCATCGATGATGATGCAGTCGTGGATGGGATCTGATTTTACGAACGACGATCTGGTGCGCGAATCGTCAATCGTGAAAGATTATACGCATAAACTGTTGGGCGAAGAAACGGTTGCCGGGTACCTCTGCTATAAGGTTGAGCTCGTTCCACTCGAGAATGCGCCGGTGGTGTGGGGCAAAGTGCTGATGTGGGTCAGCAAGAAAGACTACTTATGGTTGAAAGCCGAATTTTACGATGAGGATGGCGTGCTGGTGAATACTGAAATTCTGAGTGATGTAAAAAAGATGGATGACCGCGTAATTCCGTGCCGTATGGAAATGATCCCGGCAGATAAAAAAGGACACAAAACCATTATGGTTTTTGAAAATACCGACTTCGACGTGCCGCTGAAGGAAGACTTTTTCTCAATTCAGAATATGAAAAAGTTGAAATAAAAAGCCTTCCGTCAGCAAAAGCAGACGGCAAAGGATATGTCGCCATATAACTCGTAAGAGTCAAAATCTGGAATTTGAAACTTGGAACTTTTATGCATACAAACATCAAACTGGCGTGGCGAAACATCTGGCGGAACAAACGCCGGACACTGATTACTGTGGCTTCCATCTTTTTTGGCGTGTTGCTGTCGGCTTATATGACATCGATGCAGGAAGGTTCGTACAGTAAAATGGTAGAAATTGTGGTGAAATTCTATTCCGGGTACATGCAGGTTCATCAGGCTGATTACTGGGAAAATAAAAGTGTTAACAATTCGTTCGACTACGATCAAGCCTTCATCGATCAGTTGAAGTCGAATCCTGAAATCGATTTGGTCATTCCGCGGCTCGAATCATTTGGGCTGGCATCGGCGGGAGAGCTAACACGCGGATCGGCTATTTTTGGTATTGTTCCTGAAATAGAGACTCAACTTACCGGCATTGCCGACAAAATTGTTTCAGGCAAATACCTGCAAGCCACTGACGATGGCGTGGTAATTGGCGATGGGCTGGCCCGATTCCTGAAACTGAGCCTGAACGATACACTGATCATTATCACTCAGGGGTATCACGGCGTAAGTTCTGCCGGTAAGTTTCCGGTACGTGGTATCATCAAACATGTGTCGCCCGAACTTAATAAATCCATTATTTACATGGAACTCAAAACCTGTCAAAATTTTCTGGGCGCCGAAAACAAGCTGACTTCGCTGGTTGTGAATGTGGCAGATAACGATGTGATGAGGAAGGTGCTGAAAAAGCTCAAGTCAGAAATTCAGGCACCATTTTCGGTGATGAGCTGGGAGGAAATGCAACCCGAGGTGGTCCAGCAAATAGAAAGCGACCGCGCAGGAGGAGTGATCATGAAAGCCATTTTGTACATCGTCATCGCTTTCGGAATTTTTGGAACCATTATGATGATGATTGCCGAGCGTCGCCGCGAATTCGGGGTGATGATTTCCATAGGAATGCAGAAAAAGAAGCTGGCAGTCATCCTGTTTGTCGAAACTTTATTTATCGGGGTGCTCGGAATTTTATCTGGACTTGCCGTCAGTTTGCCACTGTTACTTTTACAGGCGCAAAACCCAATTCCTCTGACAGGGGAAACTGCCAAACTAATGGAGGATTTTGGGTTCGAACCGTTTATGTTCTTTTCTACGGCTCCTGAAATTTTTTTGCAACAAGCCATCAGCGTTTTTGCAATGACCGTGTTAATCGGTATTTATCCGATGGTGGCAACGTTGCGGATAAAGGAAATTAAGGCATTGCACGGAACATAGGGCATGGAGCAGAGGGCGAACGGCATGGAGAGAAACCTGCAACTCGTATCCTGCAACTTGCAACAATTTGAAACCTGAAATTTTGAACTATGATCTCATCAATTGCATGGAAAAATATCTGGCGGAACCGGGTTCGCTCGGGAGTAATAATTGCGGCCATTACCATCGGAATGTTTGCCGGAGTGTTTACTTCAACCTTCTATAAAGGGTGGATCAATCAGCGTCTTGACGCCGGAGTTGAAACGGAAGTGTCACACGTCCAGATTCATCATCCGGAATTCAGTGAGAATTTTGATCTGAAAAGCGTTATCCCGGATGGAGCAAAAATGGCTGGGGAAATAGCAGAAATGGAGTTTGTTGATGGAGTTAGTCCGAGGATGGTTGCCCAGGCCATGATTGCTTCATCAGAAACCGGAACCGGCGTAAAAATATTAGGCGTCGATCCGGAAAAAGAAAAAACAGTACTTAATCTATACACCAAAATTCCTGAAGGAAAGTACCTGGATGGAGTGAAACGCAACCCAATACTGATTGGGAAAAAACTGGCAGAAAAACTGAAGGTTAAACTTCATTCCAAGTTGGTCATTACGCTTCAGGATTCGGAGGGCCATCTGGTGAGTGAGGCTTTTCGGGTTAGTGGAATTTACCATGTGGGCAACGGGATGTTCGAAGAAATGAATGTGTTTGTATTGAAATCAGATCTGGCCCGATTTGTACAACTTGATGAAAATACCTCGCACGAGATTGTTGTTCACCTGAAGGATCACGACCAACTTTCGCAAAAAACTGAACTGCTGGCCGGAAAATATGACCAATCGCTGGTTCAGAATTGGAAACAAATGGCTCCGGAATTGGGTTTGCTTAACGAGTACGGAAATATTTACATCTACTTCTTTATCGCCATCATTTTGTTGTCGTTGGGTTTTGGCATTGTCAATACCATGCTGATGGCGGTAATGGAGCGGGTAAAGGAAATCGGGATGCTGATGGCTATTGGGATGAGCAAATTCCGGGTCTTCTGGATGCTGATGCTCGAAACGGTTTTGCTGACACTTACCGGTGGTTTTATGGGTATTTTGCTCGGGATAGGGGTAACATTTGCGACCATGGGATCGGGTATCGACCTGTCGTTTTATGCCGAGGGGCTTGAAGATATGGGCTACAGTTCGCTGGTTTTTCCGGTAGTCGAATTCAAAATGGTATTGGTCATCGTAACTCTTGTACTGATAACGGGGATTATCGCATCCATTTATCCGGCCCGAAAGGCGCTGAAGTACAAACCCGCCGAAGCCATTCGGATAGATATGTAACCTGCAACCCGCAACAATTTGGAACTTGAAACTATTATACATATGAACGTCATTGAAGTCAAACAGCTTGAGAAAATCTACAACGATTCGGAAGTAAAGGTGTACGCGCTGAACGGTGTTGATTTGCGCATCGAAGAAGGTGAATTTACGGCTATCGTTGGGCCATCGGGTTCAGGAAAAACGACCTTCCTGAATATGTTGGGCGGTCTGGATCAACCCACATCAGGGTTTATCTCCATTGGCGGAACAGAAATCAGCAAACTGAGTTCGTCGGAGTTAATCCATTTCAGGTTGCACAATATTGGGTTTGTTTTTCAGGCTTATAACCTGATTCCGGTACTTACAGCCAAAGAAAATGTGGAATTTATTATGCAATTGCAGAACAAACCGAAGTCGGAACGCGAAAGTCGCACTATGGCATTGTTGAAAGAAGTTGGACTGGAAGGTCGTGAAAACAGCCGTCCGAATAAACTTTCAGGAGGACAGCAGCAGCGGGTTGCTGTGGCACGTGCTTTGGCTTCGAAACCCAAATTTGTGCTGGCCGACGAACCAACCGCCAATCTGGATAGTAAATCGACTGAAAACCTGCTCGAAATCATGGAAGAACTCAATAGAAAGGAAAATGTAACGTTTATCTTTAGCACTCACGATCAGCGCGTGGTGAACAAAGCCCGGCGGGTGATTACACTGGAAGACGGAAAGATTATCAGTGATGTGAGAAAAGCTATTTTGCCACAATAGTAAGATTGAACACATTGTTTTGTTTTCCAGGCGAACTATGATCCTGTTGTGGTTCAGTAATTTACAAGTATCTCACAGTCCTGTTGAAATAAAAACGAATAAGCTCCATGCAAAATATATTTATCCTCTTGCTGTCAAGCCTTTTCTGGGTTAGTCCTCCTGAAAAACAATTGGGAGAAAAGACCTGGCCATCTGAATTAAACACGGCCCGGGATGCTAATTATCTCGATAAGCTCGAACGAGAAGTTATCCACGAACTGAATAAAGTTCGCACCGACCCCAAACGTTTTGCCGAAGAATATATGGAAGACCTTCGGGCTGCTTTTGACGGTAAAACGTTTACCTATCCGGGACAAACACCTGTTCTTTCGGCAGAGGGCATATTCCCGTTGAATGAATGTATTGAAGTATTAAAGAAAACCAGTCCGATGCCCTTACTTTATCCGGCCGAAGGATTGGCAAAAGCCGCATTCTATCTGGCCGACGATCAGAAAAAGCATGGTGGAATAGGGCATATTTCCAGAAACGGGATGACTCCTCAAAATCGGATTGAAAAATATGGAGAGTGGGATATTTGTTCGGCTGAAGATATTACTTATGGAAGTTTCGAAGCGCAGCAAATTGTTATAGCCTTACTTATTGACGATGGCGTTCCTGACCGGGGACACCGCAAAAACGTGCTGAACCCAGGTTTCCGGTTCGCTGGTGTTTCCTTTGGTGGTCATCCAACCTATCAGGCGATGTGCGTAATTGATTATGCCGGAGAATACAAAACAAAATAACCAAATTTGAAGATGAGCCACTTTGAAAATTCATCAATTCAATCCTCAAAAAATAAAATTTGGAAATATTTAGGTATCTCATCCGTGGTATTTCTTTTTGCGGTTCTTCCGCTTCAGGCATTTGTCCAGGAAAGTAAAGTGAGTTTGAATGGCTATGTGAAAGAACTGTACATGTTTTATGCTCCTGAAAACGCGATTCCGGGAACGGATCTCGATTATATGGCCACAAATATCATACACAACCGGCTCAATTTTAAATGGTACGCCAACGAAAAAATTACTACTGTAGTTGAAATGCGTAACCGGCTGATGTTTGGAAATCTGGTAAAGGATTTTCCTGACTATCAGGCAACTGTTGATGTGGATAACGGATTGGTCGATCTGTCGTGGATTTCGGCACAAAGCAGCAGTTGGTTTGTGCATTCCATGATCGATCGTGCGTATGTGGATTATTCCACGGGTAAATGGCAAATCAGGGCCGGACGGCAGCGTGTGAACTGGGGAGTGAACCTGGTTTGGAATCCAAACGATATTTTTAATAGCTTTTCGTACTTCGATTTCGACTACGAGGAACGACCGGGAACCGATGCCCTTCGCGTTCAGTATTACACCGGAACCACCTCATCAGCCGAATTGGTATATAAGCCGGGACGCAATAATGCGCATACTGCTTTTGCCGGAATGTACCGCTTTTCGGAATGGGATTACGACTTTCAGTTTATTGGCGGGCAAGCCGGAAACGACTGGGTGATAGGCGGAGGTTGGTCGGGCGATATTCGTGGCGCAGGTTTTCGCGGAGAACTTACTCATTTCGAGGCTCAAAACAATACCTCCGAAAGTGCAACAATCGCTTCGGTTTCCCTTGACTATGCATTTAAAAATAGCCTTTACCTGCATAGTAGTTTTCTGGTTAACAGCGCGGGAAAAACCGGGAATGCAGGCGGTATGGACGTGCTTTTTAATCCCGAAATGTCGGCCAAACAATTGTCGGTTGCCCGCTATTCGCTTTTTGGTCAGGCCTCATTCCCAATTACCCCTATATTCTCCGGAAGTTTCTCCGGAATTGTAAATCCATCCGACGGTTCGTTCTATGTAGGGCCAGCTTTCACGTATTCACTCCTGAGCAATCTGGAACTAATGCTCACCGGTCAGCTCTTTTTCGGAGATTCCGGAACCGAATTTGGCGATATCGGTCAAATTGCATTTGGACGGTTGAAATGGAGTTTTTAAATATATAAAAGCAATCTGTAGTATTCGGTTAATGGCAAAAGGAAGGCGGATAATGTGCCCCCATGTTGTTGAGGCGGTCTTAGTGGTAGGACGTTTTGTATTTAATTGCCATAATCTGTTTTTAGAAACTAATGTTAGGACTAATGTAAGGTTTAGTTTTAATGCTTTGACATTGTGGCTGTTTTAATTACGATTACTTGATAGATGGGTTTTATGAATATATAAAACTTAATAAACAGACAGAGTAGTGTGGAATGAAGCTTTCTGCATATTATATTCTAAATTTGCAGCTTCAACATTGAGATACGTTCATGCTTCAGAAAAAAAAAGAACAACCCAGAGAAAAGTCGAAATTGCATCCCCGGAACAAAAACAGGGAACGCTACGATTTTAAACAGCTTACAGCGAGTTTTCCGGAATTGACACCTTTTGTCAAGCCCAATATTTATGGCGACGAGTCGGTCGATTTTGCTGATCCGGATGCCGTAAAAACGCTGAACAAAGCGATTTTGAAACTTCATTATCAGATTAGCGACTGGGATATTCCTGAAGGTTATTTGTGCCCGCCCATACCCGGAAGGGCCGATTACATCCATCATATTGCCGATTTTTTGTGCCGGAATAACTTCGGAAAAATACCAACCGGTCCACAAATTAAGTGCTTCGACATTGGAGTTGGAGCCAGTTGTATTTATCCAATCATTGGAACCCAGGAATACGGATGGTCGTTTATTGGTTCCGATATTGATTCGGTTGCCGTTGAATCTGCCAACCGGATAATTGCCAAAAATCCAGTATTGACAGGCAATGTAGCGTGCAAATTGCAGTTGAATCCGAAAGACTTTTTCTACGGAATTATCCGAAAAGATGAACAAATCGATTTGTCAATCTGCAATCCGCCTTTCCATGCTTCGGAGAAAGATGCGCAGGCCGGTACGCTTCGGAAAATCCACAACTTGCACCTGGATAAAAAGGCTGAACCTATCCTGAATTTTGGCGGACAGAATCACGAATTGTGGTGCGACGGTGGTGAATCAAAATTTGTACGGAACCTGATTCAGCAAAGTAAAAAATTCGCAGCAAACTGCTTCTGCTTTTCAACCCTGATATCGAAGGAATCGAACCTGAAAGGCGTTTACAAAGCGCTTGAACAAGCCGGGGCGTTTGGCGTGGAAACCATTCCGATGGGTCAGGGGAACAAAATCAGCCGGATTGTGGTTTGGACATTTCTCACTACCGAAGAACAAAATAAATGGAAAAATACCCGGTGGAAAGCAACATCCGCATCGTAAAACCCGGAGTGAACGGGAAGTTAACCGGAGCTAACGGAGAAACACTTGTCCCGCCCACGGACTGGCGCTTTTTACCTGCGGGCGATGCAGGGATAACCCGGAAAGTTACTTCGAAAGGACTATACTGGAAGGTTGAGGCTAAAAAAGGACGACGTACAATTTCCCTTGGTATCTGGGCTCCGGAAACAACCATCTTGCAGGCGCAGCAAGATGTTCAGCAAATTCGTTCAACTGAAAGCTACCAGAAAAAGCAAACGTATGCTGCTGATCGTCGCGAGAAAAAACAAAGCCAATACGAAGTTGAATTTTGTCAGGCGGTAGAATCCTTTCTCGATTTCCATTGGAATTACAAGGAATTGGAGAAAAAACTTGCTGGTATAGTTACGGCTCATGCCATTCCGGTTGGGAGCGGCACCGTGGCCCGCACACAATTGATCCCGATTGAAGAGCGCGCCGCCCATGCCGTCATTGCCTGGATGAGGCATCAAACCACGGCCTACGATAACCTGAAAATTGCACGTGTGAAGGGCGAACGCCGTGCTGTGCGACGATCTCTGGCTCAGCAGTCGGTCGCATTGTTGGCCAATTACCGCGAAGGGTCGAACATTCCGGCGAATTGTCCCTTACAAAAAGCATTGGGAAAACTTCAATAATACGATCATGCAAAACCGTTGTCCCTGCGGAACAGGCAACCCATATTCAGCTTGCTGCGAACCCATTATGTCCGGAAAAAAAGACGCGGTTACTGCGCAGGAATTGATGCGCTCGCGTTACACTGCATTTACCCAGGCTAATGTCGATTACCTGATGAGCAGCCATTCGGTAAAAACACGACCAATTAAAGAGCGCAAAAGCATTGAACAATGGGCCAAATCGGTTAGCTGGATGGGGTTGACCATTCTCAACACCCAAGCCGGAGAGGCAAGCGATGAAGTTGGCTATGTGGAATTCAAAGCGCTTTATTTCGAAAACGGAAAGCCGCAGCAAATTCACGAGAAATCACTTTTCCAGCGCGAAAAAGGGAAATGGGTGTATGTGTCGGGAGCACATTTCTGAAACTGATACCCAAAGAAATTAAATTTATAAGGAGTTCTATTGACTAGATTCTTCGGAATCAATCACCTTCTGAATTTGAAGTGACAACTCAGGAATTTTATTTTTTACCACATCCCAAACGATGGAATAGTTTACCCCCATATAATCGTGTATAAGACGATCTCTCATCCCAGCCATGTTTTTCCAATTAATCGAATTCCATTTCAGTTTAAAATCAATTGGAATTTTCTTAGTCGCTTCACCAATAATTTCAAGACTTCTGACAACTGCCCTCTTTAGTGTCTCATCGGAAATCAGCTCTTCCTTAACTGTTTCAGCGCCAATTACGGATAAAACAAAAAGGCATTCATCCTGAATATGCCGAAGGTATTCCAATGGTTCTTTAGACATATTGAACCTCCCTCAAAATAGCAGGTCCGATGTGAGGGCTCAAACCGTTTTTGGTAACCACTTCAACCTTTTCGTTTCGAAAAAGCAAATCCAAAAAATCGCATAAAGCCATATAATTATCAAAATTTTCTTTTTCGGGGTCAAAATCGATCAACAGATCAATATCGCTTTTTTCCGTTTGCTCGTTGCGAACATACGAACCAAAAAGACCAACTGACTGAACGCCAAATCTGGAAAGATCGGATCGATGTTTTCTAATTGCAGTCAATATATAATCTTTTGTGATCATGTGTGTCAGAATTCAATATGAATGGCTTAGTGACAGGCAAATATATGAAAATCCTTTAATTCCGTTCCCAATTCGTAACCACCTTATACATCTCGAACCAAATGATGCTTGTAAATCCAAGCACAACACAAACAAGTGATTCTGTTAAACTAATCTTTTCGAACTGAAAAAGTTCAAGAAGAAAAGGCACATTCAGCACCAGGACCAGAAAAAAGGCAGCCCCGCCAACGACATATTTGACGGTTTTGTTTGAGGTTCGAAGTATCCGAAAGATGTTGCGTGTCCACGAACGGTTCGAAAGAATGACGGCAATGTTGGCTGCGATTAGTGTGGTAAATGCCAGGGCACGGTCTTCCTGCTCGGAGTAACCCATCTTTAGGCCAAAGAAATAAACCGCAAATACGATAACCAGAATCCCGATTCCCTGCGAGCAGCTTAACCAAATTTTTCCTGCTCCAAAAAACGGTTCATTAATGTCTTTGGGTGGTCGGCTCATTACATTTTTTTCTTCTTTTTCTGCCTCAAAAATAATGGAGCAGGCCGGGTCAATAATCAGTTCGAGAAACACAATATGAACCGGCCATAGCAGCAGTGGAAGGTCGGCTACAAATACCGGAATAAGTGACAGTCCGGCAATGGGAACATGGATGGCAAAAATGTATCCCAGCGCTTTTTGCAGATTATCGAAAATTCGGCGCCCCATTTTTACGGCACCAACAATCGATGCAAAATTATCGTCCATCAGTACCAGCGACGAAGCTTCGCGGGCTACATCGGTTCCCTTTTCGCCCATTGCAATGCCAATATGGGCAGCTTTCAGGGCAGGGGCATCGTTCACGCCATCGCCGGTCATTGCCACAATTTCGTGGTTTCGTTTCAGCGCATTTACCAGTTTCAGTTTCTGCTCCGGAACCACCCGGGCAAATACATTCACGTCTTTTATGCGTTCAGCCAGTTCTTCTTCCGTCATTTCCTGAAGTTCGGGCCCGCTGATTGAAACCTGATGATTTTTTAATCCGATTTCGCGGGCAATGTTCATGGCTGTTACCGGATAGTCGCCGGTAATCATGATCACGCGAATGCCAGCCTCGTAACATTCGCGGACCGCATCGGGCACTGTTTCCCGAATGGGGTCTGACAAAGCGATCAACCCTATAAATTCGAAATCAAAATCATGCTGGATTTCCGGAAGATGTTCCGTTCCGATCAGCGATTTGGCCACACCCAAAACACGCAATCCTGCTGATGCCATTTCGGCCACCGCTGCTGAAAATTTTTCTATATCGGCTGCTGGCAGGTGGCACAATTCGAAAATAGCTTCAGGAGCGCCTTTGGTTGCGATGGTTTGTTGTTTGCTTTCCGGGTTGGTGAAAACGCGTGACATTGCCAGCAAATCTTTCGATAGCGGGTACTCCTTCACCATTTGCCAGTCGGTATGAATGTGTTCGGTGTTTTGCAGGTAAGCTTCGCCCATGTTGGTAATGGCGCGTTCCATGGGGTCAAACGGATTGGTTTGGCTCGACAAAATCCCGTATTCGATAATCTCGTGAAATTCATCGGGGAAACCGGTTGTTTTGCTGATGGCATGGAAATTTTTCCCGTTATACAGTCGCGAAACTGTCATTTTGTTTTGTGTCAGTGTTCCGGTTTTATCGGTGCACAAAACTGTTGCCGATCCCAATGTTTCCACGGCCGAAGGTTTGCGGGTCAGTACATTTTTTTTCGACATCCGCCAGGCGCCAAGTGCCATAAAAACAGTCAATACTACCGGAAATTCTTCGGGCAACATGGCCATAGCCAGGGTGATTCCGGCCAAAAAGCCTTTCAGTAAATCACCTCGGGTGAGCGTAAAAACTACAATAACCAAAACGCACAGCGAAACACCGATAATGGCCAGCCGTTTGACCAGTGTTGCCATTTCGGTTTTCAGTTTGGTTGGTTCTTCCTGCACCGAATCGAGCGCTTTACCGATTTTCCCGATTTCGGTATTCGACCCAATGGCAGTTACTTTAATTATGCCGTTCCCCTGCACAATCATCGATCCGGAATACACAAAAGGCAGGTCGTCGCCGCCCGGATGGATATTTTTATCGGCACCATTCCATTCCGATTTTCGCACCGGAACCGATTCGCCGGTGAGCAGCGATTCGTCGGCCATCAGGTTCACGGAGTATAAAACCGTGGCATCAGCCGGAACGCGGTCGCCTTCCTGCAAAACAACTAAATCGTCGGTAACTACGTCGCGGCCAGCGATGCGCTTTTCCACTCCATTGCGAATGACCAGGGCACGTGGGCTTGCCAGATCTTTTAAAGCATCGAGCGCTTTCTCCGTTTTTTTCTCCTGGTAAAATTCAATACCCATGATAACGAAAACGAACCCGAGCAACATCAGCCCTTCCTGAACATCGCCCAGGATCAGGTACAGCGTTCCGCAGGCAACCAAAAGCAGAAACATGGGTTCTTTCACTACTCCCCAGGCGAGAGTTAGTATATTCTTAGGTTTCGACGAGGGCAGTTCATTGTAGCCCTCACTGGCAATTTTGGCCTTTACGGTTTCTTCGCTTAGTCCGCTGAATTTTTCTGATTTTAAGTCAAATGCCATGTCGTATTCTCCTATTGTTTGGGGATTATTGATTAGAATATTCTAACTAAATGATTAAATTTTTAGTGTTTCTGAAAAACTTTTTCGAGCAGCATAACCAGTTCTTCCTGATCGGCAACGTCCAGATTCGATGCAATTATTTTAGCCATTTGATGGTGG
Organism: Prolixibacteraceae bacterium; assembly: GCA_019459525.1. Lineage (GTDB taxonomy): Bacteria > Bacteroidota > Bacteroidia > Bacteroidales > Prolixibacteraceae > Aquipluma. The sequence goes on from JAIBEY010000072.1 coordinate 137,952, forward strand.
GCTTCGTCGTGCATCTGGTTAATTACTTTTCCTTTTTCGGTTAAGTGCAGGTGTGCGCTGCGGCGGTCTTCGTCTGACTGAACCCGGTAGATGTAGTCTTTTTCGATCAACTTATCGATGGCAACTTTAACGGTTGGTTTGGTCAGGTTTAGTTCCGAAGCCAGTTCCGTCAGGTTCGGATTCTGAAGTTGGTAAATGGTTTCCAGGTAGTTCATCTGAGTCAGGGTCAGATCACTGAAACTAAACTGTTCTTTGGCTGCTTCTTCCAGTTGTCCAATCCGGTGCGAGAATTTAGCGATGATTTCTACCAGTTTTTCCATGCTGCGAATATAGTTAGATTAATCTAACCTTTTATAAGTCTTCAGTTTTTTTTCTACTGTAACCGCCAATTTAGCCAAAGGTTCATCTTTTCCGGAAAGCCGCACGAACAGTCTGTTCCTCATCCAATTCCGGACGGTTTTCTGTTTCGAAAGAAAATTAGCCGGCAAATGAAATTTTCCAGTTAAAAAAGTAGGGTAGAAGCTTTCGGTTTCGGGCATCTCAACCAAAGTGACGAAGTAATCCAGCCATGTTAAATTTATTGTGTTTGCGCGGTCAATATGTATTCCTGAAAATTAAATTTTGGGATATATGTTTACTTTTATAGCCGTATTCGCAGGAGTAGGATGGGTTTAAAGGGGGAGAAGTGTTAGATAAACCGGGTAGAAATTGTTTAAAAGACTTTCTCATGTATAACTCGCATTATGAATTGGTTTACAATCAAATTGTTGACGGAATAAAGATTAAAGTTCTAAATCAGGACGAATCGGTTGTTATGACCGAATTTGAACTTCAGAAAGGAACTTTACTTCCGGAGCATAATCATACCAGCGATCATACCGCCTACTTGCTTAAAGGCAAAATACGCATGGTGGCCAACGGTATTGTCAGTGACTTTTATCAGGGAGACAGTTGGTGCATTAAAAAACAGTTGAGCCATACCACAGAAGCGCTTGAGGATTCGATTGTGCTTGAAGTTTTTAACATGGAACAGGAAAACAACCTATTTGGAATTTTGAACAAGCTGCAGGAAGCTACTGTTTGATCCGGTTGGCCGTACTCCAGTTTATTTTCAAAATGTCCATTTTTTAACCTTCGGATTATGCCGGGACCAATCCAATTCATAGTTGCCCTGTTTTTTAGTTTCGCCACTCTTTGCGCGGCAGCAGGTGGAAAACCCCGGTTTAACGCAATTGCTTTTTATACGGGCAAAAACGATCCGGCCCATGTTAGTTTCGTGCACGAAGCCAATCAATGGTTCTCCGGAATAAGTAAAAAATATCGTTTCAATTACGAGTCAACCAGCGACTGGACAAAGTTGAACCCTGAAAATTTATCCCGTTACCAGCTTGTCATTTTTTTTGATACCCGTCCGGACTCGGCAGCACAGCGAAATGCATTTCAGGAATACATGGAAAAGGGCGGGGCATTTATGGGCTTTCATTTCTCGGCCTTTGCGCTTACACCATCTTCCTATCCGCAAAACTGGGATTGGTACCACAATCAATTTTTAGGCTCGGGCGAATACAAAGGCAATACCTGGCGCCCTACTTCAGCAGTGCTGAACGTGGAGGACCGGAAACACCCTGCAAGCCGAAAACTTCCTGCAACTTTTGAGTCGCAGCCCAACGAATGGTATAGCTGGACAAATGATCTTCGGAAGAATCCGGATATTCGGGTATTGGCCTCCATCGATACTACCAGTTACCCGCTCGGGACTGGCCCCAAACCTCATGAGATCTGGCATAGTGGCGATTATCCGGTGGTTTGGACGAACATAAATTACCGGATGATTTACATCAATATGGGGCACAACGATATCGATTACGAGCATGGAACAAATCAGGAACTTTCGCTTACGTTTGTAAATAAAATTCAGAATAAACTGGTGGTTGATGCGCTTTTGTGGCTGGGAAAAGGAAAACAGTAATCCGTACTTTAACCGAAAACCATTGGTTTGTTTTGCCGTGCCTCTTAGATGTTCAGCCCGGATTTTGCACTTTATTGCTGTTTGAAAAAAATAGTTGCTATTTTTGATGCCTGAATTACATCTGTAGCAAAATCCCCTCAAGTTAAATGATGGATTTAACGAATAACGTCGCCAATCACCCCCTTGACCACTGGAGAAATTTCAGGGAAGGTGATTTTTCGTCGTTAGGCGTTCTTTTCGAAAAGCATTACCTTGAACTTTTCTATTACGGGATAAAAATTGTCGCCATTCCAGAGTTGGTAAAAGATACGATTCAGGATTTGTTTGCCGATGTGTGGGAACGCCGCAAGAATATGGCTTCGGTCGATAATATTAAAGCTTACCTGATTATTTCCCTGAGGCGCGAATTGATCCGCCGGATATCAAAGATGAGGAAAGAGAAACCGGTAGATCAGCCGGTATTGTTGCAATTCTCGTTTTCGGCTGAGGATTTCCTGATCTCGACCGAGCAAAATGCTGAACATTCCAGGTTACTTACCCAAAGTATGGCCGGACTCACTGACCGGCAACGGGAGGTTATTCTGCTCCGCTTTTTTCATGGGCTCGAATTTCCCGAAATTGGCCAGGCTCTCGATATGAATATTCAGAGTGTCAGAAATCTATTGTTCCGCGCCCTTGAAAAAATAAGGAAAGACCTGTCGGAACATGGAGTGAGCGGAATTGAGAACGTTGAAATGTTTCTCTGGACCATCTTCGGACAAAAAAAATAAAAAAATACTTTTCGATTGAGTATAAAAGTGTCTTATTTACTCTTTAGATAAAAACAAAGAGTAATGAGGGAGTGGGATCAGCACATATTTGAAGAATTAATATCCGATACACAATTTATTGCCTGGGCAAAAGGCGAAGACTTAACCAAGGCGGCATATTGGAATTCGTGGTCGAAAAATCATCCGTTATATCAAAATGAGTTTCGTGAGGCTGTTGAAGTGGTGAAGAATCTTCGCTTTCGTGCTTCCGAAGTAAATTCAGCCGACATCCACTATTTGTGGTTAAAAACCGCTGAGCGGATCAATAAGGGGAAACCATCAGGAAAATTTCGTCAGTTTTTTTTATCTGCCACCAAAGTTGCTGCCGTGTTGTTGCTACCGGTCATGGTAATTTCAAGCTGGCTCATATACAACCAGTATCATCTCGCCGAAAAATATTCGAACCTGCTTGCTGACAAGCACGAGCAGAAAGTTACCGTAGTTGCCCCGATTGGCGCCCGGATCATGGTTGATTTACCCGATGGGTCTATGGTCTGGCTCAACTCCGGTTCAGAAATTACATATCCGATTGTTTTTAATACCAGCGAGCGACTGGTCAACCTGAAAGGAGAGGCTTATTTTGAAGTTCAGAAAGCTGAAACTCCATTCCTGGTTTCGAATTTAGGCCCGCAGATTAAGGTTTATGGTACCGAGTTTAATGTAAATTCTTATGCCGATGAAGATGTAGTTACTGTTGCCCTAGCCGAAGGGAAGGTGGCCCTTGATCTGAATGGAAAGGAAGAATTTCTGGAACCAGGGCAGGTTTCGTATTTCGACCGGAAAAAGAATAAAGTTACCATTGAGCGTTCGGACATCCAGGTTTTTAGCTGTTGGCGCGAAGGGAAATACATTTTCAGGGATACCCCGCTTTCAGCTATTCTGCGCATACTTCAGCGCCAGCACAATGTAAATATCCAACTGTTGGATAAGGAGTTGGGTGATTACAGGTATAAAGCCACCATTAACAACGAAAGCCTGGAACAGGTACTCCAGTTTTTGTCGGTATCGGCACCTATGAAATACAAGTATAAGCGTAAGGTCTTAAATCCCGACGGTACTTACGAACCTGAAAACGTTGAAATTAGTGAGGATAAAACCAGAATAATCAGAAACTAAAAATATGTATGGCCTATGAATGAAAAAAATGCGAGTAATCTGGACCATTACCCGCATCTGCAATTGAAATTTTAATTAATCGTCAAATTAATCATTACAAAACTATGAAAAAAATTGCACCTAAGGGTTTGTCGCTGAGCACAGACCTGAAAAAACTTTTATTAATTATGAAACTTGCTATCTTCCTGATGGTGTTTACTGTTCTCCAGTCGCTGGCCGGAACAGTTTTCTCCCAGTCGTCTGGTTTGACGCTGAATGTAAAGCAAACCAAAGTCGAAGAAATATTGCTTCAGATCGAAAATCAAAGCAGTTATGTGTTTCTCTACAACAAGGATTTAATTAATCTGGAAAAAACAGCCACGATTAATGTGAAAAGTGCTTCGGTTGACGAAGTACTCGAAATCCTGTTCGAAGGGTCAAACATTAATTATCAACTGATGGGTCGGCAAATCGTTCTTTCACCGGCTTTTGCCCAACAGCAAAAGAAAGTTACCGGAAAAGTTACCGATGCCAATGGGGAACCTATTCCCGGAGCCGCTATCAGCATAAAAGGCACAACCACCGGCACCATTACCAATGTGGAAGGAACTTACGAATTACAAAAAGTGGACGAAAATTCTACCTTGCTGTTTTCCTTTGTTGGTTTAAAATCCCAGGAAATACCGGTACAAGGTAAATCGGTCATTGATGTGGTTTTGGAAGAAGATAAAACCGATTTGGACGAAGTAATTGTAATTGGTTACGGTACAGCCAAACGTCAGGATTATTCCGGATCAGTCAGTTCAGTAAAAATGGAAGGATCAGCCGTTTCGCTGCTTCCCAATCTGAATGCTTTGGAATCGTTGAAAGGTAATGTGGCTGGTTTGAGTATCGGAGCTACCAACAGCGCCGGTGGGGAACCATCGATGGATATTCGCGGACAGAATTCAATTAACGGTTCGAATGACCCTTTGATTATACTCGATGGGGTTATTTACCTGGGAAGTTTAAGTGACATTAATCCGAACGATATTGCAACTTACGATATTTTGAAAGATGCTGTTTCAGCAGCAGCTTATGGCTCGCGGTCCTCAAACGGCGTAATTGCTATTACAACTAAAAAAGGGAAATCGGGCAAGCCCATCATCACCTTTAACACTTCGGCCGGTGTTCAGAGCTGGCAAAACCGGCCTGTAATGATGAAAGGCGCGGAATGGATTAGCGTGGTTAATGCCCGGAACAAATATACCGAAGGTTCAACCGATTGGATGAAAGCTGGCGAATTGGCCAATCTGGCTGCCGGAACTGAAACCAACTGGCTCGATCAGGTTACCCAGACTGGGGTTATTCAGGATTATCAATTATCTGTTTCTGGTGCTGCACAGAATGTAAATTACTATGTTTCGGCTGCCTATAACGACAATAAAGGAATCATTGTTGGCGATGATTTTAACCGTATCTCTTTATTGGGAAAAGTAAATACGACCATTACAAACTGGCTTAAAGTTGGTGTGGATGCCAGTTATTCCAGCCGCGATTATTCGGGTTTTGCAGCTAATATTTCAGCAGCCCAAACCATGTCTCCATACGGAGTTATGTATCGCGACGATCAGGGAAATCTGGAAAAATACCCCTACACACAATCGTCGGTTAACCCGCTTTGGGGTGTTAACGATGGAACTACTGATAACAAAGATGTCCGGACTAACTTTCGCCTGAATTCATACGCAGTCATTGATGTTCCATGGGTTAAAGGATTAAATTACCGGATTAACCTGCTTTCGAACCTCGACCGGATTGAATCAGGAAGTTTTTATAACGAAAATTACTTTATTAAAGAAGGTGCTGGTTTGGATCGGTACTCTCCGGCTACTGTAGTTGGATTATTGTCGAGTGCAAATGGTAATCTGTTGAACTCAAAAGCAGCAAGTTATGTATTCGATAATATCCTGAATTATAAAAATACATTCGGAAAACACAGCATTGAAGCAACTGCGGTTGCAACCCGTGATCATACTAAATATCAGATTATTAATGTTACCGGATCCGATTTTTCGGCTAACGGCAACACAACTTTGGGAATGTGGGGTTTACACAAGGCTACCACGCAAAAAGTAGATTTGTATGTGAATAGCGGCACCAATGGTAATCAGATCGGAGGTTTTGAAAAGGCCAATATTGGCTATCTGGGACGTGTAAGTTATTCGTTTGACGACAAATATTTCTTTACGGGTTCATATCGCCGTGATGGTGCTTCAGTATTTGGAGCCAACCGGAAATGGGGCGATTTTGCTGCTGCCGGGGTTGCCTGGAAAATAACAAATGAAGATTTCCTGAAAGAATTTAAACCACTCAACAGTTTGAAATTGAAATTGTCATGGGGTCAGAATGGTAATCAGGGAACCGGGCCTTACGGAACATTATCGACCATTGCCAATGGTACAACAGGCGGTGTTCGTTACGAATTCTCTAACGCAGGTGGGATAATTAATTATGGTTTGTTTCAGGACGCTTTAGGAAACTCCGACCTGGGATGGGAAACTACTGAAACCTGGAATACCGGTTTTGAATCGGCCTGGTTAAATAACCGGTTATTTGCCGATGTGGATGTGTATTTCTCAAAAACGACGGATCAGATTTTTACCCGTAATATTCCTGTTATGACCGGTTTTAAAACGATTAGAACATCAATGGGACAGGTTAATAACCGTGGTGTTGAATTGACATTGAGATCGGTGAACGTTAAATCTAAAGATTTGACCTGGACGACATCGGTTACCTATTGGTTGAACCGCAACAAGCTGGTAAAACTTTATGGCGACGACAAAGATGGGAACGGTATTGAAGATGATGATATTTCAAACTCGCTGTTTATAGGTAAATCTTTAGGGGCCATTTATGGATACGAACAGGACGGAATTGTTCAGGCCGAAGACACTGAATATAAAGCGTTGACTGGTGCTGCCGATGGATCTCCCAAATACAAAGATCTGGATGATGTTCCAGGAATAACCGCTGCTGACCGCAAAATTCTGGGATACAACAAGGAAAATTTCAGGTTAAACATGAGCAACAGCGTTGTGTACAAAAACTTTGAATTGTATGCCATGATTGCCGGTACTTTTGGCGGAAACGGGTATTACCTGAAAAGCAACACCGCCGCTTACATGACATCAGGAACCGGCCGTTTTAACGACAACATGACTTCAAAACCTTATTGGACTCCTGAAAACAAAAGTAACGTGTATCCATCAGCCTATTTCTCCGGCGATGGTCGTTATCAGGCACTTCAATCTCGTGGTTTTGTTCGTATTCAGGATGTTTCCCTGTCATATACATTTGATCAGTCTTGGGTTAAAGCAGCTAAGATCAACTCGCTTAAAGTGTTCTTCAGCGCTAAAAACCTGGCCACATTTACCGATTGGTTCGGAGGCGACCCTGAAGTTGGAACTCCTGTTCGGGAAAATACCTTCCCTGTTCCTTCAACCTATTCCATTGGTGCAAATATTAGTTTCTAACCTACTTAAAACGAATTTGATATGAAAATGATAAAATATATAGCTGGTATCTGGTTCCTGTTACTCCTGGTAAGTATGGTGAGCTGCGAATCGGATAGTGAATTCCTGACTGAAGAACCGGAAACTTTTTATACGGTTGACAATGCATTTACAACCTCGGCGCAGGTTGATCAGGTATTGGTTTCAATATACTCTCATTTGCGCGATTTGTGGGCAAATCCGAACGAATCCGGCTGGATCTTTGTGTTCCGCGGAAATGGTACCGATATGTTTGATGTGGCCAGCATCCGTAAGAGCAGTACTTTTAATAATTACGGAGTAATCAACCCGGATAATGGTAATTTTTATGAAAATTACACGACCTGGTATTATGTGATTGCGCGTGCCAATCTGGCTTTGTATGCTGCCGAATTACCGCAAATCTCATGGTCGTCAGAAGCTGAAAAAGCTTATGCAGTGGCTCAGGCAAGATTTTTCCGCGCTTTTGCCTATCGCAACCTTGCCGAATTGTTTGGTGGTGTGCCACTCGTTACCACCATTTTTACTACTCCGAAATACGATTTTGCCCGTGCTACCCGTGTTGAAACCTACCAGTTTGCCATTACAGAACTGGAAGCCATAGAGGCTGACCTTCCGGAAACAACAACCAAGGGAGGGCGTCTGGTGAAAGGCGCCGCACAGCATAACCTTTGCGAACTTTATCTGGCCATGGGTACTCAACTGGCCGCCGATGGCAAAGCCAGTGAAGCGTCAGCCGCATTTGCCAAATCAATTGCTTTTGGAAATAAGGTAATTGATGGTGGAACCTATTCGTTGATGAGTTCCCGTTTTGGAACACGCAAGAGCGTAAATTCAATTTCAGTTAATGTTTATCAGGGAGGCGTTGCCGCAACTCCGGTTGATACGGTTAATCAAACGGCTAATCATTACTGGGATTTGTTTCAGGAAGGAAATGTGAGCTATCAGGATGGAAATAAAGAATGTATCTGGGCGATGCAGGTTGATTATGCTGCCTATAAAGCAGAAGATAAAAAATCAAAATTACCTTATTCCAGAACTTATGGCGGAGTATTCCGCGATGGTGCTAAAGCTCACACCACCGGTACGTTGGAAGATGTTGGCGGTCGTGGTATTTCACAAATAATCCCAACCATGTACACCCGCGATGATGTATATGCCGATAAATGGGGCGCTGATATGCGCAACTCGGATATTGTACTTCGCAGGAGGTTTAAGGGAAATGTTGCTGCATCGCCATATTTCAAAAAAGTTATTCCGTGGACTGTTTTTTATGAAGGAGGAGCAGATGCAACTACCAACAAAAACAACAGCAGTTTATGCTACCCCATCTCCTGTAAAATTGCTACCGATAAATATACCGGACTGGCAGATGGCGAAAACATGAGTAACCTGTTCCGCGACGATTATTTTATTCGTTTGTCGGAAACCATTTTGCTGCGTGCAGAAGCCAAACAGCGTAGCGGTGACAAAGCCGGTGCTGCCGCCGATATCAATTTGCTGAGAGACCGTGCCAACTGTACCTACAAAGTTACCGCAGCCGATATGGACGACAATTTCAACATGATTCTGGACGAACGTGCCCGTGAGCTGGTTTACGAAGAATGTCGCTGGAACACCTTGCTTCGTATGGGTGGAACAGTGGCTACCGATCGCATTAAAAAGTATGCATACTGGCCCGAAGCTGCTGCTACGTTGACTTTCAACTACAATTTGTGGCCAATTCCACAAACAGTTATTGATACCAATAAAGATGTGAAACTGGAACAAAATCCGGGTTGGGCATCTAAATAAGTCAAAATATTTCTTCTACAAACAGGGGCATCTTTTTCGCAAAGCTGTCCCTGTTTTTTTCAGAAGAATGACAGTTTCTCCAAATTTTCAGAATTTTGTCAGTTCAAAAATTGTAATTTTAACTTTTGCAGTTTAACACTGAAAGAGAACCTAAACCGAATTAAACCAACAAGTAAATGAACCACCTACAAAATTTTTTTCAGCGAATCAATCTTTTGTTTTTCCTGATTTTTGTTCTCACCGGTATATCTTTTCCGCTGCAAAGCGCCATTTCTAAAAAGAACCAGCCTTCTGGTTTGACAGTCGATTTTCTGGCTCATGCCGGACAGGTTTTCCGTAACGGCTATCCTGTGAACACGCCACTTTATCAGGCTGTCGGGCGAAAAGAAAATTTTCAGTTTGCCGAAATTGCCCGCAAACAACCGTTCTTTGGTTGGGTTGTTAATTCAAATCAAAACAATACTATTCAGACAGCGTACCAGATTTTGGTCGCATCCAGCCTCGAAAATATTCAGAAAAATACCGGTGACTGCTGGGATTCAGGAAAGTTAGACGGTGATCAGTCCATCAACGTGGTTTATGCCGGGAAAGAACTTCTGCCCAATACAGTCTATTTCTGGAAAGTAAAAACATGGGACAATCATGGGATTGAATCTGCATTCTCAGTCCTTTCACAGTTTAAAACCGCTGCTGTTTTGTCGGATTATGCCACTTCGCGCTACCCACAGCAAAAACAGGATGTTTATCCTGTAGCTATCAAATCGTTTTCAAACTCAGCTTGGTTTGTCGATTTTGGCAAAGCCGCATTCGGTACCATTCGCCTGACTTTACTGGGCAAAACCGAATCAGACACCGTACTGGTTCATTTGGGTGAGGCGCAGAAGGACGGACGTATTAACCGCACTCCGGGCGGGACGATCCGGTATTCGGTCAGGAAGCTGGCTTTACGTCAGGGATGGAATACCTATACGATTGTTATGTCTCCGGATAAACGAAATACAGGGCCGCAGGCGGTATTAATGCCTCAATACCTTGGCGAAGTTACGCCATTCCGCTATTGCGAACTGGAAGGTTACAGCGAACCTTTAACGAAAAATCAGATCGTTCAGGAAATTGTGTTTTATCCGTTCGCCGAAACTGAATCGCATTTTACAAGTTCCGACACGGTTCTGAATCAGGTTTGGGATTTGTGCAAATATTCAATCAAAGCAACTTCGTTCCTGGGCGTTTATGTCGATGGCGACCGGGAGCGCATTCCATATGAAGCCGATGCCTACATCAATCAATTGGGTCATTACGGCGTAGCCCGCGAATACAGCATGGGGCGCTACTCGCACGAATACCTGATCAATCGCCCAACGTGGCCAACTGAATGGATTTTACAGTCGGTACTGATGGCCTGGAACGATTACCTGTACACCGGGAATAAAGAATCACTTCAGCATTTTTATACCGATCTGAAAGCAAAAGCCTTGTTGCCGCTGGCTGACGAATCGGGCTTAATCAGCACCAAAACCGGGAAAGTAACTCCCGAAGTATTGGAGTCTATTCATTTTAAAGGAACGCTTAAAGATATTGTTGACTGGCCACAAACTGGCATTCTTGGGTTGGGCAAAAATGAACCCGGAGAGACTGATGGTTTTGTTTTCCAGAATGTGAATACGGTGGTAAATGCCTATCATTTTCGGGCTGTGAGCCAACTGACGCACATTGCCAAAGTGCTGAACCAACCTGCCGACGAACAGAAATTTGCGGCCTTGGCAGTGAAACTGAAAAGTGCATTCAACGAAAAATTGCTCGATAAAAAGCGCGTCGTTTACTTCGATGGAATTGGCACCGATCATGCTTCTTTGCACGCCAATATGTTTCCACTCACATTTGGGTTGGTACCCGAAAAATATATCTCACGAGTGAATAGTTTCGTTCAATCGCGCGGAATGGCTTGCAGCGTATATGGTTCTCAATTTTTAATGGATGCTATTTACGACGGAAACAATGCCGATTACGGATTGGAACTTCTCTCCTCAACTTCGGAACGTAGCTGGTACAACATGATTCGCGTGGGATCGACCATTTCGCTCGAAGCCTGGGACAACAAATACAAACCCAATCAGGACTGGAACCATGCCTGGGGCGCTGCTCCGGCCAACATTATTCCCCGCAAACTGATGGGAATTGAACCACTCGAACCCGGCTTCCGGAAAATCCGCGTCAAACCCCAGCCAGCTTCGCTCGAACATGCAGAAATAAAATGCCCAACCATTTGCGGCGATGTGTTGATGTCGTTCCAAAACAAGCCACAGCAATCGTTTTCCATGAATCTGATCCTTCCGGCAAACACCACTGCCGATGTTTATTTGCCATTCTGGTCGAAATCGCAAAAAGTGAAAATGAATGGAAATGCAGTTAAATATCGTCTGGAAGGGAACTTTGCCGTAATCGAAAATGTTGGCTCCGGAAGTGCTGTATTTGAAGTCTTGAAATAATTTTTAGCTCCGAAGGAGCGAAATCTGAATAACCCGGGGTAAAGCGACGAAGGAGCGGAACCCCGGGAAAAACAAAACCCTCAAAATCCGTCCACGGGAAGCCGATAATTAAAATGTTCTCATACATATGGACGGAATGAATATGTTCTCAAATAATGACTTAAACTAAACCAACATGTTAAAAACTAAACTAATCACATCCTTTTTGCTGGCGAGTTTTTTTGCTTCAGCCCAGCAAAAAAATATATTTACAAGCACCAATGTGCCTTATCAGGAGCTAAAAGCCGGTTTTGCCAACACGCCTGCTGAAGCACGGTTGCGTTGCTATTGGTGGTGGTTGAACAGCATGGCTACCAAAGAATCAATCACCCGCGATCTGGAAGAAATGAAAGATAAAGGCTACGGCGGCGCTTCGTTGGTCGATGCCGGAAGTTCGAACTACCAGGTAGCGGCCAAGACTGCTGCCGGTCCGGTTTTTATGAGTCCCGAATGGATGGAATTGTACAAACATGCCGTTAAAGAAGCTGAGCGAATTGGCATCGAACTGAGCGTGAATGTGCAAAGCGGATGGAATCCGGGTGCACCATCCATCACTCCCGAAATGGCGATGAAAAAGATTGTTTTTTCTGAAGTAGATGTGACTGGAGGGAAAGCCATCAGTATAGAATTGCCTCAGCCTGAACAGAAACTAATGTATGCCGATGTTTTGGTTCAGGCCATTCCGAAGAAAATGGGTGCTCCGGTTCAGAATGAAGCCATTGAAAACTGGAAGAAAAAATCGTTCAGGGAAAAGATTGGCTGGAAAGGCGTTTATCCGCTGCATCAATTGCGTGACGATTTTGATGGTGACGGCAAAATGATGGCCATCAGGAAAGATGAAATAATCGACGTGACTGCGAATTACAAAAATGGCAAACTTGAATGGAACGCTCCGGTAGGAGAGTGGACAATCATTCGTTATGGCTATACCTGTACCGGCGCCAAAACCTCCACCAACAGCGATGGATGGGAAGGTTTGTCTGTCGATCATCTGAGTGTTGAGGCTTTTGAGCTATTCAGCAAAACCGTAATTACTCCGCTCATCCAAACTGCACAGTCGGTTGGCAACAGCGTGAAATATTTGCAAACCGACAGTTGGGAAATGGATTTGGTAAGCTGGACCAAAAATTTTCCGGCTGAATTTAAAAAACATCGGGGTTACGACATCCAAAAATACATGCCCGTTTTGGCAGGCCGGATCGTGGAGAACCGCAACGAATCGAATCGCTTTTTGCACGATTTCCGAAAAACAGTGGGCGATTGCGTTGCAGAAAACCATTATCGCTTATTTTATGAATTGGCACATAAATATGGGATGGGTATTCATCCCGAATCGGGCGGCCCGCATTCGGCACCGGTTGATGCATTGATGGTAATGGGCATCAGCGATTTTCCACAGGGCGAATTCTGGGCGATGGCCAACACGCATCGAATCAAAGACGATGAGCGCTTGTCGGTTCGTCAGAGTGCCTGTGTAGCGCACACCAACGGCAAACGTTTTGTCGCCGCCGAAGGCCCTACCAGCATTGGTCCGCAGTGGGAGCGTTCGCCCATGGACCTGAAAGGCAACATCGACCGCGTGTTTTGTTCCGGAGTAAATCGTATTGTCTGGCATACGTTTACCTCGTCGCCCAAAAAGTTTGGCCTGCCCGGAAACGAATATTTTGCCGGAACACACCTTAATCCGAACGTAACCTGGTGGGAACAATCCAAAGATTTTATCGGCTATCTCGACAGAAACATGTACATGCTTCAGCAGGGATTATTTGTAGCCGATGTGTTGTATTATTACGGCGACGATGTACCGAATTTTGTATTCCTGAAGGAAGATCTTCCGGAGCTTAATTTTGGTTACGATTGGGATAAATGCTCGAAAGAAATTATTCAAAACCGCGTTTCGGTAAAAGATGGAAAGATTGTTTTGCCCGATGGAATGAGCTACCGGGTAATGATGCTGGCTCCTGAAAAAGGAATAGACCTGAATGTGCTGCGAAAACTGGAACAATTGGTCAAAGACGGAATGACGTTGATTGGTCCGCGGCCAACCGAAACAACCGGATTGACCGGCTACCCGAAAGGTGATCAGGAATTAAAAGTTATTACCGATAAGCTTTGGGGCAAAACCGATGGCGGTACAATTACCGAAAATCAATATGGAAAAGGCCGCGTCATCTGGGGAAAAGATGTCAATCAGGTGCTGGCTGATATGAATGTTCAGCCCGATTTACAATTTAAAGGAACGCACGGGAAAACGGCAATGGATTACATTCACCGAACGACCAGCGATCAGGAAATTTATTTGGTGAGCAACCGGTTTTCGCAAATGAAATACAATGATTTTGAATACCGTTATCTCACTACTTTGCCCGACCGCTGGGAACAGGTGGAATGTAGTTTCAGGGTAACCGGTAAAGTTCCTGAATTGTGGGACCCGATTACCGGCCAGATAAAAGAAATTGTGGCTTATCGCGAAGAAAACGGACGAACCATTATTCCGCTGCTTTTCGAGCCTGAAGGATCGAAATACATCGTTTTCAGGAACGGAAACCAAAAACCACATATCACCGAAATCCTAAAAGACAATCAATCGATTTTCCCGGGCTTCAGTTTAAAAACAAGTGATTATCCGCAGATTGATTTCAGCAGAAACGGTGAAAATGTTGTTGCTGAAATCAATGAGCCGGGGACTTACTCTTTGGTTTGGTCGGATGGCAAGAAAGAAGAACTAAAATCGTCAAAACAGTCCGAAACAATTCAGCTTTCCGGAGAATGGGAAATTCAATTTGACCCGGCTTGGGGAGTGCCGGCAAGTATAAAAACAGATCAGCTAAAGTCGTGGTCAGAATTTACAGATCAGGGCATCAAATATTATTCAGGAAAAGCTAAGTATCACAAGACTTTCGATTTATCAAAGAAAGATTTGACAGGTAACCGTTTAATAATTGATTTGGGGAATGTAAAAGAGATGGCTTCGGTTAAAATCAACGGAAAACAGTTGCAGGTGATCTGGAGCGCACCTTTCCGTTTCGATTTAACTTCGTACCTGAAACCCGGAACTAATGAACTGGAAGTGGAGGTCGTGAACATGTGGGTCAATCGGCTAATTGGCGACGGAAAACTTCCGAAAGACGAACGGCTAACCAAAACAAACATCAATAAATTTGATGCGCCCGATGCCGAAAAATATTTGCGTGTTTCTGGTTTGATGGGGCCCATAAAACTGATGATGATTAAGGAAGTAGATTTGAAATAAGTTAAAGATTGACTTTCTTTGGTTAGTGAACAAGTTAAAAGATATCCAATGACCAAATATTTTGCCTTACTTTTTTGCCTCTTTTCTTTGGCTTCAGCGGCGCAGAAAGAGGTTTACCTTTTTTCGTATTTTGTCGATAACGGGCAGGATGGACTGCATCTGGCATCCAGTGCCGATGGTTTAACTTGGACCGCATTGAACGATGGAAAATCGTATTTGGCTCCAACTGTTGGCAAAGACAAACTGATGCGCGATCCATTTATTCTTCAGGGAAAAGACGGACTGTTTCACATGGTGTGGACCAGCGGCTGGTGGGACAAACGAATCGGTTATGCTTCGTCGCCCGATTTAATCAACTGGTCGGAACAAAAATCTATTCCGGTTATGGAACACGAAGCGACAGCTAAAAATAGCTGGGCTCCGGAAATGGCTTACGATCCTGAAAGCAAGAATTACATTATCTTTTGGGCAACAACCATCCCCGGACGTCATGCCGATATTGCGGATTCAGAACGCGAAAAAGGGCTGAACCACCGGATGTACTGCACCAAAACAAAAGATTTTAAGACATTTAGTCCTACGGAAATGTTCTTTAATCCGGATTTCAGTGTGATTGATGCGACAATTTTTCCGAAGAAAAACAAGTTTTACATGTTCCTGAAAAATGAAAATCCGAATCCGCCGCAGAAGAATATCCGGATAACCGTGGCTGAAAATGCTTCAGGCCCTTATCCGCTGAATGTTTCAGAGCCAATTACCGGCAACTATTGGGCTGAAGGACCAACTGCGCTTCAGGTTGGAAAATATGTGTATGTGTATTTCGACAAATATACCGAGCATAAATATGGCGCAGTGCGCTCAAAGAATATGAAAGACTGGGAAGATGTTTCTGATCGGGTTTCGTTCCCGAAAGGGGTGCGGCATGGAACGGCATTTAAGGTCAGCAGTTTGGTATTTGAAAAGTTGAGCGAAATGGGTAAGTAATTTTTGGGTTATATTTTTGAATTTGGAGTGTTGCGCTTCGCGATTTGTGTAATTTTTTTTAAACCTTGTAACCCACCAAAAAACCAATTAAATCAACACAAATACATGAAGCAAAAGAAACAACTTCAGACCGGGAAACCTTTCTCCCGTCGAAATTTTATGAAAATCGGGCTGGCCGGATTAGCTGGTGCCGTGATTCTTGAAAGGGGCTACGATTATTTTACTGAAAGCAAGGCCAAAGGCAAAATTGTGATTGTGGGCGGAGGTGCTGCGGGCATAACGATGGCTGCTTACCTGTCGGACATGCTTCGATACGACGATATTACCATTATTGAGCCGAACGAAATTCATGCTTATCAGCCGGGATATACCTTAATTGCGGCTGATGTTTTTACTCCGGAAGAGGTGCTCAAACCAACTGCTGATCTGATTCCCGGTCAGGTAAAATGGATAAAAGGTTCGGTTGCCGAATTATATCCGGATAACAATTATGTGCTGACTACTAAAAATGAGAAAATCATCTACGACTTTTTAGTGCTCGTTCCGGGCTGCCAGATGGATTTTGACCTGGTGCAGGGCATTACGCGTGAAACCTTGGGCGAAGGAAATGTACATTGCATCTATGATTACAATGGAGCAAAGATTTGCCGCGATGCCATTAAGAAGCTTCCCGATTCAAAAGGCGCAAAACTTATTTTTACAGATACTTACACGAAGCTGAAATGTGGCGGAGCGCCCAAAAAGATTTGCCTGATTACGGAAGATTACCTGCGTGATCGTGATTTAAGGGGCAAGTTTGATATGCAGTATTTTGCCAATCATAATGAGCTGATGACGCCTAAAGTTTATGGTGACCGCTTAACCGATATTTTCAGGGAAAGGGAGATTGGTGTAACGTACAGCCACCGTCTGGCATCAGTTGATACATCTGCAAAAAAGGCTGTATTCGATGTTTTGCCTAAGCCTTCATCAAAGCCGGTTCCTGCTGATGCCAATTACGAAAAAGTGACTGTTGATTACGACTTTTTGCACTATGTTCCGCCAATGAGCGCTCCCGATTTTGTAAAAAAGTCATCGCTGACTGATGAATCGAAACCTGGCGGATGGGTAAAGGTAGATAGGGAAACGATGGTACATGCCCAATATAAAAACATCATTTCGTTTGGCGATGTGGCCGGATTGCCTACCAGCAAAACAGGTGCGGCCATTCGTTTGCAGGCACCCATTGCAGCTGCCAACCTGGTTGAACTGATGGAAGGGAAAGAACCTTCCGGCAAATACAACGGTTATTCGGCCTGCCCCATTGTTACCGAATACGGAAAAGTGCTGATGTGTGAGTTTGGTTACGACGAAAAACTGATGCCCACCATTCCGTGGATCGATCCCGGAATTGAGCGCGGCATCTGGTGGACTTTAAAAGTTCACGGGCTGAAACCCATGTACTATCATGGAATGCTGAAAGGATTGATGTAAAAGGATAAGGCAGCTATTCGGAAGTAAGCTTAGGTTAATTTCTGAATAGCTGCTTCATCAACATACCATTCGGGAACTTCTCTTCTGCATTTTATCTGACTGGCTGGTAGATATTCGGCTTCGGGTTGTCTGTCGAATATTTCAGTTAATCGTTGAGCCTTGCTACTACCGGTTACCAGGAAACAGATTTTTTCAGCATTATTAATCGCATTGCCCGTAAGCGTTACCCTTTTTTGTCCTGAAACCGGATGGGTAGCCACTTCGCAAATCTTTTCGGAAACAAGCAATTCCATTTGATTCGGAAATATAGAAGCGGTGTGACCATCATCGCCCATACCCAATAAGATCAGATCGAAAACCGGCCACCCGTTTTGAACGGGAAGTTTCTCCTGAATTTGCGCGGAGTAGGAGAGTGCTTCCTTCATCGGATCATTCTCTCCTTTTATTCGGTGAATATTTTCTTCAGGAATAGAAATTTTGGAAAAAAGCAGATTGTTTGCAATCCTAAAATTGCTTTCCGGATGTGTTGCCGGAACCATTCGCTCATCAACCCACCAAAAATGAACTTTTTGCCAAAGCGTTGAATTGTTGTATTTTTCAGCGAACACTGAAAATAGCAAATCCGGGGTTTTTCCTCCAGAAATGGCCAAGTGGAATTCATCTCCGGAATGGTTTTCAATCCAGTCCATCAGCTTATCGACAAATTTGTTTGCCAATTCTTCGGGAGATTTAAAAATATGCAGGTAGTTTTTCATTGACTTGAAACTTGGAATTTGAAACCTGGAACTGTTTTAGAGTTCACAATATTCGCCATCGTGGTCCAGATTTTTACAAGGGTAGCGCCACATCCCGTCTTCCATCAGGTCGTCAACAATTTCCGGACCCCATGTGCCTGCCGGATAACCATAAATCGGAATGTCAGGATCTTTTTTCCAGGCATCCAGAATGGGTTGGACAAACTCCCATGCTTTTTCTACCGCATCGCCGCGCGAATATAAAGTCGCATCGCCTTGCATACAATCGAGTAACAAACGTCCATAAGCAGAGGGAAGATAAACGTCTGACAATTCGTTGTAATGGAAATTCATGTTTACGGTTTGTACCCGGAATCCGGCGCCAGGCACTTTCATGCCAATTTTCAGAAGTATTCCTTCGTCGGGCTGGATGCGTAGCACGAGCTGGTTGCTAACGGGTTCAGTTCCGGCCTGGTTCCCGAAGAGGTGATGAGGCGTATTTTTGAAATGGATAACCACTTCAGTAACCCGGGCTGGCAGTTTTTTGCCTGTGCGGATGTAAAACGGAACTCCGGCCCATCTGAAATTATCGATGAAAAATTTCAGGGCTACAAAAGTTTCTGTTCGCGAATTCGTATCAACGCCGGATTCTTCGCGATAACCTTTAATCAACTCTCTGCCAATGTGCGATTTAATGTATTGTCCGCGAATGACGTGTGCTGCAACATCGTTTTCATGAATTGGCCGCATTGATTGGAAAACCTTTAAAATTTCGTTTCGGATGGCATCTGCTTCAATCACCACCGGAGGTTCCATGGCGACGAGTCCCATAACCTGCATCAAGTGATTTTGAACCATGTCGCGCATCGCGCCCGAATGGTCGTAATAGCCACCGCGGTCTTCCACCCCAAGTGTTTCGGCTGAAGTAATTTCGATATGGTGGACGAAATTGTGGTTCCAGATGGGTTCAAATATGCCATTCGAAAACCGGGTTACCAACATGTTTTGTACGGTTTCCTTCCCGAGATAATGGTCGATGCGATACAGTTGATCTTCGTTAAAATAGTTAAGAAGATTTTTATTAAGCTCCTGTGCGCTTTTTAAATCGGTACCAAATGGTTTTTCTATAATCAATCGTTTAAATCCTCTGGAAGAGTCGTTTAAACCCACTTCAGCCAGGCTTTGCGGGATGACCTGATACAGATTCGGAGGTGTTGACAGGTAATAAATATAGTTTTCCGGAATCGATAATTCTTTCCCAAGTGATTCGAGCCTTGCTTTCAGAATAGAATATTCGGATGAATCGGCAGTTGAAAGTGGTTGGTAATAAAGATGTTCCAGAAAAGCTTCAATGTCTTTCTCGTTGTGTGGCTGTATAGATAAAAACTCTTTCATTTTCTCACGGAAATCAGAATCCGAAAGTTCGGTACGCGAAACTCCGAGGACTGCCAACTTCTCCGGAAGCAGTTGTTGGGTATGCAATTCGTACAAAGCAGGAATTAATTTTCGCTTGGTGAGGTCGCCCGAGGCGCCAAAAATGACCAAAATATGTGATTCAGATTGTTTCATATCAAATTTTTCACTTTTCCAGATTGAAAGTAACTAAACTAAACGTATAAAACCCGAATTTGATCGATCGAAATTAGGAAACTTGCTATAGATTCGTTCTATCAGGTGGTTCGATTTAAGGGGATGGTGATTTCCGTGAAGGACTCAGCGCATCACCCAAACCATTCCATGATCAGAAAAATGAATGAATTGTAGCTGATATTCAGTTTGTTGTTTGTCCGAAATGAATTTCGCTTTAAAATGATTTTCTGTTTCAGGATTAAATGGTAAAACGAGGATTTGTTCCCTGAATTCTATTCCTTGTTCGGGAACTAGTTTGAATATGGCTTCTTTTGCACACCAATACAGGCATTGAAGTACAGGGTTCTGATCAACTTGAACCAATTCTGCATCAGAAAGATATCTTTTCTCTATCGATTGGTAATTTCTTGTCAGGCTTTCGATGTCAATCCCGATTTCGCGACTTTCGTGTACGAAAATTACAGCAAAGTTTCTGGAATGACTGATGGATAGCTGTTTGTATTTGGCATGGCGAAGTAAGGGTTTGCCAGTTTTAGAATAGGAAATTTTAAAATCGGGACCAATTAATTGTTTAAGCATCAGCCGGCTGGCCAGCCATTCTACTTTTCGTTTCTCGTAAGTGTATTTCCGGAAATCAGGATCGGCAATTTCTTCGGGCGAAAAAACGGTCATCAAAGCTGTTGACGTTTCAGTCAGTTCCCAAATGCCAATCAATCCATCAGTTACTGGTATGGTTTTAAATAGAGGCATCTAGCGTTTCCACTCTGTGGTTTCAATTAAACGGATTATATCCGGAGTCAGGAATTCGATTACGGGGCGGATAGAATCAATATTCGGAACCTCGCGGATGTACAGGGCACCCCTTAAAAAATGGCTGGTGCTGTCGGTCAGGTAAAATTGAATGGGCGACGCAGCATTTCCGTCAATCAGATAAATGGTTCCAAATACTTTCTTTTCAGCATTTCCGAAAATACGTTCATTAATTGCATCGGCTTTAATGGAATGTTTGTAGGCCAGGGTTCGCGAATCTTCGGTGAGCTGCAGGAGGTTACCTGTTACCTTTTTGTAGCTGATATGCAATTCAGCCTTGTGTTTTGGAATCGACAGGTTAACCCAGAAAGGCTCCACAATGCGGTCCCGATCAGGAACTATTTTGCTGTAATCGGGAATGTCGAACCTGTAAGGCAGTGCTGTAGAATCAATTTTATGGTAGGTTTTTTCCTGAAAGTCGATCCGAAAAAAGGCTCGCGGTTTTGGGGTATAATCTTTTTTGCAGGCAAATTGGCTAACAAGGAGCAGGCTCAGTAAAACGTATAAATATCTTTGCATCACGTTTATTCCTCGGTATTGGTTATTTCCACTTTAATCTGTTTTATGCGCCGGTTGTCAACCGCTTCAATCGAGAAAACGTAATTTTTACAGATTATAGTATCATTTTTTACTGGTATTTCGCCTTTTAATTCCAGAATAAGCCCTGCCAGGGTATCGGCTTCTCCTTTTACATCTTCAAACATGCTGTCGTCAGTACCGGTAACCTTGTAAAAATCGTTCAATAGCGTTTTCCCGTCAAAAAGGTATTTATTTTCAGCTAATTTGGTGTAGAATTTTTCTTCTTCATCAAACTCGTCAGTTATTTCGCCAACAATTTCCTCCAGAACGTCTTCAAGGGTAACAATTCCAGATGTTCCACCATACTCGTCAACTACAATGGCCATGTGTACTTTGTTTTTCTGAAAATCTTCGAGTAAATCATCAATTTTTTTTGTTTCAGGTACATAGAATGGAGGCCGGATAATGCTTTGCCAGCGAAAGTTTACTCCTTTGTGGGCGTGCGGCAGCAAATCTTTGATGTACAATATGCCTTTAATGTTGTCGAAAGATTCTGAATAAACCGGGATTCTTGAAAACCCGGTTTCTGTAATTATGCTCATGATTTTACTGAAACTAAAATCAAGGTCGGCCGAGACTACATCAACACGCGATCGCATGATTTCCACGACACTCTTGTTCCCAAACTTGACGATTCCTTTCAGGATTTCTTTATCTTCCCGAAGCTCTGTTTGCGAGGTAAGTTCCAGCGCCTGTGATAATTCGTCAACAGAAATGTGTTGATTGTATTCTTTAATCCGTGTATTTACAAATGTTGTTGAAAATATAAATACGGCATTAATGGGTTTTAATAGTTTGGTTAAATAATAAAGGGGTATTGAAATAAACCGGGCAAATTTTATGGCGTGATGAGTACTGTATATTTTAGGTATTATTTCGCTAATGAGCAATATCATAAATGAAATAATCAGAACCTGAACTACAAATCCAACAATGGGTTCGTTCGGGAAATCGAGTAACGACTCTACAGTAAAGCTGGAAAGAACTACGATACCTACCTTAATAAAATTGTTGGCTACCAGGATTGTAGCCAACAATTGTTCGGGTGATTCAAGATTTTTGAGCAGATAAGCATTCCGTTTTAATGGTTTGCCTGCTATTTTATTCTTTTCAGATGGGCTCAACGAAAAATAAGCCACCTCTGAGCCAGATATTAATGCTGAACAAACTAATAAAATGACAACGACAATAATGCTGATTACGGTTTCTGTGGAAAAGGGGTGAATTTGAATGTTCCAGAAAATGGCATTCAGCATAGGTAAAGGGTCTGTTTCCAATTAACTGATATTTAAATTTTTAAAATGGTAAATCGTCCTCTTCCGGTTGTGTGAAATCAGGTTCGCTAACTGCCTGAGGAGCTTCAGTTGCCATCGATTGTCCGGGGATTTCTGCCTGTCCTTCGCGTTTTCCCAAGAGCTGCATGGTGTCGGCATAAATTTCTGTAGTATATCGTTTTACGCCATCTTTGTCATCCCATGCGCGCGTTCTGATTCGGCCTTCAATATACAACTGGCTTCCTTTTTTTACATATTTCTCTGCTACTTCGGCAAGTCCTCTCCACGCAACAATATTGTGCCATTCGGTGGTACTTACTTTTTCTCCTGTTTTGGCGGTGTAGGTTTCGGTTGTTGCGAGCGAAAAATTAGCAACAGCAACGCCTTTGTCTAAATGTCTTGTTTCAGGATCACGTCCAACATTTCCTACCAAGATTACTTTGTTTACTGACATAGGTATAAGTTTTAAAGTGTTTGACAGAAATAAATTTAGAATAATTTCTGCCAACTTTTTGTAATTCAGCCTAAAAAAAATCCGAACTTACTAAAATTCAGTATGAACGCTGAATATTTCGATATGAAACATTAATTCTCAAAATATTCTGCAATGCAATTTTCAAGTAATTTCGGTACAGCAAAGTTAAAAATATCCTGCTTATTTATCCTTATTAACTCTTGAGCAGTTTCAATTTCTTCTGATAAACTAATCCGGATAAACCTGTAGTGGATACGTTGATGACTCAATAGGTGGATTTTCCAATCGCCAACATAAGTTATTGTAGCGTTGTTCTGACTGATAAGTTTCTGTAACTCTTCATGTACTAAAATCACATCAATAGCAGTTGCTTCACTCATTTCTATAAGCGGGAATTCGAAAAGGCCTTTCCATATATCACTCGTCGTACGTTTGCGTAGCCAGGTGTAATTTTGGTATTCGATTATCAGATAATTAAAGTACCGGTTACGCTGTTTGGTGCGGTTTTGCTTTATTGGCAGTTTACTTACTGTCTGGTGTAAATGGGCAAAACAGCTCTCTTTTAGTGGACATTGCCGGCAGTCCGGATTTTTGGGAGTGCATTGCAGTGCGCCAAATTCCATTAATGCCTGATTATGCATTCCCGGGTCGGTGCCTGTAATCAATTCTTTGGCAAGCTTCTGAAATACTTTCTTCCCGGAATTTGTATCTATCGGCTCATGTATTCCAAAGTAACGGGAAAGTACCCTGTAGATATTTCCATCAATGGCCGGATATTCCATGTTAAAGCAGATCGAAGAAATGGCCGCCGCAGTGTAATCGCCAATTCCTTTAAGCGATTTGATCGAATTATAATCGCTGGGGAACGTAGAATTGTAATTTTTCTGGATGACCTTTGCGGTAAAATGAAGGTTGCGGGCACGTGAATAGTAGCCCAATCCTTGCCAAAGTTTCAGAATTTGATCTTCAGATGCATCTGCAAGGTCATTTATGGTCGGAAACGCTTCGGTAAATCGCAGATAGTAAGCTAGTCCCTGATCGACACGCGTTTGTTGCAGAATGATTTCTGAAAGCCAGACGAAGTATGGATTAGGTGAGTTTCTCCAGGGTAAATCGCGCTTGTAAAATGAATACCAGGTGTGTATTCTTGAGTTGAAAAAATCCATATTTTATCTAACTACTTTAAAATCTTTATAAATTGTAAAAATAATCGTTTTTAAATGTTTCTAATTTTTAAATAATTTTTATTTTTGCACACCAATTGTTTCAGAAATATAAATTGTTGATAATTAAATATTTTAAGAGATGACAAAAGCAGATATTGTAAATGAAGTTAGTAAGAACACTGGTATTGAGAAAGTGACAGTACAAAAAGCAGTTGAAGCTTTCATGGAAACAGTGAAAGATTCCTTGACCGAAGGAAGAAATGTATATCTTCGTGGTTTCGGTAGTTTTATTGTAAAAAGAAGAGCAGAAAAAACTGCACGTAATATTTCCAGAAATACTACAATTATTATTCCTGAACATTTTATCCCTTCTTTCAAACCAGCGAAAACTTTTGTAGCACAAGTTAAAGACCAAGTAAAATAAATTATTATGCCAAGCGGAAAAAAAAGAAAAAGACATAAGATGGCTACGCACAAGCGTAAAAAGAGACTAAGAAAAAACAGACATAAAAAGAAAAAATAGTCTATCTTTAGTAAGCATTAGCTTTTAAAGTACTTATTACGATTAAACCTAAAGCACATTGCGCTTTAGGTTTAATCTGTTTTTAAGTCTGGTAGTTTAAATTTTGTAAAAAAAGAAACGTAGTGAGTAGCGATTTAATTGTAGACGTCTCTCCTTCGGAAGTGGTAATTGCTTTATTGGAAGATAAACGGTTAGTCGAACTTAACAGGGAAATGACTGGGGCTAAGTTTGCTGTTGGAGATATTTATCTCGGGCGAGTGAAAAAGATAATGCCTAGTCTAAACGCTGCTTTCATTGACGTTGGATACGAAAAAGATGCTTTTCTGCATTACCTCGACATGGGGCCACAATTTTCAACACTGAATAAGTTTCTGAAAATTGCCTCGTCGAAAAACAACAGAATCACCTCCATCTCTAAAATTCAGTCAGAACCTGACATTGATAAGGAGGGAAAAATCTCAGATATTCTTAAAGTAGGGCAAAATATTTTGGTTCAGGTGGCTAAAGAGCCGATCTCAACCAAAGGTCCCCGCTTGACATCGGAATTGTCGATTGCCGGCCGTAATATGGTGTTGATGCCTTTCAGCGAAAAAGTCAGTATTTCTCAGAAGATTGAATCTGCCGAGGAAAAGAACAGGCTTAAGAAGTTGATCCAGAGTATCAGGCCTAAAAAGTATGGTGTTATCGTACGAACCGCTGCTGAAGAAAAACGTGTTGCCGAACTTGATCAGGAATTGAAACGATTGGTTAGCAAGTTCGAAACAACATTTCAGAAATTAAGAAGAGTAAATGCACCTGCCCTTATTGTTGGAGAACTTGGCAGAACAACCGCTTTACTTAGGGATATTTATCATCCCGACTTCAATAGCATCATTGTAAACGATGCTGTTGTTTGTGAAGAAATTACTGAATATCTGGGATCTATCGCCCCTGAAAAAAAGAAAATCGTAAAGCTCTACAATGGGAATCAAACGATTTTTGAATATTATGGGATTGATAAACAACTAAAAGCATCATTTGGTAAAACCGTATCCTTCAAGAATGGAGCATACCTGATAATCGAACACACTGAAGCATTCCATGTTATTGATGTAAACAGTGGGAACCGTTCGAAAGCCGGAATTGACCAGGAGACTAACGCTCTTGAAGTTAATCTGGCAGCAGCCGAAGAAATTGCCCGTCAACTGAGGTTGAGAGATATGGGTGGCATTATTGTAGTCGATTTTATCGACATGCATCAAGCCGAAAACCGCCATAAAGTATTTGAGCGGATGAAAGAAGCAATGGCCGTTGACCGCACCAAGCACAACATTTTGCCATTGAGCAAATTCTGCCTTTTGCAGATAACCCGTCAGCGTGTTCGTCCTGAAGAGCATGTTGAAACAGCTGAAGTATGCCCGGTATGTAAAGGTACGGGTAAAGTTACCCCGACCATATTGGTGGTTGATGAGTTGGAAAGTAAAGTCAATTATATCTTTAAAGAGCTAAATAAGAGCAAAATGGTAATAAAAGCCCATCCTTATTTGGCAGCCTATTTAAACAAAGGGCTTTGGTCTTTAAGGTGGAAATGGATTTTTAAGTTCCTGAAAAGCATTAAAATTGTAGAAATGAGTTCGTATTCATTGACCGAGTATCATTTCTTTGATGAAAATCAAGAAGAGATTGTTTTTTAATCTCTTGAAGGATCCCGGCAATCAGATGCCGGGATTTTTTATTTTATAACGACTAATTTGTATTCTCGATTGGCTGTTCGAGTTTTTCAATGACACATTTCATAAATTGATAAAATCGATTGTGTATTTTTGTTTCCTTTAATTTCTAAAATCTGATCGATGAAACGGATGTCTATTTTATTAAGCCTTTTGGTTTTTGTTAGTTCTCAATTGTTTGCTCAAATTGTAGAACCTGTTAAATGGACTTTCGAATCGAAGCAGGACGGAACCGGAGCCACACTGATTTTTAAAGCTACGATTGAAGAAGGTTGGCACTTGTATGATACCCAATTGCCTGAAGGTGGCCCAATTAAAACAACGATACACTTCTCTGATTCAACTTTATTTGATTTTGACGGTGGATTGACCAAAGATCCGCAGCCTACCGAGGTTTTTGATAAGACCTTTAATATGAAGCTTGGATATTTTAGTAAACAGGCTGTATTGACACAAAAGATCAAATTAAAAAGCTCCGGTAAAACTGAAATTAAAGGTTTTGTTGAGTTTATGTCGTGTAACGACGAAAGTTGCACTCCTCCAACCGAGGCTGAATTTGCTTTCAATCTGAATTCTTCTGATTCTAAAACTGAAGTTTCATCAACTGTAGCCCAGGCAGAGAGTGTTGACGCAACGAAAGGTTCCGGTAATTTACTCCTTTTCCTGTTTTTTTCCTTTTTGGCAGGCCTTGCTGCTATTTTAACACCCTGCGTATTTCCGATGATTCCGATGACTGTGTCATTTTTTATGAATAGTGGTGAGTCGAAAATAAAGTCACGGCTGTATGCTGCATTTTATGGTTTTTCCATCATTGCTATTTACACTATTGTTGGAACTTTAGTTGCGGTAATATTCGGTCCTGGAGCTGCCAATTGGTTGAGTACTCATTGGATTCCTAATCTGATTTTCTTTGCCGTATTTATGCTTTTTGCCTTTTCTTTCTTCGGAATGTTCGAGATTGTTTTGCCCAGTTGGTTAGTTAATAAATCTGACAAACAGGTCGATAAAGGAGGATTTATGGGCTCATTCTTTATGGCATTGACCTTAGTGCTGGTTTCTTTTTCCTGTACTGGTCCCATTGTTGGGGCGATCTTGGTGGAGTCTGCCGGTGGTCAGGTTTTGAAACCCATTGTGGGGATGTTCGGTTTTTCCCTTGCATTTGCGCTTCCGTTTACGCTGTTTGCGTTGTTCCCGGCATGGTTAAATAATCTGCCTAAATCCGGAGGTTGGTTAAATTCAGTAAAAGTTGTCCTTGGATTTTTAGAATTAGCTTTAGGATTAAAGTTTTTGAGTGTAGCCGATCAAACTTATCATTGGGGAATTTTGGACCGGGAAGTTTATCTGGCTTTATGGATCGTGATTTTTGTTTTGCTAGGATTTTATCTGCTTGGGAAACTTAAATTCGCTCACGATAGCGACGTGAAACATGTATCGGTACCTCGCTTGCTTTTGGCAATAATCTCATTCTCATTCGTGGTCTATTTGGCTCCCGGGATGTTTGGCGCTCCGCTAAAAGCTATTTCCGGTTACCTTCCTCCACAAGCTACCCATGATTTTGATTTGCACCAGATCATAAGAGATGAAATAAAATTGGCGCAACCACAAAGCGGGATGGTAAATTCGGTCGGGGGGTCTTCTGATGAGTTGTGTGAAAAACCAAAGTTTGGGGAATTTTTGCATTTGCCGCATGGACTGGAGGGCTATTTTGATTATGAGCAGGGAATGGCCTGTGCCAGGAAGCAGAATAAGCCAGTTTTTATTGACTTTACCGGTCATGGTTGCGTGAATTGCCGGGAGATGGAAGCCAATGTTTGGTCTGATCCGAGGGTGCTCGAACGGCTTAAAAATAATTTTGTTGTTATAGCGCTCTACGTTGACGACAAATCGACTTTGCCTGAGAGTGAATGGATAACTTCCTCTTATGATGGAAAAGTGAAGAAAACATTAGGTAAAAAATACACTGACTTCCAGATTTCCAGATATGGTGTAAACGCTCAACCGTACTATGTTTTACTGGATGGGAAGGAACAAAAACTGGTTGAGCCGCGCGCTTACGATTTGAATGCCGATCGTTTTGTTGAATTTTTAGATTCAGCTTTAGCAGAATTTGAACGAAGAAAGTAGGAAGTTTTCTATATTTGTGCTCGAAAATTTGATGAAGGAGAGTTGCCGGAGTGGTCGATCGGGGCAGACTCGAAATCTGTTGTACCCTTCGGGGTACCGGGGGTTCGAATCCCTCACTCTCCGCAAAAAAAGGGAGGTCTTTTCAGAACCTCCCTTGTAATAACCCCTAAAATTAACCCCTAAAAAAAAGTGCTTTTATAATGTGTGAAGCGATCTTCGGATTTTCCTTCAATCGTCGGGTGGAGTAGCCGAACCAATCTTTTCCGAAGGGCACATAAACACGCATTTTATATCCTTGCTTTACAATGCTGGTTCTTAATTCAGGAGTAACTCCGTAAAGCATCTGGAATTCATATTTTGTTTTATCAATGTTTTTTTCTTTGATGATATTCAGGGCACTGTCAACCAGGAATTTATCGTGGGTTGCAATTCCTATGTACATGTGGTTGTCGAGCATAAAATTCAGATCGTCTAAATAGTGCTCACAAACCTCTTCATAAGTCTTAAATGCAATATGTTTGGGTTCAACATAAATACCTTTACATAGCCTGAAATTTAAAGGAGTCCCATTCACATGTATTTCACTGAGGTTAATCAGGTCGTTTTTTGTGCGACGCAAATAGGCTTGAATAACCAACCCGACATGTGCCGGATATTTTTGCTGAAACTTACGGTAGATATCCAATTCGCTGTCAACACATTGCGAATCTTCCATGTCAATTCGGATAAAACTGTTCTTTTCTACCGCTTTTTTGATTACTTCTTCAATGTTGGCAAAGCAAATGTTCGTATCAATGAGCAACCCAAACATGGTTGGTTTAAGCGAAAAGTTGCCAATAATTCCTTCAGAAGTAAATCGTTCTATAATTTCGATGTACTTGTTTTTATTTTCCTCCGCTTGTTCAATAGTAGAAATAAATTCCCCAAGCAGGTCAACTGTAACTTCAATGCCTTGTTGATTTAATTCTCTGCAGGCTTTTAATCCATCTTCAATAGTTTCGCCCGCAATATATCGTTTGGAAAAAATCCAGATCAACTTTTTGGGCATATATGGAAGCGTATTTGCAATAAGTTTGTTAAGCATTTTTTATGTATTTCAGTTCGAATTTTGCAAAGTAAAAATACAGAAGTAGAGAGATGGATTTGATGATGTTTATCAAGGTGAACTTATGATTTTACGCAGCTTTTATGCCATTTTTTATTTATTAAATCGATTCTTTTGCTGTTCCGAAAAATAATCAACGGAATAGGTGGATAGTGACAATAAATTTTTATTTTTGGCAAAATTTAATTGGAAAGAGGCATATGAAAAATACATCATTAATAGTTAGTGCTGTTTTGTTTGTTGCAGTTGCAGTTCTTTATGTACTGCATTTTAGTGGAAATAAAATGAATGGTTCCGGGGTTGGTGGTGATTCTGAAAACGGTGCTTCTTCTGAATTAAAGATTGCTTTTATTAAAGTTGATTCGCTGGTTGTTAACTACGATTTTGCTCAGGAAATGCATGACGGATTTACCAAACAGCAAGAGTCTTTCACGAAGGAATATGGCGAAAAACGTAGTCGTTTTGAGTCACAGGCTGCTAATTTTCAGGAAAAGGTACAGCGAGGCGGTTTCCTTACCCAGGAACGTGCCATGCAGGAGCGTGACCGTCTGGTTGTTGAAGAACAGCAAATAGCCAAGCTTGATCAGGAATTGTCGGCAAAACTGTCGCAGATGCAGGCCGATAATAATAAGCAGCTATTGGATAGTGTAATGAATTACCTGAAGATTTATAATAAAGATAAAAAATACAGTTATATACTGAATGCTGCTGAGGTTCTGATTGGTGACGAAACACAGAATGTTACCAAAGAAGTTTTGACCGGGTTGAATGCCAGGTACGCGAAAGCAAAATTGAAATAGTTAAACCTGATTATAATACTGAAAATCCGAAGTAATTCGGATTTTTTTATTTGTACCAATTTATTCTGAAAATTCCACGCATGTTTGCAGAAAGGTATATTCAAAAAAATGTGGTTTACCCTGCCTTCATTTCGGCAGAAGTTTCCCCATCGCTTTCGATGATTGTGATGATTCCGTGCCTTAACGAACCCGAAATAATCCGAACACTGGAATCTCTATGGAATTGCGATCCTGTTAAATCATTTTGCGAGGTAATTGTTATCGTTAATAATTCCGAATCCAGTCCGGAGGAAGTAAAAGAGTTTAACCGGAAAACCCTGCAAAATCTTCAGCTTTGGAAAGAGAAAAATGATCGCCCGCATTTGGTTTTAAATCCCATTTATGCTTCGGCCGTAACAGACAAATTTGCAGGGGCCGGAATGGCTCGCAAAATAGGCATGGATGAGGCTGTACGGCGGTTTAATGCGATAAATAAGCCTGATGGGGTCATCATTTCAACAGATTCCGATTGCCTTTTCTCGCACAATTATCTGCAGCGAATCGAATATACTTTTACTCAAAACAAATCCTGTTTTGCTGCTACCCTGAATTTCGAACACAGGGTGGCTGAAATGGATAATCCAAGGCAAAAGTTGGGCATTCGGCTTTACGAAGATTATTTGCGCTATTATAAAAAGGCTTTGGATTTTGCCGGATTTCCCCATTCAATTTACACAATCGGTTCTGCATTTGCGGTGCGGGCTGATGCTTACATTAAGCAGGGAGGGATGAATCGGCGTCAGGCTGGAGAAGATTTTTATTTCCTGAATAAACTTACCCATTTAGGACCGATTCCTGAAATTAATGATGCCTTTGTTTATCCGTCAGCCCGGGTTTCCAATCGGGTTCCGTTTGGAACCGGTGCTGCCATGACTAAATGGATGAATGAAACGGAGGATTTGAGTGTAACCTACAATTTTGCGGCTTTCCTGGATATGAAAAAACTGTTCGGTCTGGTTGATTCTTTATTTAGGATCAGCGCCGAGGATTATTCCAGATTTATATTGTCCTTACCCGATTCTGTTAGAGAATACCTTCAAACGCTGGATTTTGAATCAAAACTTACAGAAGTTAATCAGAATAGTTCTTCGTTGGCTTCTTTCAGGAAACGATTTTTTCAGTTCTTCGATGCGTTTATCATCCTTCGTTTTCTGAATCTGGCTCATCAAAAATACTATCCGAAACAAAATCTTGCGGAAGCCATTTGCCAACTTGAGGGGCTGTCAAAAAAATAAGGAACATAGAACAAGAAACGAGAAATCAGGAAGACCCGTTTCTCGTTTCTTATTTTTTGTTCCTTATTCAATGTTATCTTGTCAGCTTATCTAACTCCGCTGGATAACAGGTAATACAAATCATTCCATTTCAATTCTTTTTTGAAATCAGAAATACATGTGTTTTTGTTGATCTGGACCAATTCGATTCCTGCCATGTCGCAAAAATCTTCAATGTATTCGGCAGTAACCGCCTGACTAAATGCGTTGTGATGGGCACCTCCGGCATAAATCCATGCAGCAGCGCCTGTTTTAAGGTCTGGCATTGGAGTCCACAATGCGCTGGCAACCGGTAATTTTTCCAACTTAGCTTCTGGCGCAACACATTCCACATCGTGCACCACCATCCGGAAACGGGTACCCATGTCGATAAGGCTGGTGCAGGTGGCAGGGCCGGTTTGCGTGTTGAACACTAAACGGGCTGGAGCATCTTTCCCTCCAATTCCGAGCGGGTGTACTTCAATTTTAGCTTTTCCATCGGCAATACTTGGGCAGATTTCGAGCATGTGCGAGCCCAACGCTTTGTACCCGGTAGCTGGGTTAAGGTGATAGGTGTAATCTTCCATGAACGAGCAACCGCCTTTCAGGCCAATTCCCATAACTTTTACCGCGCGTACCAGTGCCGCATGTTTCCAGTCACCTTCAGCTCCGAAACCATAACCGGCGGCCATTAACCGTTGCGAAGCCAGTCCCGGAAGTTGTTTCAATCCATGTAAGTCTTCGAATGTAGTGGTGAAAGCCTTAAAACCGCCAGCTTCCAAAAACGATTTGATGCCGGCTTCAATACGGGCCTGATAACGGACACTTTCGTGGTATTTTCCGCCAACCATAGCTTCTTTATTGAATTCGTAGGTGTCGTTATATTCTTCGATCAGTTTGTCGATTTGAGCCTCGCTTACACCATCGATAATTTTTACAATGTCGCCAACCGGCCAGGTATTAACCGAAAGTCCAAGTTTAATCTGTGCTTCAACCTTGTCGCCTTCAGTAACGGCAACTTCGCGCATGTTGTCGCCAAAACGGGCAAGTTTGGCGCCTTGCATATCGTACCATGCGGCGGCAGCACGACTCCATACGCCAATACGTTCCTGAACATCGTCTTCTTTCCAATAGCCAACCACTACCTTGCGGCTTTTACGAAGACGGGTTAAAATGAAGCCATGTTCGCGATCGCCGTGTGCAGCCTGATTGAGATTCATGAAATCCATATCGATTTCAGCCCAGGGAAGGTCGCGATTGAATTGGGTGTGCAACTGGAGCATCGGTTTGTTTAATAACTTCAACCCGTTGATCCACATTTTCGATGGTGAAAAGGTGTGGCACCAGGTAATAATACCAATACACTGTTTGGCAGAGTTGGCATCAATACAAAGATTGGTTATTTCGTCGGGGCTTTTCATTACCGATTTGTGTACGACGGTTACCGGTATCTGGGCTGAACTATTGAAAAATGCTGCAATCTCTTTGGAGTTGGTATCTACTTTCTTCAGTACCTCTGGCCCATATAGATTTTGGCTGCCAGTTACAAACCAAATTTCTAATTCCTTTAAGTTTATCATGATCCTAAAATTTTTAAATGATTCTGTTTCGTGGGATAAAAATAGGCAATTAATAATAAATGTAAATATTACACTTATGAAATTATCTCAATTTTTGCTTGTTATTGAACATGTTTTTGATGTAAATGCTTGTTATTTGTTGCTAATTAATTCGTTAGCTGTTTCCTGAATCGTTTCCCAGGCCAGCCTGACATGTTTTTCCTGAGTATGCGTTTGCCCGATACACATCCGGAGGATGTACCGACCGTTAATAATCGTATGGGTAAAGTACATTTTGCCTCTGCTGTTTATGGTTTCGAGTAGCTTTTTGTTGAACTCATTCCCCGTTTTGTGGGCAAAACACACCAGATTTAACGGAGCCGGAGCAACCAGTTCGAAATCCTTAGAGAATCGGATCCATTCGGCAAATTGCTGAGCCAGTTTTATGTGCGTGCGTATGTGATGTTGCAATCCTTCAACTCCATAATGCCGGATTACAAACCATAGTTTAAGCGAACGAAACCTTCGCCCAAGCTGGATGTGCCAGTCGCGGTAGTCAAATACAGCGCCACTTTCGGTTG
Organism: Prolixibacteraceae bacterium; assembly: GCA_019459525.1. Classification (GTDB taxonomy): domain Bacteria; phylum Bacteroidota; class Bacteroidia; order Bacteroidales; family Prolixibacteraceae; genus Aquipluma. The sequence continues at coordinate 171,711 of JAIBEY010000072.1, forward strand.
CCTGATTTTTGAGGTATTCAGGAAGGATGCTGAGCGTTTTTATCAGCACTGAACGATCGGCTACGAAGAAACAGTTGCAGTCGAAATTGGTGAACATCCATTTGTGCGGATTAAACGAGAAACTATCAGCCAGTTCAACCCCATTCAACAGGTACCGAAATTCAGGACAAATGGCGGCAGTACCCGACATGGCCGCATCGATGTGCATCCAAAGTTGATACTTTTTGCTTATCTGCCCAATTTCGGTTATGGGATCCATTGCATTGGTTGAAGTTGTACCAACGGAAGCGCAAACGAAGAATGGAATTAGACCAACCTGTAAATCCTCCTGAATGGCATTTTCAAGTAAATCGGAGCGCATGGCCAGATTCTGATCAACCCCAATCAGCCGAAGATTATTTTTTCCTATTCCGGCAATTTTGATCGCTTTTTCGACCGACGAGTGAGTATGGCCTGAAACATAAGCGACCAGATTTCCCAGATTGCCGGTGTCGTTAGTCTGGTAATTGGTCTTTCTCTCACGGGCAGCCAATACGGCAGTTAATGCGGCACTCGAAGCGGTATCCTGAATAACTGCGCCACCCACCGAAGTGGAGCGAAACTTTTCAGGAAGTTGAAGCATTTCTGCCAGCCAATCCAAAACCAGTGTCTCCAGTTCGGTACAAGCAGGGCTGGTTGCCCACAGCATTCCCTGAACGCCCAATCCGGAAGAGAGTAAATCGCCAAGGATGGATGGCCCGGAAGAATTGGATGGGAAATAGGCAAAAAAGCTGGGCGACTGCCAATGGGTGATCCCCGGCATGATGATTGAATTAACATCGTGCATGATTTGCTCCATCGATTCGCTTTGTGTCGGTGGATTTGCCGGCAATTGGGCTTTTACGTCACCGGGTTGAACCTGCGATAACACCGGATATTTTTCAATATTTTCGTAATAATCGGCAATCCAGTCGATCATTTGCTTGCCCTGTTTCCTGAATTCGTCGGGAGACATGTGAAAGTTTTTGATGTTATTCATTTGAATACTTATCTAATTGTGAAGTTTTTGAATTGTCTTGACGGAAAAATGTCGGAAACGGAAAATGTCTGGACGACGGCTCTGGCCGGACCAATTTTAAGCCATTCAATAAAAGTTGCCAGATTATTTTGCTCTCCCTCGGCTTCAATTTCTACTTTTCCTTCAGGAGTATTGAGAACCCAGCCCGTTATTTGCAGTTCTTCGGCTTTGTATTGTGCAAAGTATCGAAACCCAACGCCCTGCACACGTCCGCCGATCAGGATGTAAACGGATTTCACCCGGAAACTTAAAAACTGGATTCTCTGGATTCGCCAAAGGCTGCAACAGTTTCGGGCTGAATTAAAGCCCAGATAGAATAAATTCCGATGGCAGTTCCGAACGGGAAGCTGAAAATCTCGATGACAGAAAGAATCAGTGTTAAGATTCTTGCCCATTCTTTTCGTTTGTAAAGGCCCATTCCTGCCAGAATTCCGGGAACAGAAATAACAATGAATACGACTGCTAAAACATCAGCAATAATCGAAAGAACCGTTGTTGCATTGACATCGTCAACAAACCCACCAACCAGTTTTAGAACAGTAAAAATCAGAAATGCAATCAATAAATTAAAAATGCTTAATCCGATTTGAAAGGCAGCAACGATGTTAATGTGTTTTTCCATGATGGCGAGTTTTTAATGAGTTTTTTGGTGTTCTAAAAGTATATATTATCTAACATTTAGTCAATTTTATTTTCGGGTGTTTCTGTTGATGCTAAATATGTTTTATGCTTGAACTAATTTGATTTAGAATTGTATAACTTAGCATACGTTTAATTTTTTTGCGAATAAAAATTACTTTTACCGTTCAAAAGGGGAGGAAAGTTATTATGGAAGTTTTGAAGGTTGTAATATTGGCCATTGTAATTATGTGTTTTGTTTTTCTGGCTTTAGCCACCCAGATATTACTCAAGAAGGGAGGTAAGTTTCCAAATACGCACATTGGGAGTAACAAATACCTGAAATCGAACGGCATTACCTGTGCCCAGACTTACGATAAAATTGAACAGGCTCAGGCCAGGAAGGAACTTCGTTTCAAAAAAATAGCAATCGAAGATTCTGCTACTGAGACAGACTCGACTTACCTTTGTTGAGAAAACTGGCATTGAAAAGGGAGATATTCTAAAGAAGGTTTCCTGTTTTCGTTTCCGGAAATGCATGATTTTGGTTCGATCTATTTTTTAATTGTTAGCAAATCTCGTGATGTTACGCTTTAAAAAATATCTGGACTATTTTAAAAAGTTGATTTACGGAGAATCAGCCTCTGCATTCGAAGATCAGTTGAGTTTATTGACATCGATATCAGTTACGATAATTTTAGCTTTTAGCACCATTTTTAATGTTGCTATGGGCCTGAAGAATTCACTTATTGTTTCGTCTTTTGTTGGAGCTATTATTTATTTCGGATTATACCTTCTTGGACGCTTAGTTAATCGTGGAAAGCTATTCCTTTTGCTCTTCAGTATAATTACCCTTTTTTATCTCGATATTATCTGGTACTTAAATTTCGCGTCAAATGGCCCGGTTTTACCTCTGTTTGTCGTCTTTTATGCTTTTCTGATTTTAGTTTTCAACAGAAAGTATTATGCCCTAATTTTCCTGATTATTTTTCTGAATCTATTGGGGATGTATTTGGTCGAATCGGTTTATTACAACGAGATAGGAACCTACTTAAATATAGAGACTAAACTTTTAGATATCTATATGGGTATGGTGTTCAGTCTTTTAGTTATATACTCCTTTGTGGTAGCTATCAAAAAGAACTATATCCATGAGCAAGAACGGGCGAGGATGTCAGATCGGCTCAAGTCAGCATTTTTGGCCAATATGTCGCACGAAATACGGACACCGCTAAACGCTATAGTTGGGTTCTCGTCCTTGATTTCTGAGGCTGATTTGACGGAGGATGACAAAATAATGTTTCGGGAACAAGTACAGAGTAACAGTGACTATTTAATAAGCCTGATAGAAGATATTATCGATGTTTCAAAGATTGAATCGAATCAATTGACGATTAAATTGCAGGAGATTAATGTTGTTCCCCTGATTACGAAAATTGTTCAGACGTTTCAGCTAGCTATTGCATCCAATAAAAATGTTCGGGTTGTGACCAATCTTGGTGCTACAGCTATTCTGGTAACAGCCGATCAGGTCAGGCTGGAACAAATATTACGAAATCTACTCGCGAATGCCATAAAGTTTACCGATGATGGTGTTATTGAGGTTGACTGTGAAAAGAGAAACGATTTTTACATCTTCTCGGTGAAAGATACCGGGATTGGAATTCATTTGGAGCATCAGCTTGCCATTTTTGAGCGCTTCCGAAAGATTGATAACAGCAAGCAATATTTACATCGTGGAACCGGAATCGGCTTGTTTCTTTCAAAACAGTTGGTCGAACTTTTGGGCGGAAAAATATGGGTAGAATCCGAAGTTGGAGTTGGCTCCACTTTTTATTTCACAATCCCCGCATAATTTAGGTCCGAGGTTGCGTCAAATTGATTCCCCGAATTTCGTTTAATAAAATGGATAGATATCTCGTTAAAGATCCCTGCCTGATCGAGGTTGCAGCAATGACCACTGTTTTTAATGATTTCAAGTCTGGCGTTAACCTGTTTTTTTACCAGATCGGCCACCATGGGTAAAAACATGTGGTCGCCGTCTCCCATCAGATACAAAACCGGAGCTGATGGTTCGCGCTTTAAAAACTCATTCAGATTCGACTTAATTTCGCGGGTCATCTTCATCCATTTGGCAAACTCTTTTTCGCCCAGTTTAATTGCTTCCTGAATAAAAATATTGCGCGATTCCCTGTGTTTACGCAGTGGCATAAGAATTAATGCGTTCAATTTGTAAAGCCACATGTATGGTAAAACTGAATTCAGGATCTTGGCCATCCCAATGAGTACTTTGAGCGTTTTGTTGAATTGTATAATTGCACCTCCCAGAATGATCGACTCTGCCCGGTCCGGAGCTAACTTATCAATTGCCCGAATAACAATACATCCCAAGGAGATTCCTACTAAATGTGCTTTTTTTATCAGGAGGTGATCCATAATATGGATAACATCTAAGGCAATTTCGTCAAACGAATAATCAAGATCTGGTGTGGTTGTGACTTGTTTCGATTTTCCATGACCCCGCAAATCGACCAACAAAACATTGAAATGTTTCTTGAACTCTTTAAGCTGGCGAAACCACACTCCATTACTTCCTCCTGCGCCATGCACGAAAACAACCCAGGTTTTCGATTTCTGATGAATAAATTTACGATGGTAAATCATGATGGTCAATTAACAACGATGAAAAGGATCGTCAGTAGTACTATCAAAAAAGACGCCAAGCAGTTGCAAAGCGTCTTTTTTGTAATGAAATATTTTATTCGTTAACCTCCAAAATCATCAAACAGAACGTTTTCGTTTGGTACACCGAGGTCATACAGCATTTTGTTTATCGCGCTGTTCATCATTGGCGGACCACAGAGGTAGTAATCAATTTCTTCCGGCTCATCGTGTTTGCTTAGGTAATTATCGTAAATCACCTGATGGATGAATCCCTTGTACCCAGTCCAGTTATCCTCTGGTTGCGGATCAGATAAGGCCAGGTTGAAGGTGAAATTGGGATAATTTTTCTGGATGTCCATAAACTGGTCATAATAGAAAACTTCTCTCCAGGAACGGGCACCGTACCAGAAAGTTACTTTCTTTTTGGTTTCTTTTACGGTGTGAAACAAGTGGAAAAGATGTGACCGCATGGGAGCCATACCTGCTCCGCCACCAATAAACATCATCTCGTTGTCGTTCTTTTTCAGGAAGAATTCGCCATAAGGACCAGAAACCATCACTTTATCTCCCGGTTTGCGCGAGAAAATAAACGAAGAACAGATACCAGGATTTATTTTCTGGAATCCGCCGTTAACACGATCAAAAGGAGGAGTGGCGATACGAATATTCAGCATCACAATATTTCCTTCTGCAGGGTGGTTAGCCATGGAGTATGCGCGGAAAGTTGGCTCCGGATTTTTCATCTGAAGGTTAAACATCCCGTAGCGTTCCCATTCTGGCCGGTATTCGTCGCCAATAATCATGTCTTTAAAATCAACATCAATTTTTGGAACATCAATCTGAATATAACCTCCCGATTTGAAATCGAGAGTTTCTCCTTCAGGAAGACGAACTACAAATTCCTTGATATAGGTGGCTACGTTGTTATTCGAAACAACTTCGCATTCCCATTTTTTAACGCCCAGAATTTCCTGGTGAATATGTAGGTTAATATCTTCTTTCACTTTAACCTGGCATGCCAGCCGCCAATGTTCCTGTTGTTCTTTGCGGGAGAAGAAACCGGTTTCGGTAGGGAGTATTGATCCTGCGCCTGATTCAATCTGGCAACGGCACATCCCGCACGTTCCACCACCACCACATGCAGAGGGTAAGAGAACTTTATTGTTCCCCAAAGTGGTCAAAAGGGTATTTCCGGGTTCGGTCTCAATAACCTTAAATCCATCATTGATACTAACTTTAACTTTCCCTTTTGGGGTTAGTTTTGCCTTGACGTACAAAAGCATTCCGACCATAAGGATTATTGCCAAAAGGAATATGACTACACTGGCCAGTACAACTGTCGTTTGAGAAGCTAAAAATATCATCGTTGTGAATGTTTTTTAATTCGAATTAAAGTTTGATCCCCATAAAACCCATGAAAGCAAGGCCCATCAAACCGGTAATAATGAATGTGATTCCCAAACCCCTTAATGGTGCAGGTATCTGCGAATATTGTATTTTTTCGCGGATGGCGGCAATACTTATTATGGCAAGGAACCATCCAAATCCAGAACCAAAACCATAAACAGTGGCTTCACCCAATGTGTGGAAAGCTTTCTGCTGCATGAACAATGACCCCCCCAGGATGGCACAGTTCACCGCAATTAATGGGAGGAATATTCCAAGTTGATTATAAAGAACCGGTGCAAACTTTTCTACAACCATCTCAACCAACTGAACCATAGATGCAATTACTGCAATAAACATGATAAAGCTTAAGAAACTGAGATCGACTGTCTCGTATCCGGCGCCCAACCATTTTAAAGCCCCTTCCTTCAGTAAATAATTTTCAAGCAGATAATTCACCGGAAGTGTAATAACCTGAACAAAAATTACCGCCAACCCTAATCCGGTTGCTGTTTTTACAGATTTCGAAACAGCCAGAAAAGAACACATACCCAAAAAATAGGCGAAAACCATGTTCTCAATGAATACTGACTTAACGAACAGATTTAATAAATTCTCCATATCGTTTTTTATATTTTATTCGGTTATTTTTCCTGCAATTTGCTATTTCTGCTGCGCTGAACCCAAATAATTACGCCTACAGTAATCAATGCCATTGGGGGAAGGATCATCATCCCATTGTTAGAATAAAATCCACCATTGGCGATGTACCAGCTTTCAGGAATAATACGAAATCCCCAGAGCGTTCCTGATCCTAATAATTCGCGAAAGAACGCGATGATAATCAGGATTAAACCGTACCCGGCACCATTACCAATACCGTCAAGGAACGAAGGCCATGGTTTGTTACCTAAAGCAAATGCTTCCAAACGCCCCATCAGGATACAGTTGGTAATAATCAATCCAACGAATACCGAAAGTTGTTTGCTAACGTCATAGACAAAGGCTTTCAGGAACTGGTCAACGATAATTACCAGTGCGGCAATTACAACCAGTTGAACAATGATTCGGATTCGGTTTGGAATCGTGTTCCGGAGTAACGAAATGATGACGTTACCGAAGGCAACCACTACGGTTACTGAAAGAGCCATTACAAATGCGGGTTTCAGTTGGGCGGTGACAGCAAGAGCCGAACAGATGCCAAGCACCTGCACTGTAATGGGGTTATTGCTGCCAATTGGGCCGGCAAGCAGTCCTATATTTTTCTTTGAAAATAATCCTTCGCTCATCTTCTATTGTTTTTTCTTGGTGAAAAATGCTTTGTACGAAGTAAAATCATTCAGCAACATGGCCTGAAGCCCTTTACTGGTGATGGTACCTCCCGAAATTCCATCTACTTTGTGTTCTGCTGGTGCTGTTTCGCTCGATTTTGCAACGATTATGGAAACTAAATTTCCACTTCCATCAAAAATCTTTTTCCCTTTAAATGGTTCCTGAAATGCTTTTGTGGCTATTTCGGCGCCCAATCCCGGAGTTTCGCCGGCATGGGCAAAGTTTGCCCCGTATAAAGTATTCATGTCATCGTTTACTGAAACATAGCCCCAGATCGGACCCCACAATCCTGCTCCATACATCGGGAGGATGAATTTAACACCTTCGTCAGTTTTGCACTCATAAACCGGGAGTTTGCGGTCTGCTTCTGGTTTTGCCCGTTCCGATTTCAAATCAATGCTAAAAGCATTACCTTCAATCTGCTCGCCCGAGAAGTTTACAATGTACGAATTGACAATCCGTTCAGCATAAATTGCTTCGGCGTCAGCAAACGTGCTTGCAATTCCAACTGATGATAGAATGTTCTGTTTCTTTTCAATATCAATATTTTTTTGCTGAGCCGGTTTAAGCTTAAGCGCTGTTATTGATAAAATTGCAGCAACAAGGATAACCATTGCTGAGGCATATATAAAAGTATATTTATTACCGTTCGTATCCATATCTTTTAGGCTTTTACTTTGACTCGTTTCATCCGTTTCTTGATGCTACCTTCCACAATATAATGGTCAATTAAAGGAGCAAATGTGTTCATCAGCAAAATGGCTAACATCATTCCTTCAGGATAAGCTGGGTTTACCACACGGATCATAATAGCCAGCACTCCAATCAGAAATCCGTAAATCCATTTGCCTTTTTCGGTCTGTGTGCCTGATACCGGATCGGTTGCCATGAACACGGCCCCGAAAGCAAATCCTCCGATAATGAAGTGTTCCCAGAAAGGGAGAGCCATATATAAGTTATTTCCGGCAAATGTGTTAAGCAACAATCCCATGGCAGCACCACCGGCAAATGTGGAAACAATAATTTTCCAGCTCCCGATTCCTGTTATTACGAGAATCGCTGCACCAATTAAAATGGCCAGTGTCGAGGTTTCACCTATTGATCCGGGAATTAATCCGATAAATGAATTCCAGATATCAATATTAGGATGTCCGGCTGCCGCTTCGGCCATTGGTGTTGCACCAGAAAAACCATCGATAGCTTTTTGTCCTCCCAAACTAACCCAAACAGAGTCGCCCGACATTTGACTTGGATAAGCAAAAAACAAGAATGCACGTGCTACCAAAGCCGGGTTCCAGATATTCATTCCGGTTCCGCCAAAAACTTCCTTCACAAATACAACGGCGAAAGCTGTTGAAATGGCGACCATCCAAAGCGGAGTATTGATGGGCATAATTAGTGGAATCAGAATACCTGAAACCAAAAAGCCCTCTTGGATTTCGTGTCCACGCAATTGTGCAAATACGAACTCAATTCCAAGACCGACAATGTAAGACACCATTATAAATGGCAATACACGCAAAAAGCCATAAAAGAAAATTTGCCAGAAGCTGGCCGACGCCAATTCACCAACTGCGGCGAAGTGTTGGTAGCCGGTATTGTACATTCCCATTAAAAGAGCAGGGATAAGCGCCAATACAACTATTCCCATCGTACGTTTCAGGTCGATGAAATCGTGAATGTGAGATCCACTTTTAGACGTGTTCTTTTGTACAAAGAACAAGGTAAACATGCCGTCGTGCACGGAATGGAGCCAATGGTATTTTGCCCCTTTCTGTACATAAGGCTTCGTATCTTCAAAGAATTTTTGTATAAATTTCATACTGAGTTATTTTCAAAATTCGGTTATCCCAATTCTTTCATCATGAGGTCTAGTCCCTGGCGAACAATTTCCTGAACCTTTATTTTCGAGGTACAAGCATATTCACACAAAGCAAGGTCTTCTTCTACAATCTCGTAAATACCAAGTTGCTCCATTTTATCGATGTCGTTGGCCAGTATGGCTTTTAGTAAGTACACCGGGAGGATATCCATAGGTACATATTTCTCATATTGTCCTGAAAGAACAAATGCTCTTTCCCCTCCGTGAAGGTTCGCATCCAGAACGTATGATTTTTTGGGGAATAATTTCGAGAAGAAGGTTTTGCTTGCTGTAAATTTATTAAATCCGGGATTGGCCCAGCCCATAAATTCATATTTATCTCCTTCAGGAATAACTGTTATTTGAGAGTCAAAGAATCCCAGGAAGTTATCCTCAGCGACTTTTGTCCCGGTAAGTACATTTCCTGAAATTATACGTTCGTTGCCAGCTTTTTGCGTAGCTCCTTTAAGTATCTTTTCAAGATTGGCTCCATGTAATGTTTTGATGTATTTGGGAGATGTTACTTCCGATCCGGTTAATGCGATATTTTTTGAAAAGTCTATTTTGCCTGTTTCAAAAAGTTTCCCGATAAAAACCAAACCTTGCGGAGTAATGGTCCAAACGATTTCGCCTTTATTAATCGGACTGATTTGATGAATTTGTACACCCACGTTTCCTGCCGGATGAGCTCCTGAAAATTGGTTTATTTCCACATTTTTTAAGCCTGAAAATATCCCAGTTGCTTGAGCCGGGTTTATTCCGAGATGAACTTTGCCGCTGGTTAATTTGGCAAGTGCATGAATACCGGATTGCAGAAATGAAGCTTGCCCGTTAAAAAGGAATTCATAATCGGGAGCCAGCGGGGCCGAATCGAAACAAGAAATAAAAATGTGTTTGGGAGCCTGTGACGGTTTGGCTAATGATCCATATGGACGTTGTTTAATGAATGGCCATAAACCACTTTTTAACAAATGCTCTTTTATTTCTTCAGGCGAAAGACTTTTGGGGTCAGCTTTACTAAAGGAAATGGATTCATTTCTACCATCGGCTTTTATAATAACTTCAAGGATTTTTCGTCGCTCGCCTCTGTTTATTTCCACAACCTGACCACTTGTTGGCGCGGTAAAAATGATTTCCGGATTGTATTTGTCGAAAAAGATTGGTTCTCCGGCTTTTACTTCCTGTCCTGTTTTTACAAGCAATTTTGGAATTAATCCCGGAAAATCAGTCGGCTTAAGGGCGACCTTGTCTGCTTCAATCGAAGTTCCAAAAACCTTTTCGGCATCCCCTTTCAAACGGATATTTAACCCACGTTTTAAATTGATAACCTTTGACATTGTATTCCCTCGTATGGTTAATAATTAGGTTGGCAAAAGTAAAGAATTTAAAATCTTTTCACAATCTTTGTTTTACAAACTTACATGAATTGAAATATTTAAATACCTGTAACCGTTGTTTATGGCGATAGTTATTTTCAACTTTTCAATATCAACCCATTTGTTTGTTTGTTTAGTTAAAAAATGGAGCAGAAATGAACCGGAAAACAGCATACTTTGTAGTCATTTTAGATATTATTTTAACGTTAAATTCATGGGCATCAAAAAAAACCGACGATTTTTATTATCAGAATTCTGTTTACAAGGAGGAGATTAAATCGGTTCAGCTTTTTCGTGATGGGAACGAACTTTCAAACCCTATAATTGAGCTTGGAAGCGATGTTCAGCTTGTCCTGAAATTTGATGACCTCGCCGAGGATGTTAAAAATTACTCTTATACACTCATTCATTGTGATGCCAGCTGGAGTGAATCTTATATCAGGCAGAGCGAATACCTGACGGGTTTCCCGGATAACCCGGTGGCTGATTACGCCATGAGTTTTAACACAACGGTAAAATTTGTGAATTATCAGCTTCGGATCCCAAACGAGGATTGCACACCTAAATTTTCGGGGAATTATGCTCTGGTGGTGTTTGAAGACAATAACCGCGAAAACCTAATCCTTATCCAGAGATTTTATGTGGTTGAGCCTTTGGTTCGGATTGAAGGTTTAGTGAAAAAGGCGACGTTTGATTCGTTTAATGGAGAAAATCAGGAAGTTGATTTTAAAATTTACCACGAAAAACTTCGGCTTTTAAATCCGCGGGATGATATAAAAGTGGTGTTGATGCAAAACCGCCGGTGGGATAATGCTATTCGCGATTTAAAACCCAGTTTCATTCGTGAAAATGTACTGGAATATGATTACGAAAAGGCAAATGTATTTCCGGGTGGAAATGAATTCAGGTATTTCGATATCCGGACCAAACGTTACAATGGTGAAAATGTTGGAGAAATAAAATTCTTCCGGCCATACTATCATGTTACCTTGTTGCCCGATGCCCTCAGAAGTAATAAGAAATATTTTACTTACAAGGAAATGAATGGAAACTTTTCAATTGAAAGTCAGGATAGGGTTACTGATTTTGATACGGAATGTGATTATGTATTTGTGCATTTTGCACTTCCATTGCCAAGTGAGTTGCCTGGAGGCTCGGTAAATGTTTTTGGCGCGCTTACGGGTTGGAATGCCAATCAAACCAACCAGATGAAATGGAATTTTGAATCGGCGCAATACGAGGCAACACTGATGCTTAAGCAAGGTTATTACAATTATCAGTACGTGTATGTTGCTGATGGGGCTAAAAAGGCCGACTCCGTAAATTTGGAGGGGACGCATTTTAATACCGAAAATGAATATCAGATATTTGCGTATTATCGTGATCAGGCAGGCCGGTACGATCGGTTGGTTGGATTTATAACTTTAAATTCGTCGGTAAAAACAAGCGAGTGAGTTTCTGCGGTTAACGAACAATCTTTAGCGGGCTTTCTTCTCTTGTAAAAGGAATCTTGAACGAGAATGTAGATCCCATTTTAGGTTTTGATTGGACATGTAAAGAACCTCCCAATAAACGAACATGATGTTGCGAAATCGACAAACCCAGCCCAATTCCTTCATAGGCCCTGATGGTGCGGTTGTCCAATTGATGGAAACGCTCAAAAATCATTTCCTGATCACTCTGCGCAATCCCGATTCCGGTATCACGAACATAGAATTCCAGCTCGTCTGACTCAAGCATCCTGTATCCAAATTCTACTTCGCCTTCTTCAGTAAATTTAATTCCGTTGTCAATAAGCTTCTGCAAAATCGATTGTAATAAAACCGGATCGGTTACTACGGTAAATTTGGGGTTGGGGTTGCCGCAGTTTATTTTTAGCTTAATGTTTTTTCGTTCCTCGAGTTCGTACCCAAATTCTTTATATAGGCTTACCATGATGTCGTTTATGCGGCATGGTGATTTTTTTACGACCAGCGTATTGCTTTCAATCTTCGACAGGCTTATCATGTCATTGATTAATGTAAGCAAAAGCTTTCCGTTGGTAACAATGATCTCCACAAATTTGCTTTTTTCCTGATCATCGAAATCAGAGGATCCGATCATTTTCGAGAAACCAATAATAGCATTCATCGGAGTCCTGATCTCGTGCGAGATGTTGGCAAGAAAAGCTGTTTTCAACCGGTCCGATTCTTCGGCTTTAATACGGGCTTCTTCCATTTTTATTTCAGCCAATTTGCGTTTGGAGATGTCTCTTGCCAATGAAATAACGGTACTGTCACTCAGCCTGACAATGCGCATTTCGAACATGGCCGACGAGTTTTCAAGTTCCAAGGCGTACTCAATGGTTTCGATGCTGTCGAATTCAATGCAATTCTGGATGCACTGAAAGATTTTGTTCGACATTTTTTCCGAAAACCCAACTTCAAAAATAGAATTTCCAATGATGTCTTCAGGCTTTATTTTTAGTGCTTCGGTTGCTTTGAAAACGAAATCGACATAGATGCCATCTTTGTCGATAATAAAGAACAGATCCGGGATTGCTTCAAGTAATACCTGGTAACGAAGCTTGTTTTCTTCCAGATCGAGTATGATTTGTTGTTTATTCGTTACATCAGAAAAAAGACTGACCACTTGGGTGCTGGTAAGTTTAAACGTATTAACGTCGTAATATTTATCGGTTCGGTCGAGGTAGAACGAGAATTGGTTGCTTTTAGAATTCAGGTATTGTTTGTTCCAGTCAAAAGCCTCCCTGAAAATTTTAGGAAATACATCGTTTGCTTTCTGATCTTTAAGTTCGCGCGAGGTAATTTTAAATAGCCTTTCAAACGCCAGGTTGGTTTTTCGAATGACCAGGTACGATGGTGCTTCCGATTCGTCTTTAACAATTTCGAGAAGCAACATGCCTTGCGGCAGGTTGCGGACTGTTTGATTAATTAGTCTTTCCGTTTTTTCTTTTTCTTCAGTTAGCCGGTTAATGGTATCCTGAAAATTCCATGAAATCAATAGTGAAACCAGGTAGGAAATAGATAAGGTCAGGAATGGATTGGTAAAACCCGATTCGATGTTCCATTGAAACGTGAAAATCAGGTTGGTTAAATCGGCTATAAAAACGTGCAATGCTATGGTTAGCGCTGCCAGAATAAAATAAACAAACAGATCTTTTCTATTCCCGAAAATCAGGAAAAAGAGTAAAAAGGGAATTAAAGTCCACAACGTATTCGGAACCGAGAGATGATTCGGTGAAATGGCGACTGTACTTGAGATAAAGAAAAAATAGGGGATGATGGGGATCAGGAAAAAGGTTTGGACAGCCATGCTGATTCGGATATTCCGGAGAACGTAGAAGGCTGTCCCAAAAATTAGCAGGATAGAAACATCTCCGGGTAAACATTCATCGGGCGAAACACCGATCATGTCACGCAAAAACATGATCAATCCAAACGAGAACCCAAGTATGATAAATACATGAAGCCCAACAATTTTTAGAATATCATTTTGGGCTTCGATATGGTAGCGGGATACAATTCCTTTGATAAATGTTTGTTGCATGAATTGGCTTGGACATTCCGATTTATGAGGGATTAAATATAGTAAAATTTAAATTCGAAAACTGTTTTAGACAATTTAAGCGGAAAAATGAAAGGTGATTTTTATTAGGAATTAGATTACTTGGAACGTATAGTTTTGTGAGCTGAAAGAATAATAATTATCAAAATAAAATATGAGGTTATGACAAAAGGATTTTTTAATATTCCGGTTGCAAAAAATGAACCGATAAAAAGCTATGCGCCAGGTTCTCCGGAAAGAGAAGAACTGAAAAATATGCTGAATCAACTTCGGTCGGTTGAGCTCGAACTTCCGATGATTATTGGAGGGAAAGAAGTTACTACCGATCGTCGTGTGCGGATTTCCCCACCTCACGATATAAATCATACACTCGGACATTATTATCAGGGCGATACTTCTCATGTGCAGATGGCTATTGATGCAGCGATGATGGCCCGCGAAAAATGGAATACGATGTCGTGGAATCACCGTGCTGCAATTTTCCTGAAGGCTGCTGATTTGTTTGCAGGGCCTTACCGCGCCAAAATTAATGCGGCAACCATGCTAGGTCAATCTAAAAATGCCTATCAGGCCGAGATTGATGCTGCTTGTGAAATGGCAGATTTTTTCCGTTTTGGAGTTCGTTGTATGACCGATATTTATAAAATGCAACCTGAATCGGCTCCGGGTATCTGGAATTATAACGAGTTCAGGGCATTGGAAGGCTTTATTTTCGCATTAACTCCGTTTAATTTTACCTCGATTGCTGGTAATCTTCCGGCAGCGCCTGCCATGATGGGAAATGTTGTGGTTTGGAAACCTTCAAAAACAGCCGTTTACTCCGCCGCTGTTATTATGGAAGTATTGCAGGAAGCTGGATTGCCAGATGGTGTTATTAACCTGGTTTATGTTGGGGGGCCTGCTGCCGCTGACGTAGTTCTTCAATCGCCTGATTTTGGTGGAATTCACTTTACCGGATCAACCGGAGTATTCCAGAGTATCTGGAAAACGATTGGTGAGAATATTTATAAATACAAATCGTATCCACGAATTGTAGGCGAAACCGGAGGTAAAGACTTCATTTTTGCCGATCCAACAGCCGATCCGCAGGCCGTTGCCATTGCCATGCTGCGTGGCTCATTCGAATACCAGGGACAAAAATGTTCTGCCGCTTCAAGGGCTTATATTCCTGAAAGTATCTGGACTGAGGTTCGCGAACGTTTGGGAAGGGAGTTGGCTACGGTGAAAATGGGGCCACCAGAAGATTTTACCAATTTTATCAATGCCGTTATCGACGAATCGTCGTTTGATAAGCTTGCCGGATTTATCGAACGGGCCAGAATTGATGAAGATGCAGAAGTGTTATTTGGCGGAAAATGCGATAAATCGGTCGGGTATTTTATTGAACCAACCGTTATCCTGGCCAAAAAACCAGACTATGTGACTATGGTTGAGGAGTTGTTTGGTCCGGTTCTGACTGTTTTTGTATATGCCGACGAAGATTTGGATAAAACACTGGAAATCCTTGATAATACTTCCCTTTATGCATTAACCGGGGCTATTTTCTCTCAGGACAGATACAGTATTGAGCATATGACCAAACGCCTCGAAAATGCTGCCGGAAACTTTTACATCAACGATAAACCAACCGGAGCTGTTGTGGGGCAACAACCGTTTGGCGGGGCTCGCGGTTCCGGAACCAACGATAAAGCAGGGTCGGTATTCAATTTTCTTCGTTGGACTTCTATCCGGACGATCAAAGAAAATTTCGTATCACCCAAAAGCTATACTTATCCAAACTTTTTGCCCGATCTGGATTAGTCGTTCTTTTTTTGATAAGGAAGGAGATGAAATTTTTCATCTCCTTTTTTTTTGTCCCGGAAAAGGCTATTTTTGCTAAAAATCATCAGGATGAAAGCCAAAGAATTAGCATCTACAATACTGAATGTTTTCTACGTCAAATATTTGCTGGCACTAGCCTTATTTGCTGTTTGGATCTTGTTTTTTGATGAAAATAATCTGATGCAGCATCAGCAAAACCGCAAGGAACTGGCTTTGCTTGAAGAGCAGGTTGATTTTTATAAACGGAAAATTGATGCCGACAAACGCAAATTATACGAATTGCAAACGAACGATGCCAATCTTGAAAAATTCGCTCGCGAGCAGTTTTTGATGAAAAAGATCGATGAAGATGTTTTTGTTATTGTTGAAGAAAACTAGAATATCAGACGTTTTACTCTTTTAATTTGGCTTTGTGTAATCTTTCTCCCTGGTTATTTCCGACCGGATTTTATTTTTTCCTTATTTTAACATTCATTCATTCAGATAATTGCTTATATTTATCTGGAAATATACTTTCTCTTTGAAAAAAGAATCTTAATTGCTATATTTCTTCAATAAAGTTTGACGGATGAAAATCAATACCAACATATTTCGGATAGAAACCAATCATGTTGCCCCCAAGCAAGGTCACATTCTGATTGCCGAACCTTTTCTGGCCGGGACTTATTTCAACCGTTCAATAATTTTATTGGCAACTTATGGCGAACAGGGAGCTGTTGGTTTTATTTTAAATAAAAAAGTGGATTATCCGGTTGAGGATCTTTTTGTTAATTTTCCCGATTTCGATTCCGAAATTCATATTGGGGGCCCTGTCGGAACCGATTCCATTTACTTCATACACACGCTCGGTGATACTATTCCCGGAAGTATTCATATTAAGGATAATCTGTATTGGGGAGGTGATTTTGAAGTGTTAAAGACCAAAATTAAGCTCGGATTGGTTAATTCGCAGCAGGTACGTTTTTTCCTGGGTTATTCAGGCTGGGATGCCGGTCAGTTGGAAGAGGAAATAAATGAAAATTCGTGGTTGGTTGCCGATGTTTCGCAGGATGACATGATGACCATAGACGAAAATGTGATGTGGGCGAAGTCGGTACGTGATATGGGTGGGAAATACAG
Organism: Prolixibacteraceae bacterium; assembly: GCA_019459525.1. Taxonomy (GTDB): domain Bacteria; phylum Bacteroidota; class Bacteroidia; order Bacteroidales; family Prolixibacteraceae; genus Aquipluma. The sequence goes on from JAIBEY010000072.1 coordinate 188,512, forward strand.
CATGTGGGAGAACTTTCCTGAAAATCCATCACTCAACTGATAAATCCTTTGGTGAAAGAGTCGCTTATTTTTCTGATCGTATTATTAAAATACCTTTTCCCTTCAAAGCCAACCACCCATCTTATTCCTTCAATAGCATTTACGATCATAATTTCATCTGCTTTTCTTAAGTCCTCAATCGTTATTCCTTCGTTTTCCGAATAGTTCAGGTTTAGCTTGCTGAATAGTTCAAGCAGAAGTAGCTGACTAATATCGAGATAAGCTCCCTGTTCGCAACTGGCTCCACGAATACGGTCCCCGGTTATTAGGTAAATGTTCGATTGAGGAGCTTCAATCACCAAATCCTCAGTATTTACCAGAAGCAACTGATCAACCGGAGCGCCATACAGATAATTTCTTACAATACTCCAGTAAACAGCCGATCCCAATGAAAGATTAGAGAGTGAAGCGGCTGGTTTCTGAACCTGGTCAAAGATGTCGATATACAATCCTTTCTCGTTGAGTTCATAGTCGGCCGTATCTAATTTCTCTGATTGAATGGTATATTGAATTTTCTGATTAAGCAACCTGAATTGGATGGTTAGTATTGCACCCATAAATTGCTTATTTTTAGTAAGCGTACGTTCAAGCTGTCGCTTTAAACCTTTCCCATCGAGGTCTGTAAATTCGGCAAACGATTGATTGAATACAAGTAATTCAAGTTTAATCCGTTCCAGCGTTTCGCTAAAGAACGGGAATGCCGTTCTAACGGCACGGATTCTTTCCGTAAATAAAATGGCATCCGATTCTTCCCGAGAAATCCGGTATTCTTCCGTAGGAATAAAAGTGCCGTTTACTAAAGTGTATTTTCCTGAACTCATTGTAAAACTGATGATATAAACGGATACATGTTTTGATTTGGAACGACTGGTATGCCCCGAATTCCTGCTTTTTCGGCAGCTTCCATATCGGTCAGACTGTCGCCGATAAAATAAGAATCAGCCCGGCTAAGCTGGTATTTGGCAATCAGTTTTTCGATCAGGAGCGAGCCTGGTTTACGGCAAAAGCATTTTTCAATTTCCGGATGATGCGGACAGAAAACGACTTCCGAAATTTCAATTTGTTCTTGCCTGAAAGTTTGAATCAGCTCCGAATGTAGTACCAGAATATCGTTTTTTGAGTACAAACCTTTTGAAATTCCTCCCTGATTACTAACGATAAATAATAAATAGCCCCTTTCAGAAAGTTTTCTGAGATTTTCAAAAACATCATCTACAAACGTAAGCTGATCTGATTTCCAAATGTAATAATGGGTATTGTTTTCAATCAAAACCCCGTCGCGATCCAGAAAGATGGCTTTCTTGCTCATATTGTTCTGAAAAGCCTGTCGATAAAGGTTTCGAACAACATCGGGTTGAGCAAAATCGGGAAAATGAAACCAAACAGAGCACCCAGGAAATGGGCGTCGTGCGCTACATTATCTTTTTGTTTGTTGCTCATCTGGTACGAATAGACCAAATACAATCCGGCAAAAACAATCCCGGGGATAGGCAAAATTCCAAAGAAATAGATATTGTTCCACGGATCAAAAAAGATAGCGGCAAAAAGCACGGAGGCAACAGCCCCGGAGGCTCCAACAGCGTTGTAAAAATAGTTTTTGTGGTGTTTGATGAGCGCGTAAATATTGGAAACCAGTATGCCGCCAAAATATAAGAGGAAAAAATACTGGATGTGTTTGCTGCCGAAGTTCTCTTTGAAATAGAATTCAATGGCTCTTCCGAACGAAAAGAGAACAATCATATTCACAAACAGGTGCTCCCAACTGGCATGCACAAAAGCATGAGTAATCAGCCTGTGATATTCCTTTTTATAAACTATTTTACTCGCATTAAACTGAAGTTGGTCCATGAGTTTTGCTGATTTTAATGCAGCAAAAGAAACAGCAACGGTGATGGCAATCAGAATAATCGTCATTGGATTAGTTTTTAGTGTAAAATCCGGTAAATCATTTCTTTCTGTAGGTCGGCCTGAGAGGCGGAAACATTGCCCCAGCCTTTTGATTTCATATCGTATTCGCGCAAAATACTGACAATTTCTACCAGCTTTTTGATGTTGTAATTTTTTGCAGCAGCTACATAGTTTTTTACAAAAAACGGATGAACCTGGAGTACGGAAGCTACATTGTTTTGCGATTTATCTTCCAGAAAATGATAATTCAATAGTTTCGAGAAATAAGAGAAAAGCGCTGAAACAACTACTGTAACCGGGTTTGAAGATGGATTGGCCCCAAAATAATTAATGATCCGGTTGGCTCGTAAAAGATCCCGGTCTCCCAAAGCATTCTGAAGTTCAAAAACATTGAATTCTTTGCTGATCCCGATATTTTTTTCGATCTGGTCAGGAGTAATCTGCGTGCCAACGGGTAATGAAATGATCAGTTTATCCAGTTCGTTAACCACTTTGCCAAGGTCTGTTCCCAGGTATTCGGCAATCATGGCGGCGGCTTGGGGCGAAATGGTGTATCGTTGATTCTTCAGGTATGTCGTAATCCAGGCAGGCAACTGATTGTCGTATATTTTCTTCGATTCAAAAAGCACACCTTTCTGGTCGATCAGTTTGGGAAACGTTTTTCGTTTGTCAAGCGTTTTGTACTTGTAGTTGATGACCAGAATAGTCGAATTCAGCGGGTTTTTAACATACGGTTCCAGATCTTCAATTTTCTTGATGTTCTGCGCCTCACGAACTATAATTACCTGATGGTTCGCCATCATCGGAAACCGGCGGGCATTGCCAATAATGGTGCTCGGCTCCAGATCTTTGCCATAAAGTACCGTTTGATTAAAACCCTTTTCAGCTTCGGTCAAAACATTGTCGGCAATGTAATCGCTAATTTTATCGATAAAATAGGTTTCCTCGCCCATTAAGAAGTAAATGGGGTGGTATATTTTTTTTTGCAGATTGCCTATAATTTCCTCAAAAGTCATTCCTGATGCAGGTTTTAAAATTTCAAATGTTTAACCGACTCTCCATTGTTTCTGATCTCCAACAGGGCGTCTATACCGGTTTCAAGATGCTCCAACACAAAGTTGTTCGAAACTATCTGGTCACTTGCTTCAGTCTTCACACCTGTCGAAATCATCGGCTGATCAGACACCAGTAGCAATGCTCCTGAAGGTATTTGGTTGCAGAACCCAACAGTGAAAATAGTTGCAGTTTCCATATCAATAGCCATTGCCCTCGATTTTTCGAGGTATTTCTTGAAGCGCTCGTCGTATTCCCAAACGCGTTTGTTGGTGGTATAAACCACGCCGGTCCAATAGTCGTGTTTGCGGTTGCGGATGGCTGTTGAAACGGCGCGCTGAAGGTTAAATGCAGGAAGTGCAGGTATTTCAGGAGGTAAATAATCGTTTGATGTACCTTCGCTCCGGATAGCAGCAATAGGCAAAATAAAATCGCCCAATTGGTTTTTCTGCTTCAACCCGCCACATTTACCTAAAAAAAGAACCGCTTTTGGATGCACTGCACTTAATAAATCCATCATGGTTGCGGCGTTTGGGCTTCCCATGCCGAAGTTTATAATGGTGATTCCCTCTGCGCTGGCATTGGGCATGTTTTTATTCTCCCCATAGATTGGAACTCCAAATTTTTTGGCAAACATATCCACATACATATGGAAATTAGTCAACAAAATCAGTTCGTCAAATTCGTTTAAAGGCCTTCCGGTGTACCTTGGAAGCCAGTTGGAAACAATTTCTTCTTTTGTCTTCATAAAAAAGTGTCTAGAGTTCGGAGTTGGGAGTGCCTGAAGTTACATCAGAAGGAACTTTAGGCACTCTGAACTTTAGTTCACTCCGAACTTTTTTATAGTTTTACAAAAATACAAACTTTGTTGGCTTCATCATGCAAAAATTGAATTTGCCCGAATATTCTTTCAAGATCAGAACTGTTGCAGGTAAAACTTCCATTTTCGATTCGCTCCGGAAAAAATATGTGCGGCTTACCCCTGAAGAGTGGGTGCGCCAGAATTTTGTGCAGTTTCTGATGGCTGAAAAAAAATATTCTCCTTCTTTAATTGCTGTAGAAGCCGGTGTTAAAGTGAACAACAATCCACAGCGCGCCGATCTGGTCATTTTCGACCGTTCAGGAAATCCTTTGCTGGTAGCCGAATTTAAAGCTCCTGAAATAAAAATCAGCCAGCAAACTTTCGATCAGATTGTTCGGTACAACATGCAGTTAAAAGTACCTTTTCTGGTTGTAAGTAACGGGATGCAGCATTATTGCTGCCACATTAATTATGCTGAAAATTCGTATGCTTTCCTTCCCGAAATTCCTGATTTTACAGCAATTTTATAATGGGTTACTCTTGCTTTTTCATCACCAGCTCCATGCGGGCCAGCGCCAGATCGAAGCTCGACGTGATGTTGGCCGGGCCGATTAACGTACTGATGCCTCCCTTTTCGAGCTCGGTAAGAACTTCAGGTTGTACGCCCGACAGAATAATCTGAATCCTTCGTGACTTCAGGTCTTTTATAGTTTCTTTCAGGTTTCGCAGTCCGGTTCCGTCAATAAACGGGACATGCCGCATTCGAATGATTACAACTTTGGAGGTGTGACTGATGTCTTTCAGTGTTTCTTCGTAACGGCGGGCAGCAGCGAAAAAGAATGGCCCGCTGATTTCAAAGATTTCAACACCTTTCGGAATATCGGCGTAGTTTTCCAGTGTGTCCGATTCTGTTTCGAGTGGAATGACCTTGCTCAAATTCGACATCCGCTGCATAAACAACAACGATGAAAGCACAACGCCAACTTCTATCGCTACCGTTAAATCAACAAATACAGTCAGGATAAAGGTACTGAGGAGTATCAGAACGTCGTTTCTGTGCCCTTTTAGGATAGCAAAGAACGGTTTCATTTCGCTCATGTTGTAGGAAACAACAATCAGGATCCCGGCCAAAACGGGCATTGGAATTAGCATAGCCCATTTGCCAAAAAACAGCATGATCAACAAAAGTGTGATGGCATGTATGATTCCTGATATAGGGGTGCGGCCATTATTCCGGACATTGGTTGCAGTACGTGCAATAGCGCCGGTTGCCGGAATCCCTCCAAAAAACGGAGTGACCACGTTGGCAATTCCCTGGGCAATCAATTCGGTATTCGACCGGTGATTGCTACTGATCATCCCGTCGGCTACTACAGCCGAAAGCAGTGATTCGATAGCTCCGAGTAGTGCAATGGTGAGCGCTGGTTGCAGGTATTGACCCAGTTGGTCGAATTGTATGGTGGGCATCGCAAACTCGATATTGTTCGGAATTTCTCCAAAAACACTTTCGATGGTACTTACATGAATGCCAAAAACAGAAACAAGAATTGTCATCAGGATAATAGCCACAAACGAGCCGGGGATTTTCGGAATTAACCTTCCTGAAAACACGGTAATTATTATTGTTCCGACGGTTATAAGTATGGCCGAAGGATTAAAATCTTGCATGTGGTGGAAATAAACTTCCCATTTTTCAATAAATTCAGCCGGAAGTTTATCGATTGGAAGCCCCATGGCATCTTTGATTTGTGTTGAAAAGATGACCAATGCGATACCGCTTGTAAACCCAACAATTAACGGATGTGGAAAAAATTTCAGGATGGACCCTAGGCGGAGCATTCCGAACGCGATTAACATGATTCCGGCCATAATGGTTGAGATCATTAACCCATCGAACCCATATTTCTGAACAATTCCGTAAACAATTATTATAAAAGCACCGGTTGGCCCACCAATCTGAACACGGCTACCACCCAAAAGGGAGATTAAAAAACCGGCAACAACGGCGGTGATAATCCCTTTTTCGGGCGAAACCCCCGACGCAACGGCAAAGGCAATGGCCAGTGGCAGTGCAACAATACCAACAATAACTCCGGCAAAAATGTCGTTCGAAATGTTTTTGGTCAATAGGCCTTTTTTGAAAAGGCTCCACGTTTTGGGTAAAAAGATTGGTTCCATTCCTGTTCGATTTTGAAGGTGCAAATGTAGATGCTAATCCAAATGGTTCTGTTGAATCGAATATTTTTTTGAGGTTTCTGAAGCTAATGTTAATGTGAACCCCATTCCTTTGACTTTGCTGGCCGTTAACGAAGTTGTCTTTAATAGAATTTCGACATTTCTATCAGTTTTTTTGTTTTCAGAATGTTGATTTTTTTTGCATTGATCTCAATAATTTCTTCCTTTTTAAATTCCTGAAGTAGTCGGACCAAGGTTTCGGTAGCCGTTCCAACCATATTGGCCAGATCTTCACGCGACAATACAATTTCAATTTGGTCGGAATTGTTCTTTTTCCTGAATTTTTCTGAAAGGATTAATAAAGTCAGGGCTAATCTTTCCCGAACGGTCATGTGGGCAAACACCATTACGCTGTTAACCATTACACTAAACTCGTGGCTTAAGCTTGTTAAGAGGCAGCTCATCAGGCTGTTCGATTCATTTGTTGCTTTTAGGAATACTTCTTTGGGCAAAAATCCCAATCTGGATGTTTCTATTGCAGCCGTCGAATCCGGATAGGGTTCATTGCACAACAAGGCGGAGTATCCAATCAGCTCACCTTCAGAACAGAGCGATAGGAGGTGCTCTTTTCCGGCGTGATCGGTTTTGTATTTTTTTACCAATCCTTCTTTCAGGTAATAAATTCCGGCGGGGTACGAGCCTTCCAGAAATATAGGTTGTCCTTTGCGGTATATTTTATCGATCATCTGACTTTCCAGAAACAGTCTCAGTTCGGTTGGGATATTTTTAAAGATCGAATCACTTTTTGAAGTAAATTTCTCAAGGTGAATTAAATCGTTTGGTTCCATGTTTTTCAAATTAATTGATCAAATATAGGGATAAAGTCAATGTATTTCCTGACCAGTATCAAATTATTCGATGACCAGATTCAAATTAACAACCTTAATTATTGCCTTACTTTGCAAGCCGAAACAATGTAAATTCAGAAGACAAAATGATGGAGATGGAAGGACTATTGAATTTATCGTGGTCAGCAACACTCGTTGCAATAATCGCTTTGTGTTTCAATTCAACAAAATTCAAATCTTATATAGCCGCCTCAACGGTTGTTGTCAATGCAATACTTACAAGTTTACAGGCCGTTGGAGCATTAAATGGCGAGGTTCAGGAGCTTATTTTTCAGGCAAATAGTTTTTGGGGCGATATTCCTGTGCGTATTGATGGCTTGTCGGCCTGGTTCATCCTGATTGTTAATTTTACTTCGGTAACAGGTGTCATTTATGGAATCGGGTATCTGAAACCGTATGAGAACTCCTCACAAAAGCTTAGTTTTCATTGGATTTTGTTTGTTGTTTTTCACCTGTCGATGGTTTGGGTTTGTATGCTGCAGCACACCTTTGCTTTTCTGGTAGCCTGGGAGGTGATGTCGTTGTCTTCGATGCTGCTGGTTATTTTTGATCATCACAAACCCAAAACGCTGCAGGCAGGAATTAATTACCTGGTGCAGATGCATATTAGTGTAACTTTCTTAACTGTTGGGTTTATCTGGGTTTACTTTCAAACGGGTTCGTTCAGTTTTGACGCTTTTCAAACCTACTTTGGAGCCAACAGCAATATCTGGTTATTCCTGATTTTCTTTATCGGGTTTGGCATAAAAGCTGGTTTTATTCCACTTCACAGTTGGTTACCGCATGCACATCCAGCTGCACCATCTCATGTGTCGGGCGTGATGTCGGGCGTAATTGTCAAACTTGGGATTTACGGGATCTTCAGGATTATCTCTTTCCTGAAAGCTGATTTTTTGATCCTGGGAGAAATTGTGTTGACCATTTCCGTATTGACGGGTGTTTATGGAATTTTGAATGCCGCGGTTCATCGTGACTTTAAGCGTATGTTAGCTTTCTGTACCATCGAAAATATCGGGATCATTGGCATTGGCATTGGTCTTGGGTTAATGGGAATGGGCAATGGTTCAGTGGTTTTGTACTATCTTGGGTTTGGCGGGGCATTGCTGCATGTGCTCAATCACTCGTTGTTTAAGTCGTTGCTTTTTTATTCGGCAGGTGCGGTTTACCAGCAAGTGCACACCCGCGATATGAATAAACTTGGAGGTTTAATAAAGCAGATGCCCAAAACTGCTGTTCTTTTCCTGATTGGGGCGATGGCTATTGGTGGGTTACCGCCTTTTAATGGGTTTGTTTCCGAGTTTATTCTCTATAACGGACTTTTGGAAGGATTGAAAACGAGCGATATTTCCCAGATTAGCTTGCTGGTGGTTACGCTTGGCGGACTGAGCATTATTGGAGGCATTTCGGTTTTAACATTTACCAAAACATTTGGAACAATCTTTCTTGGTTCTGAACGAAAACCGTTGGCACATCAGCCCGCTGAAGTTTCTAAATCCATGCTTTGGCCTCAATACCTGATTGTTGCAATGATGTTAAGTGTTGCCTTTTTACCCCGGTTTTACCTGAACACTATTCTTAATCTGTTGGATAATTTCGTTAATAATCGGTTTGTTGCTGGGTCGTCCGGATTCGCAGCTTATGCTGAAAACATAACAAACATCAACCTTTATTCGCTTCTGTTTATAGCAATTGTTGCTGTCAGTTGGATGATTCGTGCTTTTGTCGTAAAGGGTAAAACTCGCGAAATGCAGCCAACCTGGGGATGTGCCTATGTAGCTCCAAACAACCGGATGCAATATACCGGCAAATCGTTTTCTAAATCATTGGGTAAAATATTCGGGTTTTTGCTGGTCGAAGAAAAAAGATATAGTGAATTGGCTGCCGGAGAAATATTTCCGGAAACCCGAAAATACGAATCACATTATCACGATTTTTTCGAATATCGGTTTATAAGTTATATCACTCATCATCTGGTTTATGCCGCAAATTATTTTAAATTTATTCAGAATGGCCGGGTGCAATCGTACGTTTGGTATGGTATTGTGTTTATGGTAGCAATTTTTACCTTGACTGTTTTAACTGTTTTAAAATGAGCCTGATCAACGCATTTCTTGCAGTGCCGGTTTTGGCAATACTTATTATTCCCTTCCTGAAAGTAAAAGGAAAAGGAATTGTATTGTTTTCGGCAATTGTAATGAACGCTTTATTTTCAGGCTATCTGGGGATGCAAACCCTGGCAGGTCAGCTTTTCGAATTTTTATTTCCGGGAAGCTTAATAACCGGTCCGGTTAATCTTCGGATAGATGCTCTTTCCGGATGGTTTATCCTGATTATCAATTTTGTGTTTATTACCGGCAGTTTCTACGGGTTGTTTTACATGAAAGCTTATCGGAAGCAAACAAATAACATTACCTTGCATAGCATCGCTTTCATTTTATTACATACTTCTCTTATCAGTCTGTGTGCCATACAAAATAGTTTGGTCTTTTTGATTACCTGGGAAATTATGGCACTTTCAGCTTTTCTGGTAGTAATATTCGAACACGAAAAGATGGCGACCCTGAGTGCCGGAATTAATTACCTCATACAATCGCATGTTTCTATTGTTTTCCTGATGTTTGGCTTTATTTGGGTAGCGCTTAAAACCGGAAGTTATGATTTTAGCGCGTTGACTAATTACACCACCCAACATTTCGGGGCAGCAGGGCTGGTTTTGTTCATCTGCTTTTTTATTGGGTTTGCCATTAAAGCGGGATTTGTGCCGTTTCACACCTGGCTCCCTTATGCGCATCCTGCAGCTCCCGCACATATTTCAGGAATCATGTCGGGAGTAATCATTAAAATCGGGATCTTTGGAATCCTCCGGATGATCACCCTGATTAAGACCGATTATTATACGATTGGACTTGTAATCATAGCCTTTTCTGTTGTTTCAGGTTTATACGGAGTGATGCTGGCTATCGTTCAACACAACCTTAAAAAGCTGCTGGCTTACCACAGTGTCGAAAATATTGGCATTATAGGAATGGGAATCGGCATTGGTTGCATCGGGCTGGGAACAGGCAATTACCTGCTTGCTTCGCTTGGTTTTGCTGGTGGACTCCTGCATACCTTAAACCATGCCTTGTTCAAATCGCTTTTGTTTTTTACTGCCGGAAATGTTTATCAGGCAACACATACGCTTCATGTCGATCATTTGGGCGGACTGATTAAGAAAATGCCACAAACAGCTTTGCTTTTTCTGGTTGCAGCCATCGCTATTTCCGGAATTCCGCCTTTTAATGGGTTCATATCAGAGTTTATTATTTACAGCGGTTTTTATTACTGGATGCAGGGTTCACTGATTGGACCATTGATGACAATTATTTTTTCGGTGCTTGCCCTGGTTTTGATTGGTGGGTTGGCGTTGTTGTGTTTTACCAAAGCTTTCGGGATTGTTTTCTTAGGCAATCCTCGTCAGAAATTCGACCACGAAGTAAAAGAAGTTCCTTTTTTGCAGCTTCTACCGTTGTATCTGATTGCATTTTTTATCGTGTTTATTGGTGTATTTCCGCAATTCTTCATGAATGCACTTTCGCAGCCGGTAACCCTCATGTCGGGCATTCCGGCTATTTCCGATATTCCTTTTTCAGAAAAGACTACCGATTTACTGGAACCGGTTACCTGGAGTGTCTGGATATTTATACTGATTAGCCTGGTTCTTTTTGGTTTAAGGAAACTGGTGATGCAGACCCGAAAATCCACCATTGAAACCACCTGGGGCTGTGGTTACGTGGCGCCCACCGAAAAACAACAATATACCGCCGGATCATTTGTCAGGTCGTACGGAAAACTTTTTCGGCCTTTTTTCATCACCTCCAAAACCCACAAGGAGGTTGAGGGTATTTTCCCTTCAGGAGGATCGTATGAGACACATGTTTACGACCGGATTGAAAAATACTTGATCGATAATCCGATAGCTGCCTATAAAGCATTTTTGGGAAAGTTCCTGTTCCTTCAGAATGGCAGGCTGCAATTCTATATTTTATACGGAATCATATTTATCGTTGCGGTCATTTGTATTCCGTTGTTTTACGAACAGATTGTCTTATTTATTGAATTTATAAAGCAGATATAACTATGTTGAGTTTAATTCTCATCTTAATAGCAGCCGTTTTTTTTACCGGGGTAATTATCCGTGTAAAAAGCATGTCGTCAGGGCGCAAAGGTCCTGGTATTTTGCAACCAGTATTTGATGTTGTCAGGCTCTTTAAAAAAGGGGTGGTGTATAGTGAAACCACCAGTTTTATTTTTCAGATTGCGCCAACCATTTATTTTTCGTCGGTGGTAATGGTGATGTTGGTGGTTCCGTTCGGGCAATCAAAAGGAGTTTTAAGTTTCGATGGCGACTTCATCTTTTTCGCTTATATACTGGCGTTGGGCAAGTTTTTTAGTATCATTTCGGCGATGGATACCGGTAGTAGTTTCGAAGGGATGGGAGCCAGCCGCGAAGCGCTTTATTCGATGTTTGCCGAACCTGCCTTTTTCATCCTGATGGGTTCGCTTGCCTTACTTACAGGGCATACGTCTTTTCACGAAATGTTTGCTGCTTTGCACATTGGGTCATACATCAGTTATGCGCTGGCCATCCTCGGGACCTTTGTTTTAATGATGGTGGCGATGATTGAAAACAGCCGGATGCCGATTGATGACCCCAAAACTCACCTGGAACTAACGATGGTTCACGAAGTGATGATTCTCGACAACAGTGGGTTCGACCTGGGTTTAATCCTTACTGCCGGGTACCTGAAATTCGCTATTTACGGAGCATTAGTGGTCAATCTCTTCATCGGGATGTTTCCATATCATTATTCCATCCCGATGTTTTTTGTTATTCAATTTGTGTTGGCTTCCGGAGTTGGACTGATTGAATCGTTTATGGCCCGGTTCCGCATGAGCCATAATGCCCAGTTTATTTTCGTACTGACATCGGTAAGCCTGCTTATTTTCTTTGGTGCTTTACTGATTTTAGGAAAGTTTGTTTAATCTGTAAATTCGAACAACATGATAGATGTACTGCTTATTACCTTCATCATCACCCTGTTTTACATGGCCATTGCCAACCGGATGCTGACTTACCTGAAAGTGCTGGCTTTTCAGGGTGTTTTGCTGTTTGTGGTCGTGTTCCTCCAACTGAAGGAAATTAATCCGGTTAACCTCGCGTTGATTTTGCTTGAAACCATTGTTTTTAAGTCGGTTGCAGTGCCTCTGTTTATGGCTTATGTATTGAAACGAAACAACATTACGCGCGAATCGGAGCCTTTTTTACCCAATTTCGTTTCATTAATTATTACCACTGCTATTGTTGTTGTAACTATTCTGTTGGCTAACCAGGTGAAGGATACACATTTGGATAAGATATTTTTTGTTGTGGCGCTATCGTCACTTTTTACTGGCTTGTATTTTATAGCTACCCGACGTAAAATTATAACTCATGTGATTGGTTACCTGATTATTGAAAACGGTGTTTTCGTATTGTCGCTGGCAGTAGGAAACGAAATGCCTATGCTGGTGAATCTGGGTATTATGCTCGATATTTTCGCCAGTGTGCTGATTTTGGGCATTTTCCTGAATAAAATCGGCGATGTATTTAAAGATATTGATGTGAACCAGTTGAGTAACCTGAAAGATTACTAACAACAAATTAGAAAAGAAACATGATAGGAATATATCTGATTGGAGCTTTCTCAATAGCGCTGGCCTTATTTCTGAACCGAAATAAGGCGATAACATTCATCTTGCTGGGATTATTTCTGATTCTTCAGGGAGCATTGGCGTTTTATGCCTATTTTAATCTTCAAACAACCGATTGGAGTTATTTTACTTACGATTCGTTGGGCGTTTTGCTTTTGACAACTTTAAGTATCATATCCGTTCCGGCTATTTTTCACAGTCATATTTACCTGGAAGATCAGCCTGCACCGCAGGAGGCAAGAGCTATTTATTATGCCGCTGTTGTGCTTCTGCTGACGGCCATTAGTGCCGGATATCTGGCAAATCACATTGCAGTAATCTGGATTTTTACAGAAATTACCACCTTGAGTGCATCGGCCCTGATTTATCACCACCGAAATAAGCTGGCGCTTGAAGGAACTTGGAAATACGTGTTTATCTGTGCCATCAGCATCACCTTTGTATTTATTGGCATTTTATTTTTAAGCCTTTCGCTCGAACATGCCGGCTCCGACGATCTTTCGTTTAAAAATCTGGTAGCCAATAGTTCTAACCTGAATCCTTTTTGGTTGCGACTGGCATTTCTTTTCATTTTCACCGGTTTTACGGCAAAGCTTGGATTGGTTCCCATGTTTACTGCCGGTATCGATGCCAAAGACAAAGCTCCGGCTCCGGCTGGCGCTTTACTTTCGAGTGTTTTAATGAATCTGGGCTTTGTCGGTATTTTTCGCTTTTACGTTGTTGTTGCAAACACTCCGCTTCATCATTGGGCCAACCTGGTTATCGGGATTGCAGCATTCCTTTCGGTATTTATTGCCACAGTGTATATGATTAAGGTAAAAAATATCAAACGAATGATGGCCTATTCCGGATTGGAACACATGGGTTTGGTCATGCTAGGGATTGCCGCAGGAGGCATTGGTTATTATGCGGCTATTCTTCACATTGTGCTGCATGCCTTTGTGAAGTCGAGCCTGTTTTTTCAATTCACGCAGTTATATCGTGTGTTTCAGAGTAAAAGTATATACTACGTTGGTAATTATTTTAAATACAATACGGCCGGGGCAATGGTGCTTTTGTTGGGTTTTATCAGCGCAACAGCCATGCCACCTTCCGGACTTTTCGTGAGCGAATTTCTGATTTTTCGTTCCATGTTCGAAGCGCATCAGATTGTTTTGCTGGTGGCTGTTTTGCTTTTGCTCACTATGATTATCTGGGCATTCGGGAAAAGTATCCTGAAGATTTTATTTATTCCGCCTGTTGAATTTGACGATTCGAATGTGCCTGTTATCAGTCCCTGGGAATCGGCCTCGCAGTTTTTCCTGTTGGCGCTTGCCGCTTATCTCGGCTTAAACCCTCCGGCTGAATTTGTGCAGATGATTAAGGATAGTATCATGTTGTTACCAAATTAATCGACAATGAATTACACAACGATAGTAAACAATCAAACAATTCCGGTTTCAGCAATTCCGGAAATGGGTTACGAAGAATTTATCGACCTCAATACAGGTTTCTTGACTGATTCACCGGAAAAGCATTGCGTGAATTATTTTGGGTATCCGTTTGGTAGTCGGGTTAAATTGATTTGCTGCATAGCTGACGACAGTACTCATCAAATTCAGGTGTCGTCGTGTACGGTGAAGTCGGACGATCAGCTTGATTCTTTTACTGCCCGGAATTTCAATTTCGAGAAGTTTGAGCGTGAGATTCACGAAAATTTTGGAGTTGCCTACAAGAATCATCCCTGGTTAAAGCCAGTCCGATATGCTAAAAACAGGTTCGACAAATCACAAACCATTGCCAATTATCCGTTTTTTGCTATCGAAAGTGATGAATTGCATGAGGTGGGAGTAGGCCCAATTCATGCCGGAATTATAGAGCCCGGACATTTCAGGTTTATTTGTAACGGCGAGCAAATTCTGCATCTCGAAATCCAGTTGGGTTATCAGCACCGCGGAATTGAGCAGCAATTTCTGGAAAAGAAAAAACTTTTGCAACGTACCACCTTGGCCGAATCGATTGCCGGGGATACGGTGGTGGGCCATACCACTGCATTTTCGCATGTTTGGGAAAGCCTCTGTGGAATTAAGGCTTCGCACGATATGGAATATGCCCGGACGATCGCGCTCGAATTGGAGCGCATGGCCGTGCATACGGGTGATTTAAGTGCGGTTTGTACCGATATTGCCTACCAGTTGGGTAGTTCGGTTTTCGGACGTTTGCGTACGCCAATCATCAACTTTATGCAGGAATGGGGAGGTAACCGTTTGTCCAAAGGGTTGATCAGGCCGGGCCGCAACCAATTCCCTTTTACTCCTGAATTAGCTCATCGACTAGCTGAAATCCTGGATATTTACGAACCCGATTTTCTGGAAATGAACGAGCAATTGTTTCAGTTGCCCAGCGCCCTTTCGCGTTTTGAGCGGACCGGAGTTGTTTCGTATGAAGATGTTTTGTCGATTGGTACAGTTGGGATGGCTGCACGTATGAGCGGTCTGAATCGGGATGTTCGTTCATCGCATCCGTTTAGCCTATATTCCGAATTAAACCATGAGCCGATCATAAAACACCACGGAGATGTGTATTCACGTGTTCAAATCCGCAGGCAGGAAGTCAGACAGTCGATGCAATATATCCGGAACCTGATTGCAAATGTTCCTGAAATTTCCGGAAATGAACCGGTGTTGGGAAGTCTGAACCCGAATTCGTTTACCCTTTCGCTGGTTGAAGGATGGCGTGGCGAAATCTGCCATTGTGCCATTACTGATGGGCAAGGCGAGTTAGCGCTTTATAAAGTTAAAGATCCCTCTTTTCATAATTGGCTGGCTTTGGCTTTGGCTGTCAGAAACAATGAAATTTCTGATTTCCCTATTTGTAACAAGAGTTTTAACCTGTCGTATGCAGGCCACGATTTGTAATCTAAAACCGAGAAGACCATGTTCGATAACGTAAAAATAGTCTATCATCAGGGCAAGCAATTTATTCCGAATACGGCAACAGCTAAAATTCCCGGAATCTTTAGAGGGCGGCCTGTAATTAGTTCTGAAAAGGTAAATGAAACAGAGTTGGTTGATTTGTGCCCTGTTGAAGCGATTTCTGTCCAACCGGTGAGCATTGACCTTGGGAAATGTACGTTTTGCGGCGAATGTGCCAAAAGGTTTCCGAATAAAATCAGATTTACAACCGATTACAAAATTTCGACCAACGAACGTGATCGCCTGATTGTGAAGGAAGGAGATGAAAACCTTATCGAAGTGAATCCGGAAACCGTCCGAAATGAAATTCGCCGGATTTTTGGCCGTTCATTAAAACTACGACAGGTGTGTGCAGGTGGCGATAACAGTTGTGAGATGGAACTCAATGCCGCAAATAATGTGCAGTTCGACATGAGCCGTTATGGGATTGAGTTTGTTGCCTCGCCGCGGCATGCCGATGGAATTGTAATTACAGGCCCGATTACTGAAAACATGGCCGACGCTTTACAGATTTGTTACGATGCTGTGCCCGAACCCAAAATAATCGTTTTGGTCGGAACCGATGCTATCAGTGGTGGAATCCACGCAGGCAGTTCTGCCCTTGACCGCAGTTTTCCCGATAAATATCCTGTCGATCTTTACATCCCCGGAAATCCCGCCCATCCGTTAACCATTATCAATGGATTGCTGGATTTGACGAGAAAACGAAAGATCTAAAAATCTACACATCCATGTCCACGGATTTTAATCCGTGGCTACAACCATCCCTAAGGGATTTACATGTCAGAGTCGTAGGCTTGGTGCATGTTGTAGGGATGGAATTTATTTCGTCCCACATTCCATCCACATGGATTTACAAAATCTTCTGAAACATCAGTTCTGCTTTCCAACCATTTGCCGTGTTTCGCCAGTCTTTTTTTGTTCCGCAAAGTTCAAATCCGTTGTTTGTAAAAAGCTGAATGCTGGCTGTATTTTCTTCGGAGATATTGGCGTACAATTGGTGCAGCCGGAGGTAGTTGGCGGCGTAAGTGCAAAGCAGTTGCAGCGCATCGGTGGCATAACCCAGTTTGCGGTCTTTCTCATCGTGAATCAGGATTCCGACACCGGCCCTGAAGTGGAAAGGGTCGAAATCGAACAGGTCGATGGCACCGATGGCCCGGCTTTCAAGTGTTTCAATAATCATGCGCACCTGCTTGCTTTCGTAAATGTCGCGCTGCGATTCTTTGATGTATTTGGCAAGTATGTATTTCGAAAATGGCTCTAAAGTATTGCTTACTTCCCAAATTTCAGCGTCATTTTCCCATTCGTATAACAGGTCAATGTCTTCAGGTTCAAGTGCCCGAAACCGAATCTTTCCAAACTGAAGTTTTGTGTTGGTCATGATTTTCCAATGTTTTTCCAGGCTTTAAAAACGATTTCCAGATCGTTTGCCAGGGTGTAGTTTTTTGCATACAGCATGTTCAGTTCATCTTTCTTTTTATCTGAGATGGATTCAGAAAAAAGAGATGCGGGCGAGAGTATGCCTTCTTTTATTCCGGGTAGGTTGCTTTGATTTCCGGAGCAATAGCCTACCCAGCTTTTCCTTCCGGAGAAAACCGCAACGATACTGCGAAGGTATCCGGCCTTTTCCGGAACAAAGGGGACCAGAATTGGCGCCATCAGGAACAATACGATGGATAATGCCACATCCAGAATTCGTTTGTTCTGGCGGTTGCTTTCTTTTGAAATGGAGTTGACATGCACCACGTACAAGTCGCCTGCCGTTGAAATAGAGTTGCTCCCAATGATGGATAGGCTGGAGGGCGGGGCAATTTTGTAATCGATGTTGAGATCGTTTAAATCGAGCATAATCCGAATGATTTCCCGGGAAGGAATATCTTCAGAAGAGAAAATGAGTTCGTCGATTTTGTTGATGCGGATGATTTCGGGTAGTTGATGAAGGTGCCCGAGGTAGAATTGGCGATGGACTGAATCGTTGGGTGATACATATCCAACGGTATCAATTTTTAAACCGGAACTTACGATGAGTTCTGCTATCCGTTTTGATTCTGCTTCGGCTGCCACAACAGCGATTCGTTTTTGTTTGCCGAGTTCGAGTTCGATACCCGATCCACGGAATCTAGACAGAAAATAGCGATATGCAGGGAGTGCAACAAATGCCCAGGCTGAACCCAGCAAAAGCAATGCTCTGGAATAGCGCAAACTTTCATCAACAAGTGAGTAAAAAACAAGGATGGAAAGCGTTCCCCAGAGTAGTCCTTTAAAAATTCTGCCAAATTCAATGCTTTTACGGTATCCGCCATTTAGCCAAATGCATGAAATCCAGATCAGTATGTAAATAGGAACGGCCACATGAAGATATTCGGGCGGATAGTAGCCCCGTTCAAACTTGTAAGCCTCCCAATTGGGCAGCAGGATTGAAAATCCGATGTAAATAATTAAAGCATCAAGAGCCGGGAGAAAGCTTTTCCGGAGAAACTGGCCAGCTAAAGTAAGCAATGCCCTAAAGTAGATAGCCAGGTTGATGAGTATGGCATAACGACGTGCGTTACCTTTCGAAAAATGCTTTTTTGCGAAAATGATCATCGCATTGTAAAACACTTTCACATAATTGATGCTACCCTTTTTGGTGCTTTCGCCCTTGTAATGGATGATGGTTGTTTCGGGGAAATAGTAGTTTTTATATCCGCCAAGTGTAATTCGGTAAGAAAGGTCGATATCCTCGCCATACATAAAATAATCTTCGTCGAGCAAGCCAACCTTATCGAGTGTTTCGCGGCGCAAAAGCATAAAAGCCCCGGCCAGCACTTCCACTTCGTGAATCTCGTTGTTGTTGAGATAGCCTAAATGGTAGCGGCTAAACCTTTTAGAACGGGGAAACAGTTTCGAAAAACCAAACATTTTCCAGAAAGCAACTTCTGGAGTGGGTAGTCCACGCTTCGACTCGGGAAGGAAGCGGCCTTTCCCATCGATCATTTTCACACCCAGCCCACCGGCATCGGGTGTTTGGTCCATAAAGTTTACAATTTTCAGGAAGCTGTCTTCTTCCACAACCGTATCCGGATTAAGCAACAGCACGTATTCCCCTTTGGCAATCCGGATAGCCTGGTTGTTGGCTTTCGAAAAGCCCAGATTTTCTTTGTTGCTGATTAATTGTACTTCCGGGAATTTCTCCTCCACCATTTGGCAGGAGCCATCAACCGAATCGTTGTCAACCACAATAATTTCGGTATCTACCTTTGCAGCAGCTTTCAGTGCAGCATGAAGGCATTGTTCCAGAAAATATTTGACGTTGTAGTTGACTATTACGACTGATAGCTTCATCCTTTATTTTATAATGGAATCTTCAAAACTCATGCGGTTAACGATGGAACGACCAAGGGTAACTTCATCGGTATATTCCAGTTCGTCGCCAATAGATACCCCACGGGCTAACGTTGAAATTTTGATATTCGTATTTTTTAGCTTCTTGAAGATGAAAAAGTTGGTAGTGTCGCCTTCCATAGTCGTGCTGAGGGCCAGAATTACTTCTTCAGCAACTCCTTCATTTACTCGGCTTACCAACGATTCTATTTCCAGGTCCGATGGCCCGATTCCGTCCATCGGAGAAATAATACCACCCAGCACATGATACAACCCATTAAATTGATGTGTGTTTTCTACCGACATCACATCTTTGATGTTTTCAACCACGCAAATTAAAGCAGGGTTTCGTGTGGGGTTGGCGCAGATGCTGCAAACATCAGTGTCCGAAATGTTGTGACAAATCTTGCAGTGTTTTATTTCTGAGCGCAACTGGATTAAGCTGTTGCCAAATATTTCGACATCCTGAACATCCTGTTTCAGCAAGTGCAAAACCAATCGTAAAGCTGACTTTCGGCCAATACCAGGCAGTTTGGCAAATTCATTCACCGCATTTTCAAGTAATCGCGACGGAAACCGATCCATGTGCATACTCCGTTTCTTTTGTAAGGCTCAAATTTAATCAGCGAAATGGAATAAATGGGAGATGAATTTCATTTTCGGGCATTATTTGATCAGATATTTGGCTACGGTGCTCAAAACTTCGTCCATCCGGATAGGTTTTACCAAAACATCGTTACAACCAACATCCATACATTTCTGCCGGTCTTCGGCCATGGCATAAGCTGTTTGCGCGATAATCGGTAATGACTGGTCTGTTAACCTGATTTGAGAGGTTGCTTCGTACCCACTGATTTCGGGTAATTGAATGTCCATGAGGATGAGGTCGATTTTTGTGTTGTTGTACATTTTAAGTACATCAATACCGTCTTTGGCCCAAAGAACATTCGCTCCGGTTCGTTGAAGAATGCTGTAAAGATATTCATAATTATAAGGAGTGTCTTCGGCAATCATGATGGTAAAATTGCTAAAGTTATACCTGGACTGCGTGGCTGGAGCTACCGAAGAGCGAACCATGGGGATTTTAATTTTGTCGTAGGGAAGGGTTAAATAAAATATACTTCCTTCTCCTTCTACGGTTTTTACGTTGATATCGCCACCTAACAGTAAAGCCAGATCCTTGCATATTGAAAGTCCAAGTCCGGCCCCTGGCGTATTTGCCACTGCGGTTTCATCGCTGTAATTAAACCGTTTGAAAATGTTTTTAAGTCGGGTTGAGGGTATGCCAACGCCGGTATCTGAAACGAAAAATCTTAGTTTATTTTCGTTCAGTATCGTGTATCCAATTTCAATATGACCTGCTTCGGTGTATTTTAATGCGTTGATGTATAAGTTATTCAGTATTTGTTTGAGGCGGTACGAGTCGGTGAAAATGACATCGTGATGGGCTTCTTCCGGAATACGGAAAACAAGCTCAACACTTCGCTTTTGTTTCCGCTTCAAGAAATTGTTGTATGTCATTTCCAACTCAGAAAACATATCGCCCAAAGAACAGGCTTCTTTCTTTATTTTCAGTTCGTTGGCTTCAATCTTGGCCACATCAATAATATCATCAATCAAACGAAGCAAAGCCTGACTGTTTTCTTCAATAATCTCGGAGTATTTGCTCCGTTTCTGTGTAGAAAGGTTTTCGCTTTTAATCAGTTCGCTGAACCCGATGATTGTATTTATAGGTGTCCTTATTTCGTGGCTCATGTTAGCCAAAAAATGGTTTTTGTAATTGTTGGCTGCTTCAGCATCCTGCTTGGCTTTCTTGAGATCTTTTTCGATCTTTTTAAGGTAGGTAATGTTTTCCGAAATCTTCACGAAATGCGTAATGGTTCCAAAGCTGTTTCGTATGGGCGAAATACTGGCTAATTCCCAGAAAAATTCACCATTTTTCTTTCGGTTCTTAAATTCACCCTGCCATTCATTTCCGGCATTAATCGTTTTCCAAAGCTTGTCGTAATAATTTGCCGGATGAAAGCCCGACTTGAGGATATTCGTTTTTTTACCGATTAATTCCTGGTCATTCCATCCGGTTATTTTGCAGAAGGCGGGGTTGAAGAACTCAATCCGCCCATCTTTATCGGTAATAATTACAGATATAGGGCTCTGGAATACAGCCTGGTGTAATTTTTTTAGTTCACCTTCCGACATCTTTTCTTCAGTGATATCGCGATGGGTACCCAGCATCCGGATGGCTTTTTCGTTCTCGTCGCGTAACACCGTGGCCCGGCTTTTAATCCAGACGTAGTGGCCGTTTTTATGTCTCATACGGAATTCGGCTTCGTAAAGCCTTAAGTTTCCATCGATAAAATTAGTGATGTAGCTAATCATCCGATCCTTATCTTCCGGATGAAGCAGATTTTCCCAAACAGAGAAGTTGTCTTCAATTTCATCCGGATAATAACCAAGTATAGATTTCCACCTTCTGGAATAAAATGTTTTTCCGGTACTAACGATATAATCCCAAATGCCAAGGTCGGCAGCTTCGGTCGCCATTTGATAGCGTTGTTCGCTTTCAAAAAGTTTTTCTTCAATTTCTTTGTAACGGGTAATATCCTTCAAAATAATCAAAACCGATTGTTGATTATTCGTGGGGTCTGTTTCGGGAATAATGAGTACTTCCCACCAAAGTTGTTTGTCTCCTTTTTGTAGTTTTATTTCTTCCTGTTTTTGCTTTTGCTGTTGAAAAACCTTAGAAATCAGGTCGGTTATCAAAGCGGTGTTTTCTTCAAATAAATTGCTTTCTTCAATGGTTCTTCCTTCGTAATCAGAAGCTTTCTTCCCGATTTTGAGGCGACAGTTTTTCGAGATGAATAAAACCTTTAAGTCTGGGTTTAGCCTGATTATTACTTCCTTAAGCTTGTCGGGCAGCGTAAAGTCAACTTGTTTATCGGTTAAGGCGGTTTCTTCGAAGCTTAAAAGCGTTGAGCCTGAACTCAAGGGAGTTATCGAAACTGAAAGTTTTGTGTTTTTGCGGTCGATATATAAATGGCTGATCTTTCTCTGCTTTACTGACTGGAGTACTTCGGTTCCGAAAAAAAACCGCAGGTTCTTTTTCATTTCGTCGATGATCTGGCCAAAGTGATCATTTAAATTCAGGTTTTCCTTCCGGAGGATTTGATTGATCTCGCCTGAAAATTCTTCAATCAGAAGATCTTCGTTTATTCGGATATATCCGGAATAATACTCGCTATGATGATTGGGGACGAACATAGTAGCTATAGTTGTTTATATACCTAAATTTAAGGAATTAAAGTGTTACAAACATAATGGCCTTCGTGTTTTTTTGATTCTTTTTTCGAAATGAACTGTTTTGTTGTTAGTTTTCAGTCGATTGAGAGTTTAAAACACCAGATAGAAGCCCATTTTTACGATTAGGAATAATACAGGAAACGTTTAATTTTTTGGGTTGGTGTTTTTTCAAACGGATTCGGATGCAAAACGATGCGCTGAATCTGCGAAAATTTATTCAGTTCTTCATTTACTTTGTATTGTATTTCTTTCAGTATTTCTTCTGTTTTTTCATTCAGGAATAATACAGCTTCGGTCTTCATATCCTGATATTTCTTTTCCAGTTCTTCCATATTCAGGTGTACCAGGGCAACCAGTCGGCCTTTTTGCTGAACAACCAGCGATTCCATCACATACTCCATGCGGTTGATCACCGATTCTATTTCTTCCGGATAAATGTTTTCGCCACTCGATCCAATGATCATGTTTTTGATACGTCCTTTAATATAGAGGTTTCCATGCTTATCAAAATAGCCCAGGTCTCCGGTTTTAAGCCAACCGTCTTCGGTAAAAGTTTCTTTGGTTATTTCGGGTTCTTTGTAATAACCCAGCATAATATTGTCACCTTTCGCCTGGATTTCACCTTGTCCGGTTTTCGGGTCAGCGTTGGCAATTCTTACCTGAACACCTTCCACAGGAGCCCCTGTTGATAAAAATCGGGTTTTTCCAACGCCTGCTCCTGCAAGTAATGGCGATGATTCGGTCATGCCGTACCCAATGGCCAGCGGAAAGCCGCCCTCCATAAGAAATCGTTCTACATTGTCGTCGAGTTTTGCGCCGCCAACGCCAAAGAATTTCAACTTGCCTCCAAATGTTTCATAAAGTTTTTTGCCTGCAACTTTATTTAAAAGTTTTCTGAAGGGAGCAATCTGGTATAAGGTGCGGGTTATAAACTTGCTGTTGATCTGGGGTAAAATTTTGGTTTTGTAAATTTTTTCTACGATAAGCGGTACCACTAGCATAATGGTAGGCCGCACCTGCTTCAGTGCGGCTAAAAGTACCGATGCAACCGGCGGTTTTTGAAGGTAATAAACGGTCGCCCCATATTTAACCGGAAGCATTAGCCCAAGCGTGTTTTCGAATGTATGTGAAAGCGGAAGAACCGAGAGGAAACGATCGCCAGGAACAATCTGTTGGATTAGCCAGCTTTGCTGAGCTGTCCAAACAATGTTTTTGTGAGTCAGCATCACACCTTTGGATTTTCCGGTTGTGCCTGAAGTATAAATAATTGAAAGGAGATCATCTTCTTCTACTTTTTCATACACAAATTGTCTTTCATCAATTTCGCTTATGGAAGCATCGGTGGTTTCAGAAACAACTGAAAAGTTTTCAATATGAATAACAGTCATTCCGGATGTATTTTCCAGTTTGTTGCGCAAAGTTTCAGAAACAAAGATTACCGAAACCTCGGCATGTTGAAGTATGTTTTTTATTTCGTTTGGATGAAAGTCGGGAAGGACGGGTACAACGACGGCTCCAATTACAGCGGTTGCAAAAAATGCAATACCCCATTGCGGCATGTTCACGCTGCAAATAGCAACCTTATCACCTTTTCTGACTCCAATTTGCTGAAGCAGAATGGCTACTTTTTTTACCTCAATTTCGAGTTGGGCGTATGTCCTGTTTTCTTCGCCAACGAAAATTAAGGATTGATTTTTTGCATAATGACTAAAACTTGCCTGCAACATTGCAGGAATGGTCAACTCTTCCAACTGCCCCATATATCACAAAATTAAATTTAAATCAGGTGTGCCCAATCGTAATCGCCAAATATAAATAAATGTTCTTTTTCGATTTGTAGTCGGAACATGAATTAATGATTTGCCCTTCCGTATTATTCCTGAACGATAATTTCTTCGAATTCTTGAATGTTTCCGTCAGAGTTTTGCTGTTTGTTGCAATACGGAAAGTGACGAAACGGTTGCTGCTGAAATATAAACGTATTCAGCATGAATAGGTTGTGTACGGGTGCAGGTTTTATTCATGTTGCACAAAATAAATCGCAGAAAATGTTCTGAGAAAGCCCGCAAATAAATTAAATTTGGGTAGAAATGAATCATAAAGAAATCATACAGCGAACAGAGAAATATATTTCCTCCGAATTTTGTTCTGAGGGAAGCGGGCATGATTGGTATCATATTGACCGCGTGAGAAAAATGTCGCTTACTATTGGTGAAAAGGAAACATGTAACTTATTTGTTGTTGAAATGGCTGCTTTGTTGCATGATTTAGATGACTGGAAGTTGACTGATCAGGCATCTCCAGCACTTTCAAAAACCGAAAAATGGCTGGCCGAAGTTGAAATTGAAGCCGATTTGAAAGCGAAAATTATAGGAATAATTAACGAAGTCTCGTTTAAAGGCGCCGGTGTTGATACGCCGGTTAGCTCTGTAGAGGCGGCCGTTGTTCAGGATGCCGATCGGTTGGATGCTATAGGCGCTATCGGAATAGCGCGAACTTTTGCTTATGGGGGGCATAAAAATCGGTTAATTTATGATCCGGAGATCCAGACGGAACTTCATGGTGATTTTCAAGTGTATAAAAATAGTAAAGCGCCAACAATTAATCATTTTTACGAAAAGCTTCTGTTGCTGAAAGATCGTATGAATACAGAAACTGCCAGACAATTGGCTGTTGGAAGGCATGAATTTATGAAAAACTACCTTAATCAATTTTTTAAAGAATGGGAGGCTGTCCTATGAAGAATCAACAACAACCACTTGCCAATACTTCGATTCTGAGAATTGAACACATCGCCATTTGGACTCGTGATCTGGAGGGGATGCGTCACTTTTATACACACTATTTCGATGCCGTTTCCGGTTCAGGATACTACAATCATTCCAAGGAATTCCGGTCGTATTTTCTTTCATTTGGCGGCGATTGCCGACTCGAACTGATGGAGATGCCCACTGTCTCAAACAACCGGAACGACTACAAAAAGCATCATGCCGGTATGGCTCATTTCGCATTTAAGGTGGGCTCGAAAGAACGGGTCGATCAAATAACTGAGCAGCTTCAGGAAGATGGGTACGAGATTATCAGTCCCGGACGAATGACCGGTGACGGGTATTACGAAAGCACCGTTTACGATCCGGAGAAAAACAGGATTGAAATTGTAGAGTAGTCAGTTCCGAAGTTTAAGTTCGACGGAAGGTTATTTTTGAGAAGGAAGGTTCTCTGCCGCAAAAACCAGTTGCTCATACCACTCTTCTCCGTATTTGCGGGTGAGCGGTTCTTTCAGGAACACATAGAGCGGTAGTTTTTCACTTTTGCCACACTCCCTGCCAGGTTTACAAATGTCTATTTGCTGGTAGTTTACCGCATCGAATCGTTTGTATTCCGTAATCCTGATCGGAAAAAGATGACAGGAAATCGGTTTCCTGAATGGGATTTTACCTTCCAGATAAGCCTTCTCGATGCCGCATTTTAAAATCCCTCTTTCTTCGAAGGAATAGACGCACTGTCGGTTATTTACTAAAGGAGTCACCAGGTCTCCATCCATATCAATGACCGCGTATCCTTGTTTATTCACTTCTTCCTGATGGCTTTCAGGAATATAGTGTTTGACTTCGCGATAAACCTTCTGGATTTCAGCAGCTTCTTCAATCGTTACAGGTGCACCCGAATCGCCTTCAACACAACAGGCTCCTTTGCATTTTAGTAAATCGCAAAGAAATTTCTTTTCAATAATATCCAAACTAACTATGGTGCGGCCAATTTCGAGCATGGTAAACATGTAAAATCCTGACAGGTTTGTACCTGTCAGGATTATCGGTTATAAAAAATGCTTATTTTTCAATTAAAACGGTACCTGTCATTTCAACAGGAATTTCAAGACCCATTAACGAAAGAAGGGTAGGAGCCACATCGGCCAGAATACCATTTTTAATTTTTGCGTTTTTGTTTTCTGAAACGTAGATGCAGGGTACCGGATTCAGTGAGTGTGCTGTATTGGCCGATCCATCTTCGTTTACGGCATTGTCAGCGTTTCCGTGGTCGGCAATAATCAGGATCTCGTAGCCACCTTTCTGTGCAGCTTCAACCACATCTTTTACGCAACCATCAACTGCCGAAATGGCCTTGTAAATAGCTTCGTAAACGCCTGTGTGTCCAACCATGTCGCCATTGGCGAAGTTGAGGCAGACAAAGTCAGCCGTTTGATTGACCAATTCGGGTACAATCAGGTCGCGAATCAATAGCGCTGACATTTCGGGTTGAAAGTCGTAGGTCGGAACCTTGGGTGATGGGGCTAACAATCTTTTCTCGCCGGCAAATTCCTCTTCGCGTCCACCGCTGAAAAAGAAGGTTACGTGGGCGTATTTTTCGGTTTCTGCAATACGGATTTGTTTCATTCCGGCTTTCGAAATGATTTCACCCATGGTGTTATTCAGGTTTGGCTTGTCGAAAATAACATGGATGCCTTTGAAATCGGCCTTGTAATTGGTCATGGTGTACCACTGCAAAGGCATGGTTTTCATCCCAAAATCGGGCAAATCCTGCTGAGTAAAAGCGATGGTCGTTTGGCGCAGGCGGTCGGTACGGAAATTGAAACAGATGACCACGTCGTTTTCCTGGATTGTTGCCAGTGGTTTCCCGTTTTCGTCAACCATTACAATCGGTTTCATAAACTCATCAGTTACACCAGCTTCATACGATTCTTTCACGCTTTTAAGCAAATCGGTCGAAGGTGTTCCTTTTCCTTCGGTGTATAAATCATAGGCCAGTTTCAACCGGTCGTAATTTTTATCACGATCCATGCCAAAATAGCGCCCGATCAATGAGGCAAATTTTCCGTTGGTGCCTTCCAGATTCTTCAGGTCTTCTTCCAGAAATTCCAGTCCCGAACGAGGATCGGTGTCCCGGCCATCGGTCAAGCCATGAATGAATGTATTTTTTAACCCGAAATCGGTTCCGATCTGGCAAAGGGCAATCATGTGCGAGCTAAGGGCATGTACTCCGCCAGGGCCAATTAATCCGATAAGGTGAACGTTTTTGTTGTTTTCTTTCGCGTAGGTGAAAGCCTTCACAATCTGGGGCTCGTTCCAAAGCGATTTGTCGCGGATTGATTTGGTAATCTTTACCATATCCTGGTATAAAACACGGCCTGCACCAATGTTGAGGTGACCCACTTCGGAGTTACCCATCTGCCCGTCGGGCAAACCTACATATTCACCACAGGTTAATAACTGCGAGTGTGGATAGTTGGCATTCAGGTAGTCCATAAATGGAGTTGGGGCAGTTGCAATAATATCCTTTTCAGAACCATCACCAATTCCCCAGCCATCGAGGATCATTAAAAGTGTTTTTTTATGTGTTGCCATAATTTAGACTCGTTTTAAATAATAAACTAATTCGGGTCACAAAAGTATCGTTTTTCAGTTGGTTTAAAAAATAATTTTCAGGCTCTTAACCTGAATTAACAATTTACTTTTATTGTCATAACTTTTAGGGTCGTGATTTGTTTATCTTTAGCTTATAAACTTTAAACTGTGGTTATGAATTTACGAATAATTCTTCCTGCCTTTTTTATGGTATTAGGTCTGCATCTGAATCCTGCGAATGCCCAGGAAGCAAAATCGGGTCACTCCGATGCTGTAATTACCAGAGGTGCTGAACCGATCCGGCTAAAGCATAAAATTATTCCGCTGTCAAATACGGTTTATGAGGTGTTGAGTTATTTCGAAGCGAAGGGCGATATTCGGTTTTTACCGCAAGCCAAACCATATACGAGGGTTTTTATTGTTGATATGCTGAGGATGCTACTCGAAAATGAAAATCTGACAGACCGGGAAAAGAAAATAGTTAACCGGTATCTTGCTGATGTTAGTAACGACACGAATGGACTTAAGATATATTCACAAGCGGGGAAGAAATCTTATGCACTGGCGGGATTCAGTGCCGAAGCCACCGGGCGTTCGGGTTTTGGTGATAATGGGACGTGGTCAACCAGTCTGATTGGTGAACCATATCTTTCAGGTGATGTGGGGGAACATCTTACGTTTACTGCTGGTATGGGATTGGCCATAGAGCGGCTTGCTCCTGACATGTTTTATCAGTCGTACACCCGGGGAGGACAGGTGATATTTCCATACGAGTCAATTGGATATGCCCACCTGCCTTACCAGTTTAATTTCGAAACCATGTGGAATCATGCCCAGGGGACATCCGGATCGGGAAGGCCTGTTCAGGATGAACTTACCGCCGGAACGATCTATCATTCCGAATTAAACGGTTCCTGGTTCGATGGGGTGGTGCAATTTAGCATTAACAACCAGCGAAGGGCCTGGGGAAATGATGAAAGCAACCTGGTTCTTTCGGCTTCTGCCCGAAGATTTCCCGGGATTGAACTGAAGATACAACCTGCGAAATGGATCAGGTATTCTTACCTGACAGGCTCTTTGTTTTCGTTTGCAAGCCAGGATACGAATTACAAAGAGGTTATTTACGGGTACGATTTAGGTCAGGTTCAGAAAATGTTTACCTACCACCTTTTTGAGTTTATACCCAGCAAATGGCTGCAAATTTCTGCCGGAGGTGGAAATGTTTGGTCTAAACGGCTCGAACTGGCTTATCTGATGCCTTTTGTGTTGCCTCATTTCACCCAGATTGATGTAGGCGATCATGATAATCTGTCGCTTTATTTTGATGTGGCAACACAGTTCCCGGGATTAGGAAAAACCTGGGTCGGTTTTTTTGTTGACGAGTTTAGCTTTACCCGATCCGGAAATTTAATGAAAATGCCCCGAAACCGTTACGCCTGGCAATTGGGATGGAAAACGAACCTGCTTTCCGGAATTATTCCGGGAACGACTTCCTCGTTGAAATATACCCGGCTTACCCCTTTTGTTTACACCCATTATCCCGAAACGAATTTTAATACGTTTGGTGGCGACCGTCCACTGGATATGACTTATACCCATGATGAATCTAACTTGGGTTTTTATTTGCCTCCCAACTCTGGCGAACTAAACTGGAAATTGGAGAATATTGCCGTACCTGATTTGGTTTTGACTCTGGAAAACCGACTGATAATTCATGGAACGAATGATTTGGCAAGTACAAATATCTACCAGATTTACGGTGACATTTATCGCCATCAGTTGAGAGAAGATGATTTGAGCTCGGTGTATAACTATCCACTCTTAGATTTCACCAAGGATGGGATTTATGATTGGACCATGAGTTCGGAGTTTAAGTTCGATTGGAAAATCCGTAACTCGGGATGGGTAAATTATTACCGGCTGGTAGGTAGTCTGGGCTATTCGAAAACCTGGTGGAAAGCTAACCAAAGTGGGGTTGTGGCTCCTGAAGGAAGGAATTTGATGACCGGAAGCATTGGTGTTGTGCTGGAAATGTAGAACTCGTTAGTTGACAAAGAAAAACCTCCAATTCATCGTCTGTTGACAACGAAATGGAGGTTTTTCTATTTGGTGCGTACAGGAGCCTAACTTTTTGTGACTTGAAGTCCGGTTGGCGAAACGCTGAAATCGACAAAACGAGCCCTTGCATTAATCGGGTTGGTTGTCAGTTCGTGCCGGATAGAACCTGCTGCTTTTTCATCTTTGGCAATCATAAGCATAAATCCGCCTCCGCCAGCTCCCAGAAGTTTAAACCCGGCAACCCTGGGTGCGATGCGGTCGATAATCTTCTGAATTTCCGGAGTATTCGTGCCACTATCCATTTTCTGGTTTAATTGCCAGCTTCGGCTGATATTTTTACCCAAACCTTCAAAATCTTTAGCTGAAAGGGTTTGACTGGTATTTTCGGCATGGTGCTTCAGCTCTTCGAGAATGGCCAGATGCCCCGATGAGTTGAGGAACATACCCCGCACAATTTCGGCCAGGATACTTTTGGCGATACGGGTTATTCCGGTATAATACAGCAGCATTCTGCATTTGTACATCGGATCGGTGAACAGCGAATCGGGTAGCCATTTTATGGTGGGGCTTTGGATTTTACCGGGAACGGTTTCCAGCAACTTGATGCCTTCAAGTATCCCGCCAAACTGATCTTGCCATCCCCCGCCAGTTGTGAGCAATTGTTCGAGTGCAAGGGTGCGTCGGCCTGTTTCCGTTTTGTCCCAGCCCAGGCCGCAGACTTCGGAAATAGTTCCCAGTACGGTAGCTGCCAGAATGGAACTGGTGCCTAATCCTGAACCTTTGGGGACGGCAGACAAAATGGAGATTTCAAGTCCGCCCCCGGCATCGGATAGTTGTTTGTTTAACGATAGATATTTCCGGTACGAGAATTCGGGAATGAACCCGGCCAGGGCCAGGGCCGCTTTAGGAATGGCAAATGGAGAACCAATGTTGAAAAAAGCCCTTAACTCATCGAAAGTGGTGATCGTTTCCTGTGCGCCCAAATCGATGGAACGAATAATAAATTCAGGCTTTTCAGAAGCTTTAATGTAACAATGCAGCGGAGGCTGGCCATTTAATTCAACCGCCAGATTGACTACTTTCCCTCCATGCAAAAAACAATAGGGTGGAGTATCCGACCATCCACCTGCCAGATCGAGACGCACCGGGCTGCGGCCCCAGGCAATCTGGTCGGGTAGTAGCTGGATGCATGGTTCAACGGGTCGTTGATGAAAATGCTCCAGCACCGAATCCCGGAGGTAATCAAATGCTATTTTTTCTTCACTGATAAATTCATGTTCTTTCCGTCGCTCTACCGTCGCCCGAAACATGTGAAAATGAATCGGAGTCCAGTCTTTCGATTTTCCGGGAAGTGGTTGCGGAAGTTCAATGTTTTGGCTGACGTATTCGTGGGCCAGTTGATCGAGGTCGAGCTGGTAAAAAACCGAATTGTTGTAGTTTCGTGCTATGGCTGGGATCGCTTTTAACCGGAATGCAGCACTTTGCTTTTCGAGTAGCGGAATGTTACAGACATCGCTGATTTCTTCGGCACTTAATCTTTTGGATTGCAGCCAGAATGTGGTAAAGTCGGGTTTGTTTTGTGGTTGGGGATCAATTAGCCATTGTATAAAATCTTCGGTAATCTGATTCTTTTTGACCACCGGAAAAAGCGGAAGCAACTGGATGTCGGTATCTTCAGCTACATGCTGAAATGCCTTCGTCAATTCTCGTTTCTGTAACCATTCGTTCAGCGGCAGTTCCATGAAATGCGTGGCATCGCTGGTCCTTTTTCCCCTGAAAGAGTCTGTAAATCCGTAGTTTCTGATTATTACCTCATCTTCGCTGATTGGCGGCATATCCAGACAATTCCCCTGATATAATTTCAGGTTCCAGGTATTTTCAGGAATATGGGTTAAAGCATGATTTTTTTGTAGTTTCCAACCTGGAGGAATAGAGGCATTCTCTATCCAAAGGTGATTGTGTTCCTGATTTAGTGGTGTGGAAACCTCCGCATTTAATACAAAGATGGATGGGTGTGGTTTGATTTGCCGGTGCCAGATCTCACGCTGATCGGTAATCCTGTTTTGGATGGCCAAATTGGAGGTAATGAGTTCGGAGGTGTTACCTAAATGGTAAAATTCGCCCCCTTCCAGATTTATCAAAGCTACTTTTAACTCGCTAACTTCACGGTCGGCTGTCCGTGGCGATTCGCCCATAGCTGTGCCGAAATCGCTGTACAAATCGTAATTCGCCGGAATGGCGTTTTCGTATTTTTTCCCATTCCAGCCACAACGGTTCATGAGTAAGTCAACGGCTTTGTCGCTCAGTAGCCAAATCCCAATATCCATCAGAAAATAGTACTGGTGTATGAGTTCTTTGATGGTAGATATTGAAGGTTTTTGCAGCATAAACTGCAAGTCGCCTGGATTTTCATGGGTGGCAAAAAACACACCGTGATTGGTCGCTTTTTCAGGTTCGAGCCACATCCCAAAGCAAACGATATCTGCTTCCGGAATTTCAGGAATATTTTTGCCCGAAAAGATCAGGGTGTCGCCACTGGCCACCAGGGTATGGAGTTTCTCTGGCGCCCTTTCAAGTATCTGATCGAATAATGGCGTTTGAAGATGAATGAGCCGTTGGTTGAGCTGTTGCCCGCGCGACCAGCGAAAGACAGGCATAGGCAATAAGCTTTTGCCTAATGGCGCGTAGGCTGGAAGCCTTCGGCTTTGTCCCCCGGCATGAATCAGAACCCGTTTTTCTTTAGCAAGCCATTCATCAAAGCTTTCCTCTTTTTCACGGCGAAACAGTTCGGTAAGCAAATGCGCTGTTCCTCCACCGGAACCAACGCGATTACCTTCAGGGTCGGAGGTGACAAACCAGTTTTCGGGAGAAAGACCCGAGATTTGATGAAAATGCGGGATGGTATTGGTGGGAACAGAGATAAGATGCTTCATTTTAGGTGCGAATTAGGCGAATTGGAGCGAATTAATGCGAAGAGTTCAAAATGCGTTTTGAGGTCAATGAAGATGTTCCAAAGTTAATCAAAATGCCTAAACGGTGTTTTGAGGCTTTGAGGGAATTTTGGAGTTGTTTGATATTTATTTCCGAGATGAAGGATGTTGCTTTTATTTCAATAACAATAGAACCATAGCAAAGAAAATCAGCGATGTAATATTTCTTTAGCTTCTCTCCATCAAAATAGAGCGAAAGTTTGGGTTGTCGCTGAAATGGAATATTGCGTTTCAAGAATTCTCTCTCCAATGATTCCTGATAAACTGCTTCTAAAAATCCAGCTCCAAGTTCGGTGTGCACTTTTATGCATGCCCCAATTATTGCATAACTCTCATCTTTAAAAAGAATATCAGTCATATTATTCGCAAGTATTCGTTTAAATTCGAATGAATTAGCGTTCTAAATACCACTGATACAATTTCTCAATTCCTTCGCCGATTTCGATTTGATGGTGCCAGCCCAGGGAATGAAGTTTCGACGGGTCGGTCAATTTACGCAGTGTTCCGTCGGGTTTGGAGGTGTTGAACACGAGTTCTCCGTTAAATCCAACTTTTTCTTTGATTAGGGTGGCCAGTTCACGGATCGAAACTTCTTTGCCCGTGCCAATGTTGATGTGGGTGTTCCTAATTTCTGTGCCATTGCGAACGACCGGAGGAAGTGGGTCAATCTGTTTTTGTTGTGATTGCTTCACTTCGTTCGCAATGACGTTCTGAAAGTCAACATTCTCCATCAGGAAAACGCAGGCATCAGCCATTTCTTCACTCCATAAAAATTCGCGCATGGGTGCTCCTGTTCCCCAGATTTCCACTTCTACAGCCTGTGCAGATTTCGATGGATTCCGACGGATCCCGTATTTCCCAAGTTTAGCTTCTATTTGGGGGGCATCAGCACTGCCAGAGACTCCCTCGATCGGGCGTTTGTTCAGATCTTCACGAATAGCATCCCAATTGTTTTCTTCCAGGCATTTACCCAGGTACATTTTCCGGAGCATGGCCGGAAGTACGTGCGATTTTTCGAGATCGAAATTGTCGTTTGGACCGTACAAATTGGTGGGCATTACCGAAATAAAATTGGTTCCGTATTGCAGGTTGTAGCTTTCACAAAGTTTAATTCCGGCAATTTTGGCAATGGCATAAGGCTCATTGGTATATTCCAGTGGTGCAGTTAACAGGCAATCTTCTGTCATGGGTTGCGGGGCATCACGCGGATAGATGCAGGTGCTTCCCAAAAAGAGTAGTTTTTTTACGTTGTTCAGGTACGCTGCATGAATCACATTGTTCTGGATCATCAGGTTTTCGTAAATGAACTGACCCCGATACGTGTTATTGGCTACAATTCCGCCCACTTTGGCAGCGGCCAGAATCACGTATTCCGGTTGTTCCTGTTCGAAGAACTGATTAACTGCTTTGGTGTCCATTAAATCCAGTTCGTCAAAGGTTCTTCCAATCAGGTTGGAGTATCCTTTCATCTGTAGGTTTTTCCAGAGGGCAGAACCTACCAGACCACGATGCCCGGCTACATATATTTTTGAATTCTTTTTCATGTTTTTTTGTTTGTCCGAAAATTTTACGGATTGACATGAATTTATTTTTAGTCATTCATATCAATCCGTACACTTTGTGGCTTAATTATTCGAAGTAGTTCATTGTCCGGTAACCACCTTCTTTCAACCAGGCATCCTTTTTCATGAGTTTGATGTCGGATTGCATCATGTCGGTAACCAGACCCTGCAGATCGTATTTGGGTTCCCAACCTAATTTGCTTTTTGATTTGGTTGGATCACCAATCAGCAGGTCAACTTCGGTTGGCCTGAAATATTTGGGATCGACATTGATAATGGCCTTGGAAAGACTTCCTTCAACCAATTCGGGAACCATTCTGGCCTTAATTCCGGCAACATAGTGAGCTCCAACTTTCTCGGTAAATAAATTCTCGTCAATACCTACAAGGAACCCTTTTTCTTCGGCACCTTCTCCTTTGAATGCCACTTCGAGACCAATTTCGGCACACGCCATTTTAACAAAGTCGCGGATGGTTGTTGTAATTCCGGTTGCAATCACATAGTCATCGGGTTGGTCTTGCTGAAGGATGAGGTACATTGCGCGGACATAGTCTTTGGCATGTCCCCAGTCGCGCATGGAAGAAAGGTTTCCGAGGAAAAGCTGATCCTGCATTCCTAAAGCAATACGGCTGATGGCGCGGGTAATTTTACGGGTGACAAAAGTTTCGCCGCGGATAGGAGATTCATGGTTGAAGAGAATGCCGTTATTGGCGTGCATTTTATAGGCTTCGCGATAATTGACCGTAATCCAGTACGCGTACATTTTGGCTACGGCATACGGTGAGCGTGGATAAAATGGTGTTTTTTCGGTCTGAGGCACCTCTTGGACCATACCGTATAACTCAGAAGTAGAAGCCTGGTAAATACGGGTTTTCTGAGCTAATCCGAGTAACCGCACAGCTTCCAGAATACGTAAAGTTCCGAGTCCGTCAGCATTGGCTGTATATTCGGGTGTTTCAAAACTGACAGCAACGTGGCTCATTGCCGCTAAATTATATATTTCATCGGGTTGTGTTTCCTGAATGATACGGGTCAGGTTCATACTGTCGGTCAAATCGCCATAGTGCAATTGAAACTTTCGGTTTTCAACATGCGGATCTTCGTAAATATGGTCGATACGTTCGGTGTTAAACATCGATGCACGACGTTTTATACCGTGTACCATGTATCCCTTTTTTAAAAGGTATTCACTCAGATAAGCTCCATCCTGACCGGTAACACCGGTGATTAATGCTGTTTTTTGTGTCATATAAGGATTATTTAAATGATAAGTTTTCTATTCAGATGTTTATTATCAGTTCCCGGCTATCAGACGACGGCTATATTATTTATCAAAAGGGTTACTATTTCGGAGATCTATCATTCATGCTTTTAATGCTGATTTTCGAGCAAATAAATTTAAATCATTTTACTGAGAAAATTGCACAGGTTGTAAGCAAAACAGTGATTGGACTTCTTTTGTTTATATGGCGGGTAGATTCTGGCTTTAATAAATGATCCAATAGGTTGATTGGGGAAAATGTTCTGCCTTATGAAAAGGCTAAGAGGGTGACTTCTCTTTCAGAGCAAATCGAATTGAATCAGTTTCAAAGCTAGAGGGCATTTTTAAATGCCTCTTTTCCCCATATGGTCATTAAAATGATTTTAATGTCCCACCAGAAAGTCCAGTTTTCGATATACTCCATGTCGTACATTACGCGTTTTTGCATTTTCCAGAGTTCGTCGGTTTTGCCGCGCAACCCATTAACCTGGGCCCAGCCCGTAACTCCGGGTTTTACGTAGTGGCGAACCAGATAATACTTGATAAGTTCGGAGTATTGTTCCGTATGTTTCAGCATATGGGGGCGCGGACCAACAACCGACATTTGTCCAAGAAATACATTAATAAACTGCGGTAACTCATCCAGATTGGTTCGGCGGAGAAAGTGGCCCATTTTGGTGATGCGGGTGTCGTTTTCTGTAGCCTGTTTCTCATCGGCACAGTCGTTAACCTGCATGCTTCTGAATTTGTAACAGTTAAATATTCTATTGTTGAAGCCAGTTCTTTTCTGAACAAAAAAGACAGGCCCTTTCGAACTGAGTTTAATTAAAATAGCAATAATGGGTAATAACCAGAAAAAGATCAACAAAAAGAATAACATGGAGAAAATAATATCAAACCATCGTTTCCATATCCGTGAT
Organism: Prolixibacteraceae bacterium; assembly: GCA_019459525.1. Classification (GTDB taxonomy): domain Bacteria; phylum Bacteroidota; class Bacteroidia; order Bacteroidales; family Prolixibacteraceae; genus Aquipluma. Next base: position 224,901 of record JAIBEY010000072.1, read on the forward strand.
GCCAAATTATCCAGAGGTATTTCCTGCGGATTGATGACAACAATTTTCCCAATAGATTCCAGGTTGATGTCCGAAGAATACCAGCGTTGATTCTCCGGAATAAACCGGAGTCTGACACCCAGTTGGTTACATAAGTTTAAATAGTGCTTTTCTGTATTCGGATGATAGGGGACAGGAATGGATGCAAATATCGTTTGTACCCGATGAATTCCAACCAGTTCGGGTAATTCTTCAATAGTGCCCAGAACCTCAATGTCGTCCGATTTGTTGGAGCTGATATAACCTGCAAAATGATAACCCAGAATTGGGTTTTTATCGATAATCTGCCTCAGGAGCTGATTGTTTTTATTGATACCAATGATAAAAACCCGATTGATGTGCGTTCCCCTTTCCCTGTTATACTGGAGGTAGAGATAGAAAACCCAGTAACTAATCAGTTGCGTGACATAAAAGATGAACGTATATTCGATAAAAAAGATTCGGGAGAAACGTTGGGGCATCAGAAAAAAAGTAATGGTTGCTGATACTGCGAGAAAGATCAGTGTCCGTTTGGTGATGCGCAAAATCCGATTGGTAAATCCGTCTCTCAGGTAAAGGTTCTTTTTGCTGAAAGTAAAATAAGCAATAATCCATGCAAGGTTTCCTTTTAAAATATATACACTCAGATCATTAGAGTTGTAAACGCTGATTTCCTTACTTAAACATGCCATTAACAGAATGGAAAAGTTTAAAATGATCAGGTCGATGATCAGGTATATGATTAACAATTCACTGTCTCGTAATTTCATAATGAGCTTCTTATTTAGGATGATGCATGTAGCATACTTCGTTATTTTTTGCAGCAATAACATATGCGTTTATAGCCAGATCCTATTCCGGAAACTATCCAGCGTTCTTATAGGTATCGGCTCCAAATAAGGTTTGCCAGATGATGGCGATGTCCCACCAGAAAGTCCAGTTTTCGATATACTCCATATCGTGTTTAACACGTTGTTCCATTTTCCAGAGTTCATCCGTTTCCCCACGTAATCCGTTAACCTGGGCCCAGCCCGTAACCCCAGGTTTCACATAGTGCCGGATGAGGTAATGTTTGATTAGTTTCGAGTATTCTTCAGTATGTTTTAACATATGCGGACGTGGTCCCACAACCGACATTTGTCCCATAAATACATTAAAAAATTGAGGAAATTCGTCAATGTTTGTTTTGCGGAGAAATTGTCCGATCCGTGTTGTCCTACAGTCGTTAGCCGTTGCTTGTTTTTCATCAGCCTCGTCATTCACCTGCATACTTCTAAATTTTAAACAAGTAAATGTCTGATTGTTGATACCTGTTCGCTTTTGTGCAAAAAAGACTGGTCCTTTCGAACTGAGTTTAATCAACAGGGCGATGATGGGCATCGACCAGGTAAAAACAAACAGAATTACAAAACCAGAAAACAGGATGTCAAACAGGCGCTTAGCGGCTCTGGATCCTAAATCATCCAGCGGAATTTCCTGCGGGTTAATCAGTACCAAACCTCCAACAGATTCCATGTTGAGCCGCGATTTATACCAGCGTTGATTTTCCGGAATAAATCTTAACCGGATACCTTTTTGATTGCATATTTTTAGCACTTCATGCTCTTTTGTCCCTTCAGAGAAAATTGACATCGCCACAAATACCATTTGTACCTGATGCTGATCAATTAATGAATCCAGGTTGTCTGAATGACCAATTATATCAGGATCTTCATCGCTAACATTACTGACATATCCCACAAAACGGTAACCCAATAAATAATTGCTGTCGATGATCCTCCGAAGCAGGCGGGAGGTGTCGTTTACCCCGAAAATGATTACCCGGTTAATGTTTTTTCCGTTTTGTCGATTTCTTTTCAGGTAGGTATAAAGAAAATAATAGAATACAAGTTTACCCACATAAAAGAGAACGGTATATTCAATAAGGAAATTGCGTGAATACCATTGGGGCATTAGCAAAAAAGCCAGTACGCTCAGACAAACTAAAAAAAACAGTGTCCGTTTGGAGATACGTATAATCCGGTTAAGAAAACTATCCCGCAGAAACAGATTTTTTTTGCTGAAGATAAAATAGGTAATGATCCAGGCCAGGTTGCCATGAAAAAGGTATATACTTATATCATAGTAATTTCGAAGTGAAATGTCAAGGCTGTACCAGGCCATAAAGACGATGGACAGATTCAGGATTATAAGGTCAAAGAATAGGTATATATATGCCAGTTCAGTTTCACGTGCTTTCATTAACGTTAAATTATTTGAGGGGGATGGAAAAGTTGCCTTCGCTTAAGATGTTTCTGGAAGGTAAAAGGTTGCTTGCGTTTTTTATTTTTTGTCTAATGGTTGGGCTGATCTTTAAAACAACTTGGGAAATGTGTTCAGATTTTCTTTTACGTTGAGTTAATTCGTACCATATTTTAAGGATATTATTTCAGATTATTTTCTTGTTCTTTTTATTTGGTTCGTATGGACGACTTCAAAGGTAAGGTAAACTGATGAATACTTTTGTTTATGTATTCTAAAAAGAATAAACGTTTTGTATGATATTCAACATATTCGTATCATAATTCACTGAATCCGGATTGGGAATCTGTTAAAGTTATTCTTTCAGACTTGCGCTTACGGAAGACCCGAAAAGTATTTAATTTTGAAACATATGGAATGAATCAAATTTAAACAGCCTTTGGTTCTTCAGGTTTTAGTCGTTCTTTCTGCACCCGTAACCCGAAAGGTTAGAATCCCCAGGAACCGGAATAGGATACTCCCAGAATAAGTGAAAGATTATTCCCGTAATAGTCGCCATGATCACCGGATATTCCTGCTTTGACTTGTGTGTTTTTCAGAAACCTTACCGCTGTTGAGCTTTCCAGCAGCCAGGAGAATTGGTCTTTACGGTTTTCATAAATGATGTCAGCCATTCCATAATTTTCCGAATAGGCCAGAGTTAACCGGTAGTTGATTGTTTTAATTGTCCCTTTCCCAGAAAAATAGTACAGGCGGACGGTGTTGTTTTTAATCGAAGCAGAACCATCTTCGTTGTATTTTGGTGAGGTCAACCAGGGATTTCCAATGGTCATTCCCTTGTAAGTCCATCCTGTTGGATTTTGTCCGCTGATGTAATACGGATCAAGTCCTCCGTAGATGACCCCGTCCAAATCGTGCCATGGACCGTTATGATCGGTCGTACTTAAATATTCCAGAACAAACTGATTTAAGCTTTTGACTTTGGAAAGTTTAACGGATATTCCCCATAGTCCGTCCTCCCGGTTAGGGGAGTTTGGAAGTAGTTTCACCGGAGGTTCTTCTGTCAGGTTTTGCCAATACAGGGAGAATGTGGCAGATGGGAGCTTTACATCCAATCCCAGGTTTTGAGAAATGATGTGGTTGCCCAATGTATTAATCTGGTCTGACTGGGTTGCCGAGGAGCTTCCACTTTTACCCAGAAATATCCGGTAATAATTATCCCAGTTTACCGGCATGGTCCCGTATTGTTCCGATTGTCCTCCCCACTGGGCAACGTGCTGAACACCATAGCTCAGGTTTACAGGTATTGATGTGCCGCCTATACGGATGTAGGCATACTTGTGGTGTAACAATAGATTGTCGGTACCTGCATCCTCATTCATCCAACCGTGAGAAAGGCCCGCATTAAACTCTACATAACCTTTGGTCCAGGGTACTGTTGTATATCCATTGGATGCGATGGCTATTTTGGGGATCGGGCGGCTGTTTGCCGACCACAGCATTCCACCACTTGAAAGTTCGGGATCCTGATTCCCAAAGACCTCCTGTTTCATTCCCGCATACATATTCAGAAAATGTAGTTTGCCCTGGATGTAAAGTTCTCCGGGGAAAAAGCTGCTTTGCTTTGCCGAAACATTTCCATCCAACTCTACCCCAAACCCGTAATCAAAATCATTTTCGGCAGTTATCTTTTTGTGTAAGGTGCCCCACAGTGCCAGCGAATTGGGTGAAAAACTATACCGGTCGTATTGGTTGGCTGTTGATAAGAATGGGGCATACGTTCCGGTGCCTCCGGTAAAGCGGCTATTGATACTGTAGGTAACAGAATCCGTACGGTTTTGTGCCTGCAAGGTTGTTGTACTCACTAGCAGCAACAATAGGATATGGTAATGTTTCAGTTTCATTCGTTTATTTTCTGTTATTGAATGGGGGTTTCCAACAGGGGAGTCGTATGCAAACAGATTGCCACGCTCCATTTCATTCCGCTCGCAATGACGGTTCGATCAAGGTTCACGTCATTGCGAACGCAGTGAAGCAATCTTTACGAATTCATGTGAGATTGCTTCGTCCGTTTCCGTTTCACTCCAACTCCTCGCAATGACGTTTCCTCGGAGCGTCATTGCGAATGGAGCGTAGCGGAATGAAGCAATCTGATGTCATCAAGGGATTGCCACGTCCTCCTTCGTCGGACTCGCAAAGGCCTTCGATTGCTTCGCGCTCAGGCTCCAACGAGGGTGGGAGGTTACAACAGATTGCCACGCTCCATTTCATTTCGCTCGCAATGACGCAATCCGTCATTCAAAAGAGCCTGACAAATCTTTCCAGTCTGGGTTGAGGCGGTTGATCAAATCCAGTTTCTTTTGACGTGAACCTGCTTTGATCTGCTTCTCCCGGTGGATGGCATCCTCAATGGATAAGAATTCCTCGAAATACACCAACTTGGTTACGTTGTATCGTGATGTAAACGAATCTTTATAAAAGCCGGTGCGGTGTTCATGCAAACGGTTACCCAGATTGCTCGTGACACCAGTATATAATACCGTATGGTTTTTGTTGGTTAAGATGTAAATGTAACCTCCTCGTTCCATGGATTATTGTTTGTGTCGTTCTGATGATGTGAGATTGCTTCGCGCTCAGGCACAAAGGAGGTGGGTATTCACAACAGATTGCTTCGTCTGTTTCCGTTTCACTCCAACTCCTCGCAATGACGTTTCCTCGGAGCGTCATTGCGAATGGAGCGTAGCGGAATGAGGCAATCTGATGTCATCAAGGGATTGCCGCGTCCTCCTTCGTCGGACTCGCAATGACGGAGGGTG